>NZ_CP167912.1:820000-865186 GCF_041507355.1 Azospirillum sp. HJ39 | reverse complement strand
GATCGCAAGGCAACCGCTCGACGTGAAAAGGGCGGCCCCCATCGGGAGGCCGCCCTTTTTATTTCGGAACCTGCCCTTGCTACACACGTTCCAGCAGCAGGGCGATGCCCTGGCCGACGCCGATGCACATGGTGCACAGGGCATACCGGCCGCCGCGCAGTTCCAGCTCGACCAGCGCGGTGGTCGCCAGCCGGGCGCCGGACATCCCCAGCGGATGACCGAGCGCGATGGCGCCGCCGTTGGGATTCACCCGAGGATCGTCGTCCGCCAGCCCCAGTTCGCGCAGGCAGGCAAGACCCTGTGCGGCGAACGCCTCGTTCAACTCGATCACGTCGATGCGGTCGAGCGGCACGCCGGTGCGCTCGAGCAGGAGGCGCACAGCCGGGACCGGTCCGATGCCCATCACGCGCGGCTCGACCCCGGCGACCGCCGCGCCGACGATGCGGGCACGCGGCGTCAGCCCATGGCGCCTGGCCGCCGCCTCGCCGGCGACGATCAGCGCCGCCGCGCCGTCGTTGATGCCGGACGCATTGCCGGCGGTCACCGTACCGCCGGGACGCACCACCGGCTTCAGTGCCGCGAGTTGATCGAGCGTGGTGTCCGGCCGCGGATGCTCGTCGGCCGTCACCTCGGTGATCGCACCCTTGCGGCCGGCGACCGGCACGGCGACGATCTCCCGGGCAAAGCGTCCGCTGCGCTGGGCGGCTGCGGCGCGCTGCTGCGAGCGCAGGGCGAAGGAATCCTGATCCTCGCGGGCGATGCCATACCGCTCGGCCACCGTCTCGGCGGTTTCCGGCATGCTGTCCACGCCATGCGATGCCTTCATGCGCGGGTTGACGAAGCGCCAACCCATCGTGGTGTCCTCCAGCCGCATCGCACGGGAGAAGGCACCGTCGGCCTTGCCCATCACGAACGGGGCGCGCGACATGCTCTCCGCCCCGCCGGCCAGCAGCAGGGACTGTTCGCCAGCACGCACGCCGCGCGCCGCGAGCGCGATGGCGTCGAGCCCAGACCCGCAAAGACGATTCACCGTTGTGCCCGGCACCGTTTCCGGCAGGCCGGCCAGCAGGACCGCCATGCGCGCGATGTTGCGGTTGTCCTCTCCCGCCTGGTTGGCGCAGCCCAGGATCACGTCTTCGATCGCCGACGGATCCAGGGAAGGATTGCGGTCGAGCAGCGCCCGCAGGGGAATGGCGGCGAGATCGTCGGCGCGCACCGGCGACAGCGCGCCGGCGTAACGCCCGATCGGCGTGCGCACGGCGTCGCACAGAAATGCTTCGGTCATGGACTGGGCCTTCCGGCTTGGACGGGACGATGGCGGCAGAGCGTGGCAGCTGCGATGCGGCCAGCCGCGGTCCGGACGACTATCGGAAGCCTGGATGGATGCGGCAACTGACATAAAGTTGGCGAAGCATAACCTGCGGTAATGGACATGCCGCCAAGCACTGCCGCCACGGGTCACCCGGCCGCCACCTGCTCCAGCAGCCAGTTGCGCACCTTCGCGATGCGGGCGCGGTCCTGGTGGTTGGGCGGTACCACGAAGTAATAGCCGAGATCGCGGCGTAGCGGCCGGTCGATCGGGCAGACCAGACTGCCGCCGCGCAGCTCCGTCTCCAGCATGGCGGGTTGGCCCATGGCGATGCCAAGCCCGTCCAGGGCGGCCTGATAGGTCAGCAGCGAGCTGGGGAACATCAGCGGCTCCTGCGTTTCCGCCATCGCCAAGCCGGCTGCTTCCAGCCAGTCGGGCCAGTCCCGCCGCCGGTAATGGGAGTGCAGCAACGGGTAGCGCAGCAGATCGGCCGGGGTTTTCACCGGCGGTCCGCCTGCCAGAAGGGCGGGGCTGCACACCGGCAGGATTTCGTCGGCGAACAGGAAAACCGAGTCCATGCCCTGCCAATCGCCGGTGCCGAGCTGGATCGCCGCGTCGACATTGTCGCGGGCGAAGTCGACCGGCGTAACCGCCGTTCGGGTGCGCAACCGCAGATCGGGGTGGTTGGTCTGCAGCTGCGGCAAGCGCCGCATCAGCCATTTCGCCATGAAGGTCGCATAGACCTGCAGCTTCAGGGGGGCGGCGGCTCGGGCGGAAACCAGTTCGTCCGTCGCCTCCGCGATGCAGCGGAAGGCGGGAGCGATCTGCGATGCGTACCGCTTGCCCTCGCCGGTCAGGGTCAGGCCGCGGGTTTCGCGGTGGAACAGCCGGACCCCCAGGTAATCCTCCAGCAAGGCGACCTGCCGGCTGACCGCCGGCTGGGTGACGCCCAACTCGTCCGCCGCCTTGGTGAAGCTGCCGTGCCGGGCCGCGCATTCGAAGACGTGGAGCGGGTTGAGCGGGGGGATCGGACGCACCGTCTCAGGTCCATTACAAAAGGTTATGGGAGGCCAACAACTAGGAAGTTGTCGCTTGTTCGTCAATGCGATTGATTGGCTGCAACGCAATTCGATAGCCCCCGTCGGAGCCCATGGACTTTCAACTCAACCAGGAACAGCGCGCCTTCGCCGACTCCGTGCGCCGCTTCGCCCGCGCCGAGCTGGCCGCCGACGCGCTGAAGCGCGCCCACTCCCCAGCCTTTCCCTGGGACGTGGCCGCGAAACTGTCGGAGATGGGCCTGCTGGGCATCACGATGCGCGAGGAGGATGGCGGCGTTGGCGGCACGCTGATGGATGCGGTGATCGCCATCCAGGAGCTGGCGTTGGTCTGTCCCAAGAGCGCCGACGTCGTCCAGGCCGGCAATTTCGGGCCGATCCGCACCTTTGCCGAATATGCCAGTGCAGAGCAGAAGGAGCGCTGGCTGGGCGACCTGCTCGCCGGGCGCAAGCTGCTGGCGCTGGGCATGAGCGAACCGGACGCGGGATCGGCGGTCACCGACCTGAAGACCAGCGCCCGCGAGGATGGCGATCATTACGTCATCAATGGGTCGAAGGTCTTTTCCACCCACAGCCCGGAAGCGACGCTGTTCCTGGTCTATGTCCGCTTCGCCCCAGGCGTCGGCGGCATCGGCTCGGTGCTGATCGAACGCGGGACGCCGGGCTTCACCATCGGCCAGCCCTCCGCCTTCATGAGCGGCGAGGAATGGTGCCAGCTCTATTTCGAGGACTGCCGGGTTCCCAAGGCGAACGTCCTGCTGGGGCCGGGCGGCTTCAAGAAGCAGATTGCCGGCTTCAACGTGGAGCGCATCGGCAACGCCTCGCGGGCGCTGGCGCTGGGCCGCCATGCCTTCAACCTCGCCAAGGCGCATGCGGAAACGCGGGTCCAGTTCGGCCGCCCGCTGTGCGAGTTCCAGGGCCTGCAATGGAAATTCGCCGACATGGCGCTGAAGCTGGAAGGCGCGCAGCTGCTGCTCTACCGGGCCGCCACCAACGCCGACAACGGCCTGCCGTCGGCCTATGAAACCTCGATCGCCAAGCTGGCCTGCAACCTTGCCGGCTTCGAGGTCGCCAATGAAGCCCTGCAGATCATGGGCGGCACCGGGTACAGCCAGGAAGCGCTGGTCGAATACTGCGTGAAGCGGACACGCGGCTGGATGATCGCCGGCGGCTCAATCGAGATTCTGAAGAACCGCATCGCCGAGGAACTGTTCGAGCGTCGCTTCGATCAGCGTCCACCGCGGGAGAGCCGGTCGTGAGCGGCACCGTTCCAGGCATGGTCAAGGGCTGCACCGGCTTCGCCCTGGCCGAGGCGCTGCTGCGGCCGCGGTCGGTGGCGCTGGTCGGGGTGTCGGACGACATTGCGAAGACCGCCGCCCGTCCGTTGCGCTTCCTGCGCCGTGCCGGCTATGGCGGCGAGGTCTACAGCGTCAATCCCACCCGCGCCACCGTGCAGGGTGAGCCGGCCTTCGCGTCGCTGTCGGCCCTGCCGGAACGGCCGGACCATGCCTTCATCCTGACCGGCACCGATGCGGCCATCGCCGCGCTGGAGGAGTGCGGGCGTCTGGGCGTTCCGGTCGCGACCATCCTGGCCGGCGGCTTTTCCGAGGCGGGCGGCGCCGGGGTCGAGCGCGAGCGGCGGCTGGCGGAGATCGGGCGCTCCTACGGCGTGCGTGTGCTCGGCCCGTCGAGCATCGGTGTCGTCAACGTGCATGAGCGTCTGGTGCTGACCGCCAACGCCGCCTTCGCCGAACCCGACCTGCCGGAAGGCGGGGTGTTCGTCGCCTCGCACAGCGGAAGCCTGATCGGCGCCCTGCTGTCGCGCGGCAAGGCGCGCGGCGTCGGCTTCGCCGGGCTGGTGTCGGTCGGCGGCGAAGTGGATCTGTCGGTCGGCGAAATCTGCGAGGCGACACTCGACGATCCGAAGATCGGCGGCTACCTGCTGTTCCTGGAATCGATGCGCAACGCCGACGCCCTCCGTCGCTTCGCGCTGGCGGCGGCGGAGCGCGGCAAGCCGGTGGCGGCCTACAAGCTGGGCCGCTCGGCGGAGGCGGCGGAACTGGCGGTTTCCCATACCGGCGCGCTGGCCGGGGAGGATGACGTCGCCGATACCTTCCTGCGGGATTGCGGGATCGCCCGGGTGGAATCCTTCGACGGGCTGCTGGAAATCCTGCCGCTGCTCAACCGCATGCCGCCCCGGATGCAGTCGAAGGCCGGACGGCAACCCGCCGTCGGCGTCGTCACCACCACCGGCGGCGGGGCGGCCATGGCCATCGACCAGCTCGCCATCCGCGGCGTTCGGGTCGCCGCCCCCAGCCCGGACACCGTGCGTCGTCTCGCCGAGGCCGGGATCTCGGCCGGGGAGGGGCGCCTGGTCGACCTGACGCTGGCCGGCACCCGCTACGACGTGATGAAGGCCGCGCTGGGGGTGATGCAGACCGCGCCGGAATTCGATCTCGTCCTGGCGACCGTCGGATCCTCCGCCCGTTTCCAGCCCGATCTGGCGGTGGCGCCGGTGATCGACAGCGCGCGCGAGCATGACAAGCCGCTGGCCGCCTTCATCGTGCCGGAGGCGCCGGAGGCGCTGCTGCGCCTGAACGCCGCCGGAGTCCCCTGTTTCCGCGCGCCGGAATCCTGCGGCGACGTGATCGCCGCCGCGCTCAACCGCCGGGCCCCGCGTCGCGAACTGGCGACTCCGCCGCCGCCTGCTCATCCTGGGGCGGGGGCGGGTGCCGGGTCGGGTGCCGGGCGGACCATCGACGAGGCCGAGGCCTACCGTCTGTTCGCCCGCGTCGGCATTCCCCATGCGCCGGTCGCGGTGCTGACGGTCGGCGAACCGGTGCCGGAGCTCCCCTTCGCCTACCCGGTGGTCGCCAAGGTCCTGCATCCCGACATCGCCCACAAGACCGACCTGGGCGGCGTGGTGCTGAACATCGCCGACGCCGATGCGCTGTCCGCCGCCATGGCGGCGATCCGCGGCCGGGTCGAAGCCGCAAGGCCGGGGGTTGGCGTGCGGACCATCCTGGTCCAGCCGATGACCCGCGGCGTGGGCGAGGTGCTGGTCGGCCTGCGCCGCGACCCCCAGGTCGGGCCGGTGGTGATGCTGGCCGCAGGCGGCGTGCTGACCGAGATCTACCGCGACCGTGCCCTGCGGCTGGCGCCGGTGGACCGCGACACCGCGCTGGAGATGATCGGCGAGGTGAAGGCGCTCCAGGCCCTGGCCGGCTATCGTGGCCGGACGGCGGGCGACCTCGGCGCCGTCGCCGATGCGCTGGTCGCCGTCTCCCGCCTTGCCCTGCTGGACGACGTGACCGTGCTGGAGGCGGAGATCAATCCGCTGATGGCGATGGCCGACGGGCAGGGGGCGGTGGCGGTCGACGCGCTGGTCCGGCTGGCAACGGCGGATGCAACCGTCCAGTCCCAAGAAAACGATACCGAAAACCGTTCCGGGAGGAACCGATGATGCCCAGGCCGGATGTGCTCTCGCTGCCGGAGCTTGTGAACGCCAATGAGCGGCTCGTCCATCGCGGCCGGTTCCTGACCGCGGTGATGCGGCTGGACATCGGCGCCGACGCCTATCTGATCTCCATCGACCGCGGGCGGATCGCCGAGGTGCGCAGGGGGCCGTTCGTCATGCCGTCCTGGACCTTCGGCCTGTCCTGCGGGGCCGATGCACTGGGGCGCTTCTGGCAGCCGCTGCCGCCGCCGGGGTTCCACGACCTGTTCGCCCTGCTGCGGCGGGGGGAGCTGACCCTGTCCGGCAACCTGCAACCCTTCATGGCCAATCTCCTCTACATCAAGGACGTGATGGCCAGCCTGCGCAGCCCGAAGGAAACCGCCTGATGCGTGCGACGATCGAATCCATCACCGGGCGTTACATGCGGCTGGACCACAAGGCCCGCGAGCACCGGATCTATTTCGAGGAGGCGGGGCAGGGCATACCGCTGGTCTGCCTGCACACCGCCGGATCGGACGGCCGCCAGTTCCGCGGCATCCTGAACGATCCGCGCATCACCCGCGATTTCCGCGTCATCGCCTTCGACCTGCCCTGGCACGGCAAATCCTCGCCGCCGGCCGGCTGGCAGGACGGTGACTACCAGCTCACCAGCGCCGACTACACCGACATCATCCTGACGGTCTGCCGGGCGCTGGACCTTGACCGCCCGGTGGCGATGGGCTGTTCCATCGGCGGACGCATCGCGCTGCATCTGGCGATGGAACATGCCGGGGAGTTCCGCGCCATCGTCGGGCTGCAATCCTCCGCCCACGTCCATCCCTATTACGATACGACCTGGCTGCATCATCCGGACGTGAATGGCGGGGAGGTCTGTGCCGCCATCGCCGCCGGGCTGGTCGGGCCGAATGCCCCCGACGCCCACCGCTGGGAGACGGTCTGGCACTACATGCAGGGCGGTCCGGGCATCTTCAAGGGCGACCTCTATTTCTACAAGGTGGATGGCGACATCCGCCACCGGTTGGGCGAGATCGACACCAGCCGCTGCCCGCTCTATCTGCTGACCGGCGAATACGACTATTCCTGCTCTCCGGCCGACACGCTGGAGACCGCTGCCTGCATTCCCGGCGCCACCGTATCGATCATGCCGGGGCTGGGCCATTTCCCGATGAGCGAGGATCCGGAGGGCTTCATCGCCCATCTGCTGCCGGTCCTGAGCGAGATCGTCCACCGCTGAGCCCCGTTCCGACGGCAAGCGCTCCGGCGGCAAGCATTCCGACAATAACCGGCCGCCGACCGAAAGCAAGGCGGCGGCCATCAATTCCCCGGGGAGGGATCATTCATGCGTGCCATCACTGTTCGGGCGCCCGGCCTGCGGGTGCTGACTGCAACCGCCGCCGCAGCGCTGACCATCGGTCTGGCCGGTGGAGCCGCCGCCGAGATTTCCGGCAAGACCGTGAAGATCGGCGTGCTGACCGACATGTCCGGTCCCTATTCCGACAATGTCGGCGCCGGAGCGGTGCTGGCGGCCCAGATGGCGGCGGAGGATTTCGGCGGCAAGGTCAACGGCGCGACGATCGAGATCGTCTCGGCCGACCACCAGAACAAGGCCGACATCGGGTCCGGCATCGCCCGGCGCTGGTATGACGTCGAGGGCGTCGATGCGATCACCGAGGTGGTGTCGTCCGCCGTGGCGCTCTCCGTCCAGGGCATCTCGCGCGACAAGAACCGCATGTTCCTGGCGACCGGCCCCGGTACGCCGGAACTGACCGGCAAGGCCTGCTCGCCCGTCGGCGTGCATTGGGCCTACGACAACTACGCCCTGCCGACCGTCGCCACCACCGCGCTGGTCAAGCGCGGCCTGAAGGACTGGTATTTCCTGACCGCCGACTACAGCTTCGGCCATGCGCTGGAAGGCGAGGCGACCCGCGTGGTCAAGGCCAACGGCGGCACCGTCGTCGGGGCGGTGCGGGCGCCGCTCAACACCGCGGACTTCTCGTCCTACCTGCTGCAGGCGCAGTCCTCGCCGGCCACCGTGATCGGTCTGGCCAATGCCGGGGCCGACATGATCAATGCGGTCAAGCAGGCGGGCGAATTCGGCATCGCCGCCGGCGGCAAGACGATGGCGGCGCTGTTGGTCAACCTGCCCGACATCCATGCCCTGGGGCTGGAGAGCGCGCAGGGGCTGACCTTCGCCGAAAGCTTCTATTGGGACATGAACGACGAGACGCGGGCCTGGAGCAGGCGCTTCATGGACCGTTTCAACGGCCGGGCGCCCGGCGGCCTGCAGGCGGCGGTCTATGGCGCGGTGACCCACTATCTGAAGGCGATCCAGGCGATCGACAGCGACGACGCCACCAAGCTGGCCGAACAGATGCGCAAGATGCCGATCAACGACTTCTACACCAAGAACGGCTCGATCCGTCCCGATGGCCGGGTGATCCGCGACATGTATCTGATGCAGGTGAAGAAACCGTCGGAATCCAAGGGGCCGTGGGACTATTACAAGGTCCTGGAGACGGTGCCCGGCGACAAGGCCTTCCGCCCGATGGACCAGGGCGGTTGCCCCCTGGTGGCGAAGTGAGCGGCGGCCGGCCCGGAGCCGTCGTTTCCGGCGGACAGGTCCGGCTGGAACGGGACGGTGCGGTGGCGGTCATCGTCATCGACAACCCGCCGATCAACGCCGGCTCGGTCGGGGTGCGCCGCGGGCTGCTCGACGCCATCGCCGGGGTCGCGGCGGACCCCGACGTCACGGCGGCGGTGTTGATCGGAGCCGGCAAGACCTTCATCGCCGGCTCCGACCTCCGGGAGTTCGGCCAGCCGCTTGAGGAACCGCAACTGCCGGCGGTGATCGCCGCCATCGAGGACTGTCCGAAGCCGGTGGTCGCCGCCCTGCATGGAGCGGCGCTGGGCGGCGGGTTCGAGCTGGCGCTGGGCTGCGACGCCCGCATTGCCGCTCCCGGCACGCTGGTGGGCCTGCCGGAAGTGACGCTGGGCATGATTCCCGGTGCCGGAGGCACCCAGCGCCTGCCGCGCCTGGTCGGCATCTCCACCGCCATCGGGCTGATCTGCGAAGGCCGGCGGGTGGCCGCCGCCGACGCGCTGGCGCTCGGCCTGGTCGACGCCCTGGCGGAGGGAGAGGAGGCAGAGGCTTTGCGCGCCGCCGCCATCGCCCATGCACGCACACTCTCGGGCCGCAAATGCCGGGTGGCCGCCCGCCCGGTTCCCGACGAGCCGGCCGAGCGCATCGAGGCGGCGGCCGGTGCAGCCCTGCGCGCCGGCCGCAACCGCCCGCCGGTGGTGGAGGCGATCCGTGCCGTCCGTGCCGCCGCCGAACGCCCGCTGAACGAGGCGCTGGCGGAGGAGCGGGCCGTTTTCCAGCGCCTGCGCCTGGAAACGGAGGCGGCCGCCCGCCGGCACCTGTTCTTTGCCGAGCGGGAGTCGGCCCGCGTTCCGGGGCTGGAGGGCGTGGCGCCCCGGCGGCTGGAGCGGATCGGGGTGATCGGCGCCGGCACCATGGGGACCGGCATCGCCATCGCCGCGCTCGATGCCGGCCTTCCGGTGACCCTGCTCGAACGCGACGCCGGGGCGCTCGACACCGGGATGGCCCGGCTGCGCGACCATTATGCCCGCCGCGTCGAGGGCGGGAAGATGAGTGCCGAGGTGGCCGGGAAGCGGCTGGCCGCGCTCGACCCGGGCACCGACATGGCGGCGCTCGGCGCGGCCAATCTGGTGATCGAGGCGGTGTTCGAGGATCTGTCGGTCAAGCAGGATCTGTTCCGCCGGCTCGATGCTGTGCTGGCGCCCGGGGCGGTGCTGGCGTCGAACACGTCCTACCTCGACCTCGATGCCATCGCGGCGGCGAGCGGCCGGCCCCAGGATGTGGTGGGCCTGCATTTCTTCAGCCCGGCCAACGTCATGCGCCTGCTGGAGGTGGTGCGCGGGACGAAAACCTCACCCGAGGTTCTGGCGACCGGCCTCGCGCTGGCCAGGCGGTTGGGCAAGCTGCCGGTGGTGGCGGGCAATGCCTTCGGCTTCATCGGCAACCGCATCTACGCCGCCTACCGCCGCCAGTGCGAATTCCTGATCGAGGAGGGTGCCCTGCCGGCCGGGATCGATGCGGCCCTGGAGCGGTTCGGCTTCGCCATGGGGCCGTTCGCCGTCGCCGATCTGTCGGGGCTGGACATCGCCTGGCGGATGCGCCGGCAGCAGGCGGCAACCCAAAGCCTGCCCGCTGGCCCAGCCGCCCGCTATGTCGAGATTCCGGACCGGCTGTGCGAGGCCGGGCGGCTCGGCCGCAAGACCGGCGCCGGCTACTATCGCTATCCGCCCGGTGCCGGGCGTGGCGAGCCCGACCCGGAGGTGACCGCGCTGATCGAGGAGGCGTCGGCCGCCAAGGGAATCGCCCGCCGCGCCATTTCCGATGACGAGATCGTCACCCGCGTTCTGCTGACCATGGTCAACGAGGCCGCCTGCCTGCTGTCCGAGGGGGTGTCCGCCCGTGCATCGGACATCGACCTCGTGCTGGTCAACGGCTATGGCTTCCCGGCATGGGAGGGCGGGCCGCTGTTCTGGGCCGGCCGCCGCGACCCGGCCTGGCTCGGGGCCGAACTGGCGAGGCTGGCCGAACTCAGCGGGCCGGGCTTCCGCTCCTGCGATCCGGGTGTGCTGGCGACCGCCTGACTCTGTCCATTTGCCTGATTACGTCCGTTTCAACGCACCGAGGCAACGATGACGAACGCCGCTTATCCCGACCTTCACCTGTGGATCGGTGGACGCTGGATCGAGGCCGGGGGCCGGACCGCCGAAGCGGTGATCGACCCGGCGACCGGCACGACGCTGGGCCTGCTGCCCCACGCCACCACCGGAGATGTCGATGCGGCGGTGGCAGCGGCGGCGGACGGGTTCCGGGTGTGGCGGCGGACCAGCGCGATCGAACGGTCGGCGCTGTTGCGCCGCACGGCCGACCTGATGCGGGCGGAGGCTGGCGGGCTCGCCGCCCTGATCGCGCTGGAATTGGGCAAGCCGTTCGCCGAAGCTTCGCGCGAGGTGGAGACGGCGGCCGGCATGTTCGATTGGGCGGCGGAGGAATGCCGCCGCTCCTATGGCCGCGTC
Source organism: Azospirillum sp. HJ39 (assembly GCF_041507355.1). Taxonomy (NCBI): domain Bacteria; kingdom Pseudomonadati; phylum Pseudomonadota; class Alphaproteobacteria; order Rhodospirillales; family Azospirillaceae; genus Azospirillum; species Azospirillum sp. HJ39. The sequence continues at coordinate 854,253 of NZ_CP167912.1, read as the reverse complement.
ATTCCACCCCGCACCCCCGGCCACCGGCTGATGGCATTGCGCGAGCCGGTTGGACCGGTCGCGGCCTTCAGCGGCTGGAACGCCCCGGCGATCACGCCGGCGCGCAAGATCGCGGGCGCGCTGGGCGCTGGCTGTTCCATCGTCATCAAGCCGTCCGAGGGGACGCCGGCCGCGGCGCTCTTCATCGCGCGCATGCTGGCCGAAGCCGGTCTCCCGGCCGGCGTCGCCAACATGCTGTTCGGCAATCCCGGTGCGGTTGCCGACCGGCTGCTGGAGGCCGAGGCGATCCGCATGGTGTCCTTCACCGGCTCGATCCCGGTCGGCAAGCATCTGGCCGCCCTGGCGACGCGGACAATGAAGCGCGGCGTGTTCGAACTGGGCGGCCACGCTCCGGTGCTGGTCTTCCCCGACGTGGATGTCGAGGCGGTGGCCCGCGGTGCCGCCGCCGCGAAGTTCCGCAGCTCAGGGCAGATTTGCACGTCGCCGACCCGCTTCTTTGTGCATGAGACGATCCACGACCGTTTCGCGGCCGCCTTCGCCGAGGCCGCGTCGGCGATCCGTGTCGGCGATCCCTTCGATCCGGCAACGCAGATGGGGCCGGTGCAAAATGCCCGGCGGCTGGCTGCCATCGACGCGCTGGTGGAGGATGCCCGTCGCAACGGCGCCACGGTGATGGCCGGCGGCGCCCGCATCGACAGGCCGGGCTTCTTCTATCGGCCGACGGTGCTGGCCGGTGTCACGCCTTCCTGCCGGGCCGCGAACGAGGAACCGTTCGGGCCGCTGGCGCTGGTCGCCTCATTCCGTGACGCGGAGGAGGCGGTGGCGCTGGCGAACCGCCTGTCGCTCGGGCTGGCATCCTATGTCTTCACCCGCGATCTTGCCCTGGCCGACCGGCTTTCGGCGGAAATCGAGTGTGGCAACGTCGTGGTGAACCACTGGCTGGTGTCCTATCCCGAGACACCCTTCGGCGGCGTCAAGGACAGCGGCATCGGTCTGGAGGGTGGAAGCGAGGGATTCCAGGCATTCGAGCAGGTGAAGTTCGTCAGTCTGGCACCCCACTGATCGGGCAGGCCACGGACATGCCGAATCACAAAGCGCCGCTCTCCTGGGACAGCGGCGCTTTGCGGTTTCGGACTGGATGCTCCGGGGGCAAAAATGCCCGGGCGGCGGCCTCAGGCGGCGAGCCGTTCTTCCTGGAGCCGGCGGCTGCGGCGAAGGCGCTCGAACAGCTGCTGTACGCTGTCGCGGCTGATTCCGTCGCGGGCCATGACGGCGATCACGATCGGATCTTCCAGCAGTTCGGAAAGGGTCGGCGTCGTCTTGCGGTCCATGCGTCCCTCCCTTGGTCCGGCTTCCCTGTACCGTGGCCGTCCCGGAAGAGGGATCGGCGGACGGTCGAAGCCGGTGATGGCGATTGGCCTAATCCCTGCTGCGTGTGCGTCCCGGCTTTCGGTACCCGGATGGTCGCCGGGGACATAGCCCCATTGATCCGGATTGTGCGTTGAAAATACAATTCAGCGACCATAACGCATGCCGGGTGGTATTGTCACCCGTCCTTTTGGCGATCCGCACTATATCTTTTCGAGAGTCAGTATAGGGGGTATTTTGCACAAATGGCGCTGGGTCTACTCCTGCCCGGCACGGACACGGGTCAGGCTGGCTCCGGCGGCGGGACCGCCCGGGACGGCGGCGGGAACCGTGACGTCCACCTGGACGCGGCGCACCTTGGCGTGGGACAGGCAGAGGTCGGCGGCGCGGTCGGTCAGATAGTCCGGGCCGGGCACCCCGGATTCGGCGCACAGGCGGCGCAGGTCCTCGACGATGTCCTCATAGGACATGACGGCGGCGATGTCGTCGGGGAAGCCGGGGCCGGGGTGGGTGACGGTCAGCGTCAGGTCGAAGCGGACCTGCGGCCGGTCGGACCGGCCGGCCATGTCCACAGCGGCGGCGAAGCCGCGCACGAGGATGGTGTAGGTGAGCGGCGCGCCGCCCGGCTGGACCGTGACGGCCCGTTCTGCGTTGTGGTCCGACAACAGAGTCTCCCGGCCGGCGGCCCGGCACCGGCATTGCGTTCAGGCGCGCACTATAAGCGGTGGCGCCGCCGGCAAAAACGTCAAAACACGGTATGTCAGAGCGTTTCGGCGATCCGCAGCACGGTCTCGCGGCCCGGCACGGCGTCGCGCAGCGCGTCGATGCGCCGGCCGAGCACCGGATGGACGGTATCGGCGGCGATGTCGGCCAGCGGGCAGAGGACGAAGGCGCGCTCCGCCATGCGCGGGTGCGGGATCTCCAACTCCGGCGTCGCCATCACGGTGTCGGCATAGAGCAGGATGTCGATGTCGATCGGGCGCGGGCCGAAGCGCAGGCCGCCCTGGTCCCGGCCGAGCGCGGCCTCGATCTCCTTGAGGGCGCTGAGAAGCGCCGGCGGGTCGAGGCGCGTGGTGCCGCGCACCGCCATGTTCAGGAAGGCCGGCTGGTCGGTCACATACATCGGCGCCGTCTCGTAGAGCGCCGAGTGCGCATCGATCTCCACCGCCGCGCCGAGCCGCCGGATCGCTTCGGCCAGATTGGCGGCGCGGTCGCCCAGATTGCCGCCCAGCGCAAGATGGACGGTGACGGGGGGGCTGGGGGAAGGCTGGGAGGAAGGCCGGGAGGAAGGCGGGGAAGAAGGATGGGAGGGCTGCGGCGGAAGCTCGGCCATGGCGTTGGCGGTCCTGATGTGCTGGGATGGGCGGGTGGCGGAATTCCTAGCAAATCTCCGCACCCCCGTCATGCCCGCCCGTCGATCCGCCGCCGAACCGGTCCTGGGAAGCGGCAGCCGGGCGGAACGGAGCGGCGGCGGCGGGGTTTCAGCACTGCATCAACCGGTTGAGACGATCCCGGCGATGACAGGATATCCTGGTGGAGGACGAGACATGGAGGACGAGGCATGGACTTGCGCGCGGCGATGATCCTTCTCGGCGGCACGGCCGCCCTGCTGGCGGGCTGCGCCACCGGCCCCGATCCGGAGGTGGCCCGGCGTGCCCAGACCGCGATGATCGGCATGCCCAAGGCCGACCTGCTGGCCTGCGCCGGCGTGCCCGACCGGCAGGCGGTGGCGTCCGGCCGGGAATATTACACCTATGTGGCGCGGCCTGCCGCCGCCTACAGCCCGGGCAGCAGCATCGGCATCGGTGCCGGAAGCTTCGGCGGCAGCGGCGGGGTGGGGCTCGGGCTCGGCTTCGGCGTGCCGATCGGCAGCGGCAGCCCCGGCTGCGAGGCCACGGTGGTGGTCGGCCCGCGCGGCACGGTGGAGCAGGTCAGCTATCCGGCCGGCGCCTCGCTGTCGGCCTGCACGCCCATCGTCAACAATTGCATGGCACCGCAGGGCTGAGGCCGCCGACCGAAGGGCGGTCCATAACACTTTGAGATGAGGCGGTCAGGGCTGTCGCGGCATCGGGCAATCCCGTATCCTCGACCGGAAACCGGCTTCAGCCAAGGGACCGCAGCCAAGGGACCGCCAGGGAACCGGAGCCCGCAAAGGGCCGCATCAGGGTTGGAGGAACGACGAACCATGGACATGAGCGGAAGCCACCGGATCGAGGCCCCGCGCGCGACGGTGTGGGCGGCGCTGAACGATCCGGAGATCCTGCGCCAGTGCATCCCCGGCTGCGAGGAGGTGGTCAGGCAGTCCGACACCGAGATGACCGCCAAGGTCGTCGCCAAGGTCGGCCCGGTCAGCGCCAAATTCGCCGGGAAGGTCACGCTGTCGGACCTCGACCCGCCCAACGGCTACACCATCAGCGGCGAGGGATCGGGAGGCGCGGCCGGCTTCGGCAAGGGCGGCGCCACGGTTACGCTGGCCGACGACGGCGGCGCCACCCTGCTGACCTACAGCGCCAAGGCCCAGGTCGGCGGCAAGCTGGCGCAGATCGGCTCCCGGCTGGTCGACGCCACTGCCCGCAAGATGGCGGAGGAGTTCTTCGCCCGTTTCACCCGGATCGTCGGCCCCCCGCCGGCCGAGGCGGAGCCGGCTGCCGGTCCTGCGGCGGCCGTTCCAGCGGAGGCTGCCGCCGTGCCGGTGGCAGCCGCAACCGTGGTGACGCCGCCGCCGGAAGTCCCGCTGCCGCTGCCGGCCGGGCATGGGTCCGGCGGCGGGGCCGGCGGGGCGATTGGCGGAGGAATCGGCGGTGGAATCGGGCTGGGGGGCAGCGGCTTCTACGTGCCGTGGGGCGCTCTTCTCGTGGTTGTGGTCCTGCTCGCGGCGCTTGCCTGGATTAATTAATCTGGCAGATTGTTCATTGGTCGTACGGCTGTATCAAAGGGGTTTGACGGATCCCCGGAATGTGTATGCTGCCGCGCGATTCCGGTCGGCACCGTCGGCCGGCCGATCCATCGGAAGGGAAGCCGAAGTATGAAGAAGCTGTTGATGGGCGTTGCCGCCGTTGCCGCCGTCGTCATGGGTGCCGGTGCCGCTCAGGCCGCCGACGCCGCCGCCGGCAAGGACGTGTTCAAGGTTTGCATGGCCTGCCACACCACCGAGCAGGGCAAGAACAAGGTCGGTCCGTCGCTGTTCGGCGTCGTCGGTCGTCCGGCCGCTTCGATCGAAGCCTTCAAATATTCGGCGCCGATGAAGGAAAAGGCCGCCGGCGGCCTGGTCTGGACCGCGGAGACCCTGGACGCCTACATCAAGGCTCCGAAGGAGATCGTTCCCGGCGGCACCATGGCCTTTGCCGGCCTGAAGGACGACACCAAGCGCGCCGACCTGATCGCCTTCCTGGGCGAGCAGAAGTAAGGCCGCTTTTCCCTGGGCTGCCCGGTCAGCCCGAGGGGCTTCGGACGGCGGAAGGGCCGGAGACGCGATGTCTCCGGCCCTTCGCGTTTCAACCCGGATTTTTGCTGCCGATCTTGTGCTGCCGATCGGTGCATTCGGCTCAAGCCTTCCGGGCGGAGTCTCAGCCGGCAGCCTCCAGGCTCTTGCTCGCCACCTCGTAGACATCCGGCGACAGGCCCGGCGTGGCGACGATCCGCTCCAACTGGGCCTTCATCAACGCCTGGCGGGCCGCGTCATAGCGCCGCAGGCGGGAGAAGGGCCCCATCAGGCGGGATGCAACCTGAGGGTTCATGGGGTCCAGGCGAAGCACCTGATCGGCGAGGAAGCGGTATCCGGCACCGCCCGCGTCGTGGAAGCGCACCGGGTTGCCGTTGGCGAAGCCGCCGATCAGCGCATAGACCTTGTTCGGGTTCCGGATCTCGAAGGCCGGATGACCCAGCAGGGCTGTCACACGGTCCAGCGCGTCGGCGCGATTGGACATCGCCTGTACGCCGAACCATTTGTCGACCACCAGCGCCTCGCCCTTCCAGCGCTGGTAGAAGTCGGCCAGTGCAGCCTCCCCCTCCGGCGAGGAGGCATTGGACAGGAACTGCAGCGCCGCGATCTCGTCGGTCATGCCCTGGGCGGTGCGATATTGCGTCAGGCAGAGGCCCAGCGCCTCGGCATCCTCCAGCGCCATCAGATAGGCGAGACACAAATTCTTCAACGCCCGCCGGCCGATGGCCCCGGCATCGGCCGAGAAGGGCTCCTGGCTGCTGTTGCGGCGATAGAGGTCGAGGAACTGCGGGCGCAGCCTGCCGGCCAGCGTCTTGCGCGCGAACTCCCGCACCGTGTGGATGGCGTCGGGATCGACCACCGCCATCTGCGTGCCGAGATACGCCTCGGTCGGCAGGACCAGCGCCTGGGCGGCGAAGGCCGGATCGCGGTCCGCATCGGCCAGGATGCGGGCGACGGCATCGACGTAGCCGTCGGGCAGGGCCGCCTCGCGCCCGGCCTGCCGCTCGGCGACCAGCCCCAGCAGGATGCGGGTGCCGAGACTCTGCCCGGCCTCCCACCGGTTGAAGGCGTCGCTGTCGTTCGCCATCAGGAAGGTCAGGTCGCCGTCGGTCAGGTCGGTCTTCAGCTTCACCGGGGCGGAGAAGCCGCGCAGCAGCGACGGCACCGGCCGGGCCGGTATGTCGCGGAAGGTGAAGCTCTGGCTTTCCGCGGTGACATGCATGATGCGGCTGGTGGCGCCCCCGGCCGCCGCATCCTCGCCGCCATCCTCGTCCTCCAGCCGCAGCGGCAGATCCCGCCCGTCCGGGCCGAGCAGGCCGACCGTCAGCGGGATGTGCATCGGCTGCTTGGCCGGCTGGCCGGGCGTCGGCGGCACGGTCTGCCTGACCGTCAGCGTGTAGGTTGCCGCCGCGGCGTCGTGGCTGCCGGCGATCTCCAGCTCCGGTGTGCCGGCCTGACGGTACCACAGCTGGAACTGGGTCAGGTCGACGCCGCTGGCATCGGCCATGGCGGCGACGAAATCGTCGCAGGTGACCGCCTGTCCGTCATGGCGCTGGAAATAGAGGTCGATGCCCTTGCGGTAGTTCGCCGCCCCCAGCAGGGTGTGGATCATGCGGATGACTTCCGCACCCTTGTTGTAGACGGTCGGGGTGTAGAAGTTGTTGATCTCGACATAGGCGTCGGGGCGCACCGGATGAGCCATCGCGCCGGCATCCTCCTGGAACTGCACGGTGCGCAGCCCCTGGACGTCGCCGATGCGCTTGACCGCGCGGGAATGCATGTCGGCCGAGAATTCCTGGTCGCGGAAGACGGTCAGCCCCTCCTTCAGCGACAGCTGGAACCAGTCGCGGCAGGTGACGCGGTTGCCGGTCCAGTTGTGGAAATACTCATGCGCGACCACCGCCTCGATGTTGAGGAAGTCGGTGTCGGTCGCGGTTTCCGGCCGGGCCAGGATGTATTTGGTGTTGAAGACGTTGAGCGACTTGTTTTCCATCGCCCCCATGTTGAAGTCGCTGACCGCAACGATGTTGAAGATGTCCAGGTCGTATTCCAGGCCGTAGACCTCTTCGTCCCAGCGCATCGACTTGACCAGCGACCGCATGGCGTGGTCGATCTTGTCCTCGTTCCCCGGCTCGACATAGATGCGCAGCGTGACGTCGCGCCCCGACGAGGTGCGGAACCGGTCCTCGCCATGGACGAGGCGGCCGGCGACCAGCGCGAACAGGTAGCAGGGCTTGGGGAACGGATCCTCCCAGCGCGCCCAGTGGCGCCCATCCTCCAGATCGCCCGAGGCGGCGAGGTTGCCGTTGGACAGCAACACCGGATAGCGCGACTTGTCCGCGGTGATGGTGGTGCCGTAGCGCGCCATCACGTCCGGCCGGTCGATGAAATAGGTGATCTTGCGGAATCCCTCCGCCTCGCACTGGGTGCAGAAGTTGCCGGAGGATTTGTAGAGCCCCTCCAGCGCCGTGTTCTCCTGCGGCTTGATGCGGACGATCGTTTCCAGCGTGAAGCTGTCCGGCACTTCGGGCAGGGTCAGATGATCGGGCGTGACGGTGTATTCGTCCGGCCCCAGCGTCCGGCCGTCCAGCGCCACCGACACCAGTTCCAGCCGCTGTCCGTCGAGCGTGAGCGGCTCGGCCGCCGCATCGGCGCGGGCCGGGTTGCGGCGGATCGCCATCGCCGCGCGCACGGTGGTGGCGTCCTCGCCCAGATCGACGAACAGGTCCACCGTGTCGATCAGATGCGCCGGCGGGCGATAATCCTGGAGCCTGATGGCCTTCGGCGTGCCTTTGTCCATGTGCCTTGTCTCTGGTCTGTCGTACGGAACGGCCCTGCGGGACGAGTCCGAGGGGACAGGAACTGTAGCAAGGCGGAACCGGGCTGTCTCGGGTGGGAATGGGGGTGGGAACGGGGGAACGGCGGAGGCGGGCAGGCCGTCCTACCGCTTGACCTGCGCCACCTTCAGCAGGGTGAAGGCTCCCATGTTGTCGACATACTGCTGGTAGAAGAAGCGCCATTTCTTGCCGTTGCGCACCCCGACCAGCGTGACCTTGACCGCGTCGGTGCCGGGCACGTTCATGTATTGCGACTTGTGCAGGGTGGTGCCGTGCAGGCGCATGCCCTGGCGCAGTCCGGCCTCGTCGATGCGGCCCTGGGCGGTCTGCAGGTTGCCGTGGGAGGCGGAATAGGTGCCGCCGCCATGGTCGCTGAAGCCGAAGGAACAGCCGTCCATCGTCGGGGTGAACATCACGTCGGCCTCGTCCTCCAGCACGATGAGATGCTTGAAATCCTGGTCATAGGGCAGCCAGTAGGCGTTCCAGCTGCCCGGCAGGTTCCCCTGGTCGTAGCGCACCGACCAGACGGCCACGTTCTTGGTCGAGAATTGCGAGATGACGCCGGTGCCCTTGCGGGTGCAGGGCATGCCGTCGTCGCTGAGGCTGAAGCCCTTGACGCCGCCGACGCGGTAGTTGGGCTGGTAGGCTTGGTACTGGACCAGCAGCAGGTTGTTCTTCAGGAAGCTTTCGGGATTGGCGGCCAGATCGGCAATGCTCGGCATATGCGGCGTCTCCTGCGGATCGGGTCAGATGACACCGGTGACGGACCGCCGGAACCCGGCCTCGGTCTCGTTGCCGGCCAGGAACCAGTATGCCTTCATCAGCGCGAACTGCTGGTTGTCGTCGCGCAGCAGCACATAGGCGCAATAGACGGTGCCGTCGTCCGGCCGCAGGAAGGCGGCGATCCACGGATTCTGCCGCGTGCCGATGTGGGCGGCATGACCCAGCTTGCGCGTGATGTCGTTGCGGTAGCCGACCAGCGTCGCCGCATGCCCCTGGCGGAACGGCAGTGCCGACAACGCCTGATAATTCTGGAGAATGGTGGGATTGCCGTCCCCTTCCTCGGCGTACCATTGCGCCACTTCCATATACTCGTTGGCCCGCGCATTCGCCCGGTCGTACCGCGCCTGTTTCTGCCGGTCGGTATGGCCGGCGGCGGTCTTCTTCAGAAAGCTGATCAGTCCCATTGATGGTCCCTCCCGATATCCCTTTGGCGACGCTAGCAGAGCACCCGAGGCATCGCAAAAGGGTGTGGGTCATATAAGGGTATGACATTCGGGGGTGTTCATCCATGTTGCGGATGGTTGCCGATGGCCTTGGTCACACCGTGCTTGGCAGGCGCTTGCCACCAGCAACGTTGCTGCCAGATCCCGACGTGCGTATCGGAAGTGGTGCCGGCACCGGGGTTCCGTGCGACCGCCTTACGGGGTGTCGATGCGGATCAGCCCGCGCCCTGCCCGTTCAACGCCGGACACGCTGACTGGGGACGGCTATCCGGCTGCGGAGGTGCGGCGGGGATGGGAAACGATATAAAGACAGAGGCTTAGCGAAGTTTCATGGCGGAAGAGGTGGGATTCGAACCCACGGTAGGCTCACACCTACGACGGTTTTCAAGACCGTTGCCTTAAACCACTCGGCCACTCTTCCTCCGGCCCACGGAAGTAGCGAATGCGCCGGGACGGGTCAAGCGTCGCGCGCGGTGGTGCGTGTTTTGCCCGTCAGTTGCGGATCGGGCGGCCCAGCGTGCGCAGGCGGCGGGTCGGTTTCGGTGGGGACGGGCTGTCGGAGAAGTCGGGGAGGCTGGGAGCGCGGGCGATGGTCTTGCGGATCAGGTCGGCCGTCGCGTCGAGGTCGTCCAGCAGTTCCGGCGCGACGCGGCCGGCATAGCGCGGCCCCAGCAGGCGGCTGCGGGTCTCGTCGATGCTGCGAAGCTCCGGTTCGAACAGCTCGCGCGCGCCGATGGGGAGAACCTGGTCCTGGCGCATGCCGGAGAAATAATCGCGCATCGTCCGCGCCAGCATCCGCGTCAGCAGAAGGTCCATCCGCTCGAACTCGGCGCGCAGGTCGCTCAGCCGCGATTCGTCGATGCCCCCCAGGCGATCCTCGGTCAGGACGAACAGGGCGCGGATCTCCTCCACCTTCCGGCGGAAATCGAGGAAGGAGGCGAAGCGGTCCTCGCCCATGTCGCGCTGCGCCCGTCCGGCAAGCCGCGAGGCCTCGGCCGCCTGACGCTCCAGCGCCGCCAGCAGCCCCTTCACCTCGTCCCGGCTGTCGTCACGCCCCCAGGCCATGTCCCCCCGCCGCTCCCCAATGACCGCAGGCTCCCGGAGCATGCCAGGGCCTTACGGTCATCCTAAAAGCAAGAGTTTTAACGAAATGCTTTTGTTTCGCCGATTCCACAGGGTGGGCGCGGTCAGGCGTCGCGCAGGTCCAGTACCACCGGCGTATGGTCCGACGCCTTCTCCGCGCCGCGCGGGCGGCGGTCGATGCTGCAGCCGGCCAGACGGTCGGCGGCCTGCGGCGACAGCAGGAAATGGTCGATGCGCAAGCCATTGTCGCGTGGCCAGCTGCCGGCCTGATAATCCCAGAAGGTATAGGCGCGGTCGTCGTCATGCAGTGCGCGGTAGGCCTCGGTCAGGCCGAGATTCAGCAAGGCGCGGAATTTCGCCCGGGATTCCGGAAGGAACAGGGCGTCGCCGGCGAAGGCCTGCGGCGAGAAGACGTCGCGTGCCTCGGGGATGATGTTGTAGTCGCCGCCCAGCACCACCGGGATCTCCTGTGCCAGCAGGTCCTGGGCATGCCGGTACAGCCGGTCCATCCAGCGCAGCTTGTAGGCGTATTTCTCGCCCGGCACCGGATTGCCGTTGGGCAGGTAGATCGAGGCGATGCGCACGCCGGACACCGTGGCCTCGACATAGCGGGCCTGCTCGTCCTCGGGTTCGCCCGGAAGGCGCGTCACCACATCCTCTGCCGGGGCCTTCGACAGCAGGGCGACGCCGTTGTAGGCCTTCTGCCCGACGGCATTGACGTGGTAGCCGAGCTCCTCGAACGCCGCGCGGGGGAAGGCCGCGGTCTCGCACTTGATTTCCTGGAAGAGCGCGACGTCCGGGGACACCGCGCGCAGCCAGTCGGTGATCAGCGGAAGGCGGGCCTTCGCCGAGTTGACGTTCCAGGTGGCGATCTTCACGAAAAAGGCCTGCCTTTTCTTATTTCTTTAAACGGCGAAGGAATTGCCGCAGCCGCAGGACGCGGTCGCGTTGGGGTTCTTGATCTGGAACGCGGCGCCCATCAGGTCCTCCACGTAATCCAGCGTGGAGCCGGCCAGCAGGTCGAGCGAGGCGTCGTCGGTGACGACCCTGGTGCCGTTCTTCTCGAAGACATGGTCCTCGTCGCCGGCGGTGTCGTCGAAGCCGAAGCCGTACTGGAAGCCGGAGCAGCCGCCGCCGGACACGGTCAGGCGCAGCATAAGGTTGGGATTGCCCTCCTGCTCGATCAGGAAGGCGACGCGCTTGGCGGCGCTTTCGCTGACGGCGAGGATTCGGGGAGCGGTGTCGGCCGGGATGGCGGTGTCGGGCATGGGAGGGCACCTCTGGTGCGATGCGGGAGTTGCCATGAATGTAAGGGGGATTGCCGGCCACGTCAAAGTGCGGGCTCCATTGCGCCGGACGCCCCCCTTGCCGACCGTTGCGCATCTGGCACGGCCGCCGGTGCTTCGACCTGAGGTGCCGGGGCATAGCACGCCTTCGCCGTTGCACCGGCGCCCCCCCGCCGGTAGTGTCCGCCCCATGACGGCGGACTGTTTTCATGATCGGCTGGCCCCCTATGCCTGCAACCCGGCGGACACGCGCGGGCGGCTGGTCGCGGAGCCGGAAAGCCCGACGCGCTCGTGCTTCCAGCGCGACCGCGACCGCATCGTGCATTCCGGGGCCTTCCGCCGGCTGAAGCACAAGACCCAGGTCTTCGTCTATCATGAGGGCGACTATTACCGCACCCGGCTGACCCACAGCCTGGAGGTGGCGCAGATCGCCCGCTCCATCGGCCGCACGCTGGGGCTGAACGAGGACCTGGCGGAGGCGGTGGCGCTCGCCCACGACCTCGGCCATACCCCCTTCGGCCATGCCGGCGAGGAGGCGCTGAACGCCTGCATGGGGCCGTTCGGCGGCTTCGCCCACAATGACCAGACCCTGCGCATCCTGACCCGGCTGGAACGCCGCTATGCCGAGTTCGACGGGCTAAACCTGACCTGGGAAGCGCTGGAGGGGGTGGTCAAGCACAACGGGCCGCTGCTGCCGCCCGCCGGAAGCCCGTCTTCGGCCGAGGCGCGCCTGCCCACCACCATCGCCGCCTTTCAAGGCGACTGGGATCTGGAGCTGCACACCAATCCCGGCGCCGAGGCCCAGGTGGCGGCGCTGGCCGACGACATCGCCTACAACAACCATGACATCGACGACGGGCTGCGCGCCGGCCTGTTCGGGGTGGAGGAGATCGCGGAGCTGCCCTTGGTCGGCCCGATCGTCCGCGGGGTCTGCGACCGCTATCCCGGGCTGGAGCGCCCGCGCCTGATCCATGAGACGGTGCGGCGGATGATCAACGCCATGGTCGTCGATCTGGTGACCGAGACGCGGCGCCGGCTGGCCGAGCACAAGCCGGGCAGCGCCGCCGAGCTGCGCGCCCTGCCGCTGCCGATGGTCAGCTTCTCCGACGCGATGCTGGAGGCGCAGCGGCCCTTGCGCGCCTTCCTGCGCCAGCGCATGTACCGGCACTACCGCGTGAACCGCGAGATGAGCAAGTGCAAGCGCGTGGTGCGCGCCCTGTTCGAGCTGTTCATGGACGAACCCAACACCCTGCCGACCGAATGGCAGCGCGATATCGTGGCGCGCGGCGGCGGTGTTGGCGGTGGGGGCGACAGCGCCGGCCTTCTCGTCCGCGCCCGCCATGTGGCCGACTACATCGCCGGCATGACCGACCGCTATGCGCTGGCCGAGCATGACCGGCTGTTCGACCTGCATGTGAAGACCTGAGCCGCAAGGCTCCCGCTACACCCCGGCCTATTGCACCCTGGCCTGTTGCACCCTGGAACGACGACCCGAGACGATGAATATTTTCAAGGCCTTCGAGACCGATATCCGCAAGCTGCTGGACGAGCTGGCCGCGGAGGGCGCGATTCCCGCCGGGCTGGACGGCAGCCGTCTGACGGTCGAGCCGCCGCGCGAGGCCTCGCACGGCGACCTGTCCACCAACGCCGCCATGATCCTGGCGAAGCCGGCGAAGATGGCGCCGCGCGCCCTGGCCGAGCTGCTGGTCGCCAAGCTGAAGGGCCGTCCGGACGTGGCGTCGGTCGAGATCGCCGGTCCCGGCTTCGTCAACCTGCGCCTGACGCCGGACGTCTGGCGCGACCGCATCCGCGACGTGCTGAAGGCCGGCATCGCCTATGGCGACAGCGATCTCGGCGGCGGAACCGCGGTGAATGTCGAATATGTGTCGGCCAACCCGACCGGCCCGCTGCATGCCGCCCATGGCCGCGGCGCGGTGTTCGGCGACGCGCTGGCGGCGCTGCTGGAGAAGGCGGGCTACGCCGTCACCCGCGAATATTACATCAACGATGCCGGCGCGCAGGTCGACGTGCTGGGCCGTTCCACCTTCATCCGCTACCGCGAGGCGCTGGGCGAGGAGGTCGGCGAGATCCCGGCCGGCCTCTATCCCGGCGAGTACCTGAAGGAGGTCGGCCAGGCGCTGGCGGAGCGCGACGGCAACCGCTGGGTCGGCACCGACGAATCCGACTGGCTGCCGGCCTGCCGCGAATTCGCCATCTCGATGATCATGGGCTGGATCCGGGAGGATCTGGGCGTGCTCGGCGTTACCATGGACGTCTACAGCAGCGAGCGCGCGCTGGTCGCCGCCGGGGCGGTCAACACGGCGCTGGCGGCGCTGGAGGAGCGCGGCCTGATCTATACCGGCGTGCTGGAGCCGCCGAAGGGCAAGAAGCCCGAGGATTGGGAGCCGCGCCCGCAGACCCTGTTCAAGTCCAGCGATTTCGGCGACGACGTCGACCGGCCGCTGAAGAAGTCGGACGGCTCCTTCACCTATTTCGCCAACGACATCGCCTATCACTACGACAAGTACCGGCGCGGCGCCGCCGCCCTGATCGACGTGCTGGGCGCCGATCATGGCGGCTATGTCAAGCGCATGCAGGCGGCGACGCGGGCGATCTCGGGCGGCGCGGCGGAGCTGGACGTCAAGCTGTGCCAGCTGGTCCACCTGATGCAGGACGGCCAGCCGGTGAAGATGTCCAAGCGCGCCGGCACCTTCGTGACGCTGCGCGACGTGATCGAGCAGGTCGGCCGCGACGTCGTCCGCTTCATCATGCTGACCCGCCGCAACGACCAGACGCTGGATTTCGACTTCGCCAAGGTGACGGAGCAGTCGAAGGACAATCCGGTCTTCTACGTGCAGTACGCCCACGCCCGCTGCCGCTCGGTCCTGCGCCACGCGGCCACGGCGCTGCCGCAGCTGGACCAGGCGCCGGCCGCCCTGGCCGCTTCGGCGAACCTCGCCCGCCTCGACGCCGAGGAGGAGATGACGCTGGCCAAGCGCATGGCGACCTGGCCCCGCATGGTCGAGGCGGCGGCGGAGGCGCATGAGCCGCACCGCATCGCCTTCTTCCTCTACGACCTCGCCAGCGACTTCCACGCGCTGTGGAACCGCGGCCGCGACGATGCCTCGCTGCGCTTCCTGATCGAGGGAGACGCCGAGTTGACGACGGCGCGGCTGGCGCTGATCGCGGCGGTGGCGACGGTCATCGCCTCCGGCCTGAAGGTCATGGGTGTCGAACCGGTGGAGGAACTGCGTTCATGAGGTATGACGGCGACGTCAACTACGCGGCCGATCCCTATGGGATGCCGCCCCGTCAGTCCGCCAGCAAACGCGGGCTGCTGGCGCTCGGCTTTGCCGTGGTCGGCGTCGTTGCCTTCGCCGGTGCGGCGGTCGTGGGCCTGCGCGGGCATGACCGCCTGTCGGGCGACGGCCCGCCGCTGCTGACCGCCGATCCGGGGCCGGTCAAGTCGCGGCCGGACCAGCCGGGCGGGCTGGAGGTGCCGCACCAGGACATCCTGGCCTATGAACGGCTGCGCGATCATGACGGCGGGCGCGGCACCCAGGTCGAGCGGCTGCTGCCGCCGCCGGAGGTGCCGCTGCCGCGCCCGGTGGTGACGCCGCAGATGCCGGCCGCGGTGCCGTTGCCGGCCATCCCCTCGGTGGCGCAACTGCCGCCGGGTTCCACCGCCACCGTGCCGCGCGACAGCGTCGCCACCGCGATGGCCGCCGCCGGCCTGCCGGCCACGGCGGAACCGGCACCGGGCCTGACCCCGGCCATTCCCGCGGCGGTCATGTCCCCGGCCGTTCCGGTCCCGCCGCCCGCGGCGGCTGCTGCCGCCAGGCCGCCGCCGGTGCCCGCCGTGGCGGCCAAGCCGGCCCCGCCGCCGGCCGCCCCGCCGCCGGCGCAGGGTGCCGCACCATCGGTCGGTCAGCTGATCGCCAAGCTGGAAGCCGCCTCCCTTCCCGCCGCCGCGCCGAAGGTGGCGCCGCAGCCGGCCAAGGTCGCGTCCGTGGCACCCCCTGCGGTCACCGGCGGCAGCGGCGGCTGGCGCGTCCAGCTGGCATCGGTCCGCAGCGAGAGCGAGGCCGCGGCCGAATGGCGGCGTCTGGCCGGCCGCCACCCCGACGCGCTGGGCGGCCTGTCGATGCAGGTCGCAAAGGTCGATCTGGGGGACAAGGGCATCTTCTACCGGGTGCAGGGCTCCGGTGCCGACGAGGCGCGGGCCAAGTCGGTCTGCGCCCAGCTGCGCTCTCAGAATGTGGGGTGCGTGGTTGTCCGTCCCTGATTCTGTGGGTCCTGCGTCCACGGCTTCCGTTGTCTTAGGGGCCGCCATCCCGGTGATCCGTCCGCGTGCGGTCGTCTTCGGCTGTGCCGGTCCGGTTCTGACGCCGGACGAGGCCGCCTTCTTCCGCGAGGCCGACCCGCTCGGCTTCATCCTGTTCCGCCGCAACTGCGTCGACCGCGACCAGATGCGCCGTCTGGTCGCGGACCTGCGCGCCAGCGTCGGCCGGGCGGATGCTCCCGTCCTGATCGACCAGGAGGGCGGCCGGGTCGCGCGCATGCGTCCGCCGCACTGGCCGGCCCATCCACCGATGGGCGTGTTCGGCGATCTGGCCGCGCGCGATCCCGCCGCCGGGCGCGAGGCCGCCTGGATCAACGGCCGGTTGCTCGCCCATATGCTGGCGGAGGTCGGCATCACGGTGGATTGCGCGCCCGTGTGCGATGTGCCGGTGGAGGGCGCCCACGACATCATCGGCGACCGCGCCTTCTCGCGCGATCCCGCCATCGTCACCGCGCTGGCACGGGCCACCGCCGAGGGGCTGCTGGCCGGCGGCGTGCTGCCGGTGATCAAGCACATTCCCGGCCATGGCCGCGCCGGCACCGACAGCCATGCCGAGTTGCCGGTGGTGGAGGCCGGGCGCGCGGTGCTGGAGGCGACCGACTTCCTCCCCTTCCGCGCGCTGGCCGACCTGCCGCTGGCGATGGTGGCGCATGTGGTGCTGAAGGCGATCGATCCGGACGCGCCGGCCAGCACCTCGGCGATCGTGGTGCGGGAGGTGGTGCGCGGGCCGTCCATCGGCTTCGACGGGCTGCTGTTCAGCGACGACCTGTCGATGAACGCGCTGCGGGGCGAGCCGTATGCCCGGGCGCAGGCGGTGCTGGCGGCCGGGATGGATGTCGTGCTCCACTGCAACGGCGACCTCGACGAGATGCGGGCGCTGCTCGGTGCCGTTCCGGCGCTGGACGGGGTCGCGGCCGAACGTTGGGCGCGGGCGGAGGCGATGCGGCACGCACCGGACCCGGTGGATATCGCTGCAATGACAAACCGGCTGGCCGAGCTTCTCGGCACCGGCCAAGCCTGACGGACGGGAGCGGACGATGGAGGAATGGATCTTCCAGGTGACGGCCGTGGCCCTGCCGGCCATCATCGCCATCACCTTGCACGAGGCGGCGCATGGGTTCGTCGCCTGGCGGCTGGGCGACGACACCGCCTACCGGCTGGGGCGGGTGACCTTCAACCCGCTCCGCCACATCGACCCGTTCGGGACGGTGCTGCTGCCGGCGCTGATGTATTTCACCACCGGCTTCGTCTTCGGCTGGGCCAAGCCGGTCCCGGTCAATTTCGCCCGGCTGGACCATCCGCGCCGCGACATGGTGTGGGTGGCGCTGGCCGGGCCGGGAACCAACTTCCTGCTGGCGGTGGCCTCGGCGGTGATCTGGCGGCTGGTCGATCCGGAGAACGGCATGGTCGAGCTGTGGATCCGGTCCGCCGCCGAAGTGTCGGTGCTGGTCAACGTCATCCTGATGGTCTTCAACCTGATCCCGCTGCCGCCGCTGGACGGCGGGCGCGTCGCCGTCGGCATCCTGCCCGACGTGCTGGCGGTGCCGTTGGCCCGGCTGGAGCGCTTCGGCCTCTTGATCCTGATGGCGGCCTTCTTCCTGCTGCCGATGCTGGGGCGCCAGATCGGCGTCGACCTCAGCATCATGCATTGGGTGCTGGGGCCGCCGGTCGATGCGGTGATCGACTTCATCCGCATCCTGACCGGCAACGACTGAAGGCGACCGAATGGCCGATTTGGGGTCCGGTCCTGCGGTGGCGCCGCCCGGGGATGCGTCGCCGCTGCCGCCGTCGGAGCAGCTGCTGCTGGTGCTCGACGGCTTCGAAGGGCCGTTGGACATGCTGCTGGCGCTCGGGCGCGACCAGAAGGTCGACCTGACGCGCATCTCGATCCTGGAGCTGGCCGACCAGTATCTCGCCTTCGTGGCGGAGGCGCGCAAGGTCCGGCTGGAGCTGGCCGCCGACTATCTGGTGATGGCGGCGTGGCTGGCCTATCTGAAGTCGCGCCTGCTGCTGCCGGAACCGGAGGGGGAGGAACCGTCGGGCGAGGACATGGCCGCCGCGCTCGCCTTCCAGCTCCAGCGGCTGGAGGCGATGAAGGAGGCCGCGGCCAAGCTGTTCGCCCGTCCGCGGCTGGGCATCGACGTCCATCCGCGGGGTGCGCCGGAGGATCTCGACCTGCTCCGCAAGCCGGTCTACGAGGTCACGCTGTTCGACCTGCTGCGCGCCTATGGCGCCCAGCGCGCCCGCAAGGATTCTTCCGTCCTGCACATCGCCCCGATCCGGCTCTATTCGATGGAGGAGGCGGTGCAACGCCTGTCGGCGCTGCTCGGCCGCATGCCGGATTGGGCGACGCTGGCGAGCTTCCTGCCGGGAGGGCAGGATGGTGGCGGGCTGCTGACCCGCTCTGCGCTCGCCGCGCATTTCGCTGCGACGCTGGAACTGGCGAAGGCCGGCCGGGTGGAACTGCGCCAGGAGAGCGCCTTCGCCCCGCTCTATGTCCGCAGCCGGCGCGAAGACGGGCCTGCGGACGTGCCCGCCGAACCACCGGAACGTTGAGACCATGATCAAGGAAGTCACCGACGCCCACGAGGCGGAGGCCCGCATAGGCAAGCTGCGCCTGCTGGAGGCGCTGCTGTTCGCCTCGGCCGAGCCGCTGGACGAGGAGACGCTGACCGCCCGCGTCGGGCCCGAGGCCCGTCCGCTGCTGGAGGAGCTGCGCGCCCATTACGCCCCGCGCGGCGTCACCTTGGTGCGCACCGGCGGCGGCTGGGCCTTCCGCACCGCGGAGGATCTCGCGCCGGAGTTGCGGCGGGAGGAGGAGGTGTCGCGCCGGCTGTCCCGCGCGGCAATCGAGACGCTGGCGATCATCGCCTATCACCAGCCGGTGACCAGGGGCGAGATCGAATCCATCCGCGGCGTGGCGACCAGCAAGGGCACGCTGGACCTGTTGATGGAGCATGGCTGGATCCGGCCGGGCAAGCGGCGGGAGACGCCGGGCCGGCCGCTGACCTGGATCACCACCGCTGGTTTCCTCGACCATTTCGGCCTGGACAGCCTGCGCGACCTGCCGAGCGTCGAGGATCTGCGAGCCGCCGGCCTGCTGGACAGCCGCCCGGTGCTGCTGGGGCTGGGGACGGCGGGCGACGGCGGCGCGCTCGCCGTGAATGGAGGGGAGGAGGAGGGCGGGGAGGATTGAGGCGATCCGATTTTCCCCGGGGCCCGTTTTTCCGAGTGCTCGTTTTTCCCGGGGGCCTCGAGCGAATTCCCGTGAAACCTCAATGACAACCGTTTAAGGATGGTGGGGCGAACGTTGCGGGCTATTGGCCTTTCTGCCATAGTGCCGGCCCGCCGCAAAGGCCGTTCAAACGTGATAGGCGCGCCATGGGTTCTTTCAGCATCTGGCACTGGATCATCGTTCTTCTGATCGTTCTTCTGCTGTTCGGCGCGGGCAAGTTGCCGAAGGTGATGGGCGATCTCGCCAAGGGCGTGAAGTCCTTCAAGGCGGGATTGCAGGACGACAGCGACGATGCGGGCGCCACCCCGGGGGCCAACGCCAAGGTCATCCCGAACCAGCCGGCCAACACGGCCGAAACCGCGGCCAAGAAGGACGAGGCGGTCCGCAGCTGACCGGCGGGCGCAAAGGGAGCGGCCTTCGCGGGCCTCTTTGCGCGTGCCATCCTGCCCACCGCATTCGTGAAGCCGGAAGAACATGTTCGACATCGCTTGGTCCGAACTGATGGTGATCGCCGTCATCGCCCTCGTGGTCATCGGGCCCAAGGATCTGCCCAAGGCGATCTTCGCGCTCGGCAAATGGGTGCGGAAGGCGAGGGGCGTCGCGCGCGAGTTCCAGACCCACATCGACGACATGATGCGGGAGACGGAGTTGGATGAGCTCCGCAAGGAAGCGCTGAAGACCCGCGACCTGAACATCAAGAAGATGATGGAAGACACCATCGACCCGAAGGGGGAGGTGGGCAAGGCCTTCGACCCCAAGGCGTTCGACGTCGGCCTGACCGGCCATGCCGGCAGCACGCCGGAACCGGACCTGCCGCAGGCCCCAGCCTTGGCGCCGACCCCGGCGGCCCCGGCCCCGGCCCCGGCCCCGCAGGCGGAGGCGGCGCCGCCGGCCGTGACCGACAGCGCGCCGCCGTCGGCGGCCCCGTCGCCCATCACCATCGAACCGCCGCAACCGGCCGCGGCGGTTTCCGCCCAGCCGACCGACAAGCAGACGTGAGTCAAGACGGGCCATGACCGGCGAAACCCAGCAGGACGACCTCGAAGACAGCAAGATGCCGCTGATCGATCACCTGATCGAGCTGCGGAACCGGTTGATGTGGTCGATCGGTGCGATCCTGATCGCCTTCCTGCTGTGCTATGCCGTGTCGGACCGGATCTATAATTTCCTGGTCCAGCCGCTTGCCGATCTGCTGGCGGGGCAGGGGCGGCGGATGATCTACACCGGCCTGACCGAAGCCTTCTTCACCTATGTGAAGGTGGCCTTCTGGGGCGGCTGCTTCATCTCCTTCCCGATCATCGCCACCCAGATCTGGATGTTCGTCGCGCCCGGCCTGTACAAGCACGAGCGCCGCGCCTTCCTGCCCTTCCTGGTGGCGACGCCGGTGATGTTCCTGCTCGGCGCCGGCATCGTCTATTACTTCATCTTCCCGATGGCCTGGCGCTTCTTCCTGGGCTTCGAGTTCCATCCCGGCGGCGACGGCAACGCCCTGCCCATCGAGTTCGAGGCGCGCGTCGGCGAATACCTGCATCTGGTGATGTCGCTGATCTTCGCCTTCGGCATCGCCTTCCAGTTGCCGGTGCTGCTGACCCTGCTGGTCCGCGTCGGCATCGTCAGCACCGACGCTCTGGCGTCGAAGCGGCGCTATGCCATCGTCGGTGCCTTTGTCGCCGCGGCGATCCTGACCCCGCCCGACGTCATCAGCCAGGTCAGCCTGGCGGTGCCGCTGATCGCGCTCTATGAAATCGCGATCATCGTCGGCCGCCGCATCGAAAAGGCGCGGGCCACGGCAGAGGCGCAGGCGGAGTAGGCGGTGCCCCGGCGGCCCCTCCCGCACTCTCCATCCGGACCCGGGGCAACTGCCGCAGGGTAATAATCCGTCCGTCGTGGACATGCCGCCATTCTCGCGCTAAAAGCACGGTTCGGCCGATGGAAGGCCGTAGCCGCGCACCCGGAGCCTTGACCGTATGCAGACCGCCAACGACATCCGTCGCACGTTCCTGGATTTCTTCGCCAAGCAGGGACATCAGATCGTCGACTCGTCGCCGCTCGTGCCGCGCAACGACCCGACGCTGATGTTCACCAACGCCGGCATGGTCCAGTTCAAGAACGTCTTCACCGGTGCCGAGACGCGGCCTTACCGGCGCGCGACCACCTCGCAGAAATGCGTACGCGCCGGCGGCAAGCACAACGACCTGGACAATGTCGGCTATACGGCGCGGCATCACACCTTCTTCGAGATGCTGGGGAACTTCTCCTTCGGCGATTATTTCAAGGACGACGCCATCGCGTTCGCCTGGAACCTGATCACCAAGGAATACGGGCTGCCGGCCGACAAGCTGCTGGTGACCGTCCACACATCGGACGAGGATGCGGCGGCGATCTGGCGCAAGGTCGCCGGCCTGCCGGACGAGCGGATCATCCGCATCCCGACCGACGACAATTTCTGGCGCATGGGCGACACCGGCCCCTGCGGTCCGTGTTCGGAGATCTTCTTCGACCATGGCCCGTCGATTGCCGGCGGCCCGCCGGGCAGCCCGGACCAGGACGGCGACCGCTTCATCGAGATCTGGAACCTCGTGTTCATGCAGTATGAACAGCTGGGTCCCGACAATCTGGTGCCGCTGCCCAAGCCGTCGATCGACACCGGCATGGGGCTGGAACGTCTGGCCGCGGTGCTCCAGGGCAAGCACGACAATTACGACATCGACCTGATGCGGGCGCTGATCATGGCGTCGGCCGAGGCGACCAAGAGCGCGCCGGACGGCGCCCATGCCGTGTCGCACCGGGTCATCGCCGACCATCTGCGCTCCACCTCCTTCCTGATCGCCGATGGCGTGCTGCCGTCGAACGAGGGCCGCGGCTATGTGCTGCGCCGCATCATGCGCCGCGCCATGCGCCATGCCCACATGATCGGCGCGCGCGAACCGCTGATGCACCGTCTGGTTCCGGCGCTGATCCAGCAGATGGGCGACGCCTATCCGGAGCTGAACCGCGCCCGCGCCCTGATCGTCGAGACGCTGAAGCTGGAGGAAACCCGCTTCAAGCAGACGCTGGAGCGCGGCCTGCGCCTGCTGGAGGACGAGGTCGGCCATCTGGGCGAGGGCCAGCCGCTGGCCGGCGACGTCGCCTTCAAGCTGTACGACACCTTCGGCTTCCCGCTCGACCTGACGCAGGACGTGCTGCGCGGCCAGGGCCGCGGCGTCGACGAGGCCGGCTTCAAGGCCGCGATGGACGAGCAGCGCCGCAAGGCCCGCGAATCCTGGGCCGGCTCGGGCGAGGTCGGCACCGAGAAGCTGTGGTACGAGATCAAGGACGAGCTGGGCGCCACCGAGTTCTTCGGCTACGACGCCGAGATGGCCGAGGGCAAGGTGACGGCCATCGTCAAGGGCGATGCCCGCGTCGAGACCGCCGCCGCCGGCGACCAGGTGCTGGTCGTCGTCAACCAGACGCCCTTCTATGGCGAATCGGGCGGCCAGGTCGGCGATGCCGGCGTGATATTCTCCGCCACCGGCGCCGAAGTGGCGGTGTCCGACACGCTGAAGAAGCTGGGCGCGGTGTGGGCCCATGTCGGCACCGTCACCAAGGGCAGCCTTTCGGTCGGCGACGTGGTCGAACTGCGGGTCGACGGCACCCGCCGCTCTGCCATCCGCGCCAACCACTCGGCCACCCACCTGCTGCACGAGGCGCTGCGCCACCGTCTGGGCGACCATGTCACCCAGAAGGGTTCGCTGGTGGCGCCGGAGCGTCTGCGCTTCGACATCAGCCAGCCGACCGGCCTCAGCGCCGCCGACATCGCGGTGATCGAGGACGAGGTCAACCGCCGCATCCTGGCCAACAGCGACGTCGTCACCCGGCTGATGTCGCCGGACGAGGCCCGCGCCCAGGGCGCCATGGCGCTGTTCGGCGAGAAGTACGGCGACGAGGTGCGCGTCGTCTCGATGGGCGGGCCGCATGGCGAGCTGGACCGTGATTACTCCATCGAGCTGTGCGGCGGCACCCATGTCCGCCGCACCGGCGACATCGGCGTGTTCAAGATCGTCTCCGAAGGCGCGGTCGCCGCCGGCGTCCGCCGCATCGAGGCGCTGACCGGTACCGGCGCCAAGGCCTGGCTGTCCGAGCGCGACCAGCTGCTGACCGAGGCGGCGAGCGTCCTCAAGGTGAAGCCCGACGAGGTTCCGGCCCGCGTGGCCGTGCTGGTCGAGGAGCGCCGCAAGATGGAGCGCGAACTTGCCGATCTGCGCCGGCAGGTTGCCATGGGAGGCGGCGCCAAGGCCGAGGGCGGCGGCGAGGCCAAGGATGTGGCCGGCATCAAGGTCGCGTCCCGCGTGGTCGAGGGCCTGCCGGCCAAGGACCTGAAGCCGATGGCCGATGAGCTGAAGAAGCAGGTCGGCTCCGGCGTCGTGGTGCTGATCGCGGCGAACGAGGGCAAGGCCTCCATCGTCATCGGCGTGACCGACGACCTGACGGCCAGCCTGAGCGCCGTCGATCTCGTCCGCGTCGGCGCCGAGGCGCTGGGCGGCAAGGGCGGCGGCGGCCGGCCCGACATGGCCCAGGCCGGCGGCCCCGACGCCTCGCTGGCCCCGGCGGCGGTCGAGGCCATCGAAAAGGCGATCGCGGCCAGGACGGCCTCCTGATCGCCGGGCGACCCGGCCCCCGGATGCGTTCGGGGGCCGTTTTTCCGTTCATGCCGTTTTCGTAAGGTCCGGCGATGGAACTCCCGACTCTTCCCTTCACCGTGACCGACTGGGCCGGAGTGCCCGTCACCGAACATCCGGGCGAGACCGGCAAGGCGCTGTGGCGGACCTTCCGCGCCGGCGAGCTTCGGGTGCGGCTGGTCGAATACACGCCGGGCTATCTGGCCGACCATTGGTGCGACCGCGGCCATGTCCTGTTCGTGGTCAGCGGCGAACTGGTTACCGAGTTGAAGGACGGCCGGCGCTTCGTGCTGACCGCCGGCATGAGCTATCAGGTGTCGGATTTCGGCGACCATCCGCACCGGTCCTCGACCGAAATCGGCGCCACCCTGTTCATCGTCGACTGAGCGGCCGGCAATCCGGGCCGGTCAATCCGGGCAGGTCATGCCGAGAAATTCCCCGATCATCCGCCGCAGATCGCCGGATTGAAGCAGGGTCGTGATGACCGCATGGTCGCTGACACTAGGCAGGATGTGGCGGTCGATGCCGGGAAGGCCGGCCAGCATCGCCGCCGAGCGCAGATCGGCCGCATTGTCGCCGCCGCAGACGATCCGGGCGCGCGGGTGCCGCTCCCGGCCGGCATAGAGATGCCGCAGATCGACCTCCTCCGCGCCGACCGGACGGCCGAGCAACTGGGAGATCCGAGCCAATGGCCGCGGCCGCATCACCTGCCAGATCATCGGCGAGAAGGCGAGGACCGCTTCGGCGCCGAGGTCCAGCCCATAGCGCAGCGCGCCGTAGCCGCCGGTGGATTGGCCGAGGCAATAGAGCGTCCGGGTGCCGAAGCCGTCGCACAGCCGGCGCAGCAGCTCGACCGTCGGCTCCATCCCGGTCCAGCGTCCGCCGATGCCGCCGATATAGAAGCTGTCGGCCGGATCGAACAGATAGATGACGTTGACGCCGAAGGGCTCCAGGATCCGCTGCATCAGATAGACGGAAACCGACAGCCGTCTGGCCCGCCCGGTGAAGGCGAGGAGGGTGGTGGTGGAGCCGGCCGGCACCATCCAATAGTTCCCGGCCGCCGGATCGCGGGCCAGCGTCGCCGGAATCGCCGCGGGAGCGGTCAGGTCGCAATCCCACAGCATCCGGCAAAGCGCAACCAGCTGTTCGGCCCGTTCCGCGACCTCGGGGGTCCGGCACAGCGCTTCGGCATGCGGCAGCGTCCAGTGAACGACGCCGTTCTGGATCAGGGACTGGCAGGCGCTCAGACGCTGTTCGGGGCCGGCGGCCGGATCCGCCAGGGCGGCCAGCGACCAGGCGGGGGGCTGGTTGGACGCGTGGATCCAGGCAGGGATATCCGTTGCCATCAGACTTGCGGGGAGGGGGCTTCCCGGCCCGCCAGGGCGTCGGCGATGGCCGAGACCGAGTTGCGGCTCTCCAGGAAGGTATCCGGAGCGAGGATGAGGCCGAACGCCTTTTCCATTTCCAGTGCCATTTCGACGGCATCCACCGAATCGAGATCGTAGCCGGCCAAGGGTTGGCCGGGGTCCATGGCATCGGCCGCAAGCCCGCAGATGGTCGCCAGATAGGCCATCATCCAGTGTTGCAGGGCATCGCGGTCAGGGGTGACGGTTGCGGTCATCGGTTACTCTTCGCAGGATGTTGCGGGTGGGGCGGAGGCGGTCGCGGCGCGCTGCTCCAGGAAATCCAGGATCGCTCCGGCGATGTCCTGCGGTTCGCCGCGCCAGGGGAAATGGTAGGGCCTGATGCCGGGATTCCGGTTCAGTTCCAGAATCCAGTAATTGCCGCGCTGCGCCGGCACCGAGGGATCCCGGATCATCACGTCGGCCGCCGTCAGGTTCAGGCCGGGCACCGTGGTGCAGGCCGCGGCGATCAGGTCGATGTAGGAGGGGTGGAGGTCGCGGTGGCAGTCGATGCTGTCCGCCCCGGTGGCGCCGTTCGAGGTGCCGCGCAGGAAGACACGCTCCGATGGTGCCGGCACATCGTCCAGACTGCGGCCGGCCATCGCCAGGAAATCGAGGAGATCGTCATCGACTTCGATGTCGGAATGGCCGTGCAACTCCTGCCGGCGGGGCAGCCGGTTCTTGGCGTCGATCAGTTGCGCGATGCTGGCGGTGCCGTCGCCGACCACGCTGGCCGGCCGGCTCAGCTTGACCGCGACCACCCGGGGCCGCAGGTAGAAGAAGCGGATCAGCTGGCCGGTCACGCTCTCCTCGACCAGTATCTTCTGGTGCTGCGCCGCGACCCGCCGGATCGCCCGCTCATAGCGCACCCGGTCGGCGATGCCTGGAAAGACCAAATCCCCCTTGGCGCCCTGGTTGGGCTTGACGCAGACCGGTGTCGCAAATGACGGGAAGGCCGCCAGGGCGGCGGAGAGGTCGTTGCGGCGGAACACCCGTCCCGCCGGGGTGCTGAAGCCCTGCGCCTCGAGAAAGTCCTTCGCCCTCTGCTTGTCGCGGGTGAGAAGGGCCGCCTCCTCGTTGATGTGCAGGCCGAGCCCGCGCCATGGGTTGGGCCCCTCGATCAGCAGCATGCCGGACGCGAACAGATAGCCCTGCCCATCGATCTCGAACCGGAGCCAGCGTGACGGATAGGGGTGGAAACGGCTGTAGACACCCTGGACATAGCGCGTCGCCAATCCGCGGGCCTGGGCCGCGGTCCGCAGGCAGGTCGCGTGAAAATCGTCGGGCGAGTCGGTCTGGTCGTCCATGGTCCACTCGTCGTCAAAGGAGCGGGAGGCTGGGGCCGGCAGGATGTCCTGCCCATCCGTTCGGCGGTTCGCAGGCGGGCATCGTCCGCCTCTTCGCGCCGAGCGGCGTCGGGGCCACTTTTGGGAGAAGATACCATTTCATTTCGTTGCAATTTTCCAATCTGGAAAATTCAGTGTTCGGTATAAGGTCGGCCGCGTATGATGTCCGTTATCATAGTGTTCAGAGTCGAGTCAACGCAATATCTAAGATTGATGACTGGGAAAAGAACTGTCGGAAATGATGGAGATCGGCTTCATATCTTATAAAAGTCAGCCGCGTGACCTGTTTCCTCAGCCGAGGCTTCGGGCATTGCTTGCGGAGGCTGCCTTGCAGGGCGCCGATCTGGTGCTGCTCGACAGATCGTCCTGGGACAGGCAGAGGGGGGTGATCGCGGGGGAGCGCTGGACGCCCGCCGGCTGGAGGTCCGGCTGGTTCTCCCTGCCGGACGTGGTCGTGATGAAGAGCGGGGCGGACGACGATTGGCAGGAACTGGACGGCTGGATTCGCCGGAACCGTCCGGTCATCGCCGACTCCGGCCTCGACAAGCTGGCCTTTCACGATCTTCTGTGCGGCGGCAGCCTGCTGCCGTACGCCATTCCCACCATCGGGATTCCGTCCGATGCCATCGACGCCACGCTGACGGCTGCCTTCCTGGAGCATGGGGGCGCCGTGGTGAAGCCGGTCGACGGCCGCCGCGGCTTCGGCATCCAGTTCATCCACCGGGAAACCGGCGGCGGGGAAGCCGGCAGCGGGCAAGGCTGGCTGCTCCAGCATGCCGGCGGCACGATCCGTGGGACATTGGGGGAGGTGGTCGGCCATGTCCGCGCGCGCATCGCCGGGCGCCTGCGGTATCGCCGCTATCTGGTGCAGCGCTTCATCCGTTCGGCCGCGGTCGATGGCCGGTCCGCCGATCTCCGGGTGCATGTGCAGCGGCGGGCCGATGGCGAGTGGGGCGTGACCCGCGCCTATGTCCGGCTGGCCGAGGCGGGACGCTTCCTGACCAACATCAGCCAGGGCGGCTACCAGGGGCCGATCGACGGTTTCCTGGCCGTGCGGCGGAGTGCGGCGGAGGCGGAGGAACTCGGGAACCGGATCGTCGCCCTGGCGATGGAGATCGCCAGGCAGGTCGATGCGACCAAACCGCTGCCGCTGTCGGAACTGGGCATCGATCTGGCTTTGGACGAGGAGGGCCGGCTGTGGGCGATCGAGGCCAACGCCTTCCCGCAGAGCAGCCTGCACGAACATGCCCGCGCCGAGCATATGATCGGCTATGCGATGGCGGTCGCGCGCGGGACGGCGGGTCATGAGCGCGTGGCCGCGGACAGGGCTCGATAGGTCCGGCGGCCGACCTCGGTCCAGTCGAACCTCGAGGCATAGCGGCGGGCAGCCTCGGGGTCGCCGCGCGGCCGGTCGACCGCCCGCAGCATGCCGGCGGCGAGCGCCGCTTCGGACGACAGGTCGGCCTGCATGATCCAGCCGTCGCATTGCAGTTCGGCCAACCCCGCCCTGCTGCTGCTCAGCACCGGCGTCCCGCAGGCCAGCGCCTCGATGACCGGCAATCCGAACCCTTCGGCGGCGGAGGGGCAGACCAGCAGGGCCGCGTCGCGGTAGAGCCGGCGCAGGCTGTCGTCGGGCGCGGCGATGTGGAAGCGGACATGCCCGGCAATCCCCAGCGCGTGGCAATGGGCCTGCGCCTGATCGATCAGCGCATCCGACGGCATCACGATCTCCAGCCCCATCCCCGCATGGCGGGTCGAGGCGGCCAGCCGCAGGAAATGATGGTAGGCCGTCAGCGCGAAGCCCAGATTCTTGCGCCTGTCCGTCAGGTTCGAGATCATCAGCATATATGGCCGGCCATTCGCCGCGGCCTGACCGGCCGCCGACGCCGTCGGAGCGAGAAAGACCGGATCGACCCCTTCGCCGGTGACGCAGAGCGTCATCCCGTCCCGCGGTCGTACATGATGGTGGAACTCCTCGGCGCTGGCATGCGACGGGAAGAACAGGACATCGGCCGTTTCCGCCAAATGGAGGAGACGCCTCACATATTCGGCCTTCAACGGGTCCGGCCACCGGTCGAGATACGCCGAGCGGAAGCTCAGCGGCACCAGGTCGTGGATCATCGCCGCATGCCCCAGCCGCCTGGGCGCGAAGAAGCTCTTGTACATGGCGAAGGGATTCGGATCGAAATAGACGGTCGCCCCCCTGGCGATCAGGTCGTCTTCCAGAGCGTCGGGAGTATCGCGCCACCCCGCCTGTCTTGCGGCTCCATCGGACGGGGGGCCGGGAATCAGCGGCTGGAACAGATGGGCCTGGACGTCATTCGCGACCGTCTCCGCAAGCAGCGGTGCATGCGCCAGTCGCCCGAGCGTCACGATGAGACGGGCACCCTCGTCGGCATGGATGCGTGCCAGGCAACGGGCCATGTTGCGGACGTAACGGCCGATGCCGGTCATGGCCTCCGGGCCGTGAAAGGTCGTTGCTTCCATCGCGACGACGGTCGTGGAGGCGGGCCGGAGGGCGGGCGCGGCCGGAACGGCGGACATGCTATGCTCCGTAGCCGAAATGCGCCATGTAGGGCGCCATCCGCGCGACCACCGCCGCCTGCCTCGCCTGGTCGAGGAGCTTGGCATATTTGCCGATCAGGCGGTCGCCGACATGGCCGGGGTGCCATTGCGTCGAAGGGTCGGCGGTTTCGCCGGCGGGCAACCCCTTGGGAAAGCGGTTCCGCCGCTCGGCCTCGGCAATGGCGGCTTGCACCGCGTCGGGCCGCAGCCGCCGGAACAGCGCCTCCATCTCCGCAGCCGAAGGCCGGAGGGAGAGATGGCCGGCGATCAGGTCGATGGTCGTGGCCTGATCCATGAAACCGCTCTCGTAGCGCAGCAGCAGGCTTTTCGGCTGGCGTGCCGCGCCGACGATTCCGGCGGCGCCCTGGGCGGCATAGGCCAGGGCATGGTCGAAGCCGTAATCGAAGCGCTGCATCAGCGACACCACGGCATCGCGCGGATCCCGGATGGTGACGAGGCAGGGCGTGTCCGGGTGGCGGTCCAGGAAGGCGGCCGGATCGCCCCAGCCATGGGTCTTCAGCACCAGTACCGTTCCGGCCGGCGGTATGGGCAACTGTGTTCCGCCATCCAGATTTGCGGCGAAGGCGACGTGACAAGGAGTGCTCAGGCGAAGAAGATCAACCGCGGCATTGAATGCCCAGGTTGAAGCGCTGCTGAACATTCCGCAGACAAGAACGATGCGATTGTCCATCAATGATCCACGGTTCCGTTATTCCGTGTCATGCGGCACGAAAACTTTAGATGCAGGACTCTTTCATGAAAATCTTGAAGATCTTGTCTCCTGGATTTCCTTTGCCCCGATCATTGATCGAGCGTTCTCCTTCTCTTCGATCAAATGGAAGCGATTGGCAAGGGTGATGGTGAAACGAAAAGAAACGGAATGGTCCGGCGGAGAATCGTTGCGATTCCTCCCATCCAGGCCCGGTCGAGGCCGGGAACGATACGCCGTCGCCGCCGGAGCGGAGCGTCGGGTTCGGCGGGGCTTGCCAGCCGGAACGGGAATGGCAAGACTGTCGGGCACGCGAAAGGACGAGGACATCGAAATGCGTTTTGCCGGCACCGACCGCTATGTCGCCACCGACGATCTGATGGTGGCGGTCAACGCCGCGATCACGCTGGAGCGCCCGCTTCTCGTGAAGGGGGAGCCGGGGACCGGCAAGACCGTGCTGGCGGTTGAGATCGCCCGCGCGCTGAACAAGCCGCTGCTGTCCTGGCATGTGAAATCGACCACCAAGGCGCAGCAGGGCCTGTACGAATACGACGCGGTCAGCCGTCTGCGCGACAGCCAGCTGGGCGAGGCCAAGGTCCACGACATCGCCAACTACATCGTCCGCGGCAAGCTGTGGGAGGCCTTCGAGGCGCCGGAACCTCCGGTCCTGCTGATCGACGAGATCGACAAGGCCGACATCGAGTTTCCCAACGATCTGTTGCTGGAGCTCGACCGAATGGAGTTCCACGTCTACGAGACCCGGCAGACGGTCACGGCGGCCAGGCGGCCCATCGTCATCATCACCTCGAACAACGAGAAGGAGCTGCCGGACGCCTTCCTGCGCCGCTGCTTCTTCCACTACATCCGCTTTCCCGAGCGCGAGACGATGGAACGCATCGTCGAGGTCCATTATCCCGGCCTGAAGGCTGCGCTGCTGCGCGAGGCGCTGAACCTGTTCTACGACCTGCGTGAGGTGCCGGGCCTGAAGAAGAAGCCCTCCACGTCGGAGCTGCTGGACTGGATCAAGCTGCTGATGGTCGAGGACGTCGATCCGGAAACCCTGCGCGCCAAGGATGCCCGCACCCTGATCCCGCCGCTGTGCGGCGCCCTGCTGAAGAACGAGCAGGACGTCCACACGCTGGAACGGCTGGCCTTCCTGGCCAAGCGGGGGCGCTGAGCGCCGGGCGGGGAGCCGGCCACCCTCCGGCGCACGCCGGCCGCCATCAAGCCTCAGTCAGCGCCGCCCCCGGCACGCCGGCCGGCGACAGCACCGTCACCCGGCTGCGCCCGCCGCCCAGCGGCACCACGCGGATCTGCGTGCCGATGCGCTCGACCATCGCCGGGACGTGGCTGATGACGCCGACCTGACGGCCGCCCGCCTGCAAGGCTTCCAGGCAGGACAGGGCGACGTCCAGGCTGTCGGGATCCAGCGTGCCGAAGCCCTCGTCGATGAACAGCGTGCCGATGCCGCCGGAGGCGCCGGCCGCCATCGCCGACAGGCCCAGCGCCAGGGCCAGAGACACCAGGAACAGCTCGCCGCCCGACAGGCTGTGGACGCCGCGACGCTCGTCGCCCATCTCGCGGTCGACCACCTGAATTTCCAGGTCGGCCCCGGCCACCCGCTCCAGCCGGTAGCGGCGGGCCAAATCCTCGAGATGCCGGTTGGCATGGGTCAGCAGCAGGTCGAGGCTCAGGCTCTGGGCGAAGTTGCGCATCTTCTGCCCGTTGGCCGAGCCGATCAGCTGCGCCATCTTGCCCCACAGGGCGCAGCGTGCCCGCTGGGCCTCCATCGCCGCGCTTAGCCCGGCCAGCCGCAGCCGGTTGGCGTCGTCGGCCTCCAGCCGGCCGCGAGCCGAGCCGAGCCGGTCGCGGTCGCGCTCCAGGATCGTGCCTGTTCCATCGGCCGCGGCGGCCGCCTCTTCTGCGGTCTGCGCCGGACGGCCGGCGGCATGGTGGCCGTCCCGCTGCCGCCGCCGCTCATCAACCACCAGCAGCGCATCGCCGCGCGCGCGCTCCAACGCCGCCAGTGCCCGCTCCTCGGCCTCCAGCCCGGCGTCGGGGGCGGCCAGCAGCCGGCGGATCTCCTCCAAGCCGATGGAGCGTTCGTCCGTCGCCCGCTCCAGCCGCTCCCTGGCCACCACCGCCTTGCCGGCATACAGGCGAGCCGCCTCGTCGCGGGTTTCCCGTTCCCGCTCCGCCGCCGACAGGCGGGCGGCGGCGTCCTGGCGAACGATCGTGGCCTTCTCCACCAGCGTGTCGGCGGCCTGCCGCTCGTCGGCCAGCGCCTTGCGCACCGCCACCACCGCCCGTCCGCCGAGCAGCGCGTTGCGTGCCGTCCGGGCCTCGGCCAGCCGACCGGCCAGATCGGCGGCCCGCTGGCGTGCCTCCTCCTCCGCCCTCAGCGCCGCATCCAGCTCCGCCGACTGCACCGCGCGCTCGCCGCTTGCCCGTTCGACCTCACGGCCGGCGCGGGCCAATGCATCGCTCTTCGCCCGGTGCTCGGCGACCCGTTCCGCCAACGCGCTGCGGAACCCTTCCGAATCCCGCTCCAGCCGCGTGCGCCAATCGGTTTCGCCGGCCAGCCCTTCCGCCAGTTCCGCCAGGGCGGCGTCGCGGTCGCCCTCTGCCCGTTCCAGCGCCGCCGCAGCCAGGGCCGCCGCCTGCCGCCCCTCGGCCAACCGCTGCCGGGCCGCCTCGCTCTCCGTCGCCAGCGCCGCAGCGGTGGCTTCCAGCCGGCGCTGCTCCTGCTGTGCCGCGTCGAGCCGCCGGTGGTGATCCAGCGCCTGCTCCTCGTCGGCGGCGATGCCCGCCAACCGCTGTTCCACGCCGTCGAGCGCCGCCGCCATGTCGGCCAGCGCGTTGCAATCGCCGCTCCATCCGGCAGCCGCCGCCTGCGCCGTCCAGCGCGCCGTCAGCTCATCGGCCTCCCGCGCCATCGCCGCCAGCCGTGCCGCCAGCCCGTCGGCCCCCGCCCGCGCGGCCTGGGCTGCTGCCTCGAGTGCCGCATGGCGGGCCACCATGGCGGCCAGATCCTCCCGCAGGCCGGCGAGATGCGCTTCCTGCTCCCGGGTGACCCGGTCCAGCGGCGTGGCGCCGGTTCCCGCCCAGGGGTGGGAGTCCGATCCGCAGACCGGGCAGGGCTCGCCCTCCTCCAGCCGTCCGCGCAGGCTCTTCACATCCTCCCGCCGGGCCAGCAGCAGGCGTTGCAGCGTCCGTTCCGCCTCGTCGGCGGCGGCACGCCGTTCGTTGCGTCGCTCTGCAAGTTCCTGCGCCGCCGCGCCGTCGCGCCCCGCTTCGGCCAGCAGCCGCACCCGCTCGGTCTCCGCCGCCGTCCGGTCGGCCGACAGGCGCCGCCGCATCTCGCCGGTGGCGAGCAGGGCCCGCAGCCCATCGCGGCGGCGCCCCGCCTCCGCCCGCGCCGTCCGGGCATCGTCGAGCGATGGCACCGCCTCGGCCCGCAGTGCCTCCAACGCCGTCTCGGCCGCGATGCAGTGGTCCTTCGCTTCGGCCGCCCGGCTCTCTGCCGCTTCGACGGCGGCGGTCAGGACTGCAAGTTCGGACTCCCGGGCCATCCTCTCCCGGCGGGCGGCGTCTCCGGTGCGGGCCGCCGCCTGGTGCCGGTCCAACAGCCGGTCCCAGCGCTCCCAATCGGCCGCGACCGGCTCGAAGCCCGCCTGTCCGCGCAGCCAGGAGTCCAGCCTTGCGGACTCGGTCTGCGCCGCCGACAGGGCTGTCCCGATGTCCTGCACCGCCTTGCGTGCCTTGGCGCTCCGCTGCATGGCGGCCTGTGCCGCAGCCTCGGCGGCGTCGCCTTCGCCGGTCAACGCCGCGATCCGCCCATCCAGATCGGCGGCACGCTCCAGGTCGGGTTCGGCTCCGGCCTGTGCCGTGCAGGCGGCCTCTAAGCGGCGCCGGGCGTCGCCATGGCGACCGGTCGACTCCTCCACCGCAAGCCGGGCGCTTTCCCATGCCGCCGTCGCGCGATCCACCGCCGCCGCGGCCGCGGCCGCATCTCCCGCCGTCCGGTCGGCATCCTCCAGAAACGGACGCACCGGCAGCAGACTGCGCAGCCGGGCCGCCGCGCCACGCCGCGTTTCCGCTCCCGCCCAGGCCTCTTCGGCGGTTCGGGCCGCTGCCTGCGCCTGCTCCACCGCCGCGGCGAGCTGCGCATCGCGCTCGTGCCAGGCCATGGCCGCCCGGGTGAGCGCCAGCGCCTGTTCGCCCGCCTGGACCGCGCTTGCCGCATCGGCGGCTTCCGCCTGCAGGGCGGCGCGATCCTCGTCGGCGAGGACGCCGATGCCGCCGCCCTGCGCCTCCAGCGTGTCGAGCGTCTGCCGCTCCGCACCCGCCCGTTCATGGGCGGCGACCGACAGCCGCGAATACACCTCCGTGCCGGTCAGCAGTTCCAGCAGGGCGGAGCGTTCGCGCGGCGGCGCCTTCAGGAAGGTGGCGAAGTCGCCCTGCGCCAACAGGACGGCGCGTCGGAACTGCTCGAAGCTGAGGCCCAGCCGCCGTTCGATTTCGTCGAGCACGCTCTTCTTGCCGTCGCCGTAGCGCCGCTCGCCGTCGAGGCTGCTCAGCGACATGCTCTGCAGTTGCAGGGCACCCTGCGCCTTCTGCCGTGCCCGCCGCACCTCCCACCTCGCCCGGTAGGCATCTCCGTCGATCCCGACGAAATCCACCTCCGCCCAGCCGGATCCGGCGCCGCGCCGCAGGATGCTGCGCACATCGGTGGTGCGGATGCCGTTGGGGT
>NZ_CP167912.1:717500-815000 GCF_041507355.1 Azospirillum sp. HJ39 | reverse complement strand
GGTGCTAAGGTCCATCGTCGAGAGGGAAACAGCCCAGACCGCCAGCTAAGGTCCCCAAATCACGGCTAAGTGGGAAAGGATGTGGGAAGGCCATGACAACCAGGAGGTTGGCTTAGAAGCAGCCATCCTTTAAAGAAAGCGTAATAGCTCACTGGTCTAGTTAAGCCGGCCTGCGCCGAAAATGTATCGGGGCTCAAGCCGTGTACCGAAGCTGCGGGTGTGATCTTAGGATCACGCGGTAGCGGAGCGTTCCGTAAGCCTGCGAAGGGTGGCCGTGAGGTCGCCTGGAGGTATCGGAAGTGAGAATGCTGACATGAGTAGCGACAAAGAGTGTGAGAAACACTCTCGCCGAAAGTCCAAGGGTTCCTGCGCAAGGTTAATCCACGCAGGGTGAGCCGGCCCCTAAGGCGAGGCCGAAAGGCGTAGTCGATGGGAACCACGTTAATAGTCGTGGGCCTGGCGGAGGTGACGGATTGGAAAGCGTGTATGTCCTTATCGGATTGGACATGCTGTGGACCGGTTCCAGGAAACAGCCCCGCCGTATAGACCGTACCCCAAACCGACACAGGTGGACAGGTAGAGTATACCCAGGCGCTTGAGAGAATGGTGTTGAAGGAACTCGGCAAATTGCCCTCGTAACTTCGGAAGAAGAGGGCCCCGTTCGTGCGCAAGCACGGGCGGGGGGCACAGACCAGGGGGTAGCGACTGTTTACTAAAAACACAGGGCTCTGCGAAGCCACACAAGGCGACGTATAGGGTCTGACGCCTGCCCGGTGCCGGAAGGTTAAGAGGAGGGGTGCAAGCTCTGAATTGAAGCCCCGGTAAACGGCGGCCGTAACTATAACGGTCCTAAGGTAGCGAAATTCCTTGTCGGGTAAGTTCCGACCTGCACGAATGGCGTAACGACTTCCCCGCTGTCTCCAACACCAACTCAGCGAAATTGAACTCTCCGTGAAGATGCGGAGTTCCCGCGGTCAGACGGAAAGACCCCGTGCACCTTTACTACAGCTTTGCAGTGGTGCTAGGGATCTCATGTGTAGGATAGGTGGGAGGCTTGGAAGCCTGGGCGCCAGCCCGGGTGGAGCCAACCTTGAAATACCACCCTTGAGATCTCTGGCATCTAACCGCGGCCCGTTATCCGGGCCCGGGACCCTGCATGGCGGGTAGTTTGACTGGGGCGGTCGCCTCCCAAAGTGTAACGGAGGCGCGCGATGGTGGGCTCAGAGCGGTCGGAAATCGCTCGTCGAGTGCAATGGCATAAGCCCGCCTGACTGCAAGACTGACAAGTCGAGCAGAGACGAAAGTCGGCCATAGTGATCCGGTGGCTCCACGTGGACGGGCCATCGCTCAACGGATAAAAGGTACGCCGGGGATAACAGGCTGATGACTCCCAAGAGTCCATATCGACGGAGTCGTTTGGCACCTCGATGTCGGCTCATCACATCCTGGGGCTGGAGCAGGTCCCAAGGGTTCGGCTGTTCGCCGATTAAAGTGGTACGTGAGCTGGGTTTAGAACGTCGTGAGACAGTTCGGTCCCTATCTGCCGTGGGTGTAGGAGTTTTGCGAGGATCTGTCCCTAGTACGAGAGGACCGGGATGGACATACCTCTGGTGCACCGGTTGTCACGCCAGTGGCATGGCCGGGTAGCTAAGTATGGACGGGATAACCGCTGAAAGCATCTAAGCGGGAAACCCACCTCTAAACAAGAGCTCCCTTGAGAGCCGTGACAGACCATCACGTCGATAGGAGGCATGTGGACGGGCGGTGACGCTCGAAGCTAAGCCTTACTAATCGCTCGATCGGCTTGATCTCAACCCCACACAACCGCGCCATGCGCAGCAGCAAGCCTGCTCGACAGCAGACTTGACCAATGCGATGCCGTTCGATACACACCCTCGTCACTTGCACGACAGATTGCGAAGCGTTCCGGATCGCAGCATGACCCCGATCATAGGTCGGTGGACAATGCAGCGGGCGTCGGTCTTGTGCCTCGGTGACCTGGTGGTCATGGCGAGGTGTCAAACACCCGATCCCATCCCGAACTCGGCCGTGAAAAGCCTCTGCGCCGATGGTACTGCGTCTTAAGACGTGGGAGAGTAGGTCGCCGCCAGGTCGCTCAGGCACAGGAGACGCCAATCCAGCGCTCCGCAATCGCTCTTCACAAAATCCACCCCAATCGACAGGACATCCGCGGGGTGGAGCAGCCCGGTAGCTCGTCAGGCTCATAACCTGAAGGCCGCAGGTTCAAATCCTGCCCCCGCAACCAAATTAAGCCCGCCAGATCAAGCGCTTAGCTTCGATCCGGCGGGCTTTTTCATGTGCCGTTGGCCGTTGTGAGCTGGCCCCCATATCCCGGACAGATTTGCGGCTGAAATAAGCTTGGCTCTGGTTCGTGTTATGCCCCGCCAATCTGAACTGGTTTGTAAGCGTTGAGCCGTCCCGTCGCCGGTGGCATCAAGGCGGCATCCGCTGGCCGATCGGCTCAGTCAATGAAGGGGAGAGGGCAGGGTGGCCCTGGTGCGAGACAATGCGACGGCGCTCTACCGTCAGATCGCCGACCGGCTGCGCGACGAGATCGCCGCCCGTCTGTTCGAGCCGTCGGGACGGCTGCCGACCGAAAGCGAGATCGGTGCCCGCTTCGGTGTCAGCCGGGTCACCGTCCGGCTGGCGCTCGACCGGCTGGAGACGGACGGGCTGATCGAGCGCCGCAAGGGCAAGGGCACCTTCACCGCGGGCAAACGCGTCCAGCATCCGCTCGACCGCCTGCGCAGCTTCCACGAATCCCTGCGCCTGCAGGGGCTGGACGCCACGATGCGGCCCTTGTCGGCGCGGATCGTGCCGACTCCGGCGGAGCTGCGGGAGGATTTCGGTCCCCACTGCCTGGAGGTGTGCCGCCTGCATCTGGTGGACGGCGAACCGGTGGCGCTGGGTCGCAGCCTGCTGCCGCAGGCTCTGGAGCCGGTCGACTGGCAGGCGGCAGGACACCGGCCGATCTACGGCATCCTGCAGGACATCGTCGGCAAGCCGGTCGGCGGCGCCGACATCGAGGTGAAGGCGGCAGCGGCCGATGCGGAGGTGGCGGCGGCGCTCGGTCTGCCGGCGGGCGCGCCGGTGCTGGTGATGGACCGCCGCTCCGTCTTCGTCGGCGGCGGCTGTGCCGACCGTTCGGTGTTCCACATCCGGTCCGAACGCTACAGCTTCATCCTCTCCCACCGCTGGGAAGGGTAGGGTTTGGCGGTGGCCGGCGCCGCTCCGGAAGTTGATTTGCCGGGGATGGCCTCAACGGCGATGATGGACCCGCCGGGACAGCCATTCGCCGCCGAACTGCACCGAGGTGACCAGCACGATCAGGATCACGATGATCTCGAACAGCACCTGGGTCTCGTAGCGTTCGTAGCCGTAGCGGATGGCGAGGTCGCCCAAGCCCCCGGCGCCGACCGCCCCCGCCATCGCCGAGGCGTTGATCATCGCGATCACGCAGACGGTCATGCCGCCGATCAGGCCGGGCAGCGCCTCGGGCAGGATGACATGGCGGACGATGTGCCAGCGGCGGAAGCCCATGGCGTGGGCCGCCTCGATCAGCCCGTGGTCGACCTCGTTCAGGCTGACCTGGGCGACGCGGGTGTAGAAGGCGATCAGGTGGATGCTGAGCGGAACGATGGCGGCCCAGATGCCCAGCGTCGTGCCGACGAGCAGCCGGGTGAAGGGCAGCAGCGCCACCAGCAGGATGATGAAGGGGATCGCCCGGAAGACGTTCACCACCACCGACAGCCCCTTGTTGAAACGCTGCCGCGGATAGAGGCCGCCGGGGGCGGTGGCGACCAGCAGCAGGGCCAGGGTCAGCCCGCTGAGGATGGTGATGGTGACGGAAACGCCGACCATCGTCAGCGTTTCGCCGAAGGCGCGCAGATAGCGGTCAAACATCGTCGACGACATAGCCGAGAACCTTCCAGCTGTCGGGGGAGAAGCGGGAGCCGGCGGCCGAGCGCATCGCCGCGACCGGAACGGCGATCACAAGGTCGCCCTGGGCATGGCCCTGGATGCGGTCGATGCCGCCATGCAGCAGCTTGGCATCGGGGGCGAGTGCCAGCAGGCTGGCGAGCGAGATGCCCTCCGGGTGGCTTTCGCCGGTGAAACGCAGCGACAGCACCGCCTGCCCGCTGCCCTGCGCGGGCGGATCGAGACGCCGGAACTGCAGGGCGACGAATGGACCGAAGCGGAGGATTTCCGATGAGCGCCACCACCTTCGACACCGTCGGCGAGCCCAAACTGACCGCTCCCGGCCTTATCGATCTGATTGCCGGGCTGGACGAGGGCTCACCCCTGCAGGTGTTGCGCGCCCGCCGGGCGGAGGTCCGCGCCCGTACGCAGGCGGCTCACGATGCCCTGCTGGCGCCTCGGCGTCCTGGCCTGTTTCCCGCCACGGAGCGCGCAGCGGTGGCAGCGCGCATCGCGTCGTTGGCCGGGAACGACGCGCTTGCCGCCCATTACCGAGAGCTTGGCGGCGCCGTCGAAGCACGCCCGGCCCTGATCGCCCATGCGGAACGTGTCACCCTCTCCCCGCGCCACTCCCGGCCGGAGCATCTGAGCGCACTGGAGGCGGCGGGGCTGGACGCCCACGGCATCGTCGCGCTGTCGCAGCTGATCGCGCTGGTGAACTATCAAGTCCGGTTGCTGGCCGGTCTGCAGGCGCTGGAGGGGGGAGTTGCGGCCCCACGGCAAGCCCATCTGTCGCCGGAGCGACCGGTTCCGGCCGATCCTGCGATCGGTTTCACCACCGACGTCCTGGATTGGAAGCCATGGCTCCCCCCGGTACTGCTGGAGCAGGCGACCGAGGAGCAGCGCCTGGCGCTGGCGGCGACGCCGTCGAACACGGCCGTCGGCGCCTATTCGCTGGTGCTGGCGCATGAGCCCGAGGCGCTTCTCCACCGCACGCCGCTGTTCAACGGCATCATGTACGCCCGCGCGGCCTGCCACGGGCGGAGCGCGAACTGGCCACCGCCGTTGAGTCGGTATTGAACGGCTGCGTCTATTGCGCCTCCGTCCATGCCCGCCGCTTCGTCGAGTTGACCGGCGGCAGGGACGAAATCGATGCGCTCTTCACGCATGGAATCGGTGGTCTGAGCGACCCGCACCGGCAGGCACTCTCCGTCGCCGCTGCCCGCCTGACGGGCACGCCCGCTTCCCTGGCGGAAGAGGATGTCGCAGACCTTCGCCGAGCTGGATTGGACGAGGTCGAAATCCTTGACTTGATCCTGGCGGTTGCAATCTTCGCCTGGGCCAACCGCCTTATGCTGAGCTTGGATGAGCCTGTTCGCTGATCGGCACTGAGGCGCCACGCGGGCGGCGGCCGGCGCCCAACCCCCCGCTTGGGCAGGATGGGAGCGGTCTTTTCGGATGGCCCCCGAAGAACGCGGGTTCGGCAAAGGCCCTCCTGGTCCTGCAACCAAATCGAAAGTGAAGTGCCCTGGTTTGCGGGTTCTCTATCCCGCGAGAGCGGCGCGTCCGGCCCCGATCAGGATCATGTCGTTCTGTGGGGCGTGGACGCGGGCGCACAGAACGTCCCGATGATGGCGCTCCAGTGGATTGTCGCGCGACAGGCCGGGATTGCCGGTGACCTCCAGCGCCCGCGCCACCGCGTCGATGGCGTTGTTGGTCACCGTGTATTTCACCAGCAGGGCGTCGCTGGACGAAGGCGGGGAGCCGCCGTCCACCGCCGCCGACAGCGAACGCAGGAGGATGCGGTTGGCCAGCAGCAGCGCCTCGATCCCACCCAGCGCTTCCTGCAGGCGCGGGACGGTGGCGAGCGAAGACCCATTCAGCCCTGTCGGCTTGCGGGCGTGCAGGAAGCCGACCAGCCAGTCGCGGGCCGAGCGGGCGATGCCGTCATAGACGCCGCTGAACAGGGTGGCCATCCAGGCGGTGGCGACCGCGTCGGGTGCGGCCCAGCCGGCGGGCGGGCGAAGCTCGCCGGCATGATCGTCGGGGACGAAGACGTCACGGAACACCACCTCGTGGCTACCGCTGGCCCGCATGCCGATGTGGTTCCAGGTCTCCCGCACCTCGATCCCCTGCTCCGCCAGCCCGGCACCGCGCGGGACCACCCAGGTGCCGACAAGCGGTTCGGTATCGTCGGTGCGTGCCCAGACGCCGAGCCAGGACAATGCCGGAATGCCGGTGGAGTAAATCTTGGTGCCCGAGAGGCGCCAACCCCCCGGTACCTTGCGCGCCACCGTCGCCGGCAGGCCGCCGCGGTGGGGTGTGCCCAGTTCCGGCTCCACCCGGAGGATGTTGATCAGGGCACCGTCTGTCACGGCGGAGCTGGCAATGCGGTCGCGCAGAGCCTCCGGCCAGGCGGACCCACGCCAGAGCTGGTTGTGGATGACGTATTGCAGCACCAGAACCAGCGCGGTGGACGGCTCACCGCGGGCGATGCCGTTCACCACCGTCAACGCATCCCCCAGCCCGCCGCCCTTGCCGCCCGCCGCTTTTGGCGTGACCAGCGCCGGAATCCCTTTGCCTGCC
Organism: Azospirillum sp. HJ39; assembly: GCF_041507355.1. NCBI lineage: Bacteria > Pseudomonadati > Pseudomonadota > Alphaproteobacteria > Rhodospirillales > Azospirillaceae > Azospirillum > Azospirillum sp. HJ39. The sequence continues at coordinate 808,475 of NZ_CP167912.1, read as the reverse complement.
AGCCGTTCGAAATTCTCGAACGGGAAGCTGGCGGCGGCGTCATGCTCGGCGGCGCGCAGCGCGAACTCCGCCGACAGAGCGGAGATGAGCGACGGGTCGACCGTCGGAGCGGTGCCGGCTTCACCGAAGGGGGCGGGCGGAAAGGGCAGATCGTCGAAGGGCATGGCAGGCGTTTCCGCTTCAGTGGAGATGGATCAGGCGAGATCGACCGTGATGCGCCCGGCGAAGCGCTGGCTGTCGGTGGAGCGCTTGATGACCGACACGCTCTTCAGCTCGTCGGTGTAGAGCGCCAGCTGCTGGCGCAACTCGTCGCCGGTGGGGGTGACGTTGTGGGCGTGGCTGCGCAGCATCGCCTCCAGCTCCTCCACCGGGAATTTCGGAGCGAAGGGAGCGTAGGCTGCGGCGGCGGCGCGCAGATCTGCATAGGCGGCGTGCTGAGCCTCGATCAGCGCCGTGGTCAGCGCCTTGGCCGCCGGGCGGTTGTCGCGGAGCAGGCTGCCGCGCACGCCGACGAGGCAGCAGGTGCGGGTCGCGAACTCGCCGCAGACGTTGTTGGTGATCTCCACCATCCGCGGGTCCTTGGTGTGGCGCCAGACCAGCGGGTCGCCGTCGGCGATGGCGTGGATTTCACCCTTCTCCACCGCCAGCCCCAGCAGGTCGGCGGGGAACTGGCGCCATTCGACGTCCTTGTTCGGGTCGATGCCGTACTTCGTCAGCACGACGGAAAAGAAATTCTTCGACGGGCTGGCCATGTCGCTGACGCCGATGGTCCTGCCCGGCAGGTCCAGCACGGTCTTCACCCCCGCTTCCTTCGCCCCGAACAGCCGCATGCAGCCGCCGTGGAGACCGGCGGAGATCTTCACGTCGAAGCCCTGCTCCAGCGGCTTCAGCCAGCGCAGCGCCATGCCCACGCCGGCATCGGCCTTGCCGGTGGCGATGGCCTCCAGCAGCTGGTCGGTGGAGCCGGTGAAGTTGATCAGCTCCACCTCCAGCCCATGCTTCTTGAACAGGTCGAGCTGGAAGGCCAGCGGCACGGCGGAGAAGCAGACGGCGCCGGCATTCCAGGACAGGCGCAGCGGCTCCGCCGCCACCGCCCGACGGCGCAGGACGAAGGGGGCGGCGAGCGTGACGGCGCCGGCGGCGATCAGGCCGCGGCGGGAAAGAGCGGTGTTCGCGGTCATCGTTCGGGTGCTTTCGCGAAGGATGGGGACAGGATCAGTCGAGCAGGTCGGGTTCGGCCGAGACGATCCATTCCCACAAGGGGTGGAAGTTGTAGGCGCCGCCCTGGTGGGTCCCCACCTGCGAGCGGGTCAGCAGGGCCGTCTCATGCTCGATGGGCTGGGGCCGTCCGGCGGCCTCCGCCAGCAACTGGGTATGGGCGGCGTTGTCGGCGCTGATGAACCACCAGGCAGCCGCCTCGACGCTCGGGCCGACGGTCAGCAGCCCGTGATTCTTCAGGATCGCCAGCTTCTTGTCGCCCAGTGAATCCACCAGCCGTTTGCCCTCGCCCTCGGTCAGGACGACGCCGGAATAGGGGTCGAAGATCACCTGATCCTCGTAGAAAGCGGCCGAATCCTGGCTCAGCGGGGCCAGCGGCAGGCCGAGCGCCGACCATGCCTTGCCATAGGTCGAGTGTGTGTGGGCAGCGGCCACCACGTCGGGGCGGGCCCGGTGGATGGCCGAATGGATGGTGAAACCGGCCTGGTTGATGGCGCGGTCGCCATGGAGGATATTGCCGTCGCCATCGACCAGATGCAGGTCCGACACCCGGATGCTGCGGAAATGCTGGCCCAGCGGGTTGATCCAGAAGCGGTCGGGATGCTCCGGATCCCGCGCGGTGACATGGCCGGCCAGCCCCTGGTCGAAGCCATAGCGGCCGAACAGGCGGAAAGTGGCGGCAAGCCGCTGCTTGCGGTGCTGCCGCTCCTCCTCGACGCTGCTGTAGCTGACCGGATCGACCGGCGGCCAGAATTTGCGCGGTCTTGGTTGGATGTGGGTCATCGCAAGGGGCTCCGTCGGGAAAGGATTCAATAGCCGGTGCCGGCGTCCACCACGTCGCGCAGCGGTTCGCCACGTACGTAGGCGTCGAGGTTGGCCAGGATGCGGTCGGCCAGTCGCTGTTCGAACGCCGGGTCGGACCAGGAGACATGCGGCGTCAGCCGGATGGCGGGGTGGCTGTAGAAAGGGTGTCCCGCCGGCAGCGGTTCGGGATCGGTGACGTCCAGTGTGGCGCCGGCGATCCGGCCGCCCTCGATGGCGGCGAGCAGCGCTTCCTGATCGACCAGCGCGCCGCGCGCGATATTGACCAGATGCAGCCCGGGCTTGGCCCGGGACAGCAGCTCGGTGCCGACCAGACCGCGGGTGGCGGCGGTCAGCGGCAGCGCCAGGACCAGATGGTCGCTGGCGGCGACCAAATCTTCCAACCGGTCGAACGGCTCGACGCCCGGCACCGGCACCGCCCAGCCGGAGCGGCGCACCGCCCCAACCGCCAGATTGAATGCCAGCGCTCGCTCGGCGACCGCTTGGCCGATGGCGCCGAAGCCGGCCAACCCCAGCCGCTTGCCGGACAGGCTGCCCAGCGTCTCGTGCCGCCAGTCCTGCGGTCCGCGCAGGCGGATGGCGTCCCAGCGCTTCTCGACGGCGAGGATGGCGGTCATCACGTAATCGGCGATGGCCACCGCCGAGACGCCGCGGGCGCAGGTGACGGTCCGCCGATCCTCCAGCAGCCAGGGCGGATAGAAATCCATCCCGGTGGAGCCAGACTGGATCCAGCGCAGGGTCTCGCCCCAGCCGGGTGGCGGGGCTGCGGGGGCCGCATCCCAGCCGATCAGCGGGCGGGTCAGCAGCACCTCGACACCGGCCGGCAGATCCCAAGGGGCACGGCCCGCCTCATGCTCCAGCACCGCCGGCCGGCAGGGGTGGGCGGCGATGCGCCCTGCCACCACCGGGCCAAGCTGGTTGAGGATCACCGGCGACCTGCTTGCCACAGCACCCTCACTCCGCCGCAACGGCTTGGGCGCGCTGGCGGTCGGCCACCAGCTGGCGGACGCGCGGCAGCAGGTCGCGCCCGTAGGCGATGGCGTCGGGCAGCGGGTCGAAGCCGCGGATCAGGAAGGTGGTGACGCCAAGGTCGTGGTAGTCCAGCAGGGCGTCGGCGACCTGATCCGGCGTGCCGACCAGCGAGGTGGAGTTGCCCTTGGCTCCGGTCAGGGCGGCGATGGCGGTCCACAGGCGCTTGTCGTGGCGGTGGCCCTTGTCGGCGATGGCCAGCAGGCGGCGGGCGCCCTCGTTGTTCGGCAGCTCGCTGCGGCTGAAGCCGGTCTTCTCCAGCAGCGCCTTGGCCTTGTCGTAGATCGCCTCGGCCTTGGCCCAGGCGGCGTCCTCGGTGTCGGCCAGGATCGGGCGCAACGACAGGCTGAAGGCCGGCTGCGGCCGGCCCGCCTTGGCGACGGCGGCACGGACGCGGGCCAGCAGCTCGCGCACCTGATCGTGGGTCTCGCCCCACACCGCATAGGTGTCGGCATGGCGCCCCGCCACCTCGACCGCCGCCGCGGAGGCGCCGGCGATCCAAACCGGGATGCCGGACGGGTTGTAGGGCTTCACCTGCGAGAAGGCCTTCTCGACCTGATAGAAGCGGCCTTGGTAGTCGAAGGGCTTGTCGCTGCTCCATTCGGCGCGGACGATGTCGAGGAACTCGGACGTGCGGGCATAGCGCTCGTCCTTGTCGTCCACCGTGTTGCCGTCGCGGGCAAGCTCGCTGCGTTCCGCACCGGTGATGACGTTGATGGCGACACGGCCGCGGCTCAGCTGATCCAGGGTGGCGAGCTGGCGGGCCAGGATGGTCGGCGCCTGGAAGCCGGGGCGGTGGGCGATCAGCACGCCCAGCCGGTCGGTGACGCCGGTGATGTGCTGGCTGACCTGCAGGCTGTCGGGCGCGTCGGCATGGAAGGCCTGGAGCACTGAATCGAAGCCGCCCAGCTCATGCGCCTTGGCGACCGTCTCGATATAGTCGCGGTCCACCACGGGACCCTGGCGGGGGATGATTTCGGACGAATTGTGGTTGCCGACGAAGCCGACGAAGCGGAGCGGGTGGGCGGCAGCGGTCTGAGAGGAGGTCATGGCAGCGGTCCCCATTCTGGGTTGGCGAGTGTTCAGGGTGTTTTCCGCTAGCTGAGCGGACGCGACAGGATGTCGGTGAAGCGGCGGTCGAAAGCCGGGGCGATGTCGATGCGCTTGGGCAGCACGCCCAACTGGTGGAAGGTGTCCGCGACATTCTGGGCCGACGCGATGTCGGCATCGGCGATCGGCGCCAGATCGCGCTGGCGGGAGTTCTTGCGCAGGATCTCCAGGTCGGTTTCCACCGGCACGCCGATGGCGGCGGAATGGACCTGGGCCCATCGCTCGAGGTTGGCGGCGCGCCAGGCGAAGGCACGGCGCAGCCGCAGGAAGTAATCGCCGATGGCGGCCGATTTGCCCGGATCGGCGAGCGCGTCGGGCGAGGCGAGATACAGGTAGTTGCCCGACAGGTAGCCGTTGGAGGTGATCAGCACCCGTGCGCCTTTCCTGATGGCGAACGGCACCGAATAGCCGTAGATCGCCCAGGCATCGAGCGCGCCCTGGTCGAAGGCGGCCTGCCCTTCGGACGGGGTCAGGCTGACCGGCTGGATGTCGGTGAAGCGCAGGCCGACCTCGCCCAGCATCCTGGCAAGATAATACTGCGTTGTGGTGGCGCGGACATAGCCGACGCGCTTGCCCTTCAGGTCGGCGACCGACCGGATCGGGCTGCCCGGCGGCACCAGAACCACCTGCCAATTCACGTCGTCCTTGACGACGGCGACGATCGACAGGCGGGCGCCGGCGGCGATGCCGAAGGCTGGCGGGATCTCGCTGCTGGACCCGACGTCGATGGAGCCGGCGTTGATCGCCTCGACGATCAGGTTGCCCGATGCGAATTCTGCGAACTGCGCCCGGTAGGTGGACTGCGCGTTGCCGGACGCCTCCAGCGCGAGCCCGTCCAGCGCCTTGTAGTCGGCGATGCGCAGGACGGTTTCCGCCGTCGGACCGGAGGCGGCCTGAGACAGGGTGGGCAGGCCGCCCAGCGCCAGGGCGCCGCAGGTCCCGGCGGCACCGCGCAACAGGCTGCGGCGGCCGATCGCGGTCGAGGGGAGGCGGATAAAATCGGTCGTCATGGCTGGCGAAATCCGTCGGCGGTGAATGTCAGAGGCTGGGTGCTGCGGCGGCGCCGGCGGGCAGGCCGTAGCCGCCGGGCTTCGCGCCGGTTGCCCTGGCATCGGTGCGCTGGGGTTCCCGCGCAGCCAAATGATCCTCGTCCACGCCCAGCTCGGTGAGCAGGCGGGAGCGCAGCGCGATGAAGCCGGGGTCGCCGTGGCGGCGTGGGCGGGCCAGCGGGATCGGGACGTCGGCGGCGATCCTGCCGTTTGCCATCACCACGGCGCGGTCGGCCAGCAGCAGCGCCTCGTCGACATCGTGGGTCACCAGCAGGACGGCGGGTGAATGGACGCGCCACAGCGTCTCCACCAGCCCCTGCATGCGCATCCGGGTCAGGGCGTCCAGCGCCGCGAAAGGTTCGTCGAGCAGAAGCAGCCGCGGTTCGCGGACCAGGGCGCGGGCCAGCGCCGCCCGCTGCGCCTCGCCGCCCGACAGGGTCAGCGGCCAGGCATTGGCGCGGTGGGACAGCCCGACCTCCGCCAGGGCCGCGAGGCCGCGCTCTTCCGCATCCGGATGGCGCAGGCCGAGCATGACGTTGCGCAGCACCCGCATCCAGGGCACCAGCCGCGGCTCCTGGAACACCACGGCGCGTTCGTCCGGCAGTTGTGCGGTGCCCTCCGGCGCCGGGTCCAGCTTCGCCAGCGTGCGCAGCAGCGTGGACTTGCCGCAGCCGGAGCGGCCGAGCAGGGCGGTGAAGGAGCCCGGCTGAAGGTCGAGCGACAGACCGTCCAGCACATTGCCGTTGCCGAAGTTGCGGACGAGGCCGCGGACACTGACGACCGGCTTGCCCCCAGTGGAGTGTGAGGCGGAGATCCGGGAAAGGGCGTGGCTCATGGGGGGCTCACTCCTTGATGAAGGCCGGGCGCCAGACCAGCGCCGAGCGTTCGATGAAGCGGACGATCAGGTCGGCGAGCAGGCCGAGGATGGCGTAGACGATCAGGGCGACGATGATCACGTCGGTGCGCAGGAACTCCCGCGCCGTCATCGCCAGATAGCCGATGCCGCTGGAGGCGTTGATCTGCTCCCCCACCACGAGGCTGAGCCAAGCGACGCCGAGCGCATAGCGCAGGCCGGTCAGGAAGGCCGGCAGGGCGCCCGGCAGGATCACCTGGGCGATCATCTCCCACCGCGTCAGGCCGAGGGTGGAGACGGCCTCCACCACCTTGGCGTCGACGGTGCGGATGCCGGCAAACAGGTTCAGGTAGATCGGGAAAGCGGTGCCGAGCGCCACCAGGGCGATCTTCGGCGTCTCGCCGATGCCGAACCACAGGATGAACAGCGGCACCAGTGCCAGATGCGGCAGGGTGCGGAGCATCTGCAGCAGCGCGTCCAGCGCATCCTCCCCCCGACGCGACAGGCCGGCGATCAGGGCGCAGACGGTGCCGACCGACACGCCGATGGCAAGTCCGGCGCTGACCCGGCCGAGCGAGACCAGCAGATGCACCGCCAGCTCGCCGCTGACCGTCAGGTCCCAGAAGGCTTTCAGGATCTGGCTGGGGGAGGGAATGGAGCGGGTGGAAATCCACCCGAAACCGACGCTGGCCTGCCAGAGAACCAGCAGCGCCAGTGGAACGGCACAGCGGCGCAGTCCCGCCGGAAGCGTCAGGGCGCGGTGCCGGCGTCCCGTCGGTTTGGTGGCGGTGGCTGCCGTCATGGTTCCTCCCAAGGCCGTTCGGTTGCAGTGGCTACGGGAGAAAGATTATCTCTATTGTGGAAATAGGAAAAACAAAAAACACAAACAGAACTGTTAAGAAAAACTTAAGTAACAAGAAATTTTTGTTGTTATTGTGCTGCTGCGTCGGTCAGAAGAGGCGCCAGCGATTCCGTCAGAATCCCGTACAGCCGGTCGACCGCCGGATTTGCGGCCGAGGGCGCGCGGTGCAACTCCAGGGGAACCGATCCCAGTTTCGGCAGGCCATGGCGCGGCTCAAGGATGGCCAGCGCATCGGGCAGGCCCAGGGGCGTGCGGATCGTGACGCCCAGCCCGGCCTCCACCGCCGCCCACAGGCCGGACAGGCTGGGGCTGGTGAAGGTGATGCGCCAGGGGCGCCCGCCGCCGTCCAGACGCTCGATGCCGTGCTGGCGGAACATGCAGGGCGCGTCGAGCAGGGCCAGCGGCAGGGGATTTTCCGGATCGGCGCGGAAGCCGCCGGGCGCCACCCAGGCGACCGGCAAATGGGCCAGGGCCGCCGCACCGGCCGCCGTCGCGCCGGAACCTGCGCCGATCTCGCCGAAGGCCAGGGCGATGTCGAGCGCGCCCTGCGCCACCCGCTCGCGCAGTTCGCGCCCACGGCCGACCTGTGCCTCGACATGGATGAGGGGATGAGCCTGGTGGAAGGAGCCGAGCACGGCCGGAAGCCAACGCTCCGCCAGATCCTGGGGGAAGCCGACGCGCACGGTGCCGTCCATCGTCCGGCCGCGGGCGGCCGACAGGGCTTCGTCGTTCAACGCGACGATGCGGCGGGCGTAGCCCAGCAGCAGGTCGCCGGCATCGGTCAGCGCCACCGTGCGCCCGGCCTTGCGGAACAGCGGCTGGCCGACCTGCTCCTCCAGCTTCTTCATCTGCAGGCTGATCGCCGACTGGGTCCGTCCGAGCCGTTCGGCGGCGCGGGCGAAGCCGCCATGCTCCATGGCGATCACCAGCGCCCGCAGCACGTCCATGTCGAGGTTGGTGGGGAGCAGCGCCATCGCGTCGCCTTCGGGCCGACCTTCGCCGTCAGGCGGGCAACGCGCTGTTGAAGCCGGAATCGAAGATCGCCGCGGCATCCAGCCGGTTCCGGATGATGCCGAATTCGCGCCAGACATCGGACGTCGCCTGCTGGTCGGCGATGACCGAGTTGTCGATGGAGACCGGCCGAGCCCGTTCGACGCCGAAGGTATGGCGGGCGATGGCCGGATCGACGCCGACGGCCTTGGCCCAGATGTCGGCATAGGCGGTGCTGTTCTCCAGCGCCCACAGCCGGGCGGCGGCGGTGCGGCGGATCAGGTCGGACAGAGCCTCGCGCTTGGTGGCGATGGCCTCCAGCGTGGCGGACTGGTAGGACAGGCCGCTCATCAGCCCCGTGCCGGTGACGACCGCGCGGGCACCGTCCACCAGCAGTGCCTGCGACACATAGATGCCCCAGGTCGACCATGCGTCGATCGAGCCGGCGGCGAGCGCCGACTTGGCGTCCGACGGCAGCAGGAAGGCGATCTTCACGTCATCGGGCTTCAGCCCGTTCGCCTTCAACGCCGCCAGCACGAGATAGTGGCCGATGGAGCCGCGCCCGGTGCCGATGGTCCTGCCCTTCAGGTCGGCGACGCTGCGGATGGGCGAGTTGCCCGGCACCAGGATGGTCGTGCTCTGCGGGTTGGAGCGGACGGCGCCGATGATCCTGGCCGAGGTGCCGGCGGCCAGCGCGAAGGTGGTCGGCGCGTCTCCGGCATAGCCGACCTCGATGGCGCCGGCGTTCAGCGCCTCCAGCAGCGGGGCGGCGGCCGGGAACTGGCTCCATTCGATGCGGTAGGGCAGGTCGGCCAGAAGCCCGGCGGCTTCCAGCACCGACTGCACGCCACCCTTCTGGTCGCCGACCTTCAGCACGGTTCCGGCGGGAATGGCCGCCTGTGCTTGCCGAAGTGGGGGGATGGTCAGGCCGGCGAGTGCGCTGAGGCCGAGGCCGAGGGTGTGGCGGCGGGTGAGGGAAAAGGTTCGATCACGGCTCATTACGGACTCCTGCGGAGCGGGGCTCCTGGATAAGGGAAGGTCGGGCGCGCGCAGCGAGGATGGCGTCGGCCAGTTCGACGAAGCCGTCGCCGCCGGGACCGCGCGTGATCCAGGCGGGCGGCCGTGGAATGTCGGACAGGAAGTCGATGACCGTGCTGACGCCGACGGAGGTCGGGAAATGGGCGAACATCGGGGCGTCGTTGATCGAATCGCCGGCATAGGCAACGGCGTCCGGCATGGCGTCAATGTCGAGGCCATGGACCTCGCGCATCACCCGGCGCGCCATGCCGAGCTTGTCGTAGCCGCCGAACCAGCCAAGCACCCATAAGGAGTTGACCGTCATATCCGCCCCGGCGGCACGGAAGGACCGGACCAACGCCGCCCGCAATCCGGGGTCGGCCGGGGCGCGGAAGGCGAGGCTGCACAGGCGGAAGGGCTGGTCGCTCGCCAGTTCCACCTGCGGAAGGTCGGATTGGATGGTCTGCCGAAGCCGCTCCAGCCGTTCGGACGCAGTTGCCCGGTCCGCCTCCCCATGCCAGAAGCGGCGCTCCACATCGCCGTCGATGGTGCGGCGGATGAATAGCCCGCCATTTTCGGCGATCACCCCGTCCACCGGCCACATGCGCGCCATCTGGTCGGCCCAGCCGGCGGGGGCGGCGATGACGGTCATGCGGCCTCCGTCTGCTGTCGGTCCGGTCGTCGGTTGGCCGGCACGGCGATCTGGGTGCGGTGCATGCGGCGGCGCTGGTCGTCGGGGAAGGGGTCGCGGCGGTGCATGGTCCACCGGTTGTCCCACATCACCAGATCGCCGACCCGCCAGCGGTGGTGCCAGGCAAGTTCCGGCCGCACTGCCGCCGCCCAGATCTCGTCGAGGAGGGATTCGCTGTCCGTTACGGACAGGCCGGGGATATATGCATGGGGACGACGGCCCAGCAGCAGCGCCTTGGCACCGGTCGCCGGGTGGGTGATGACCAGCGGATGCACCGTGCCGGGCGATGTGGCGACATCGGTCGGCGGGGCGAAGCCCTGGCGCAGGTAGCCGCCGCTGTTGGTGGTGCCGTCATGCTTGACCGAGAGCCCATCCACCCGCCGCTTCAGCGCATCCGGCAGGGCCTCATAGGCGGCGAACATGCTGAGGAAGCCGGTGTCGCCGCCCACGGCCGGTACCTCCAGCGCATAGAGGCTGCTGGCGTAGGGCGGCGTCTCCAGATAGGTCATGTCGGCGTGCCACACCGACTCCCCCGCTCCCAGGGCGCCGATGGGCCGGCCATTCTCGGTGATGTTGGAGATGACATAGACCTCCTCGTAACCCGGCGCATGCAGCCGGCCATGCTCGGTGATCGGTGCCTTGTCGAGCGGGCCGAAATGGCCGGAGACGCGGACGAGGTCGGCGTCCGGGAGGGTCTGGCCGCGGAAGACCAGAACCAGATGGCGGTCCAGCGCGTCGGCCAGCGCCGACGCCGTGGCCGGGCCGAACGGCAGCGACAGGTCGATGCCGCGGATTTCGGCGCCGAGCGTGGACGAGACGGGGTGGATGGTGAAGCCTGTTTCGGGCATGGCGGGACCTCAGCTGCCGGCGCGGTCGTGGATATCGGCGAAGAACAGGTCGCGCCAGTCGGCCGGCCGGTTGCGGATGGAGCCGATGCGTGCCATGAAGTCGGTGAAGATGCCGATGCTGCGCGGGGCGAGGTCGTAGGAGATCTCCGGATGGGCGATCATCGCCGCGACCTCCTCCACGCCCAGCTTGGAGTTTTCGATGCGGACGTAGGCGCGGGCGGCCTCCTGCGGGTCGGTCTTGATCAGTGCGACCGACTCCTCCAGCGCCGCCAGCACCGCCTTGGTCAGCTTCGGATTGGCGTCGTGGAAGGCGGCGGAGGTCCACAGCGCGCTGAAGGAGGCCGGGCCGCCCAGCACGTCGTAGCTGCTCAGCACCTTGTGGATCTTCGGATCGCGCAGCTGCTGGTCCTGGAAGGGCGGGCTGGTGAAATGCGCCGTGATTTCCGTCTTGCCGGACAGCAACGCGGCGGTGCCGTCCGGGTGGGCCAGCGAGACGGTCTGGGCGTCCAGTTTCGCATGCTGGCCGGGTCCGAAGGTCTTCTCAGCTGCGATCTGCAGCACAATGGCCTGATAGGATGCGCGGACCGAGGGCACGACGATGCGGTCCTTCCCGGTGAAGTCCTTCAGGCTCTTCACCTCGGGCCGGTTGGTGTTGAGATAGGCGGGCTGGGCGTTCAGCGCCGCCAGTCCGCGCAGGTTGGCGTTCCCCTTCGTCTTGTCCCAGGCGATGATGAAGGCGGGCACGCCGGCAGCACCGAAATCGGCATTGCCGGACAGGGTGGCCTCGGTGATCGTCGTCGGGTTGCCGAGCGGGGTGTAGCTGGCCTTCACCTCCCCCAGCCCGGCCGCGCGGGCCTGCTTTTCCACCAGCCCCTTGTCCTGCATGACGTAGAGCGGCAGATAGCCGAGGCCGAGATTGCGGGCGAAGCGGACCTCCGTGGCCTCTGCCCGCGCCGGTTCCGGCGTCAGGCCGGCGATCCCGGCGGCGAGGAGCAGCGCCGTGCCCAGCAGGGTCCGGCGCAGGATGGGAAGGGGCTTGGTCATGGCGGGCCTCACCGGGAACATCAGATGACGTGGAAATTGTGGGCGCCGTCGCGCTTCAGCTGGTCGACCAGTTCCAGCTCCCAGTCGATGTAGCCCTGCATGGCGGCGGCGCTGTTGTCGGTTCCCTCGTAGGGGCGCTTGTAGACGTCGTCGGGCTCCCCCCCCAGCCGGTCCAGGTCAGTGCTGAGCGGCAGACCGGCGGCGACCCAGCCCTTGGTGCCGCCCTCCAGCAGCAGCGGGCGCTGACCGGCGGGAAAGTCGGCGACGGCGTAGCGGGTCAGCGTGCCGTCGCCGCAGGTCAGCACCGGGCGGACCCCCTTGGGCAGGCGGGCGATGGTGCCGGCCAGCCGGGCACGGGTGGAGAAGTACGCCCCCGGAATGTGGCCGGCGCGGTAGCGCGGGCTGCGGGTGATGTCGATCACCGCCGCCTCGCCATTGTCCAGCAGGGCCAGCAGGTCGCGCGGTCCGATGGTCTCGGCCCCCACATCCGGCTCCGGCGGCAGGCGGCGGCGGTCGGGACCGCTCTCGCTGCCCAGGGCCGACACGTCACCCTCCAGCACATGCACCTCCCAGCCGAGCTGGGCGAGCCAGGAGGCGGTCATGTCGGCGCGCGGACCGCCGCCGCCAGCCGGATCGTCGGCCAGCACGATGCGGGCGCCGCGCACCGCCACATGCTCGTCGGTCGCCTGGACCAGCTGGCCGCCGGCGGCATGGCGGAAGCCCGGCAGATGGCCCGCCTCATACTCCTCCGGCGTGCGCACGTCGAACAGGTGCAGCGTGCGGCGCTCGTCGCCGCGGAAGCGGTCCAGCGTCTTCGCATCGATCCGGCCGACGCCCGCCCGGTCGGCAACCGCGCGCGCCGCCCGGCGGCCCCTTGCGTCGCCCTCGGCCGAGACCTCGGGGAAGCGGCCGTCACGCCCGCCGTCGAGCGCCAGCCCGGCCAGCGTCCAGCCGATGGTGCCGTTGCGCAAGGCGGCCACACGGTTGGGAATTCCGGCATTGACCAGGGACTGCGTGCCGATGATCGACCGCGTGCGGCCGGCGCAGTTGACGACCACCAGCGTGTCGGGATCGGGAGCGATGTCGTGGATGCGCTTGACCAGTTCGGCGCCCGGCACGCTGATGCCGCCGGGGATCGACATGGTGCGGAATTCCTCGAAACGGCGGGCGTCGAGGATGGCCAGATCGGCCTTGGCGTCGATCAGCGCCTTGATCTCCGCAGCGGGCAGCGAGGGGGTGTGGCGATGGTGCTCGACCCATTCGCCAAAGGCCTTGCTCGGTACATTCACGTCCCGGTAGACCTCGAAGCCGGCGGCGATCCAGCCGGCCAGACCGCCTTCCAGCAGCGTCACGTCGCTGTAGCCCAATGTCTGGAGGCGGCGGGCTGCCGGCTCGGCATAGCCTTCGCCATCGTCATAGACCGTGATCGGCACGTCGCGCCGCGGCAGCAGGTCGTAGGCCAGCAACTCCACCCGGCTGAGCGGGATGGAGACGGCGAACAGCGGGTGGGCCAGCGAATAGGGGCCTTCCTCCCGTGCGTCGAGCAGGGCGACCTCGTCGCGCTCGATCCAGGCGCGGCGGATGTCGGCGGGCTTGCGGGTGGCGAGCGGTGCGGCTGCGGTCATGATGCTTCGGATCCTCAGGCGGCATGGGGGATGGGCTGCGAGCGGTCCCACAGGTTGGGCAGGGCGCTGTTGGCGTAACCGGAGATGAAGAGCTTGGGCTGGCCGGTCAGCGGGTCGAACACCGACCGCCGGACGGCGCCGATATTGCCGCCATAGACGTGGATGCTGATGGACGGCCGGTCGGGCAGCGCGTTGGCGATGGCATGGACGTCGCCGATGCCGGGCGACACCGCCGCCACCGAACCCGCCTGCAGGATCTCGGACGGATGAGCCACGGGCGGCCCGCCCTGCCGCTGCAGGTCGTAACGTTGCGAGCGCTCGGCCCCGCGCAGGATGCCGACGAGGCCCCAGACGGTGTGGTCGTGGATCGGCGTCCGCTGCCCCGGTCCCCAGACGAAGCTGACGACGGAGAAACGTTCGTACGGGTCGCAATGCAGCAGATATTGCCGGTAATGCACCGGATCGGGCCGGGCGTAGGCGTCGGGCAGCCAGTCGTCGGCCGCGATCAGATCGGCCAGCAGGACGCGGCCGGCGTCCAGCACCGCGGCTTCGTCGTCGCCGTGCCGTTCCACCAGCCGGGTGAAGTCGGCGATGAAGCCGCGCAGGCGCGGCAGATTCGGGGTGGCTGTATCGGGCGCTTTGCCGTCGGTCATGGTCGGTCGTCCTCACCAGGTCTCGGCAAGGCCGAGCAGTTCGAGAATGCGGTGGCGAAGCTCGGTCAGAACGGGATCGCCGCGGTGGCGGGGATAGGGGCGGTCGACGGGCAGGTCGGCCTTGATGCGGGCAGGGCGGCTGCTGAACACGATGACCCGGGTCGCCATGAACAGCGCCTCTTCGACGTCGTGGGTCACCAGAAGGCCGGTGAAGCCGGTGCTGCGCCACAGATCGACCAGTTCGCTCTGCATGGCGAGCCGGGTCAGGCTGTCCAGCTTGCCCAGCGGCTCGTCGAGGATCAGCAGGCGCGGGTCGTTGACAAGCGCGCGGGCCAGCGCGGCCCTCTGGGCCATGCCGCCCGACAGCTGGTGCGGATAGGCCTTCTCGAAGCCGGTCAGCCCGACGAGCGCCAGCGCCTTGTCCACCCGATGGCCCTGGGTGCGCAGCAGGCCGCGCGCCTCCAGTCCCAGGGCGACATTGTCGCGCACGGTGCGCCAGGGATAGAGCGTCGGGTCCTGGAACACGACGACGCGCGACGGGTCGGGGCCGGTGATCGGGCGGTCGTCGGCCAGGATCCGGCCGCGGCTGGGCGGCTCCAGACCGGCGACGAGGCGCAGCAGGGTGGATTTGCCGCAGCCGCTCGGTCCCAGCAGGGCGACCAGCTCGCCCGGCTCCACCCGCAGCTCCACCCCGTCCAGCACCGGAAGCGGCGCGCCGTGCAGTTCGAAGCTGTGGCTGACCGCCTGCACGTCGATCGTCATTCCGGCGGTCGTGCCGACGCCGTCGGTGTTTTCGAGCGCTACCATTTCAGCATTCCCTTCTGCCAGGCGAGCAGGTGGTCGCGGACACGGAACAGCAGCGCCACCAGACCGGAGCAGACCAGCGCCATCACCAGCAGTGCCGCGTACATGTTGCCGTAGGCGGCCCAGCCCTGGGCCCATTGCAGGTACCAGCCGACGCCGGACTTCACGCCCAGCATCTCCGCCACCACCAGGACGGCGAAGGAGGCGCCGAGCCCCATGAACAGCCCGACGAAGACATGCGGCATCGCCGCCGGGACGGCGACCTTCAGCACCAGGAAGCGTTGCGACGCGCCCAGCGTGCGGGCGATGTCGTAATAGGCGCTGTTGACCCCAGCCACGCCGGACCATGTGAGGACGGTCACCGGCACGCCGCTGGCGAGCGCGATCAGGAAGACGCTGGCGCTCCAGCTGGTCGGGAAGGCGAAGAAGGCGATGGGCAGCCAGGCGGTCGCCGGCAGCGGGCCGATCAGCCGCAGCACCGGATGGACCCAATAGCCGACCGCGCGCGACCAGCCGATGGCGACCCCTGTCACCACGCCCAGCACCGAACCCACGGCAAAACCGGTGACCAGAAGCTTCAGCGAGGCGGCGAAACAGTCGAGCAGCCGCGGCCAGTCGTCGAGATAGACCTCCAGCAGCGCCTGGGGTGGCACGAAGAAGGGCCGCGGCAGCAGGCCGAGCTTGGCGGTCAAGATCTCCCAGCCGGTCACGCCCAGCGCGAGTGCGACCAGCCAGGGCACGGACACCGACAGGCCCGCGATGGCGGATGCCAGCCGGCTGGGCGCCGTCGGGCGGATGACCACGGTCAGTGGTACGAGCAGCGCCAGCAGCCCGGCGGCGACCACCAGCAGGCTGGCGAACTCGCCGGTCCGTTCCCACGGCTCCGCATCGGCGGCATCGGGCCACAGTGCGGTCACCCCGGCAGCAAGGAACCACAGCAGGGCGGCGGCGGAAAAGCGCAGCGGGAGGCTGGATGGCAGGGAGCCGCCACCCGGCAAAGCTGCGCCATTGACCGCCGGCAGTGCGGCGGCCGTGTCGTTCACGCTCATGGTTGGTCTCCGGTTCGGCCGGCCGGTTCGTTCGTCCGGGCGACCGTTACGGCGTTTGGATCAAAGGATGACCACTGCCTTCGACACGTCCAGCCGCGGGGCGCGCGGGCGCGACGGCGGTCCGTCGGCATGGCCCAGAGCCACCAGCAGGTTCGTGCGCAGGCGCCCGTCGGCGAAGAATTCCGCATCGACCGCTTCTGCATCGAAACCGGACATCGGTCCGGCATCCAGCCCCAGCAGCCGGGCTGCCAGGATCAGGTAGCCGGCCTGCAGAGAGCCATTGCGGAACGCCGTGGTTTCGGCCAGCGACGGCTCGTCGACGAACATCGGCGAGGGATCGTAATGCGGGCTCAGCAGCGGCAGATGTTCGAAGAAGCGCCGGTCATAGGCGACGATGGCGATGGCCCCGGCCGTCAGCTTGGACTGGTTGCCGCGGCTCAACGCCGGTCGCAGCCGTTCCTTCGCCTCCGGCGTGGTCAGGAAGACGAAGCGTGCCGGGCTGCCGTTGAAGGCGGTCGGCGCCAGCCGGACCAGATCGTAGAGACGATGCAGGGTCTCCACCGGGACCGGCCGGTCGGACCAGCTTTGCGGCGTGCGGGCGTTGAGGAACAGACGGTCGGCCGCCGCCTGGGCAATGTCATCGGGCGGCTGTTCGGTGACGGGAAGATGGGTGTCCGGCATGGGAGCGGGCTCCGTCAGGTGATTGGGTCACGACCACACATGCTGGCGGCGGTCGTCGATTCGTTTGGCCTTGTGGACGGCGCGGGGCAGGGTGCCGGGGGCGAGCAGGGCGACCTCCGCCCCGACACCGGTGGCGCCTTTCAATTGGCGGCGCAGGC
The DNA here is from genome assembly GCF_041507355.1 of Azospirillum sp. HJ39. NCBI lineage: Bacteria > Pseudomonadati > Pseudomonadota > Alphaproteobacteria > Rhodospirillales > Azospirillaceae > Azospirillum > Azospirillum sp. HJ39. Next base: position 791,972 of record NZ_CP167912.1, on the reverse strand, counting down.
GCCCCCGTAGGTCTTCGAGATCGCCGTTGAAGCCCTGGGTGTGCTCCACCTCGACCGTCAGGCGGTCCAACCGATCGACCCGTTCCAGCACCAGCCGGTATTCGCCGGTCAGCGCCGGGTCCTGGCGCACCACCGCCTCCACGTCGCCGGGGAACAGGTTGACCCCCTTGACGATCAGCATGTCGTCGAGCCGTCCATGAACCCCCTTCAGCCGCAGAGAGGTGCGGCCGCAGCGGCAGGGCTCCCTCGTTACCGACACCACGTCGCCGGTGCGAAAGCGGATGATCGGGCGGGCGCGCTTGCGCAGCGTGGTCAGCACCAGCTCGCCGCGTTCCCCCTCCGCCACCGGTTCCAGGGTTTCCGGGTCCAGCACCTCGACCAGGATATGGTCCTCGGCCCAGTGCAGACCGTCCTTCTCCACGCACATGCCGGCGCAGGAGCCGAAGATGTCGGACAGGCCGTAATAGTCGTAGACCTCGGCACCCCACAGCGCCTCGATCCGCTCCCGCGTCTCGGGGATGGAGCCGCCGGGCTCGCCCGCCACGAACAGGCGGCGGACGGCGAGATCGCGGGCCGGGTCGATGCCCTCGCGCTGGGCGGTCTCGCCGAGATGCCAGGCGTAGGACGGCGTCGTCCACAGCGCCGTCGCCCTGAACTGGTTCAGCACCGCCAGCAGCCGTTCCGATGGCAGGGTTCCGGCATGGATGCTGAGCGCTCCCAGCTTCTGCGCGCCCAGCACGCAGGGGCCGCCGACGAACAGGGAGAAGTTCAGCGCATGGGCATAGCGGTCGGTCGGCCGCAGGCCGCTCGACCAGAACTGCCGCGCCTCATAGTCGATCCACTCCCCGAAATCCTTGGCGGTGAAGGGCGAGGCGGTCGGCACACCGGTCGATCCGCTGGAGGCGGAAATGTAGACGATCTCCCGTTCCGGCACGGCGACCAGATCGCCGAAGGGCGGCACCGCGATCTGGCGGTCGCGGATGGTCGCCTTGTCCAGGAAGGGAAAGCGCCGCAAGTCATCCAGCGTGCGCAGGTCGGCCGGTGACACCCCCTGCGCGTCGAAGGCGGCACGGTAGTAGGGCGAGCCTTCGTAAGCGTGCCGCAGATGGTCCTTCAGCAGGTCCAACTGCAGTTGCCGCCAGTCTGTGCGGTTCTGGGTTTCCAGACCGGGGTGCCAGTATGCGTCATGGTCCTGAACCGCCACTTTTTCTTATCCTTCGAGAGTGTGTGAGCGGCCGGCGGCCCGATCAGGCGAGCGCGGCAAGCGAAGCCAGGAGAATGGCCGAGACGATGCCGAGGCCGAGGGGAAGCAGGCTCCCGTCCTCATGGCCGCCGCCATCCCCATGGCCAATGTCCGCGACGCCATCGCCGCTCACCCCGGCTGCCGGCCCATCGGGCGGCAGAAGCGGCAGCACGAGCGCGCCGGAGGGGCAGAGCGACGCCATCACCATCCGGTCGAAATCATCCAAACCCTGCATGGCAGATCTCCTTGTCAGGCGGTGGGGGCAACGGGGTTTTTCCGAACGGCTGCGGTAAATCACATAACACAGACGTTTAAATAATCAATAGTCTATAGGAAAATAGGAAAAAGGAGCGAGGTCAAGCGCCAGCTTCGTATCGGACGGTTTTTTTTGGCGAAATCGGCTCCGCGCCCGGTCAGCGGAAGGTGAGGGAATCCGGGTTGCCATAGCGCCTTGAGGCACTCAGGAAGCTATAATTAACACAATTAAAATGGTATATTAAACTACTTTCCCATAGAGAAATAGATTTTATGGTGACAACGGCGCGGGCATCGCTTTAGAGTTCCCGGACATTCGGATTTCCGGCGCTCGCATGCCGGCATTCACACCGTGACGGGGAACACGACGATGAAGCCCATCCTGCCCGCCTTCCTCTATGCCACCCTGGCGACCATCGCTCCCTTTGCCGCTCCCCTCACTGCCGAAGCCGCGTCCGGCAAGGTCGTGGTCGGCTATCAGACCGACGCGCTGCCCTCCTCGGCCGCCATTGCCAACGGCGATTTCGCCAAGGCGACCGGCACCGAGATCGACTTCCGCAAGTTCAATTCGGGGGCCGAGATCTTCGCCGCCATCGCCTCGGGCGACGTGCAGGTCGGCTATGTAGGCTCCAGTCCCTTCGCCGCAGCGGTCAGCCGCGGGCTGGACGTGAAGGCTTTCCACCTCGCGACCATCTCCGGCACCGACGAGGCCCTGGTGGTGCGCAACGGGTCCGGCATCGAAAAGCCGTCGGACCTGAAGGGCAAGAAGCTGGCCGCGGCGCCGGTGTCCACCGACCACTACCAGCTGCTCGCCGTCCTGAAGCAGGAGAAGCTGACGGAGCGTGACGCCCAGGTCTTCGCCATCCCGCAGCCGGACATCGTTGCCGCCTGGAACCGCGGCGACCTGGATGGCGCCTTCGTCTGGGACCCCGCGCTAACAGAACTGAAGAAGACCGGCAAGGTGCTGCTGACCTCGCGCGAGGTGGCCGACCGTGGTGCCCCCACCTTCACCGCCTGGGTGGCGACCACCGCCTTCGCCAAGGACAATCCCGCCTTCCTGAAAAACTTCGCCGGCACCATCGAGCGCTACAGCGCCTCCTTCCGCAACGACAAGGCGGCCTGGGGTCCGGACTCGGAGAATGCGAAGACGCTGGCGAAGCTGCTGGGCGGCACACCGTCCGATCAGGCGTCGGCGCTGACCAACCTGTCGCTGGTCCCGGCGGAGGTGCAGGCCTCCACCGCCTGGCTGGCCGGCAACGACTCCGCAGGTGCTGCCAGGATCCTCAAGGACACCGCCGAATTCCTGAAGGAGCAGAAGAAGATCACCACCGTGCTGCCCAGTTACGGCGGCTTCGTCACCGCGGAGTACGTCAAGGACATCCGCTGACTATCCGGCCCTCGATCCGGCCGCCGACAGGAGAGCGCCCATGCTCCAGGTCCGCAACGCCAGCGTCTTCTTCTCCGCCCGCGACGGCCGGGTGGTCCATGCGCTGGACCGCGCGTCGCTCGATATCGACGCCAACAGCATCGTCGTGGCGCTCGGGGCATCCGGCTGCGGGAAATCGACGCTTCTGAACGCCATCGCCGGTTTCCTGCCCCTGTCGGAAGGATCGATCACGCTGGACGGCCGGCCGGTCGCCAACCCCGGCGCCGACCGCGGCGTGGTGTTCCAGAAGGACACGCTGCTGCCCTGGAGCAGCGTCGCCGACAATGTGGCGCTCGGTCTGCGCTTCGCCGGGGTTCCCGCCAGGGAGCGGCGCGAGCGCGCGGAGGATCTGCTGGGGCTGGTCGGGCTGGAAGGTTTCGCCGACGCCGCTCCGCACGAGCTGTCGGGCGGCATGCGCCAGCGCGTCGGCATCGCCCGCGCGCTGGCGACCGATCCGAAGATCCTGCTGATGGACGAGCCCTTCGGCGCGCTCGACAGCCTGACGCGCGAACAGATGCAGGAACTGTTGATCGATGTCTGGGCGCGCACCGGCAAGCGCATCTTCTTCATCACCCATTCCATCGAGGAGGCGCTGTTCCTTGGCACGACGGTGGTGGTGATGTCGCCGCGCCCAGGCCGGATCGTCGCCCGCTTCGACCTGGATTTCGTCCGCCGTTTCGCCGCCGAGCGCGACGTGCGGGCCATCCTGTCGGCGCCGGAATTCGCCGAACTCTATGACGAGATCCGCTCCCTGGTGCACCGGCCGCACGCCGAGACGGACTCCCGCCGGAAGGTGCTGCAATGACCGACATCGCCCGCCCCGGCGACGGCGTCGCCGACCGGGTCCTTGGCCCGGCGGACCGGCCGAGGATCGTCCGGCTCCATCCCTTCGGACTGGACGGTGCCCGCACCGGGCCGATCAGCCTTGCCACCGCGGCCCTGCTGCTGGCGGCCTGGTTCCTGGTCGCGCAGTACCGGCTGGTGCCGCCGCTGTTCCTGCCCACGCCGCAGGAGGTGGCGGCCCAGTTCCTGGCGGTCCTCGAGGATGGCTATGCCGGCGCCACCCTGTGGGAGCATGTGTCGGCCAGCCTGTTCCGCATCTTCTCCGCCGCCGTCATCGCCGCTTCGCTCGGCATTCCGCTGGGGCTGGCGATGGGGCTGAACCGCTGGGCCAAGGGTATTTTAGACACGCCCATCGAATTCTACTGGCCGCTGCCGCCGCTGGCCTATCTGCCGCTGATGATTATCTGGCTCGGCATCGGCGAGGTGTCGAAGATCGTCCTGCTGACGCTGGCGATGTTCGCGCCGGTCTGCCTGTCGGCCCAGGCCGGCGTCCGGGCGCTGCCGATCGAGCGCGTGAACGCAGCGCTGTCGCTGGGCGCCAGCCGCTGGCAGCTGTTCCGCACCATCGTGCTGCCCAGCGCCCTGCCGGAGATCCTGACCGGACTGCGCATCGGCATCGGCGTCGGCTGGAGCACGCTGGTCGCGGCGGAGCTGATCGCCGCCACCCGCGGCATCGGCTTCATGATCATGTCCGCCTCGCATTTCCTCGCCACCGACGTCGTCTTCGTCGGCATCGGCATCATCGCCGCCTTCGCCTTCGCCTTTTCCTACGGGATGCGCCTGCTGGAAGCCTGGCTGGTGCCGTGGAAGGGCAAGTCCTGAGGCCGGCAAACCATAAGAACGCACTCTGACGAACAATAAGATTTTGGGGAACCGCCATGCCTGACATCGCCTTGCCCACCCTGACCATCACGCCCGTCAGCCCCGCCATCGGCGCGCGGGTGGAGGGTATCGACCTCACCCACCCGCTATCGGACAGCGAGGCGGCAGCGCTGGAGCGGGCGCTGGTCGCCCATCAGGTTCTATTCTTCGAGAACCAGCCGCTGACGCCGCAGGCACAGCGTGACTTCGCGGCCCGCTTCGGTCAGCTGCACATCCACCCGATTTATCCCAAGGTGCCCGAGCAGCCGGAGATCATGGTGCTGGACACCGGTCCGCACAATCCGAGCGACAACGACGTCTGGCACACCGACGTCACCTGCATCGAAACGCCGCCTGCAATCGTCGCATTGTCGGGCAAGCTGATTCCGCCCAGCGGTGGCGACACGGTGTGGGCCAGCAACATCGCCGCCTACGACGGCCTGTCCGAACCGATCCGCCGCCTGCTGGAGCCGCTGAAGGCCCTGCACGACTTCACCCGCTCCTTCCCGGAATGGCGGCACAATGGCGATCCGGAGACCCATGAGCGCTGGAAGGCGGCGCGGGACAAGCACCCGGCGGAGGTTCATCCTGTCATCCGCACTCATCCGGTCAGCGGGGTCAAGGCCCTGTTCGTGAACGAGAATTTCACCTCGCGCATCGTCGGGCTCAGCGACCGCGAAAGTGCGGCGATCCTCGATTTTCTGTACGGCCACATCAGCCGGCCGGAATACACGGTGCGTTGGCGCTGGAAAACCGACGATCTGGTGCTGTGGGACAACAGGTCGACCCAGCATTACGCGGTGAACGACTATGCGCCGCACCGGCGCATCATGCACCGCGCCACCGTACTGGGCGACCGGCCTTATTGAGAGGGGAAGCGGGGCATCAATCCTGCCGCGCTCAAGAGCGACCCATCGTTCGGTAAAGGCCAAATCCTGCCCCCGCACCCAGACGCACGAACGCCCCGGTTCGAATGAGCCGGGGCGTTCGTGCGTCTGGGTGTGCCGGTGCGCAACCTGGCCGTCTCGAGAGGCAGCCTGAACATGTCTTGCTGACCTTGCTGACCTTGCCCGCGTGGACGCCTCGAAAAACTGTAGCGTGTTCGGCGTTCTGGTGATTCCCTTGTCGTGAAGGGGAGGGGGCGGAAGCATGGCCGGTCAAGCTGGGCAGTGCAATCGTCAGGACCGCTACGCAGAGCTGAGCCGGAGCGGGAATCCGCTGGGCCGGGCCTTGGGGCGCAAGGATCGCTCCCGGGGCGGTCGGTCGCCGCTGGACGCGGTGACGATGTTCTGGATCCTTGTTCTCCAGTCGCTGTTCGGCCACCAGCGCCATGAGGGGGACGACGTGGCGGAGCGAAATCATCATTCCCGGACCTTTTGCACTGGGATGGAGCCGGTCGCGGCGTAAGCCGGTGGGCGGGCTGCCGGGAGCCGGATCATCGCACTGTCTTGATCCAATATATATGATTGAGCATAGCGTATCAGGCAATGGGCGGAGCATGCAGCCGGCATGTCAGGAGCGAGGCCGACTATCGACCGGCTTTGCGCGTAAATTTCCATGAACATCCTGTGTTGCCGGCATCGGCCTGGGTGTGTAAAGTCAATCGCTATATCCAAATAGATATAAAAAGAGGGCCGGCAACCGCCATGTGTCCGATCATCCTCCGCCTTGCCGTCGCGTTGCTCGGCTCCGCCCTGATGCTCGGGGCCGGGGCAGGATGGGCATTGGAAGACCGTGTCTTGGTGATGACCAGCTACCCCGACGAACTGGTCCAGCGCTTCGAACAGGCGTTCGAGCGTGCCAATCCCGGCACCGACTTGCAGATCGTCTGGAAGCCGTCGCGCGACGCAGCTGTGGAACTCGCCAAGCCGGACCAGGGTGGCGTCGACGTCTATTGGACGCCCTCGCTCGGCAGCTTCCCGCGGCTGCGCGAAGCCGGCGCCTTCCGCCCGCTGTCGGTCGACCGCAACGTCCTGCCGGGGGTGGTGGATGGCCAGCCGGTGTCAGACCGCCAGGGCTTCTTCGAGGCGTTCGAGGTCGCCGGTTATGGCCTGGTCGTCAACCCGGTGGCGCTGGCCCGCGACGGATTGCCCCAGCCGGCGAATTGGCGCGATCTGGCGGCGACGCGCTGGAAAGGCCGGCTGGCCATGCCCATTGCCGGGCAGGTCGGCTTTTCCGGGGCGCTCTATGACATCCTGCTGCAGGCGGAGGGCTGGGAGGCCGGCTGGGCGCTGCTAGGGGAGGCGGCTGCCGACGCGACACTGGTGGGCAGCGGCGGGCAGGTCAGCGAGAGCGTGGTGAACGGCGAGGCCGATGTCGCGGTGACGGTCGACTTCTTCGCCCGCAGCGCCATCGCCAACGGCCATCCGGTGGCGCTGGTCTATCCGCCGCGTACCGCGTTCCTGCCGGCCCAGGTGGCGATCGCCCGATCCGCACCGCATCCCGACGCGGCACGCGCCTTCGTCGATTTCGTGCTGTCGGCTCCCGGGCAGAGCCTGCTGTTCCACCCCGACATCCGCCGCTATCCGGTGCGGCCCGACGTCTACGCCCAGGCGCCGGCCGGGACTGTCAACCCGTTCCGGCGGACCGGGGCCGAACCCTACGCCTACGACATGGACAAGGGGCTGGCCCGTCACGGGCTGATCGCAGCGCTGTTCGACAGCCTGATCGTCGAGCGTCAGGACCGGCTGAAGCTCCTGTGGGGCGTCATCCATGCCGCCGAGGCGGGGTTCGCGGCCAAGCCGGATCCGGAGCGCGGCGCCCTGGTAACCCGCGCGCGGGCGTTGGCCGGCTTCGTGCCGGTCTCCGGTGCCGATGCCGACCGCATCGCCCCGACCTTCCAGGAGCGCAAATCCAACCGCAACCCGGAGGAGCGGGCAGCGCTGCAGCAGGAATGGGCGGCCCGCATCGATGCCGCCCAGGCCGAGGCGCTGGACCTCGCCCGCCGTACCTTGCCGGCTGCGCCATGATGCGGCTCCCGATCCTTGCGGCCGTCCTGCTGGGGGCCGCATCTCCTCTGCTGGCTGGCGAGGCGGTGACCGGAGCAGTCGGGGCGGCGGGCGCCGTGCCGGGCGTCACCGTGTCCATCCAGGGGCGCGACGCCTTTTCCCGGCCGCTGCCGGGGCTCGACCCGGCGCATCGCGCCGCCTTCCATGCCGGCCGCTCGCTGTTCCAGCAGGTGTGGACGGTCGGCCCGTCGGAGGTGCGGCCCGACCTCGACGGGCTCGGCCCGCTGTTCAACCGGCAATCCTGCATCGCCTGCCACGCCAAGAACGGGCGCGGCGAGCCGCCGGAGGGGGAGGACGACGCCATGCGCTCCACCCTGTTGCGGCTGTCGGTCCCCGTCGGCAAACCTGGCGGCGTGCCGGAGCCGCACCCGGCCTATGGCGACCAGTTCAACCCCGACGGCATTCCCGGCATGCCGGGCGAGGGCATCGCGACGCTGGTCTGGCGGGATCAGGTCGAGCGTCTGGCCGACGGCACCCCGGTCGCCCTGCGCCGGCCGGAGCTGCGGCTGCGCAACCTCGCCTACGGGCCGCTGGAGCCGAATGTCATGACCTCGGTGCGGATGGCGCCGCCGGTCATCGGGCTCGGCCTGCTGGAGGCGGTGCCGGAGGCCGACCTGCTGGCGCTCGCCGATCCGGACGACCGCGACGGCGACGGGGTGCGCGGGCGGATCAATCTGGTGTGGGACGCGGCGCGCGGCGCCTTCGCGGTCGGGCGTTTCGGGCTGAAGGCCAACCAGCCGAGCCTGCGCCAGCAGAATGCCGGGGCCTTCGATGGCGATCTCGGCCTGACCTCGACCCTGTTTCCCCGCCATGGCTGCATGGCGGCGCAGACCGCCTGTGGCGCCGTGGCCGGGCTGTCGGAGAAGGCCGGGTTGGAGTTGAGCGACGAGCAGCTCGATCTGGTGACGCTCTACATCCGTTCGCTGGCGGTGCCGGCGCGGCGCAACGCCGACGACCCGCTGGTGCGGGTGGGGGAAGGGCTGTTCACCGCCGCCGGCTGTCCGGCCTGCCATGTCCCGACCCTGCGCACCGGCCCGGCGCCGGCCCTGCCGGAACTCGCCGACCACACCATCCATCCCTATACCGACCTGTTGCTGCACGACATGGGCGAGGGGCTGGCGGACGGGCGGCCCGACTTCCAGGCGACCGGCCGGCAGTGGCGGACGCCGCCGCTCTGGGGGCTGGGCCTGACGGCGGCGGTCGCCGACCGCGCGACCTATCTGCATGACGGCCGCGCCCGCTCACCGCTGGAGGCCATCCTGTGGCATGGCGGCGAGGCGGAGGCGGCGCGCGAGGTGGTCCGCCGAATGCCCTCCCTGAACCGCAAGGCGTTGCTGGCCTTCCTCGACTCCCTTTGATCCCGGTCATGCGGGACGGGCGGTCGCTTGTGCGCTGCACAACGGCATCGTACTCCGCATCATTATATCTGAATGAATATATCGAATCCGCCATCCACCGGATAGGTCTTGGAGACCGAGCGATGAAGCCACCCATCTTCATACTGGGCAACGGAGCCCCCTGGCTGCGGCTGGGCCGTATCCATCTGACCGGCGGGCAATGCGGCCTGATCACCGGCCCGAGCGGTGCCGGCAAGACCACCGTGCTGCGGGCGCTCGCCGGCCTGCCCGGGGGCGACGGGCGGTCGACGGCGGTCGACGGCGGCATTGCGGTGCCGCTGGGAACAGCGACCCCGGCCGTCTTCGTGCCGCAGCTTCCGGATAGCCCCCTACGCTCCGGCCGGGTCGATGCGGTGGTCGAAACCGGCCTGCGCGGTCGTTTCCCGCCGGGCGGGGACAACGGGGGCAAGGTCGCCGAGGCACTGAACGAGGTCGGGCTGGAGAGCGCCGCCGGCCGGATGGTCGAAACCCTGTCGATGGGCGAACGCCATCGCCTCGCGCTCGCCACCGCCCTGGCGGCCGATCCGGCGGTGCTGCTGCTCGACGAGCCCTTTGCGCTGCTGGATTCCGAGGGGGTGCAGATGCTGCGCGCCGTCATCCGCCGGCGCCTCGCCCGTGGCCGCATCCTGCTGGTCAGCGAGCACCGGCCGGAACGGATGACCGGCCTGCCCGCCGTCCATCTCCGCATGCCGGCCATGGACGGCGCCGGGCTGCCCGTGCCGGATGGAGCCGATCCGGCGGCATGGCAGGGCGCCCGGCCGGTCGACGCCATGGTGACGGCGGCGGAGGCTCCGCCGGTCCTGCTGGCCGAGGGGCTGCGGGTTCCGCGCGGCGACGGCACGCCCTTGTTCGACCGGCTTGCCATGACGGTGCCTGCAGGGCGCCGGGTCCATCTCAGCGGCATGAACGGAACGGGGAAGAGCACGCTGCTGCGCTGCCTGATCGGGGCGGAGCCGGTGGAGGGCGGCACGGTCACCGTCACCGACCTGCGCAACCCCAGCCCGCGCGACCTGCCCGGCCGCGTCGGCTTCCTGCCGCAGGACCCGCCCCGCCATTTCTTCGCCGAGACGGTGCGGACGGAAATCGGCTTCGCGCTGACCCGTGCCGGCCTGCGCCCGCCCGACCGGGCAGAGCGGGTCGACCGGGCGATGGCGCAGTTCGGCCTGTCCCCGTTGGCCGACCGCTCACCGCAGAGCCTCAGCGTCGGCGAACGCCAACTGGTGGCGCTGGCCGGGCTGGTGGCGGGACGGCCCCGCCTGTTCCTGCTGGACGAGCCGCTGAGCGGACTGGATCCGCAGCGCGCCACCCATGCGCTGGCGGTGCTGGCCGCCGCTGCCCGCCGCGACGGCTCCGCCGTCCTGCTGGCGAGCCACGATTCCCTGCCGGTCGCGGGCTGGGCCGACCGCAGCCTGCGGCTGGAGAACGGCCGCCTGCATGCCGTGGCCTGAGCCGCCACGGCCCCCCGCGAAACGACGATGCCCGGCGGACCCGGGCATCGGTGCGGCAGCGGGAAAAGCCGCGGGAGAAGCGGTCAGAAGCTGTAGCGCGCGTTGACGAACATCGTTCGGCCCGGTTCCGGGAAGCCATCGGCCAGCGAATAGGTCGCGTCGAACAGGTTGCGCACGCCGGCAGACAACGCGGCGTTGGCGGTCAGGACATAGCTCGCCTGGAGGTTGGTCAGGACATAGCCGCCATTGCCGAGGAACACGGTGCCGGACGTGCTCTGGCTGTATCGGCCGCTCGCCGCCTCGACGCTGGGCACGATGCTCAACTGCTCGGTCGGACGCCAGTCGGCATGCAGGAACAGCTTGTGGTTCGGGGTCCCCACCGCCTTCATGTTCGGCACGTTGGGGTCGGACAGCGACCTGACGGTCAGCGTGTAGGTGCCGCCGACGTCGAGCGTCGGCGTCAGGCTGGTGCCGATGCCGGTCTCAAGCCCGCGATAGAGGCCGGATGCCAGGTTGCGGCTCTGTACCGTGGACTGGCCGTTGACGGTGATGGGGGAGTTGGCGATCACGTCGCGCAGGCGGCTGAGGAACAGGGCCGCCTCGATCCGGGTCTTGCCGAAACGTTCGGAGGCACCGACCTCGTAGTTGACCGCCCGTTCCGGCTTCAGGTCGGGGTTGGAGGTGACGCCGTTGAAACGGGTGCTGAACCGCTCGAAGATGCTGGGGAAACGGCTGCGGGCCGAGATGCTGGCATGCGCCTCGCCGGTGGGGGAGAAGCGGTAGATCACGGCGCCTTGCCCGTTGGTGGCATCGCTGTCCGCCAGCCGGTAGTTGATCATCGACCCGGTCGCCGTGCCGCTCCAGTCCTGCGCCTTGTGCAGGCGCCGCCAGTCGTGGCTGACGCCCAGCACGATGTCCAGGGCGCCCGTCGCGTGGAAGCTGTTTTCCAGCGCCACGGAATAGGTGTCCTCCAGCGCCCTCTGCTTGGGCTCCACGAAATTGGTCGGGCTGTAGAGGCGCTGCCATTCGCGGTGGTCGTCGCGCCGCACATGCAGTGCGCCCTTCAGGCTGTTCATCGGGATCAGGTCGGTGCCCAATTCCACGCTGCCGCCATAGGCCTTGTCGTCATAATAGCTGCGGAAGGACTTGGACGTCCGCTGCACCGACATGGCTTGGTTGTCGAAGGAATAGAGGCCGTTCCGGAAGGTATTGTAATACAGCTTGGTCTTGGCATACGACGCCGTCCCCAGCCTGGTGTTCGACAGCCAGTAGACGCTTTGCAAATCCCAATAGGGCCAGCTCCAATAGCGTTGGTTGGCCACGGTGTCGTTGATGTTGAGCGGGGCGCCCTTCTTGCCGGATTGCTTGAGGAAGTTCAGGGAGTATTCGTCGGTGTCGTTGGGCGTGAAGCCGGCCTTCAGGTTCGCCTGCCAGTCGGCGGTCTGCGACTGGTCGCGATTGCCGCCATTCTCCGCCGCCACCGCCTTGAACCCGTCGGTCAGACGGCTGTGCGTCGTCTCCGTCCTGGTCCCGCTCGCCTGCAGGTAGAAGCGCTCCTGCCGGGTGCCGACCCGCCCGTAGGTGGTGTAGCCGCCGAGCGCGCTCGCATTGTCGAAGGACAGGCCGGTGCGCAGCTCGCCCTCCAGCTCGCGGGTCGGCTTGCGGGTGACGAGGTTGATGGCTCCACCCATGGCGCCCGGCCCGTCCAGCACCGAGGCGTAACCCTTCGACACCTGGATTTCCGACAGGTCGGGGGTCAGGAAGCGGCCGAAATCGAGCCGGTTGTCGGCAGGCAGATAGACCCGCACGCCGTCCATCATCACCGGAATCTGGAAGCGGTCGAAACCGCGGACATAGACCAGCCGCTCGTTGCGCGAGCCGCCGGTGGAGGAGGACGCCACGCCCGGAACCAGATCCATCGCCTGGTCGAGCGTCTGCTTGTTGAAGGTTTCCATGTCCTCCGCCGACAGGCTGGAGCCGCCGACCGTCTGTCCGCCCGCTTCCGCCGCCACGTTGATCTGCCCCAGCGTGAACACGCCCGGAGCCGTGTCAGCGGTCGTTCCGGCCGCCAGCGCCCCGCCCCCGATCAGCGCCGTGACCGAACACGCAATATACAAACAGGAATTACGCATTTCGCCCCCTTGAAAGACCGCATCATGCATCATCGTCACGGAAGAGCCACACCAGACCCCCGCCGGCCTCCCGATACGATATATATGTGTGAATATATCGATTGATCATGGCTTGTCAAAAGGCAGTGACCCGGAAAGGGAACGGACCGTCCAGGCCGGCCGGTTCCCTATCGCCGGTTCCCTATCGCGCCAGGCCTGTCACATGTCCTTGCCGGGCAGGTCCGGAATGCATCCGCCCGCCTGCGCCGGCAGGACCGGCAGCAGGATGCGGATGGTGGTGCCCTGTCCCACGGCGCTGTCGACGGTGATATGGCCGCCCCATCCGCCGACGATGCCATGCACCACCGGCAGCCCCAACCCGGTCCCCAAACCCACCGACTTCGTGGTGAAGAAGGGATCGAACATCCGGGCCATCGTCGCGGCGTCCATGCCGCAACCGCTGTCGCGAACACTCAAGGCGGCATAGCGGCCGGCCGGATGCAGCCACGCCCCCTCCGTCGCCTCGTCGAGATGGACGGTGTCGAGACCGACCTCGACCTCTCCCCCCGTTTCCTCCATGGCGTCGGCGGCATTGCGGATCAGGTTGATCAGGACCTGCGCCATCGCCGTTTCGTCCGCACGGACGAGGATGCAATCCTCTTTGATCCGCCATACGATGCGCACGCTGCGCGGAACGGCGACGTCGACCATCTCGACCGCATTGCGCAGGGCAGACGCCAGCGGCAGCGGCACGGCCTCCCCATGGTCGGAGCGGCTGAAGGTGAGCACCTGCCGGGTGATGCGCCTGGCCCGTTCCGCGGCTTCGAGCACCCGCGCCAGATTCCTCTGCGCCGTCCCATCCGCCGGCACATCCTCCATGACCAGTTCGGTCAGGCCGATGATCGGTTGCAGCATGTTGTTGATTTCATGGGCCAGCCCGCCGGCGAGGCAGCCGAGCGCTTCCAGCTTCTGCGCCTGCCGGAGCTGGGCTTCCAGATCCATGCGGGATTCGACCGCGCGGCGGCGTTCTTCGACAAGGCGCAGTTCAGCCTCGCGCAGGCTTAGAACTTCTGCCACCGCCTCCCGTTCTTCGGTCGCCTGCATGACGGCGGTGAGCAGATCCTTGACCGTCGAGTCGAGGGGATCGGGGCCACCTTCCGCGATTTCGGCGGTGTAGGATCCGATCTGCTCGAAGCGGCCATAGAGCGCGCCGGCGGTATCGGTGCGGCCGATCAGGTTGCGGAGCAGGCTCTGCCGCAGGCGGTTGAGCATGCGCAACCGATTGTTGCGGGCCTGACTGAAATAATTCTGGAAATGGGCATAGTGGACCGGGAAATTGCCCACATAGTCGTCACGAAAGCCCTTTGCCCCGCTCCAGTCCTCGCGGCTGTCGTCGAAGAAGAATATCGCGGACAGGGTCTGGTTGATGCTGATCCCGAGTATCTCGCCGAAGGTGGAGAACCCGGCGACCGGGACAGTCTCGAACATGTCCATTTGCGACAGCTGCGGACCGTTGTTGATCCGCCTCAATATGCAGTCGTTCAGGATGCCACCGACCGGCTCCGGCTTGCCGCGCAGGAAGGTGGCGAAGTCGTGCCTCGTCTGTTCGACGAAATCGGTGGCTTCGACCAGGAACAGCTCGTCGCCGGAATTGATGTCGCAGAAGAAGGAAGCCGTCCTGGCCGCAGGGTCGATCTCGGCGACGGAGCGCACGAACAGTCGGCCTTCCAGTTCCACCGCGAAGGTGTGGGAGGCCAGCAGGCGCTCGAGGTCGGTGGCATGGCAGTCCAGGCGGCGGCACAGCGCGTCGATGAAGCCGGAGACCTCCAGGCTGTCGGGATCGATGACGCTGGCTACCGTGCGGCGGATCGGGTCGCAATCCAGGATGGTGAAGGAGATCGGCGTCTTGCGGAAATTCTGCGTTTTGAAGACGCCGTAGCGCTTGCCGGAAGCCATCCGGACGAAGGCGATGACGGCGTGGTTCTCCAGGATCCGGCTGCCGTCGAACAGCCATGTGTGACGATAGTCCAGGCTGCCGCCGGCCGAGCCGCCGACGAAGAGGACCGGAAAGCGGCCCGTCGTGTAGATCGCCTCCATCAGGCAGCTTTCGCTCGCCGCCAACCCGTCGATGAACAGCAACGCGACGGTATCGTGGCAGTCGAGCGGGAATGGCGGGTCGATGGCCTCCAACTCGCGCTCGATGGCCTTGAGGCGTTGTTCGTAGCTGAGGCAGGGACGACCCGACCGGATGTCCTCGCTGTGCAGCGGAACGCTGTGGATGCTGACGTCCGCGAACAGGGCCGGGCTGAAGGATTGGAGAACGATTCCCGCCCGCCGGTCCGCTCCTGGATGGTAGAGGCCTCCCGGCATGCCCGAGCACAGCTCGCCGGCCGTGGAAACCAGCACCAGCCTGGTTCCTGCCCCCAGGGCGGAGCGCAGCGCCTGGGCGACATGCCCGAAGGACAGCTCCGGGGATATGTAGCCGAGGATGAGCGCCGGAGCGGTGCCGTCGAACGCCAGCGGCGCCAGGGCGCCGGGATCGATGCCGGCGGCATCCAGGCTCAGCGTCCTGACGGCGTCGTTCGAACATCCGGTCGTGACGGGCATTGCGGAACCTCCCTGTCCTGGAACCCGGTCAGCGCGACGCCTCGCGCAGGAACAGGTCCTGCCAGCCGAACCGCAGCATGTGCTGCGGGATCTCCTCGGCCCGGCCGATGCGGTCGCCGGCGATCAGCGTGGTGCCTGCGGCCCGTGCCGCGACCGCGAGGCTGGTGGAGCCGATGCCGACGACGCAGGTCTTCAGGCCCGCCCGCTCGGCCGCCGCGACGAAGCCGTTCATGTCCTCCATGGTCCGGGCTTCCGCCCCGCGGTCGGACGGCACCAGCGTCGTCAGGCCGGCCAGCCCGGTGCCGGCGAGGCCGGCGAAGCTCTGCTGGCGGAATTCCACCCGCAGGAAAGTCCAGCGGCAGAAGGGCCGGACCTCGTTGACCAGCTCACCCATCCGGCCGCTGGGAACACCCGCCGGGAAACGCAGGAACTCGAAGATCAGGAAGGGGCGCAGGTAATCCGGCACCGACTGGCAGAGTCCGAGATACTCCTGGCGGGTGCGGCGTGCCGCCAGCGTCTCGAAGCAGACGGGAACCGACACCATCAGCCGGAACTTGTTGCGGAACAGCTCGTCCAGCATCTCGATGGTATTCGCCAGCGTGTCGACGTCGACCTTCGCCAGCTGATACGGGTCCTCCAACGCCGACAGGGCGGCGGCCCCTTCGACCGCGGTTCCGTCGGGAAAGCGGCGGACCGGGATGCACATGTAGGTCGAGATCACTTGCCGGCCGACATCCCAGAGCGGCCGGTACATGGTGCCGATCTGCGCCATCTCCATCGGCGACAGCTGCAGCTTGCGGGGCTCCTCCCTGTCGGCTGCCGCGGTGGCCGGAGATGCCTGTGCGGGGGGAACGGCCGGGAGGGCGTCCGCGACGGAGGCGTCAGCCTGCCCGATCGTGGACAGAAGGTCGGCGGCGGACGCGTATTCGAACTGCATCCTGCCGTCCAGCACGCCGACCGCGGTCGCGATCCTGATGTCGGCCAGTTTGGGGTCGCCCAGAAACTGCCGGTGCAGCTCCTCGGCGATCTTGGCGCAGACCAGTTCGGCGGCAGTGCGGCCCAGCGCCGCGAAGACGATGATGTATTCGCCGTCGCCGGTACGGAACTGAACGTCCTGGGCGGTGATGTGGCGGTCGATGATGCGGTCGGCGGTGGCATGGACGCGGTCGCGCAGATCGGTCCAGGCAGCGCCGAGCCCTTCGCGCAGCGTGTCGAGCTTGAGCATGTGGATGCGGCCGGCGGACAGCAGCTGGGGCTGGATCAGCAGGGCCTTCAGCCGGCGTTCCAGGGACTGCAGACGTTCGACCTCTGCCGGCTGCGGCGGTTGGGGCTGGTCGGGTCTCGGGGAGCTTGCGGCCGCGGCCGGTTCGTCCTCGGCGAACCAGTTCCGCAGTTTCTCGCTCAGGGATGCGCCCAGCATGATCGGCTCCTCTCAGGCATTCGCCTCAGCGGGGGTGGGGGGGTGGGACGGCCATCTGGCGGTCGGGAAGGCAGACCCCGACGAGCGCGCGCAGCTGGTCGCGCGTGAAGGGCTTTCCGAGCGTATGGTCGGCTCCCATCTGCTCGGCGACCTTCAGCAGTTCCATTGCGTGGCTGCGGCCACCGCCGGAAATGGCGATGATCTTCATGGCCGGCATCGCGCGGCGGATGTGCATGATGGTGCCGATGCCGTCCGCACGCGGCATGATCAGGTCGCAGATGACCAGATCAACGGCGTTGGCCCGCAACGCCCGCAACCCCTCGTCGCCGTCCTGCGCCTCGATGACCTCCAGGCCCTGGCGTTCCAGGAACTGCCGCAGGACGAGGCGGACCATGTCCTCATCGTCGATCACGAGCACCGTCGCCATCTTCGCCTCCTTCTGCGCGGCTTGCTGCCGGCCACTCCTTAAGGATGCGGTTGCGCTCTTGCCAACCGGTAACAGGAAAGATAGGGGTTTCTCCCAGGTGGTTTTGAAACCGATGCGGGAAATTCGATGGCGCCGCTCGGGAAATGAAATTCCCCTGACGCATCGTTCCCCGGCCTTTCGATCCACGACCCCTTGGTGTCCGTAGCCCGGGAATCCGACCGGGTCACTCCGCGCTATCCTGGACATGCCGGCTTTTGCATACCTGGATACTATCCCTTTGAACGGTGGGGCTATCCCTCGGGATGAGGGCGTCGGCGCCGGAAAACCCCTAGAGTGATGGGGTCGATCCGGCGCCGCCGGTCGACGCGACGCCGATCCGGGAGGACCGCCATGATTCAGGACACTGTCTTGACGGCCGTTTCCATGGCTTTCGGTGCCAACGCCCTGCTGCTGACGCTGGCCGCGTCCGGCAGGTGCGACCTGCAATCAAGACTCTGTCGGGTGCGGATCGGGCACCGGCGGCGCGCAATGGCGCCGTTCACGCCGCGTCACGACGGTTGCCGATGGGAAGGAACCCCACCATGACCTCTCGCATGGCTCGTATCGTTCATATGGGGAAGTTCGGCGGCTATGTGGCGCTGCTGGACGGCACATTGCTGGAACTGGACGGCCGCATGCTCTGGCCGTCCGTCGAGGTGCTGACCGTGGCGGCCCGGCGTGCCGGCATTATGCCGTCCGACATCATCGCCGACACGCAGTCGCCGGCAGCGGCGGCCAGCGAAGCCGACGCGGCGGTCAGCGCGCCGGCTAAGGGCTGGTCGGGGAGCCGGGCGGTAGCCCCGCCCCGGTCCGGTGGTCTGCCGTTGGCGGCGTGACGCCGGTCAGGTGGACGACGACGCCGCCGAAATCGCTGTCCGTTTCCAGCCGTACCGGCAGGGGCGGAGCGCCGGCGGCGACCGGAGCAAGCCAAATGTTGACCGGCGGCCGGTCCGCGGGATCGGTCCTCTGCCAGAAGCGCCCGCCAGATGGCGAGCGGGCATAGCCGGCGACCGGCTTGTAGGTCACCCGGCATTGCAGGGCGATGCCGGAGAAGGTCGAGTAGCGCGACGGATCGACGATGCGCCGCCCGACCTCCGAGAACACCATGTCGTAGCGGCGGCGGCCGTCGAACACCGGCAGGGACCGGTCGCAGCCTTCGCTCGCTCCGAGGCCGATCAGCAGGTCCAGAACCGCGCTCAGCGGGTCCAGGGTGCCGTGTTGCAAGGCTGGCGGCACCGGTTCGCGGTCGTCATCCGCCGCCGGGGGTGAGACGCTGGCGGAGACGTCGCCCTGGGAATCGTAGGTCAGGGTGACGTTGCGCGGTTCCCCGCGCAGCTGGCTGGTCTGCCGATGGCTGGCCGGCTTCAGATCCATGCCGCGCCGGTTGCCGTCGGTCTCGGAAACGGTTCGCCAGGTGAGCAGGCGGCCGATGGTGCCGCCGGTGACCGCCGTCACCGCGATGCGGTAGCGGTCGCCGCTCATCTCCAGCGTTGCGTCGATATCGAGCGCTGTGATGCCGCCGACGAACACACGGTAGCTCGCCTTCACCGGCTCCGCCGCCGCGGCCATGGGCGGCAGCGGAAAGGACAGGCCGGCGGCGAGCAGGAGCGTCCGGTGCCAGGGCACGCGATGGGGCGGGCAGAGAGGGCTGGGCTGCGGCACGGTCCGGGACTCCTGCGGTCGTCGAATTCTTTTTTAAGATGGGGATGAATCTGACGCTTGACACCCGCCGGGTAAGGCCGTAGAAACCCGCCCACCGCAGCGGCGGGGCCGACGACAGCCGGTCGCGACGCTCTCGGAACGGTTCGCCGGTCAGTCTTCCTGACAGTGGTGGAGCGGGCCGGGGTACAGAGTTTCAAGGTTCGGGCGCGTAGCTCAGCGGGAGAGCATTCGCTTCACACGCGAAGGGTCACAGGTTCAATCCCTGTCGCGCCCACCATCAAAAAAAGGCTTCGGACCGATGTCCGGAGCCTTTTTTCTTGGAAGCCCTGCGATGCGGCGGGCCAGACGAAAAGCTTTCATTATACGATGCTGATATAGAGGTGGAATCTGCGGTCGATTGACGCAGATCAGCCCCGCCGGCGTTGCAATGCGGTAGACAGGGAGCCATTCCCTGTCACCCGCTTCGGAAAGCGCACTCCATGGACGATACCCGCATCGCTTTGCTCTCCCTCGGTCTGCTGGCCGTGGTTCTGGCCATCATCATCGGCTCGGTGATCCTCGTTCCCTCCTTCACCGCGCTGCTGGCCACGCTGCTGGCCTGGGCGAACCTGGCCTATCTGGTCGGCATCACCTTCAAGCGCTGATCGTCCAGGCAAGCTGGCCAACCGCTGCGGGGACGGGGCAGCCCTCTCCGCAGTTGGTGTCATATTCGCCGGAGCCGCAATTGTCTGTCTTGTGGAAAGCTTTTCTGGACAGGAATGGTCCAGCGGGTTATCCAGCGCGCGTTTTCGACGTGCAAGGACCGACGCCATGACGCCGACCGCCGCCCAGCCCTCCAGCCCGCTGCCGATCATGAAAACGGTCGGGGATCTGCGCGCCCAGGTCGCGGCCTGGCGCCAGGATGGGCTGACGGTCGCCCTGGTGCCGACCATGGGGGCCCTGCATGACGGCCATCTCGGGCTGGTGCGGCGGGCGCGGGATCTGGCCGACCGGGTGGTCGCCAGCATCTTCGTCAATCCGACCCAGTTCGCGCCCCACGAGGATTTCGACCGCTATCCGCGCGATGAGGCGGGCGACGCTGCCAAGCTGGCCGGCGCCGGCTGCCATGCGCTCTATGCTCCCGACGTGCGCGCCATGTACCCGCAGGGCTTCGCCACCGCCATCTCCGTCGGCGGCCCGGCGGAGGGGCTGTGCGGCACCTTCCGGCCGCAGATGTTCGGCGGCGTCGCGCTGGTGGTCACCAAGCTGTTTCTCCAGGCGCTGCCCGACGTCGCCGTGTTCGGCGAGAAGGATTACCAGCAGCTGATGGTGATCCGCCGCTTCGCCCGCGACCTCGACATCCCGGTGCGGGTGGAAGGGCTGGCGACGGTGCGCGAGGCCGACGGGCTGGCCATGTCCTCGCGCAATGCCTATCTCAGCGCCGACGAACGCTCCCGCGCGCCGGAACTGTACCGTGCCCTGACCGCGGCGGCCGAGGCGCTGGCCCGCGGCGGCGAGGCGGACGGCGCCCTGACCGCCATCCGCAGCCGCATCGCCGAGGCCGGCTTCGGCACCATCGACTATGTCGAACTGCGGGATGCCGAAACGCTGGAGCCGGTGACCTCGGCCCTGCGCCCGGCCCGGCTGCTCGCAGCGGCCTGGATGGGCAAGGCGCGGCTGATCGACAATGTCGCGGTGATCCCCTCGGCCTGACGGCGCCTCCACTCCCCGATGCCGGCCGAGAATGTGAACATTGCATCCGCGATCCATCGGCATTTGACCGGCCTTGGTTGTGTGCCTAGCATGGTCGCCGACAGGGCTTGTGACCCCCGGCGGGGGCGGGAAGGCGATCTTGCGGCTCGTCCGTCGCAACCGGAATGGGGAAACGGTTTCCCTGATGCCGCTGGTTCTGACCGGCCTGCTGCTGCTCCTCGCGGCGCTTGGGGCCGGCGGCGCCGTGGTCGCCAGCAAGAACCGCGCGCCCGCCTCCCAATCGCAGCCGGGCGGCGACAAGAAATATGCTAGCCTGCCGATGATGACCTTCACCCTGGGCGGCAGCAACGCCAGGATGGTGGACGTGAAGGTGTTGCTGGAGATCGACCCGTCGGTGGACGGCAAGGTCGCCGACCCCTATGTCCCGCGGATTTCCGACCGGCTCTCCGACAGCATGCGCAAGCTCGACCCGCAACAGCTGTCCGGAGCCGATGGGGCGAAGCTGATGAAGAGCACCATCGCAGGGGTGCTGGACCGGGAGCTGCGGGGGGTGCGTGTGCGGGAGATCCTGCTGGATCAGATGGTGGTCCGGTAGGGCGGCCTGCCGCCCCGCCGCCGCCCATGCCGTCTATCCGCGGTTCAGCAGGAAGTCGACGCCTGCCGGCCGGCCCGGCAGGTCGAGCTGCGCCCGCACCGGTTCGCAGCGGCTGACGATCCGGCCGCGGCGCAGGACGAATAGCCGGGCGGCGCGGGTGCGGATCGCCTCCACCGCGCTGCCGGCCTGCAGCACCACCAGATCGGCGTTGCAGCCGGGCTCCAGCCCGTAGCCGTCCAGATGCAGCAGGCGGGCCGGATTGACCGTAACCGCGTCGAAGGCGGCCTTCATCCCATCCTGGCCGGTCATCTGGCCGACATGCAGGCCCATATGCGCCACCTCCAGCATGTCGCCGGACCCCAGCGGATACCAGGGATCCATCACGCAGTCGTGGCCGAAGGCGACCGTCAGACCGGCAGCCATCAGCTCAGGCACGCGGGTCATGCCGCGGCGCTTGGGGTAGCTGTCGTGGCGGCCCTGGAGGACGATGTTGATCAGCGGATTGGCGATCACCCCCAGCCGCGCCTCCGCCATCAGCGGGATCAGCTTGGAGACATAGTAATTGTCCATGGAATGCATGGAGGTGAGGTGCGAGCCGGTGACCCGGCCGTGCAGCCCCAGCCGCTGCGTCTCGTAGGCCAGCGTCTCGACATGGCGGGACAGCGGGTCGTCGGTCTCGTCGCAATGCATGTCGACCAGGAGGCCGCGTTCTGCCGCGATCTCGCACAGCAGGCGGACCGATGCCGCGCCGTCGGCCATGGTGCGCTCGAAATGCGGGATGCCGCCGACCACGTCGATGCCCATGTCGAGCGCCCGCACCAGCAGCTCCTCGGTGCCGGGGGAGCGCAGCACGCCGTCCTGCGGGAAGGCGACGAGCTGGAGGTCGAGATAGGGGGCGACACGCTTCCTCACGTCCAGCAGCGCCTCCACCGCCAGCAGGCGCGGGTCGCAGATGTCGACATGGCTGCGGATCGCCAGCAGGCCGCGCCCGACCGCCCAGTCGCAATAGGCCAGCGCCCGTTCGACGATGGCGTCCTGCACCAGCTGCGGCTTCAGCTCGCCCCACAGCGCGATGCCCTCCAGCAGCGTGCCGCTCCGGTTCACCCGCGGCAGGCCGTAGCTGAGCGTGCTGTCCATGTGGAAATGGGCATCGACGAAGGGGGGTGTCACCAGCCGGCCGGTGGCGTCTATCTCCGAAGCAGCCTCTCCCGCCAGCCCGGCTTCGACCGCGGCGATGCGGCCGTCGCTGATGCCGATGTCGATGCCGCCGCGGCCATCCGGCAGGGTGGCGCGGCGCAGGATCAGGTCGAACATCAGCGTTCTCCTTTGCGGTACGGGATCATCAGGGCGCGCGGGTAGGAGGCCCGGCGGGCGACCAGCACCAGCGCCAGGATGCTGAGCAGATAGGGCATCATCAGGAACAGCTGGTAGGGCAGCACGCCGCCGCTGGCTTGCTGGAGCCGCAATTGCAGCGCGTCGAACACCGCGAACAGCAGGGCGCCCAGCAGCGCCTTGCCCGGCCGCCAGGAGGCGAAGACCACCAGCGCGATGCAGATCCAGCCGCGCCCGTTGACCATGTTGAAGAAGAAGGCGTTGAAGGCCGACAGGGTCAGGAAGGCGCCGGCCAGCGCCATCAGCGCGCTTCCCGCCATCACCGCGCCGATGCGGATGGCGGTGACGTTCAGCCCCTGCGCCTCGGCGGCGGCCGGATTCTCGCCGACCATCCGTACCGCCAGCCCGGCCGGCGTGCGGTAGAGGACATAGGCGACCAACCCCACCAGCGCGAACGCCAAGTAGGTCAGCGGCGTCTGTGCCAGCGCGCCCGGCAGGTCCAGCGGCTGGAACGGCTGGATGGTCGGCGGCGTGCTGGCCTGCGGCAGGACGAGGCGGTAGATGAAATAGGACAGGCTGGTGCCCAGCAGGGTCACGCCGATGCCGGTCACATGCTGCGACAGGCCGAGCGGCACGGTCAGCGCCGCATGCAGCAGGCCGAGCAGCGCACCGCAGGCGGCGGCCACGACGAGCCCGGTCCACAGATCGGCACCCTGATAGACCGCCATCCAGCCGGCCATGGCGCCCAGCGTCATGATGCCTTCGATGCCGAGATTCAGCACGCCGGCCCGCTCGCACACCAGCTCGCCCAGAGTGCCCAGCACATAGGGGGTGGCGATGCGCAGCACCGCGGTCCAGAAGGCGGCCGACAGCAGGATGTCGAGCAGGATCGACAGGAAATCCATGGTGCCTTACCCCCGCCGCAGCCGGTAGCGCGCCAGCAGCCCGGCGACCAGCATGCAGAGAAGGCTGGCGGCGACCAGGACGTCGGCGATGTAGTTGGGAACCGGCATGGCGCGGCTCATGGCGTCGGCGCCGACGAAGATGCCGGCGATGAACAGCGCCGCGCCGACCACGCCGATGGGATGCAGCTGCGCCAGCATGGCGACGACGATGCCGCTGTAGCCGAAGCCCGGCGACAGGTCGAGCGTCAGGTAGCCCTTCAGGCCGCAGACCTCGGCCGCCCCGGCCAGCCCGGCCAGCCCGCCGGACAGCAGCGCGGTGCGCAGCATGATCCGGTTCACCGGCATGCCGGCGAAGGCGGCGGCGCGCGGGTTCGCGCCGACCGCGCGGTTCTCGTAGCCCCAGACGGTCCGGCTGTCGATCAGCCACAGCAGCACCGACAGGCCGAGCGCGATGGCGAGACCGGCATGCAGGCGGGTGCGCTCCACCAGCTTGGGCAGCTCCGCCGCCTCGGCCACCGGGGCGGATTGCGGCCAGCCCATGCCCATCGGGTCCTTCAGCGCCCCTTCCAGCAGCATCGACACCAGCAGCAGCACGACGAAGTTCAGCAGCAGGGTGGTCACCACCTCGTCGACGCCGAAGCGGACCTTCAGCACCGCCGGGCCGAGCAGCGTCGCGCCGCCCGCCGCCATGCCGGCGATCATCACGACCGGGATCAGTGCCCAGCCCGGCAGGTCGAGCATGCCGCCGCCGACCACCACGGCGGCCAGCGCGCCCATGTAGAGCTGTCCTTCCGCCCCGATGTTCCACAGCTTGGTGCGGAAGGCGACGGCGGCGGCGAGGCCGGTCAGGATCAGCGGGGTGGCGCGGGTCAGCGTCTCGGTCAGGGCGAAGCGGGAGCCGACCGCGCCCTCGAACAGCAGGCCATAGGCGCGCAGCACCGGCGCGCCGGTCCAGGCGACCAGCAGGGCGCACAGCGCCAGCGCTGCGACGACGGCGCCGACCGGCGCCAGCAGCCGCAGGGCGAGGGGGATGTCGGTGCGCGGTTCAAGCCGCATTGCCATTCTCCCCTTGGGTATCCGGCAGGATGTCGCCCAATATGTCCCAGTGTCCGGCCATCAGCAGGCCGAGCTGGCTGACCGACACCCGGTCATGCGGCAGCGGCGGGGTCAGGCGGCCGTGATAGGCGACGGCGACGCAGTCGGCCAACGCCAGGATCTCGTCGAGATCCTCGGAGATCAGCAGCACGCCGGCCCCGGCGGCGCGGGCGTCGAGCAGTCGGCTGTGGACGTAGGACACCGCCCCGATGTCGAGCCCGCGCGTCGGCTGGCTGGCCAGGATCAGGTCCGGGCCATGGGCCAGCGTGCGGCCCAGGATCAGCTTCTGCATGTTGCCGCCCGACAGCAGCTGCGTGCGGGCGTCGGGGCCCGGGCAGCGGACGTCGAATTCCTCGATCACCTGGCGGGCGTAGCTGCGCGCCGCGCCGCGCCGAAGCACGCCGAAGCGCGAGAAGGCCGGGTCGTGGTAACGCTCGGCGATCAGGTTCTCCCACACCGCCATGGCGCCGACGAGGCCGGCGCTGTGCCGGTCTTCCGGGATGCGGGCGACGCCGCGGCGAACCATGCCGGCCGGGTCGGCGTGGTCCACCACGCTGCCTTTCAGCGACAGCCGGCCGGAGTCGGGGCGGATCAGGCCGCTGACCAGCTCGGCCAGAGCGGTCTGGCCGTTGCCGGACACCCCGGCGATGCCCACCACCTGATGGCGTCGCACCGTCAGGTCTGCCCCGTCGAGCAGCGGGCGGCCATGGCCGGAGGCGACGGTGACGCCTGCCAGCTCCAGCACCGGTTCGCCGGGGGCGAGCGGGGTGGGGGAGGGCGGCTTGACGCTGCGGCCGACCATCAGCTCGGCCAGCTTCGCCCGGTCGGTCGAGGCGGTTGGGTGGGTGGCGACCAGCTTGCCGGCGCGCAGCACGGCGACGGTGTCGCTGGCGGCGAACACCTCGTTCATCTTGTGGCTGATGAAGACGACGGCCAGCCCGTCGGCGGTCAGCCGGCGCAGCGTGTCGAACAGCCCGGCCGATTCCTGCGGCGTCAGCACCGCGGTCGGCTCGTCCAGGATCAGGATGCGGGCGTCGCGGTAGAGCGCCTTCAGGATCTCCACCCGCTGGCGCTCGCCGACCGACAGGTCGCCGACGAGCGCGTCCGGCCGCACCTCCAGCCCGAAGCGCAGCGACAGGTCGAGCAGCCGGCGCCGGGCCGCGCCGCGGTCGGACCAGAAGCGCCACAGCGGCTCGGTCCCCACCGCGACGTTGTCCAGCACCGACAGGTTTTCGGCCAGGGTGAAATGCTGGTGGACCATGCCGATGCCGGCCTCCAGCGCGGCGCGGGGCGAGCCCGGCGGCAGGGGGCGGCCGAACGCCTCGATGCTGCCCTCGTCGGCGACGTAATGACCGAAGAGGATGTTCATCAAGGTGGTCTTGCCGGCGCCGTTCTCACCCAGCAGAGCCAGCACCTCGCCGGCGCGGAGCGTCAGCGAGATGCCGTCGTTGGCGAGCAGCGGGCCGAACCGCTTGGAAATGCCGGCGAGCCGGAGGACGACCTCCGGCCCGCCTTTCATCAGGGATGGCATGGAAGGGGGCGATCCCGTCACATCGTCGACTTCGGCTCGGCGTCGTTGACCTTCACGGTGAACTTGCCGTCGCGGATCTGCCGCTCGCGCTCCGCCACCTTGGCCTTGACCGCGTCCGGGACCTTGGCCTCGAAGGTGCCGAGCGGGGCGAGGCTGGAGCCCTTGTTCGCCATCATGCTGTAGGGGCCGTAATCCTCGGCCTTGTAGCCGCCGGCCTTCACCGCGGCGATGGCGCGCTCCACCGACGGCTCCATGTGCCACAGCGCGCTGGCGACCACGGTGTCGGGATATTGCGGCTGGGTGTCGATGACGTTGCCGATGGCGAGCACCTTGCGTTCCTTTGCGGCATCCGACACGCCGAAGCGCTCGGCGTACATCACGTCGGCACCGCGGTCGATCATGGCGAAGGCGGCTTCCTTGGCCTTGGGCGGATCGAACCAGGAGCCGATGAAGCTGACCGAGAACTTGACCTGCGGGTTGACCTCCTTCGCACCTTCCATGAAGGCGTTCATCAGGCGGTTGACCTCGGGGATCGGATAGCCGCCGACCATGCCGATCACGTTCGACTTGGTCATGCCGCCGGCGATCATGCCGGTCAGGTAGGCCGGTTCCTGGATGTAGTTGTCGAAGACCGAGAAGTTCGGCTCCTGCGGCTTGAAGCTGGAGCCCATGACGAAGGCGGTCTTCGGATAGTCCTTGGCGACGGCGCGGGCGGCGCGCTCCACCCCGAACACCTCGCCGAAGACCAGCTGCTGGCCGCCTTCGGCATATTGGCGCATCACGCGCTCATAGTCGGTGTTGGCGACCGACTCGGCCCAGACATACTCGATCTCGCCACGGTCGGCGGCGGCCTTCAGCGCGACATGGATGCGGCTGACCCACTGCTGCTCGATAGGAACGGTGTAGATGCCGGCGACCTTCACCTTGCCCTGTGCCTGTGCCGGCAGGGAACCGCCCGCCGCCGCCAGGAAGGCGACCGCGGCTGCGCCGCACAGCACCGCACGGCGCGTCATTCCCCAGGCCGTCATCGCCCGATCCCCCATCCCCCGAACCGACATCATGAGTCCCCTTCGTCACTGAGTATCGTTGGCTTCATATCGCCGGCTGCCCGTCGCCGGCAGCAGGGCGGCTGTCCCGCCGGTGCCATGAATACGCGGGAATGCCCCGGTAAATCCATGGATCCCTTGCGGGCAGGGCATGCAAATGCAACGGAAATGCCATCGGCGGAAGCCGCCGCCCGCCTCGCTGGCGCTGCGCTCCGGCCGGTCAGGATGCTGGCATGTGACCGAAAAAAGGGCAACGCTTCTTGGCGGTTTGGTCAAGATCCCGGCGCATCGCCCGATGCCTCACGACGCGCCGTCCCGTTGCCCCGCGCGCTTGCCGGCATTTCCCCGGCAGCGGTCGGAGCAGTATTTCACCTGATCCCACACCCGCTCCCATTTCTTCCGCCAGGTGAAAGGACGGTTGCAGACCGGACAGATCTTGGTGGGGAGGTCGGCCTTCCTGACTCCCTTCATCGCACGAAGCCTCCGTCGCTATGCCGAACCGCTGCCCAGCACCGCCGCCGGACGGCGCAGCACCGGATCGAAGGGGTTCAACTGGCGGCTGATCGCGGCCGATTCGCGCTTCAGGATGTCGACCACCACCGGCAGTCGTTCCTCGTTCAGCCTTTCGCTGATGGTGCCGACACTGAGCGCCGCCACGGCATGGCCGTCGCGGTCGAGCACCGGCACCGCCACGCCCGACATGCCCGGCAGCAGGCCGGTGGAGCGGCTGGCATATCCCAGATCCCGCACCCGCGCGATCTCCGTGCGCAGATAGACCTCGTCGATGATGCCGACGCCCTGCATGCGCGGCAGGTTGAAGCGGATCACCTCCTCCCGCTCCTCCGCATGCAGGTAGGCGAGGATGGCGAGGCTGCCCTGGCCGACGCCCAGCGTCACCCGGCCGCCGATGTCGCCGGTGAAGGAGCGGATGGGGAAGGGCCCCTCGCTGCGGTCCAGGCACACCGCGTCGAAGCCGCTGCGCACCAGCAGGAAGATGGTGTCGCGCAGGGTCGCCGACAGCCGCAGCAGGATCGGCCGGCAGATGTCGCGCAGGTTGTTCGGGTTGCCGGCCTGCGCCGCCAGACCGAACAGGTCGATGCCCAGGCGGTAGCGCTTGGTCGCCTTGTCCGGCTCGGCCATGCCTTCCTCGACCAGGATTTTCAGCAGGCGGTGGACGGTCGGCGGGGTCAGGTCCAGGGCGCGGGCGATGTCGGTCAGCCGCGCGCCCGTCTCGTTGGCCGAGGCCAGCAGGCGCAGGATCGCCAGCCCGCGCTGCAGGCTGGACTTCGCCCCCGCCTCGTCGCTGGAGGCGGTTCCGCTGCCCTTGCTGGGATTGGCATCGGCGCTCATGGTCCGGCTCCGTCTGAAAATCGGTGATGTTCGCTGCCCCATCTATTCCGCATATCGGAAGCTTTTGCAAAATCTTTTCTGCTGACGGAAAAAGCGGATTGACGCCACCGGGGGTCCGGCTGAACCATCGGGGCATACAGGTGAGGCCCGAAATCGAGGCCAAATGTCGCAAGAGGGAGAATTCCCCGTGTCGTTCCTCGAATTGAAAAACATCACGAAGCGTTACGGTCCGCTGACCGCGGTCGGCGACGTCTCGCTGTCGGTGGAAAAGGGGGAGTTCGTCTCCCTGCTGGGCCCAAGCGGCTGCGGCAAGACCACGACCCTTCAGATGATCGCCGGCTTCGTCGAGCCGTCGGCCGGAACCATCCGGCTGGACGGGCGCGACATCACCCGCGCCAAGGCAAACAGCCGCGGACTGGGTATCGTCTTCCAGAGCTACGCGCTGTTCCCGCACATGACGGTGTTCGACAACGTCAGCTTCGGGCTGGAGATGCAGCGCGTGCCGAAGGGCGAGCGCAAGCCGCGGGTGGAGGAGGCGCTGTCGCTGGTCCACCTCTCCCCCTACGCCAAGCGCTATCCGCGCGAATTGTCGGGCGGCCAGCGGCAGCGCGTGGCGCTGGCGCGCGCCCTGGTGATCCGCCCGCCGGTGCTGCTGCTGGATGAGCCTTTGTCGAACCTGGACGCCAAGCTGCGCGAGGCGATGCAGTTCGAGCTGCGCGAGATCCAGCGCAAGGTCGGCACCACCACCGTCATGGTCACCCACGACCAGGCGGAGGCCTTCTCCATCAGCGACCGCGTGGTGGTGATGGAGGCCGGGCGCATCACCCAGATCGACCAGCCCTATCGCATCTACGAGCATCCGGAGACGGAGTTCATCTCCCGCTTCGTCGGCAAGACCAACCTGCTGCCGGGCACGGTCGCCGCCGCGACCGGCGCGGGCGCCACGGTGTCGCTCGCCGGGATCGCCGTGCCGGTGGAAACCGCCGGCCTGTCGGTTGGCGAGACGGTGACCCTGTGCATCCGGCCGGAGAAGCTGCATCTGGCGGCGCCGTCGCAAGGGCTGCTGACCGGCCGCGTCGCCGACCGCTTCTTCCTGGGCAGCCAGTGGCTCTACCACATCGACGGGCCGCTCGGCACGCTGATGGTGGTGACGCCGAACGACGGCTCCGCCCCGGCGGAGCAGGGGGCGCCCGTCGGGCTGCACTGGTCGCCGTCGGTGGTGCGTGTCCATCGCGGCGCCATGGCCGAGGCGCCGGACGTCGCGCTGGAGGTGACGGGATGAGCGCATCCACCGACACCCTTGCGGACGACGCGCCCGAACGCCGCGTCCGCTCGGCGCCGTTGCTGCTGTCGGCGCCGGCGGCTCTGCTGTTCGCGGCGCTGGTGCTGACGCCGCTGTTCCTGACGGCGCTGCTGTCCTTCAACCAGTTCGAGTATGCGACCGGCCGCACCGGCGGCTTCACGCTGGAGCATTACCTGTCGGTGCTGACCGACGAGTATTACCTGGAAATCTTCCTGCGCACCTTCCGGATCTCGGCGCTGGCGACCGCCATCTGCGTGGTGATCGGCGTGCCGGAGGCCTACATCCTCAGCCGCATGGGCAATCCCTGGCGCTCGGTCTTCCTGCTGGTGATCCTGGCGCCGCTGCTGGTGTCGGTCGTCGTGCGCGCCTTCGGCTGGAGCATGCTGCTGGGCCCGGAAGGGCCGGTGAACGGGGCGCTGATGGCGTTCGGCTTCGGCCGCATGCGGCTTCTCTACACCGAGGGCACGGTGATCGTGGCGCTGGTCCATGTCATGCTGCCCTTCATGGTCATCCCGGTCTGGACCTCGCTGCAGAAGCTGGATCCGGCGGTGGAGCAGGCGGCGCTGTCCTTCGGCGCCTCGCGCGCCACGGCCATCGTCCGGGTGGTGGCGCCGCAGATCCTGCCCGGCATCCTGTCGGGAAGCCTGATCGTCTTCGGCCTCAGCGCCAGCGCCTTCGCCATTCCCGGCCTTTTGGGCGGGCGGCGGCTGAAGATGGTCGCGACCATCGTCTACGACCAGTATCTCAGCGACCTGAACTGGCCGATGGGCGCTGCAGTCGCCGTGCTGCTGCTGGCCGCGAACCTGATCATCATGCTGACCTATCACCGTGTGGTGGAAGGTCATTACCGCCGCCGGCTGGGGTGAGGACGCCATGACCCGCAACGGACCCGTCGCACTGGCCTTCCACGCCCTGGTCGTCATCTTCATGCTGGCGCCGCTGGCCATCGTCTGCCTCGTCGCCTTCACGCCCGAAAACACGCTGTCGCTGCCGACCCGCGGCTTCTCGCTGCGCTGGTTCGAGGCTGTGTTCCACCACCCGGACTTCGTCCAGTCCTTCTGGAACAGCCTGTGGCTGGCCTTCCTGGCGGCGACGCTGGCGGTGGCGCTGGCGGTGCCGGCCTCGCTCGCCATCACGCGCTGGGAGTTTCCCGGCCGCGGCTTCCTCAACGCGCTGTTCCTGTCGCCGCTGATCATCCCGCATCTGGTGCTGGGCGTCGCCATGCTGCGGCTGTTCGCCATCATCGGCGCCACCGGCAGCTTCGGCTGGCTGGTCGCGGCGCACATCGTGATCGTCACGCCCTATGTCATGCGCCTGCTGATCGCCGCGATCTCCGGCTTCGACCGCAGCGTGGAACAGGCCGCCTTCTCGCTGGGCGCCAGCGAGGCCACCGTGTTCCGCCGCGTCACCCTGCCGATGATCCTGCCCGGCGTCACCGGCGGCTGGCTGATCGCCTTCATCAACAGCTTCGATGAGCTGACCATGTCCATCTTCATCACCTCGCCGTCCACGGTGACGCTGCCGGTGCGGATGTACATGTATGCCACCGAATCCATCGACCCGATGATGGCGGCGGTGTCGGCGCTGATCATCGGCATCACCGCGGTCGCGGTCCTGCTGCTCGACCGCGTCTATGGGCTCGACCGCATCCTGGTCGGCCAGCACTGAGTCCGCGTCCGCGTTCTCTCCCGGCCGTCCTCTCTCCGGAGACCAGTCATCATGGCTTTGCTGCAGCGTGTGGCCGAACAGGGCCGGCGCGTGGTCCGCTTCACCCTCGACGGGCGCCCGGTGGAGGCGTTGGAGGGCGACACCGTCATGACCGCCATGCTCACCAACGGCGAGCGGCTGCGGCGGTCGGAGTTCGCGGACGCGCCGCGTGCCGGCTTCTGCATGATGGGCGCCTGCCAGGATTGCTGGGTGCGGACGGAGGAGGGCGAACGCCTGCGCGCCTGCGGAACCTTCATCGCCGACGGCATGCGCCTGCTGAGCGACGGGGAGTGGACGTCGTGACCGCCCGGCTTCCTTCGACTGGTTTGGCTCCCGTCATCGTCGGCGCCGGCCCGGCCGGCATCCGCGCGGCGGAACGGCTGGTCGCTGCCGGCCTGCGTCCGGTGGTGATCGACGAGGCGGCGCGCTGGGGCGGGCAGATCTACCGCCAGCCGCCGGACGGGGGATTCACCCGGCCGAAGAAGGCTCTCTACGGTTTCGAGGCGGGGAAGGCCGATGCGGTCCACCGCGCCATGGCGGCGATCCGCGACCGCGTCGACTACCGCCCGCGCACGCTGGCGTGGAATTGCGAGGCCGGCGCGCTCGACCTGCTGTGCGAGGGGGTGAGCGCGACGCTGCCCTTCAGCCATCTGATCCTGGCGACCGGCGCCACCGACCGCGTGCTGCCCTTCCCGGGCTGGACGCTGCCCGGCGTGTACACGCTGGGCGGGTCGCAGGTGGCGCTGAAGTTCCAGGGCTGCGCCATCGGCCGGCGGGTCGCCTTCCTCGGCACCGGGCCGCTGCTCTATCTGGTGGCCTACCAATACATGAAGGCCGGGGTCGAGGTGGCCGGCGTCTTCGACACCACGCCCTTCGGCGTCCAGTCCCGCGCCACCATCGGCATGCTGCGCGATCCGGCGACCCTTGCCAAGGGGCTGCTGTTCGTCGCCAAGCTGCGTGCCCATGGCGTGCCGGTCCGCAACGGAGTCCGCCCGGTGCGGGCCGAAGGAGCCGAACGGGTCGAGGCGCTGGTCTGGCGCGATGGCAAGGGGCGGGAGCACTGCACATCCTGCGACGCCGTCGCCTTCGGGCTGGGGCTGCGGTCGGAAACCCAGCTGGCCGATCTGGCCGGTTGCCGCTTCCGCTTCGACGCCGCCGACCGCGCGTGGCTGCCGGAGCGGGATGCCGCCGGGCGCAGTTCGGTCGCCGGGGTCTATCTGGCCGGCGACGGCAGCGGCATCGCCGGAGCCGATGCGGCCGAACTGGCGGGCGAGCGCGCGGCGCTGTCGCTGCTGGAGGATCTCGGCCAGACGGTGGACGCGGCGCGGATGCGGGAGCTGGACCGCAGGCTGGCCGGCATCGCCGCCTTCCGCCGGACCCTTGATGCCGCCTTCCCCTTCCCGGACGACTGGGCGGATTCCATCGCCGACGACACCATGATCTGCCGTTGCGAGGGCGTCACCGCCGGTGTGCTGCGCGACGTCGCCCGCAACGGGCAGGCGCGCGAACTGAACCGGGCCAAGGCGCTGACCCGCACCGGCATGGGCCGCTGCCAGGGCCGCATGTGCGGCGCCACCGCGGCGGAACTGCTGTCCCGCGCGCTCGGCACCGGACCCGACGGGGTGGGGCGCCTGCGTGCGCAGCCGCCGATCAAGCCGCTGCCCATCGCGACGGTCGTCCCCTCTCCCCCCCGGGGAGAGGGCTCCAGCGGCAGGGAGGTCGCGTGATGCGCGAGAGGATCGACTGCGACGTCGCCATCGTCGGCGGCGGGATCGTCGGCGGCTCGGCGGCGCTGTTCCTGCGGCAGGCAGGGCTGTCGGTGACGCTGCTGGAGCGCGACTGGTGCGGCGCCAAGGCGAGCGGCGTGAATTTCGGCGGCGTGCGCCGTCAGGGCCGCCCGCTGGAGCAGCTGCCGCTGTCCCAGCGCGCCCATGCCATCTGGGGCCGGCTGCCCGAACTGCTGGGCACCGACGCCGAATACATCCGCTCCGGCCATCTGAAGCTGGCGCGCAGCGACGCCGACCTGGACTCGCTGATCGCCTACCGCGAGCGCACCGGGGGATTCGGCCTGGGGCTGGAGATCGTCGCCGGCGCGGAATTCCGCCGGCGCTGGCCGGCGCTGGGCGACCGGGCGGTCGGCGGCTCGCTCTGCCCGGAGGACGGGCATGCCAACCCGCGCCTCGTCTCCCCCGCCTTCGCCCGTGCCGCTGCGGCCTTGGGGGCGGATGTGCGCGAACAGACGCCGGTCGACCGGGTGGAGAAGGACGGCGACCGCTTCGTCCTGCTGGCCGGCGACGCGCTGGAGGTGCGGGCGCGCTTCCTGCTCAACACCGCCGGCGCCTGGTCGCGGCGGGTGGCGGAGGCGTTCGGTGAAACCGTTCCGCTGGAATCGCTGCATCCCAACATGGCGGTGACGGAACCGCTGCCCCGCTTCCTCGACGTCAACATCGGGGTCGAGGGTGGTGGCGTCTATGGCCGGCAGGTGCCGCGCGGCAACATGGTGGTGGGCGGCGGGCGCGGATTCGCGCTGGACGCCGACCGCGCCCGGCCGCAGCGCCACGCCGTGATGACGCTGATGCAGGACGCGGCCGAGCTGTTCCCGCAGCTGCGCCACGCCCACGTCATTCGCTGCTGGACCGGGGTGGAGGGCTACACGCCCGACCGCAACCCGGTCATCGGCCCCAGCCGCACCACGCCCGGCCTGTTCCACGCCTTCGGCTTCTCCGGCGCCGGCTTCCAGATCGGCCCCGGCGTCGGCCAGACGCTGGCAGAGCTTGTCACCACCGGCACCACGGCCATGCCGCTGGAGCCGTTCCGCATCGACCGTTTCCCGCCTACCGCCTAAGACTTCATCCCCTGGCCCATTGGAGGACGTGCATGCCCACCTTGCGTTCCCTGTCGCTCACCGGTCTCGCCACGGTTGCCATCGCCGCCGCCGCGGCGCTCGCCACCCCCGCCGCCGCCCAGACCAAGACGGTCTATATCGGCATGAACGGCGGCACGATGGAGAAGACCTACACCGAGCATGTCTTCCCGGCCTTCGAGAAGGCGACCGGCATCAAGGTGGTGGTGGTCCCCGGCACCTCGTCGGACATTCTCGCCAAGCTGCAGGCGCAGAAGGACAACCCGCAGATGCACGTCGTCTTCCTCGACGACGGGCTGATGTACCGTGCCATCGGCATGGGGCTGTGCCAGAAGATGGAGCCCTCGCCGGTGCTGAACGAGGTCTACCCGTCCTCGCGCATGAAGGGCGACATGGCGGTCGGCGTCAACATGGGCATGACCGGGCTGGCCTATAACAAGGCGATGTTCGCGGAGAAGGGCTGGGCGCCGCCGACCAGCTGGCTCGATCTCGCCGATGCCAAGTACAAGGGCAAGATCGTCGTCCAGTCGGCCGCCAGCAGCTCCTTCGGCCTGCACGCCTTCCTGATGTACAACCGCATCAAGGGCGGCAGCGAGACCAACGTCGATCCGGGCTTCACCACCTGGCGCAAGACCATCGGCCCGAACGTGCTGGAATACATCCCCAGCTCGGCCAAGATCGCCGAGATGGTGCAGACCGGCGAAGCGGCCATCTTCCCGCTCACCCCGACCGGTGTCGGCACGCTGAAGGCCAAGGGCATCCCGGTGGAGTATGTCCAGCCCAAGGAAGGCTCCGTCGTGCTGATGGTCGGCGAATGCGTCGTCGCCAAGAACCCCGACAACGAGGCCGCCCAGAAGCTCGCGGCCTATCTGCTGAGCCAGGAGGCCCAGCTGGCCGCCCTGCAATATGGCGCGCAGATCCCGTCCAACACCAAGGTCGCCGCCCCCGCCGACGTCGCCGACGACATGAACAGGTTCCAGGGCTACATGAAGACCGCCGTGACGGTGGACTGGGATGTGATCAACGAGAAGCGCCCGGACTGGAACCAGCGCTGGAACAAGGAAATCGAACGGTAAGGGCAGGGTCTTCGGCTCCCTCCCGCCTTTCCCGCTTGTCAGCCGGAAGCGGGGGAGGGGGCAACCCCTCGCGTCACCCCAGCCGCTTCTCCCAGCCGTTTCTCCATCGCGTAGTTGTGGATCGGCACCGTCCCGATCCGCAGATCCCGCCGTGCCAGCAGCGTGAAGCCGCGGCGCAGGAAGACGGGCCGCGCCGCTTCGCTCGCCTCGACATGCAGGTATGGATAGCCGAGCGCGACGGCCCGCGCCTCCAGCTCGTCGATCAGGGCCGACACCACGCCCCGGCCCGCCGCCTCCGGCGCGCAATAGAGGAAGTTGATGTGCCCGTCGGGCTCGACGTCGCTGAAGGCCAGCGGCCGGTCGTCGTCGTCCGCCGCGACCAGCGCGACGCGGCCGTCGGTGTAGGCCTGCCGGATCCGCTCCACCGTCGGCGCCTGCGCCGCCCAGGCCGCCACCTGTTCCGGCGTGTAGAAGCGCGGCCCGATGGCGAGGACGGAGCGGCTGTAGAGCGCCGCCAGCAGCGGCGCGTCAGACGGTTGATAATCGCGGATTCTCATGCCCCAGGTCCCAGTGGCGTTATTTCGCCGGCGCCAATCGCAAGACCGCGCCGTCGGCGGCGTCGGTGATGACGTAGAGGGCGTCGTCCGGTCCCTGTGCCACATCGCGGATGCGGGCGTCGAGCGGAATGCGCTCCACCTCCTTCGCGCCGGTCCCATCGATGGCGACCCGCACCAGTCCCTTGGCGCCGAGGCCGCCGATCAGCGCACTGCCCCGCCAGTCGGGAAACAGCGCGCCGCCGTAGAACAGCATGCCGGACGGCGAGATCACCGGCGTCCAGTGGATCACCGCATCGGTCAAGTCCCTGCGGGTCGGCGGGTCGGGGATGTCGCGGCCGTCGTAATGGTTGCCCCAGCTCACCACCGGCCAGCCGTAATTCCTGCCGGCTTCCGGCCGGTTCAGCTCGTCGCCGCCCTTCGGCCCCATCTCCGCGACCCACAGGCTGCCGGTGCGCGGGTCGATGGCCGCCGCCTCGATGTTGCGATGGCCGTAGGACCAGATGGCCCCGGCCGCCCTGGCGTTCCCGGCGAAGGGGTTGTCCGCAGGGATCGAGCCGTCGCGGTTCAGCCGGACCACCTTGCCCAGCGTGACCGCGCGGTCCTGCGCCGGGTCGAACAGGTTGCGCTCGCCCAAGGTCAGGAAGATGTGGCCGTCGGGAGCGAAGACGATGCGGTTGCCGAAATGGTTGCCGCCGGTCACCTTGGGCGCCTGCCGGAAGATCACCTGGAAATTCTCGATCCCGCCGTCGGTCAGCGTCCCGCGCCCCAGCGCCGT
Organism: Azospirillum sp. HJ39; assembly: GCF_041507355.1. Lineage (NCBI taxonomy): Bacteria > Pseudomonadati > Pseudomonadota > Alphaproteobacteria > Rhodospirillales > Azospirillaceae > Azospirillum > Azospirillum sp. HJ39. Next base: position 755,398 of record NZ_CP167912.1, on the reverse strand, counting down.
GCCGGCGGTCCCCTTCTCCCCCGGTTCGGCGAAGGACAGGTAGATCGTCCGGTTCTGTGCGAATTGCGGGTCGACCGCCACGTCCATCAGCCCGCCCTGGCCCTGGGCGAAGACCTTCGGCGTCCCGGCCAGCGGTGCCGACAGCGAGCCGTCGCGCGCCAGGAGGCGCAGCCGTCCCGGTTTCTCCGTCACCAATGCCCGGCCATCGGGCAGGAAATCGATGCCCCAGGGCCGCTCCAGCCCGTCGGCGACCCGGCTGACGGCCACCGGCCCGGCGCTGGTGGAGACGGTCCTGACCGTCTTGCCCGCGCCCGGCTGCGCCTGTGCCATGGCGGGTGCGGGAGACGCCAGTGCGGCCAGAAGGGCGGCGGCCGACAGGGTCAGGGTGTTGCGCATCACGATCCTCCGATGAGCGGGTTGGCCCGGCAAGTCGCCCCTTCAGGTGGTGGCGCCGGGCGGCCGGCCAATAGCCGCTCGCCGAAAGATGGGTGAAAGACCCGGGGCCTCCTCCCCCTATTCCAGCTCCATCTCCTGGATGTAGCTGGTCAATGCGCAGCTGGCGTTCAGCATATGGGCGCGCATGCAGCGGGCGGCCTCGTCGCCATCGCCGCGGGCCATGGCGGCGAGGATGGCGCCATGCTCGGCATGCGAGGTCGCCAGACGGTCGCCGTGGCGCAGCTGGGTGCGGCGGAAGGCGGCGAGGCGGGCGCGCACGCCGACCGCCTGTTCCGCCATGAACTGGTTGTGGGTGGCGTGGTAGATCGCCTCGTGGAAGCGGCGGTTGAAATCGTCGTAGGCGCCGAGGTCGCCGCCCTGCACCATGGCGGCCGAGGATTCGTGCATGGTCTGGAGCCGGCTGCGCTCGACCGGCGTGATGCGGTAGGTGGCGAGGCGGACGCACATCGCCTCCATCTCCGCCGTCATCTCGAACATGTCCATGATCCGCTCGGCGGTCATGGTGGCGACGACCACGCCGCGCCGCGGCCGGACCTCCACCATGCCGGTGGTGGCGAGCTGGCGTAGGGCCTCGCGCACCGGGGTGCGGGACGCGCCGAAGCGCTGGCCGATCTGCTGTTCGTCGAGCGGCGTGCCGGGCTTGAGGCGGCCGGTCGCGATCTCGTCGGCCAGCGCCACGCGGATCAGGTCGGACAGCAGCCCTTTCTCCTCCAAAACGACGTCGGTCCCGGTCGGGGCGGGTTGGGGGTCGAACTGGTCCACGGGCATGCCTCCGGCGTCTCGGCAGGTTTCCCCCGGGGCCGGGCTTGTGCCCGGTCCGGGGAAACCTGTTCGGTCGCGGGCAGGATAGACAGGCCGGGCGGCCGGTGGAAGGGTTGCCGGTTCGCCCGCCGCCGGTTCAGCCGCCCATCACGGCGCGGGTGGCGAGGAACAGGATCGACGGTCCCATCAGGCAGCCGAGCCCGGTGTAGAAGGTCGCCGTCATCGCGCCGTAGGGCACGAGCTTGGGATCGGTCGCGGCCAGCCCGCCGGCCACGCCGCTGGTGGTGCCCATCAGCCCGCCGAACACCATGGCGCTGCGAGGGTTGTCCAATCCGATGAAGGGAGCAATGAACGGCGTGCCGATCATCACCAGCACCGACTTCACCAGACCGGCGGCGATGCTGAGCGCCATCACGTCGGAGCTCGCCCCCAATGCCGCGCCGGTGACCGGGCCGACGATGTAGGTGACCGCCCCGGCGCCGATGGTGGTCATGCTGACCGGGTCGGAATAGCCGAAGGCCAGCGCGACCGCCGCCCCGACCACGAAGGACAGCAGGACGCCGGTGAACAGCGATACCACGCCGCTGAGGCCGGCCTGGCGGATTTCGCCGAAGCTGACGCCGAAGGCGGTGGAGACGATGGCGAAATCGCGCAGCATCGCGCCGCCCATGATGCCGATGCCCGACAGCAGCTTGATGTCGGCGACCCCGTTGTGCCCGCCGGTGGCGACGCCGCCGGCATAGGCCAGCAGAAGGCCGAGCATGATGGCGATGGCGGAGCCGTGCAGGCGGCCGCGCGTGAAGGTGCGGGACAGCCAGTAGGAGAGCCAGATGGTGGCTCCGACGATGGCGAAGGCGGTCACCAGACCGTTCTTGCTCATCACGCTGGACAGGATGTCGAACATCGCGGTCACTCCCCGCTCTTCAGGGGCAGGGCGGCGCCGGGTGCCGCCTCGCGCCGCGACGATGCGGGCTGGCCGATGCGGGCGATCACCGGGACCAGCGCGAAGCTCAGGACCACCGCCAGCACCCCGGCGAGCAGGGCGGCAGGCCCGCCCTTCACCGCCGCAACCACGTCCTGCTGGGCGGCCATGGCGACGACGATGGGGATGTACATGGCGCTCCAGAAGCCGATGCCCTGCTGCGCCGGCACGTCCAGCCGCAGGGTCCGGCGCAGATGATCGGTGGACAGGATCAGCAGCAGCATGGCGATGCCGACGCCGCCGACATTCGCCTTGACCCCGATCAGGCTCCCCAGCAGATCGCCGACCACCATGCCGACGAGCATGCAGGCCGACAGCAGGGCGACACCATAGACGACCATGCTCCTTCTCCTCTTCCGTTGATCAGCCCGTGTGGGGCGTGTGGCTTGGCGGATGGCCCGGTCCCGGCCTGTGGGCGGCTTCCGGTGCAGGCGTCGGGACGACCGGCCATCGGGATTCCTGCGGGCAGCAAATTGCTTGCCATAATGATTGTCAGTGCCATATCCGTATACGGATAATCTGAAATGAGGGCAATACGTATTATTTGACCCGAAGAATTTTCATCGTGTATTCAAATTTGCCCTTTCGACGACGAACGGGATACGGCAAGCTTCCTGCCGGCGAGATCGTCCCATCTCCGGGGCCGTCGCCGGATCACGTCACCGGATATGAGGGAGGGACAGCATGTCCGAACAGGTTCACCGCCAGTCCGATGGGCAGCTCTGCCCGTCCGTCCGGCACCGCGGACGCTGACGGCGATGCGCGACTGGAACATGCAGGGGCGCAACCGTGAGGCACGGCTTGCCCGTGCCGCCCATCTCGCCAACGGAAAGCGCGTGGCCGCTGCCGACGCCCGCGTGCTGCTGGAAACCGTGCTGGAGCCCGGCGACCGCGTCTGTCTGGAGGGCAACAACCAGAAGCAGGCGGATTTCCTGGCGCGTGCGCTGGCGTCCGTGGATCCGGCGCGGGTGAACGGCCTGCACATGGTGCAGTCGGTGCTGGCCCTGCCCGAACATCTGGACGTGTTCGAGCGCGGGATCGCGTCGAAGCTGGACTTCTCCTTTTCCGGCCCGCAGGGCGCACGGCTGGCGCGCATGGTGGCGGACGGGCGGATCGCGGTCGGCGCCATCCACACCTATCTGGAGCTGTTCGGCCGCTATTTCGTCGATCTGACCCCGCGGGTCAGCCTGGTCGCCGCACAATCGGCCGACGCAGCCGGCAATCTGTATACCGGGCCGAACACCGAGGACACGCCGGTCATCGTCGAGGCGACCGCCTTTAAGCGCGGCATCGTCATCGCCCAGGTGAACGAGCTGGTGGATGCGGTGCCGCGCGTCGACATTCCCGGCGGCTGGGTCGATTTCGTGATCCAGAGCCCGACGCCGCATTATATCGAGCCGCTGTTCACCCGCGATCCGGCACAGATCTCGGAAATCCAGGTGCTGATGGCGATGATGGCCATCAAGGGCATCTATGCGGAATATGGCGTGCAGCGGCTGAACCATGGCATCGGCTTCGACACGGCGGCGATCGAGCTTCTGCTGCCGACCTATGCCGACTCCCTGGGGCTGAAGGGGAAGATCTGCAGGCACTGGGCGCTGAACCCGCATCCGGCCCTGATCCCCGCCATCGAGGCCGGCTTCGTTGAGAGCGTCCATTCCTTCGGCTCTGAAATGGGGATGGAGAACTACATCCGGGCCCGGCCCGACGTGTTCTTCACCGGGGCCGACGGCAGCATGCGGTCCAACCGCGCGCTGTGCCAGGCGGCCGGCCATTACGCCTGCGACCTGTTCATCGGCTCGACGCTGCAGATGGATCTCGCCGGCAACAGCTCGACCGCGACGCTGGGGCGGATCGCCGGCTTCGGCGGGGCGCCGAACATGGGCGCGGACGCCCGCGGCCGCCGCCATGCCAGCCCGGCCTGGCTGCGGGCGGGGCGGGAGGCGGGAGGCGATGGCGGAGGGATGCCGCGCGGCCGCAAGCTGGTGGTCCAGATGGTCGAGACCTTCCGCGAGCATATGCAGCCGGCCTTCGTCGAGCGGCTCGACGCCTGGGAACTGGCCGAGAGTGCCGGCATGGAGCTGCCGCCGGTGATGATCTATGGCGATGACGTGACCCATGTCCTGACCGAGGAGGGCATCGCCAACCTGCTGCTCTGCCGCACCGTCGAGGAGCGCGAACAGGCGATCCGCGGCGTCGCGGGATACACGCCGGTCGGGCGCGGGCGCGACCGGCGCATGGTGGAGGACTTGCGCGACCGCGGCATCATCCGCCGGCCGGAGGATCTGGGCATCGACAAGCGGATGGCCACCCGCGACCTGCTGGCCGCCCGGTCGATCAAGGATCTCGTGCGCGCATCCGGCGGCCTCTACGACCCGCCCAAGCGCTTCCGCAACTGGTGAGCCCGATCATGGAATCCCTGACCTTCGAATATCGTGGCGGCCGTGCCCTGGCCTCCCCGCCGGCGCCCGTCCTGGTTGGCGTCGTCGGTTCCGGCAATCTGGAGGTGCTGGTCGAGCCGGTGCCGCTCGGCGGGCTGTGCCGGATCGAAATCCTGACGGCGGCGGTCGGCTTCGGCGCCACCTGGCAGGCGGTGATGGACGACGTCTTCGCCCGCCACCCGCTGGCCGACCTGCGCATCTCGATCAACGATGTCGGCGCGACGCCGGCCGTGGTCGGCCTGCGGCTGGACCAGGCGCTGGAGGAATTCGCCGGAGGAGCCAAGCCATGAGCCAAGCCATTCCCGGAAGCACCGCAAGCCGCAGCTATTACGAGGACAGCGCGCGGGGGCGGCTGCTCGGCCTGCTCGACCCCGGCAGCTTCGTCGAGATCCTGCCGCCGGTAGAGCGGGTGGTCAGCCCGCACCTACGGCAACTCGGCACCCCGGCCGCCTTCGACGATGGAATCGTGGTCGGGACCGGGCGGCTGGAGGGCCGGCGGGTGCTGGTCGCCGCACAGGAAGGCGGCTTCATGGGCGGGGCGGTGGGCGAGGTGCATGGCGCCAAGCTGACCGGCCTGCTGGAGCGGGCGCTGGACGAGCGGCCGGACGGCGTGCTGCTGCTGGCTGAGTCCGGCGGCGTGCGGCTGCATGAGGCGAATGCCGGGCTGATCGCGGTGTCGGAGGTGATGCGGGCCGTGCTGGCGGTGCGTGCCGCCGGCATTCCGGTGATCGTGCTGGACGGCGGCACCTTCGGCTGCTTCGGCGGCATGGGCATCGTCGCCCGCCTGTGCGACGCCGTGGCGATGAGCGAGGAAGGGCGGCTCGGCCTGTCCGGTCCCGAGGTGATCGAGACCACCATGGGGGTGGAGGAGTTCGACAGCCGCGACCGGGCGCTGGTCTGGCGCACCGTCGGCGGCAAGCACCGCTATCTGCTGGGCGAGGCCGCAACGCTGGTGGAGGACGATGTCGCCGCCTTCCGCGCGGCGGCGCTGGCGCTGCTCGACCTCACGCCGGACCTGTCGCTGGCCGCACTGGAGGCGGAGCATGGCGATCTGGGCCGGAGGCTGGAGCGGTTCGGCGACTGCCGCGACGCGCTCGACATCTGGGCGCGGCTGGGGGTGGAGGAGCCGGAGCGGCTGCCGATCCTCGACACCGCGGAGTTCCTCGACACCGTACGATACCGGAGGGCCTGAGCCATGGACGTCACCACGCTTCTCGACCGCCTGTTCCCGGACGGGCACGGTGTCGCCGTCGACGGGGTTTATTTCCAGGGCGACGGCCGTGCCTATGGCAACGACGTGGCGGTGGTCGGCACGCTGGACAACGCGCCCATCGGCATCGAGCTGGCCTTCCGCATGGCCGGGGCAGTGCTGGAGGTGGTGCGCAGCCATCCCGGCCGGCCGATCCTGCTGCTGGTCGACACCCAGGGCCAGCGCCTGAGCCACCGCGACGAACTGCTGGGGATCAACGGCTACATGGCGCATCTCGCCAAATGCATCGACCTCGCCCGGCGCAGCGGCCACCGGGTGCTCGGGCTGGTCTACGGGCAGGCGGTCAGCGGCGGCTTCCTCGCCACCAGCCTGCTGGCCGACCGCTGCTATGCCCTGCCGGATGCGGAAATCCGGGTGATGAACCTGCCGGCGATGGCGCGCGTCACCAAGATCCCGTTGGAACGGCTGACGGAGCTGAGCGCCGCCTCGCCGGTCTTCGCGCCGGGGGTGGAGAACTACCGCCGCATGGGCGCCATCGCGGCGCTGTGGGACGGCGACCTTGCCGCCTGCCTCTCCGAGGCGCTGGCGGCCCCGACCGACGGCGATCCGCGCCGCGCGCTGGGCGAGGAGCGGGGCGGGCGGCTGATGGCCCGCATAGTGGCCGACCGGGTGCGCCACGATGCAGCCTGAGGACGAGCCCGAGGACTCCCCCGAGGAAACGCCGTGGCCCCGCCATCACTGGGTCCTGCTGGGGGAAGGGTGGGCCGGCGGCCTGCGCTCCCCCCTGGCCGACGCGGCGCGGACGGAGGTCGAGGACTGGTGCGGCCGGGGTCTGCCGCTGGTGGTCGCGCGGCGCCGGCCGGGCGACGGGGCGGACGGGGTGCGGCTCGGGCTCGCGACGCCGGACAAGCGGCGGATCGCTGTCCATGTGGCGGCCGACGCTGTGGCGGGGCGGATGGGGCCGGTGCCGCTGGCCGAGGCGCTGGAGTCGGCCCCTGCGTCGTGGCGGGCGCCGCTGGCGGAACTGGCCCGGCGGTCGGGCGCGCTGGGTATGCCGGCGGCGGTGTACGGGTCGCTGGCGTGGCAGCACCGCACCGGGCTGGGCTATGTCCGGGCGGAGTCCGACGTCGACCTGCTGTTTGCTCCACAGTGCCGGACCGGGCTGGACCGGCTGCTGGGGCTGCTGGCGGAGGTCGATGGCGCTTCCCATGGTGCCGGTCCGCGCCTGGATGGAGAAATCCTGCTGCCCGACGGGGCGGCGGTGGCGTGGCGCGAACTGGCCGGCCGGCCGGCCCGGCTTCTGGTGAAGGGAGCGGCGGAGGTCGGCCTGTATGACACCGCGGCGGTGCTGGCTCTGTTCGCGAACGGGCGGGCCGCATGATCCGCACTGCCACCCGTCCACGGATCGCTGCGCATGAAACCGGCCCGAGCGCTGCTCCGGCCCCCCCCCTGGCCGGCGCCATCGGGCGGGCGGCGGTCCGCGCGCTCCATGCCGAGCTGGCGCTGCATCCGAAGCCGGGGCTGGTCAGCCCGCTCGACAGCGGCAGCCATGACGACATGGACATGGGCACCTTCCTGCGCAGCCTGTTCGCGCTGCGCGGCTATTTCCGCGCCATCGCCGCGGCCGGGGCGGAGGGTGCGGACTTCGCCACCCTGCGCGAGCTCGGTATCGCTGCCGAACGGCGCATGCTGGCGGCCACCAACGGGGTCAACACCCACCGCGGGGCGGTGTTCGGGCTCGGCCTTCTCGCCGCGGCGGCGGGCTGGCGGATGCGGCGGGGGCGGACGCTGCGCGGGAACGCCCTGGGTGCGACGGCGGCGGCGCTGTGGGGTGCCGACATCCTGGCGGCGGCTCCGCAGGCGCCCGACAGTCATGGCGTGCAGGCGGTGACGCGCTATGGCGCGCGCGGTGCCCGGCAGGAGGCGGCCGACGGCTTCCCAACCCTGTTCGAGGTCGCGCTGCCGGCGCTCGACCGCGCACTGGCGGCGGGCGCCGATCCGGAGCGGGCATCGGTGCAGGCCCTGTTCTCGCTGATGGCCGTGCTGGAGGACACCAACCTGCTGCATCGCGGCGGTCCGGCCGGGCTGGCCTTCGTCCAGGCCGGGGCGCGGCGATTCCTCGACCGCGGCGGGGTGTTCCGGGCGGAGTGGCGGGACGAGGCGCTGGCCCTGCACCGTGCCTGCGTCCTCCGCCGCCTGTCTCCCGGCGGCAGCGCCGACATGTTGGCAGCGGCGCGGTTCGTCCATGGCCTGCGGGAGGGGGCGGGATGAGTCTCGGCATTCTCTGTTCCGGCCAGGGCGCGCAGGGGCCGGGCATGCTCGACGGACTGCGCGCGGAGCCGGCGGCGCAGGCGGTGCTGGACGGCGCCCTCGCGGTGCTCGGCTGGGATCCGCGGATCGTCGCCACCGGGCCGGAGGTGGAGATGCGGCGCAACGCCGTCGCCCAGCCGCTGCTCTGCGCGGTGCAGGCGGCGACCTGGGCGGCCCTGCGGTCCCGCCTGCCACCGGTGCGGGCGGTCGCCGGCTACAGTCTGGGGGAGTTGTCCGCCTACCATGTCGCCGATGCGCTCGACCTCGGCGACCTGCTGGCGCTGGCGCAAAGGCGGGCGCAGGCGATGGACCGCGCCGACACGGAGCCGGGCGGGCTGCTGGCGGTGCGCGGGCTCGACCGGTCGCGGCTGGAAGCGTTGTGCCGGGAGCAGGATGCCGGCATCGCCATGGATGCGGCCATCGATGTGGCGATCGACAACGGTGCCGACCGGCTGGTGATCGGTGGGCGCCGGACGGCGCTGGCCGCCTTCGGGCCGGTGCTGCTGGCGCTGGGCGCCTCGCTCACGCCGCTGCCGGTGGACGTGGCCTCCCACACCCGCCGCATGGCCCCGGCGGCGGCGGAGTTCGGGCGGGTGCTGGCGGCCGGCGGGCTGCGGGCACCGTCCGTTCCGGTGCTGGCCGGCATCGACGGCTCGGCGGCCTTCACGCGCGAGCGGGCAATCTCGGCGCTGACCCGGCAGATGACGGAAACGGTGGCCTGGGCCGCCTGCCTCGACGGATTGCGGGAGATGGGCTGCCGCGTGCTGCTGGAGATCGGACCCGGCGACGCGCTGGCGCGGATGGCCCGCGACCGCCATCCCGACCTGGCGGTGCGCGCCGTGTCCGAGTTCCGCTCTCCGGCCGGTGCCGCCGCCTGGGTGGAGCGGCAGGCGGGCTGACGGCCGGCCGGCGGACGAGGGGGGCAAGCCGCGGCTCCGGTCACGCCCGCTTGTAGGCCATCAGGAGGGCCACGCAGCATAGAAGGGGAAGCCCGGCTTCGCGCATGCCGGCATCGAGATGGAGCGATCCGGCATAGAGAACGATGCCGATCACCGCGATGGCCGGGAACAGGCCGTTGAGCGTGCCCAGGATGCCCCGGCCGTCGAGCCAGCCGGCGGCGGCCACGGCTCCGCGAACCAGCGCGATCAGGATGAAGACGGCCACCGCCGCCATGGCGATGTATTCCAGGCTGAAGGCGGGCGCCAGGTATCGTCCGGAAACCGACTCTGCCAGCAGCGGGGCGAGTTCACCGTGGGCCGCAGTCACCGCTGCCACGGCGACATAATGCAGGGCGGTCGCCAGCAGCAGGTTTCCCGACAGCAGCTCGATGGTCCGCCACGGCAGGAAGGCCGGCCAGCGGATGCGGTCGAGGATGGTGAAGGCCAGGGCGGTGGCGCTGGTGAAGAGCAGGGCATAGTCCGGCGACAGCGGCCATTTCGACAGGCTGCGGCCGAGGACGAAGATGTCGAAGAGCGGGAGGGACAGTCCGAGCATGGCGACGGCGACGGTGCGGGGATCCCGCCGACGATGGGAGTATATCCGGCCGGCCGCAACGAAGAGGATCCAGGGGAAGACGGGGAACCATCCCGGAAACGAGGGCATGAAGAAGCCGTAGGCGACCGAAAGCGGCAGGAGGACCCATGCGCCGCAGAGCGCAAGGAGAAAGGCGGCGACCAGAACGCGGCTGGCGGCGCTGATCTGGGAGTGGATGTCGAACAGAAGCCTGGCGGCGAACAGGAACATGAAGAAATCGCTGGAAAGCGGTGTCTGCTGCCCATACAGGCTGTGGATCACGGCGAGGATGAACAGCTTCAGGTGGCTTTCGATCCGCTGGCCGAGGGGTTTTCGCAGGAAGCGGTCCAGGGTCATTCCGAAGGCGAAGAAGAACAGCACCGGCGCCACTTCGAAGAGGAATTGCAGGACGTTGACGAGATGGTAGGAATCCGGCAGCGCACGTCCCCAATGGGCCGCCACCATGAATGCGAGGGCGGTGACGCGGACGACGTCCAGGCTTCTGTCTCGGGCCGGCGGTGAATTCGGCATCAGCATGAAGTCGCTCCCGGGCAAGGGCTGAACCGTCGATCCAAACGAGTGATCGGAACCGTTGTCCGAACCGCTGATCCGGTCGGTCAGAAGCGGAGCAGGCGGGCGAGGCGCAGCCGTTGCGGGAGCGCCGCCGCCCAGGCACCGACCGCGATCCGGTCCTTGCGGTCCAGCATCCAGATCGCGGCGAGGGTTGCGCCCAGATAGAGGGGCAGGGCGGGCAGGGTCTTGGTGAGGAAAGGGTCGAGCCCCGTCTCGTAGCGCCAGAAGGGAACGATCGCGAAGGGGGCCAGCGCCGCGACGGCGAAGATCCAGCGCGAGAACCACCAGGACGGAACGAGGGCGGCCGGCGCCAGGACCCAAAGCATGAACCAGGGCCACATATGGGTCGAGACGCTGAACACCACCGCCGCCATCACGGCGGTGGCGGCCTTCCAGGCATTCCCTGCGACGGGTCGCCGATACAGGATCGCCAGCGTCCAAAGGGCGAAGGCGGCGAAGGCGCCGCGGACGAGCCAGCGCAAGGGGGCAAGGTCGAGGCCGAGCAGCCTTTCGGCCACCCGGACCATGTCGACCGGCTGGAGCCACTGCCAGCCGGACATGCCGCGAACCCCGTCGAAGAAGGCGGGAGAGCGAAAGAAGAGGAAGAGGACGGCGAGGAAGAAGGCCGCCGCCGGAATCCCGCGCAGGAGATAGGAGGCGAGCCTGTCCTTCAGTCCGCGGCCGCCGGACATCCGCAGCCGGTACAGAAGGTCGACGGAGACGAGGACGGCGCTGGTGTATTTGCAGGCGGCCGAGGCCGCCAGCGCCAGCGGCCCGGCACGGTCCCCCAGGGGAAGGCGCATCAGCCACAGCAGCATGAAGACGACCATCGCCATGTCGTTGTGGGCTTCGCCGGCCGAGTAGATATGGCCGATCGGCAGCCAGCCGAAAAGGACGAGGCCGGCTGCTGCGGTCGCCTCGCCGCCGGTCCGGCCGATCCGGCGGACGATATCCAGGCCGGCGATCCACGCGCCGGCCTGGATCAGCTTGAACAGAAGCCCGGTCAGCCAGACATTCCCGCCGCTGAGCGCCATGACCAAGGCTGAAACGACCGCCCACAGGGGGCCGTAGGTCATCATCGCCGGCGGGTCGTCGAAGGGAAAGGTTTCGGCCCGCTCGGGTGTGAACGGGACATAGTAGGGGTTGATCCCGTGAATGATCTGGTCGCCCCAGAGCGCGGAAAACCAAAGATCCTGGGTCATGACGGGAACCGACGGCAGGCAGGCGGCGCTGAAGAGGACCGGCCACAGGAAAAGCCGGTCGGTCATCTCCTTCGTGACCGGGCCGTCGATGCGCGACAGGCGGCGGAGCAGCCAGGCAGCCGCGGCGACCGGGATCGCAAGCGGCAGGCAATAGGACAGGAAATAGAGGGCGTCATGGGTGAAGACGTTTCCGTCGGTCAGCGCATGTGCCAGGGGGATCGGGAGATCGGCGGCGACGTTCGCAAGACGGGAAAAGAATGCAGCTTGGTTGGGCAGGTTCATCTGCCCGTAGCGCGCATCCGCTGCGGCAAGAAAATAGCTCAACACCGAATAAGAGAGCAGCGATAAAAATACCAGAACCCCTATTTTGTCGAGAGCCTCTACGAAAGATTTTTCGGATTTTTTTTTATAATATATACGGAGTTCTGGCCTTATTTTTGCGATCGACATCGGATCTCGATCTTTCATGTCAGAAAATCGCAGGGAAAGTAAAAGTAATTCTATAAAATTTCGGGTATTGCCATAAAGAATGAATGTGGGTCGAGGTTGGATAATTTGGTACTACTGCCGGCAACGTGCGGATCGCTCGGGCGGTTGACCCGCTGCCGCGGTTTTGCCGCCGTCATGTCCGTGCGATCGGAGATGCGGACATCGCCGCTGCGGCAAAGGATCGAATTGACGCAAGCGCCCCCTTCCCATCCGGGTCGGCGGCATGGCCTTTTTTTTATCGCCGCAGCAAGCAAGGGGGAGCGGGAGGGTTTGCGCCTACCCCTTTGGGAGCGGTGGGGCTCACCCCTTCTTGTGGCGCCGGATGCCGGGCCATCCTTCCTGGAGGGCGATCTTCGAATGCTCCCCTCGGTTCGAGGGGGCTATGGGAACGAAGCGGCGCGGGACGGTTCCCGCGCCTGCCGTCTTCACTTGTCCCAGGCCGGTGCCAGACCGGCGGGGCTGACCAGCCGGCCGTCCGGACGGGCAAGACCGGCTATCGCCGCCATGTCGGCGTCATCCAGGGTGAAATCGAAGATCGCGATGTTCTCGGCGACCCGTTCGGGCCGGGCGGTCTTGGACAGCGCGACGAAGCCTTGCTGGACCAGCCAGCGCAGGGCGACCTGCGCGGCGTTCTTGCCGTATTTGGCGCCGATCCGCTGCAATTCGGGATCGCGCGGCACCGCGCCGTCGGCCATGGCGTAATAGGCGGTGATCGCCACGCCGGCCGCCTTGGCCGCTTCCGCCATCGCCCGCTGGTCGAGGTAGGGGTGGACCTCGATCTGGTTGGTCACGATCGGCGCCGAGCTGCGTGCCACCGATTCGCGGAGTTGGGCGATGTTCTGGTTGCTGACCCCGATGAAGCGGGTCTTGCCGGCGGCCTGGACGGCGTTCAGCATCTCGATCTGGTCGGGGATGGCGACCTGATCGGCCGGCCAGTGCAGCAGCAGCAGGTCGACCCGGTCGACCTTCAGCTTGTCGAGGCTCTCGTCGACCGAGGCGGCGAAGCGGTCGGGGCTGTAGCGGTCGACCCAAACCTTCGTGGTGAGGAACAGGTCGTCGCGGCGGGCGCCCGCCGCCTGGAGGGCGCGGCCGAGCGCGGCCTCGTTGCGGTAAATCTGCGCGGTGTCGAAATGGCGGAAGCCGGCTTCGAGCGCGGCGGGAACCACGGTCTCGACCTCCGCGTCCGACATGCGGAACACGCCGAATCCCAGCGCGGGAATCGCAGCGCCATGGGTGTTTACTGTCAGCAAGCGGGTCTCTCCTGATGGGGTGGCCTGGGTGGCCGATCATATGGGCCGGCCTCATGGGTCGGCCGGCCGGGGGCGGCGGATTTCGTGAAGGCAGAGATATGGCGCGGCAGGCCGCTTGGAAACCGCCCCGTCTGTCACATCATTTGTGAATTGAATGCGCAGATGGACAGGTGGAGCGATGGTTGACCCGGTTCGCCTCCTGGCGGTTCGGCCCGATCCGGGCGAGGATGTCGGCGCCCGCGCTGTTGATGGGAGGGAGCCGTAACGATGAAGAGCCTGTCTGTCGGTCTGCTTGGGTTCGGCCTTGCCGGATCGGTGTTCCATGCCCCGCTGATCCTGTGCGAACCGCGCCTGCGCCTGACGGCGGTCGCCAGTTCGCGCGTCGACGACATCCGCCGGGTGGTGTCGGGCGCGCAGGCAGCGACGGCGGATGCGGTGATCGCCGATCCGTCCATCGACCTCGTGGTGATCGCGACCCCCAACACCAGCCATGCTCCCTTGGCCCGCGCCGCCCTGCTGGCCGGCAAGCATGTGGTGATCGACAAGCCGATGGCGACCACCGTCGCGGAGGCCGACGAACTGATCGAACTGGCCCGGCGGCAGGGGCTGCTGCTGACCGTCTTCCACAACCGGCGCTGGGACAACGATTTCCTGACCCTGCGCGACTGTCTGGACAGCGGCGCGGTCGGCCGGCCCTATCACTATGAGGCGCATTTCGACCGTTTCCGGCCGCAGATCAAGCAGGGCTGGCGCGAGCGGACGCTGGCCGGGTCGGGGGTGCTGTTCGACCTGGGCGCCCATCTGATCGATCAGGCGCTGACCCTGTTCGGCATGCCGGACCGCATCCTTGCCGATGTCGGCGCCCAGCGGCCGGACGCGCAGGTCGACGACTGGTTCCACATCGTTCTCGGCTATGGCCCGATGCGGGCGATCCTGCATTGCGGGACGGTGGTCTGCCGGCCGGGGCCGCGTTTCCAGCTGCATGGCGACGGCGGCAGCTTCCTCAAGCACGGCATGGACGGGCAGGAGGAGGCTCTGCGCGCAGGCCGCATGCCGGCCGGGCCGGATTGGGGCCTGGACGATCCGGGAAACCATGCCCTGCTGGTCCGGGCCGACGGGACGGAGCGCCGGGTGGAAACCCTGCGCGGCGACTATCCTGCCTTCTATCGCGGGGTTGCCGCCGCGATCCTGGACGGGGAGCCGCCGCCCGTCACGGCGGAACAGGCGCGCGATGTGCTGGCGGTGCTGGAGGCGGTGCGCCGGGCGGCAGGTCTGACTTGATGGGGTTCAATCGCGCCACGGGATGACGCCCGGCGGCAGGCGGCGGCCCAGCGCCCCGGCGGCGAGCATGGCGGCCAGCACGACCAGGATGGCTATGACGCCGAGCGCGGCGCCCAGCGTCGGGCTGCCGCCCTCCTCCAGCGCATAGACGACGACGCCCAGCGTCTCGCGGCCCTGCGACCACAGCAGGATGGAAACGGTCAGCTCGTTGAAGGCGGTGAGGAAGACCAGCAGGCCGCCGGCCGCGGCCGCTGGGGCGACCAATGGGGCCACCACGGTCAGCAGGCGGCGGAGCGGACCTGCGCCGAGCGCGCGGGCCGCCTCCTCCACCGCCGGGTCGAGCGCGGCGCAGGCGGCCTGCACCGGGCGCAGGGCCAGTGGCAGGAAGCGGACCAGATATGCCGCCAGGATGATCCACAGCGTGCCGTAGATGCCGAACCCGAGCCCGGGAAACGGCTTCAGGAACAGCAGGATGCAGCCGATGCCCAGCACGACGCCCGGCACCGCGTGCGGCAGCTCGACCAGCACGCCGACGGCGCGGGCGATGCGGCCGGCCTTGCCGGTGCGGGCCATGGCATGGGCGAACGGGACCGCCAGCAGCCCGAGCAGCACCGCCGCCGACCCCGACAGCAGCACCGAGTTGGCGAAGGCCCGCCCGACCTGATCGAGCGCCAGCACCTCCCGGTAATGGGCCAGCGTCAGCGTTCCGAGGCCGATGGGCAGGCCGTAGACGCGCACCAGGCTGGTCGCCAGCAGGGCGGCCAGCGGCGCCGCGACCAGCAGGATCAGCAGGCCCCAGGCCAGTGCCTCCACCGCCGGGCGGGCACGGCCGAGCGGCAGGGGGGCGAGCGGCCGGGCGCCGCCGGGCAGGCGGCTGGCGACGCGGGCCTGCAGGACCGTCTGCGCCGCGATGCCCAGGCAGGCGACGATGCCGATCAGGGCGGCCAGCACCGCCACCTCCGGCAGGGCGGACGGGCCGAAGCCGGCAAGCCGCCGGTAGATCAGCGTCGGCAGCATCGGGATGCCGGCCGGCACGCCGAGCAGGGCGGGGACGCCGAAATTCCCCAGCGCCGCGACGAAGGCCATGGCCAGCCCGGCGATCAGGCCGGGCAGGCAGAGCGGCAACACCACGCCGCGCACCGCGCGCCACGGGCCGGCTCCCGACGCCCGCGCCGCCTCCAGCATGTCGCCGGGAACCGCGCGGAGGGCGGCGCGCAGGGCGAGGAAGACCAGCGGCGCATGTTCGATCCCCATCACCAGCACCATGCCGGCGGACGATTGCACCGGATTGGCAGTGCCGACCGGCGGGGCCAGCCCCAGCGGCCGCAGCAGAGGGCTTCCCGAGCCGGCCAGATGGGTCCAGGCCATCGCCACGATCTGCGGCGGGATCATCAGCGGCAGGATCAGGGCGAAGCTCAGCGCCGTCCGGCCGCGCAGGTCGGTCAGCCCGGCCAGCAGGGCGAAGGGTCCGCCGAGCAGCCCCGCCGCCAGCGTGGCGCCCGCCGCGATGGCGATGCTGTTGGCGGTCGCCCGCCATGTCGCGGGGCTGTCGAGCACGCGGCCCAGCACCGCCGGGTCGCCGGCCTCCCACAGCAGGCGCAGCATCGGCAGAAGCACCAGAAGCCCGACCAGCACCGGCCAGCCGGGCAGGGTGCGCAGGAAGTCCTGTGCCGTCCTTCGACCGCACGGGGTAATCCCCCTCTCCCCCCCGGGGAGAGGGGCGGGATGAGGGGGACGCACAGGTCGGATTTTCACAGGAGGATCGGGGCGCGCGATTCTTGAAGAGCCCTGCAACGCACCCCCCTCACCCTAACCCTCTCCCCGGGGGGGAGAGGGGATTCTTCCAGTCCGCATCCACCCTTCTCACCCGCCGAACAGGTCGGCGAAGGCGCGCTTGTTGGCCTCATCCTCGGCCAGCGCCTTGGCGGGGTCGTAGGGCATCAGGGTGATGGCCGCCGGATCGGGGAAGCCCGGCGGCGGGTTCACCCCCGGCAGGGCCGGCAGGAAGCCCTGGGCGGAGGCCAGCTCCTGCCCCTCGCGGCTCAGCAGGAAGTCGATGAAGGCCTTGGCTGCCGCCGGGTTCCGGGCGGTGCTGAGGATCGCCACCGGCTCGCTGACCGCGCTGACGCCCTCCGTGGGGAAGACGAAGGCGACGGGGGCGCCCTTCAGGTTCTCGCGGATCGGCAGGTAGTCGACGATCATGCCGTAGAGCTTGGCACCGCCGGCCACGTCCTTCAGGATGCCGCCGTTGCCCTTGGCGGCGGTGACGCCGTTGCGGTGCAACGCCTCGTAATAGGCCATGCCCAGCGCCGGCTGCGCCTTGATCGACGCCATGTGGATGGCGGCGGCCCCCGAATAGAGCGGGCTCGGCATCACCGTGCTGCCCTTGGCCTCCGGCTTCAGCAGATCCTGCCAGGAGGCCGGCTTCATCGTGGCGGCGGTGTTGTAGACGATGCCGGTGGTGATCAGCTTGGTGCCGAACCAATAGCCCTGCGCATCGTGCGTGCCGGGGCGGTAGCCGGAAACGGGGGCGCCGGCATAGGGCTGCAGCCGCTTTTCCGCCTTCAGCGATTCCATCGTCACCGCGTCGGCGATCAGCAGCAGGTCGGGCTGCGGGGCACCGGCGGTGAACTCGGCGCGCAGCTTGTTCATCAGCTCGGTGGTGCCGTTGCGGATCCATTCCACCTCGACGCCGGGGTTCTTCGCCTTGAAGGCCTCCACCGTCTGGCGGGCGTCCGGCTCCAGCTGCGAGGTGTAGAGCACCAGCTTCCCGCTTGCGCCGTCCGCCTGCGCGGTATGGCCGAGGGCAAGGGTCAGGACCGTGGCGAGGGTGGCGAGGAACGCCTTCATCTCTGTCGTCTCCGTGGGAGCAGCGGTGAGGTGGCCTGTCTTACGCCAAGCCCGTGACAGGCGCGTGACAGCGGGGCGGAAAGTCCTTGTCAGTCGATCAGCTTTCCATCCTTGAAGAAGGGATGGGGGCCGTCATAGGCACCGATCGCCGCGGTGTGGCTGACGATTCCGGTGTCGGCGCGCCACATGTGGATCTGGTAGCCCGGCGGCTCCATCACGAAGGCGGACGGCGCGTCGTCGCGCAGGTCGAGCGCGACCTGATGCGCGGTGGACGGCGCGGTCGAGGCGATGGTGCCGGCCCAACGCACCTGGATCGGCCGGTGCAGGTGGCCGCACAGCACGCGTTCGACCTGCGGATGGCGGCGCACCACCGCGGCCATCTCCGCCGCCCCCGACAGGCCGAGCCGGTCCATGTGGCCGATGCCGGTGGCGAAGGGCGGGTGGTGCTGGAAGACGATGGTCGGCCGGCCGGGCTGCTCGGACAGGCGGGCATCGAGCCAGTCCAGCCGCTCCGCGCAGACCTCCCCCGCGCCGGAGCCGGGCAGGACGGTGTCCATGGCGATCAGGCGGACCGGCCAGTCCTCCACCGTGTAGTGGAAGAAGCGGCTGCCGCCGACCCGCGCCGCCAGATCCGGGAAGGCGCGGGCGAGGCCGGCACGCTCGTCGTGGTTGCCGGGAACGGCGAGGAGCGGGATGTCGAGCGGGCGCAGCAGGCCGAGCAGCCGCTCATACTCCTCGGCATGGCCGGCATCGACCAGATCGCCGGTCGCCAGGATCACGTCGGGGCGGGGGGTGAGCGCCAGGATGGCGGCGACGGCGCGCTCCAGGAACGGCGCGGTGTCGACGCGGCGATAGGCAAGGCGGCCGGGCGGCTTGATGTGGGTGTCGGTGATCTGGACGATGATCATGGTTCGGCCTATCGGGGCTTGGATGTTTGATTTGGGGGCGTATTTCCCCCTCCTAACCTCCCCCGCTGGGCGGGGGAGGGACTGCCGCCGCTTTTCTCCCTCAGCACTTCTTGCAACTCACTCACTCACGGCACCGCCAGCAGCCTCGCCGGGTCGACGCGCAGCCACACCCGGTCGCCACGCCCCAGCTCGCTCCGCCCGGCGGTGTCGACCGTCAGCGGCGGGCCGTCCGCCGGCTCCACCACCAGACGGGTGCGGTCGCCGAGGAACACCGCGGCGGCGATGCGCCCGCCGAGATGGCCGTCGGCCTCCCCGGCCAGCGCCAGATCCTCAGGCCGGACCAGCAGGTCGAGGGCGCCGTCCGGCCCGGACCAGGGCAGGGATGCGCCGCCGATGGACAGCATCCCGCCGCGCACCGTGCCGCCCAGCCGGTTCATGGTGCCGATGAAGTCGGCGACGAAGCCGTCGGCCGGCTGGTAGTAGATCTCGCGCGGGGTGCCCACCTGCGCCACCCGGCCCTTGGCCATCACGACGATGCGGTCGCCCAGCGCCATCGCCTCGCCCTGGTCGTGGGTGACATAGACGGCGGTGATGCCCAACCCGCGCAGCAGCCGGTCGATCTCCAGCCGCAGGCTGTCGCGCAGCTTGGCGTCGAGCGCGGTCAGCGGCTCGTCCAGCAGCAGCACGCGCGGGCGCACCACCAGGGCGCGGGCCAGCGCCACCCGCTGCCGCTGCCCGCCGGACAGCTGGTCGATCCGCCGCCCGGCGAAGCCGCCGAGATGCATCAGCTCCAGCATCTCCTCCACCCGGCGGGCGCGGTCGGCGCGGGCCAGCTTGCGCACCTTCAGGCCGTAGGCGACGTTCTCCGCCACCGTCATGTTGGGGAACAGGGCGTAGCTCTGGAACACCATGCCGACATTGCGCCGCTCGATCGGCAGGGCGGTGACGTCCTCCTCGCCGAACAGCACGCGGCCGCCGGGATCGGGGCTTTCCAGCCCGGCGAGGATGCGCAGCGTGGTGGTCTTGCCGCAGCCGCTCGGGCCCAGGAAGACGATGGTCTCGCCGCCGCGGATGGACAGGTCCAGCGGCTCCAGCGCGCGGGCACCGCCGGCGAAGGTCTTGCCGCAGCGTTCCAGGCGGATCGGCACGGCGTCGAGGTGGAAGCTGTCGGGCATGGCGCTGTCGGACATGGGGAGCGGTCTCAAACGGTGGGACGGCCGCGCTTCGCCAGACCCTGCAGCAGGATCAGGCTGGGCACGATCATCAGGAAGAAGACGAGGGTATAGGCGCTGCCGATCTCGATCCGCAGCGAGGCGTAGCTGTCGGCCAGCCCGACCGGCAGCGTCTTGGTCAGCGGCGTGTGCAGCAGCCAGGTCAGGTTGAACTCGCCGACCGACAGGGTCAGCACCATCAGCGACCCGGCCAGGATGCCGGAGCGGCAGTTGGGCAGAACCACGGTGGCGAAACGGCGCAGGAAGCCGGCGCCCAGGCTGGCCGCCCCCTCTTCCAGCGTCCTCAGGTCGATGGACCCCATCACCGCCAGCACGGCGCGGACCATGAAGGGCAGGGTGAACAGCACATGGCCGATCAGGATGAACAGCCAGCTGCTGCGCAAATCGCCGACGCCGCCATAGGTGACGATCAGTGCCAGCGCGGTGGCGAGGCCGGGGATGGCGACCGGCATCATCAGCAGCTCTTCCACCAGCCGGGCGATCCGGCCGGGCCGCCGCGCCAGCGCATAGGCCGCCGGTACGCCCAGCGCCAGGGTGCAGGCGAGGCAGGCGACGGCGATCTGCAGCGACAGGAGGATGGTGCCGGAATAGACCCGCAAGACCTCTTCCACCCAGCGCAGGGTCAGGCCGCTCTTCAGCCCGACGAAATAATTGGCGGTCAATCCTGCCAGCATCGACATCACCATCGGCACGGTCAGCAGGGCGCAGACCAGCAGGGTGAAGGCCAGCTGCAGCCAGAAGCCCCAGCCGCGGCGATTGGTCGGCGTGTTGGGAAGCGTGCTCATCGCCGTCACCCCGCCGCCGCGACGGAGGTGCCGGCGACGCTGCGCGCCACCGCCAGCGCCGCCCAGGTGATCAGGCCGAGCAGGACGCTGAGCGCCGCCGCGGCGGCGATGTTCGCCTGGAGCGTGAATTCGGTGTAGATCGTCATCGGCAGTACGTTGATTCGGGTGGCGAGGGTGAAGGCTGTGCCGAAGGCGCCCATCGACGTGGCGAAGCACAGGGCGCCGGCGGAGATCAGCGCCGGCTTCAGCGCCGGCAGGATCACGTCCGCCACCACCCGCCAGGGCGCCGCGCCCAACGACCGCGCCGCCTCTTCCAGCCGCGGGTCCAGCTTCTCGGCAGCCGCCATCACCGTCAGGATGACGCGCGGGATCGAGAAATAGACGTAACCGAGGAACAGCCCCGCCATCGAATAGGCGAAGACCAGCTTTCCCCCGGTCAGTGCCTGGGTGATGGTGCCGATCAGCCCCTGCCGTCCGGCCAGCATGATGACCATGAAGCCGATCACCACGCCGGGAAAGGCCAGAGGGAAGGTCAGCAATGCCACCAGCAGTGCATGGCCGGGGAAATGATGGCGCACCAGGAACAGCCCGGCGACGGTCGATACCGCCAGAGTCACCAGCGTCACCCCTGCCGACAGCGCCAGCGTGGAGATCAGGCTGTCGAGATGGCCGGGATCGGCGAGCGTGGTGAGATAGGCGCTCCAGCCTTCCGCACCGCCGGCGCCGATCAGGATCAGGCGGACCAGCGGCAGCAGGAAGAAGGCCGAGAACACCACCGCTGCCGGTGCCAGCAGGGCCGCCAGCCGCAGCGGCTCGGTCGCCGGTCCCCGTCCGGCCCGCGGATACCCCGCGGGCCGGACGGAAAGCGGACTTCCCTGCACGCAGGTGCTCACTTCACCTCCGCCTGATAGCGGTCCATGAAGCCCTTCTGCGCTTCGGCCATGCGGACGAGATCGACCGGCCGGGCACGGGCGTAGTCGGCGGCCGGCAGGAACTTGGCAGCGGTCTCCGCCGACATCGCCTCGGCCCGGACCGGGCGCATGAAGGCGTTGGCCCACAGGGTCTGGCCCTTGTCCGACAGCACATAGTCCAGCACCTTCTTCCCGTTCTCCGGGTTCGGGCCGTTCTTGACCAGGGCCATCACGTACGGGACGGACACCGTGCCTTCCTTCGGGATGACGAAGGCGACCGGGGCCTTGTCGGTGTATTTGGCGCGGTAGGCGTTGAAGTCGTAATCGATCAGGATCGGAATCTCGCCCGACAGCACGCGGGCGTAGGAGGTCTGCTTCGGAACGATGGGCTGGTTCTTCTGCAGATCCTTGAACCAGCCGACGGCCTTGTCGAAGCTGGCGTAATCGCCGCCCAACGCCAGGTTGACCGCCAGCGCGCCGACATAGCCGACGGCGGCGCTGGTCGGGTCGAGATAGCCGACCATGCCCGAATAGTCGGGCTTCAGCAGGTCGGCCCAGCTCTGCGGCACCGGCTTGCCGCCCAGCGCCTCGGTGTTGACGAAGAGGCCCAGCGTGCCGCTGTGGATGGCGAACCAGTTGCCGTCGGCATCCTTCATGCCGTCGGGGATGTCCGCCCAGCCGGCCGGCTTGTAGGGGGCGACGATGCCCGCCGCCTTGGCCTGGATGCCGACCGGTCCGCCGAGATAGACGACGTCGGCCACCGGCTTGTCCTTTTCCGCCAGCATGGCGGCGAGCGACTGGCCGGAGTTCTTGTTGTCGAACGGCACGGCGATGCCGAGATCGGCCTTGATCGCCTTCAGCTGCGATGCCCAGTCGGCCCATTCCGGCGGGCAGTTGTAGCAGATGGCGGTCGGCTCCGCCGCGATGGCGGGGGCGACGGTGCCGGTGACGGCGGCGGCCAGCATGGTGGCCAGCGTGGCGGCGCCGAACAGGAACGGCTTGATCATGATGGCGGAAATCTCCGGTCGGGAAGCGCTTTGGTTGGTTCCGAGGGCGCCGGGCCGAGCGATTCTCCCGGGCGCAAGGTGAAGGGAAGCATGACGGACCGGCCCGGCAGGTCGCCGGAGCGCAGGCATTCGAAGGCGGTGGCGCCCATGGCGCGGGCCGGCTGGACCAGCGTGGCGAGGCTGGGCGACATCAGGCGGCCGACCTCGATCCCATCGAAACCGCAGACCGACAGGTCGTCCGGCACCGACAGGCCGAGGTCGCGCAGAGCCCGGATGGTGGCGAGCGCCAGCAGGTCGTTGGAGGCGAACAGCGCGGTCGGCCGTTCCGGTCCTTCCAGATGGGGGGCGAGCCGGTGGGCGAGCCGCAGATCGTTGAAATCGACCTCCATCACCGGGCCGGGCGGCAGGCCGGCATCGGCCAATGCCGCCAGCCAGCCAGCATGACGCCGGCGCGAACGGTCGGAGTGGCGGAAGCGCCCGGCGACCATGCCGATGCGCCGGTGGCCGAGCGCCGCCATCCGCTCCACCACCGCGCGTGATGCCGCGACATTGTCGACCGACACATGGGCGCGGCCGGCGCGTTCGGGCTGATTGTAGGCCAGGACATAGGGCAACCGGACCTCGTCCAGCGTGTCGAGCGAGCCGCTGCGGTCGGCGTCGGCGACGGTCAGCACCAGCCCTTCGACCCGGTTGGACAGCAGCCCTTCGATGGCGCGGGATTCGCGGCCGGGGTCATAGTCGGTGGAAGCGATCAGAACGCTGTATCCGGCCTCGGCCGCCGCCTCCTGGATGCCGGCGACGCTCTCGGCGAAGACCGGATTGGTCAGCGACGGCACCAGCACGCCGACGGTGCGGGTGCGTGCCGCCTTCAGGCTGCGCCCGATGGTGCTGGGGCGGAAGGCGAGGTCGGACGCGGCGATGCGGACTTTCTCCGTCGTTTCCGGTGTGGCGTTGCCGCTGCCGTTGAGGACGCGCGACACGGTGGCGATCGACACCCCGGCGCGCGCCGCGACATCGCGGATCGTCGCCACCCGGTCGACGCCTCTCCCCGCCGGGCCATCCGTAAACCGCATCCCGTCCCGAACCATCCGCCACCCGCGTTTTCCGGCGCCGGCCGATCCAGCGCGAGGGCAGAGTGACGGCGGGATGTTGCAATCGCGTGACGTCACGAAAACGGTTTCATGAAGAATGGAAACG
The DNA here is from genome assembly GCF_041507355.1 of Azospirillum sp. HJ39. Taxonomy (NCBI): domain Bacteria; kingdom Pseudomonadati; phylum Pseudomonadota; class Alphaproteobacteria; order Rhodospirillales; family Azospirillaceae; genus Azospirillum; species Azospirillum sp. HJ39. The sequence continues at coordinate 732,040 of NZ_CP167912.1, read as the reverse complement.
TTTCCATGGGTGCGAAAAAGGCTTCGGGGACGGGTTCGACCGTCGTTTCCGGCTGTCTTCGGGTCGTTGCAATTCCAATGATTTTTGTGTTTGCGTCCCCACAAGGCTTAGGCTATGTTGCGCCTCCACCAGCGATGGACCCGTAGCTCAGCTGGATAGAGCGCTGCCCTCCGAAGGCAGAGGTCATGAGTTCGAATCTCGTCGGGTCCGCCATCGATTCCAAGGGCTTAGCCGTAGCATCGGCTAGGCCCTTTTCGTTTTGATCGCCGCATAGATCCCCGGATCGATCCCAGCGCGCGCCGTGACGTCTCCGCCTCGGGCATGAACTCGGGCGCATGGTAGCCATAGACCGGCTGGACCGTCTGCGGGGACATGCCGGCGAATCCGCCGACCTGCCCACGTCCAGCCCGTCGCGCAACAGCCACGTGATCTTGCTCGGCAATCCGGGCCGCACACCGGAGGTCTGTAAGCTCGTGGAGGTGCTGTTCATCGAGGCGCTCCGCTCCACGGCCGGTCCTGCGGCTGTCCCCGGCCTCTTGCGAGGACTTGACGATGAACGTCTCGCGGTCGCCCTGGGGCACATTCATGAAAGCCCGGCCTCGCCCTGGATGGTCGCGCAAATGGCGAAGGAACTGCTGCGCCGAAAAGAAGGCGGCATCGCTGACATCTCGGAGTGCGTGGGCTACAGCTCTGCCAATATGTTCAGCGTCGCGTTCTCCCGCCACATCGGTATCCCACCGACGGTGTATGCGCAGCAACAAAAGGTGGAATCGCATTCGTCGGGTTCGCAAATCGGATGACCGACCCGTATGGCAGAGCCCGCAACGTCCTCTCCGGCTGGTGAATGAATGGAGAGACCCCATAGGACCAGCCGCGGTCCGTCCCCATCTGCTTCCAAAGGGAGCGGAGACGAGGCATGCCATTCTTCTCATCGGCGCAATTCATCGAGCGGTCCCGGGTGGCCGACGAGTTCGTCGCGCCCGCGACGGCACTGGCAAATCGCCTCCTGGACGCCAAGGGCCTGGGTCACCTGCCGTCATGCAGCGTCAGCTACTTCATCGAGGAGCTTCACCGGCCGGGCGCGGCGATCGGGCTGCACACCAAGGGCACGGCCAACATTCGGCTGAACTTGGCTTGGCTTGCTGCCCTGGCGCAGCGGGATACCGACCCCGAGGGGGAGGTCGCCTTCGTCGTCCTGCATGAGTACGGCCACTTCTTCCTTGATTTCCTTGAGACCAGGGGGGCTAGCCCCGGCGCTGTGCGTCAGCGCATGGAGAACGAGCACGCCGACTTCCTGCGGCGCATGCAGCGCCTCGGCTGGCTCGCCGATCCGGTATCGCGGAGGCTCTTGTCCGACCACAACGCCATTGCCGAGGAGTGGTTCTGCGATGCCTTCGCCTATTGGGCCGCGGACAGGCTGCCCGAGCCCCACGCCGCGTTCTTCGACGACCTGCTGGCCGGTGTGCGTGCCCTTCCGGCGACCTGATACCGCAAGGGCTCACCTCAGCGCAGCGCTACCTGCCCAGATGACCGCAACCCCATCGGCCGGCGCCGTGGCGATCGGAGGCTTGATCTGATCGGGCAACGGGCCGATCAGGCAGGCATCCCCCCTCGTTGGACGTCAACTCCGAAGCCAGGATCTCACCCGTATTCGGATCGACCGCAAGGCTCCCCGTGCCAACCGCTGGGGGGCTCCGCACATCCAAGTGCAAACGCAGCCATCTGTACCAGGGACACCGCGGGTCAAAGGCCGCATGCGCCATCTCACCGCTTTCGCCGCTTCTATTACCACGTTCGAGCGGGCACACTGCATCCCGGAATGGGCGGATAGGCGATCCCTCTCGGAAACGTCTATGCGGGGAAATCCAGCCGGCTCAGGGGTTCTGCAAGAAGCCCTTTGGTGAATACACGGGGGAGACTGTTTCGATGCAGCGGGTTCGCACTGGCGCGTCGGCATGGATGGCAGCGTTTGTGGTGGCTTCGGGATCAGCGGTGCTGTCGGGCTGCGCGGTTGATCCGGTCGGGCTGGCGATAAGTGCGGCAGGCGCGGCGAGCGCGCCGTCGGCGGCATCGCAAGTGGCCGAGACGGCCTCCTTCTATCGGGGCACGAGCTGCCAGGCGCTGGCGATGCTGCTGCAAACGAACACCGACAGCCTGCCATTGGTGGGACCGGCGAACCGCCAATCAATGTTGGTCAATATCCAGGCGTTGCGCCAAGTCATGGTAGAGCAGGACTGTCCGGCTACGGGCACAGGCGCAGTGGCGGGTGTGGGCTCTGCCTTGGCTCCGATTGCCACGACTGGGTCAAAAGGCGGGGGCGGAGCTGTGACCGGCATGCCGCCAGGATCGGCAGCGGTGACGGCGAACGAACCGCAGGGGAGGATGGGAATGTCGGTGCTCCCGGTGACAGCCCAACTGGCACAGGCTGTGGGGCTGGAAGCACCACGCGGCTTGGTGGTGGTGGAGCTGATGCCGGGCCAAGCGGCAGATCTGTCGGGCATCCGGTCGGGCGATGTCATCCTCGATGTGCGTGGCACAGCGGTGAGCGATGCGATGCAACTCCGCCGCGTGTTGGGCGTGGTGCCCGATGGGCAGAGCGTGCTTGTGAAGCTATGGCGCGGACGCGAACTGCGCGAGGTGATCGTTGGTCCCGTGGCCAGCAACACCCCGGCGCTGCCGGCGGGCGCTATATATGCCGATGCGCCGGTTTCGGTAGCAATGCCGGTGCGCGAGCGCTTCTGCGTGGCACAGCTGACGACCCCGGGCTTTCTCGCCAGCGGCGTGCGCTCGCCGCTGTTCACGGTGCGCAACAACGGCAGCGAGGCGGAGAGCGCCAAGGTGGTGGCGGCCTTCCTGCAGGCGGCACAGAAGGCTCAGCCCGGCAAATGGTTGGCGCCGCACCCGCGGCCGAACTGCAACCAGGACTCGATGGTATGCTCATCGCTCAACGCGGACTCCGAGGCCCTGATGATGCTGTGCCGGACGGAGCGAGTGGAGGGTACGCAGGTATATGAGTCGCTTGGGCAGAGCACGCCGCTGACGGAGCTGGCTTGGTCGCCGCCGATGCCGTGAGACGGAACCGTGGAGGGCATCGGCCGCCTGAACATCATGCCTTTCGAGCACAATGCCCCGGTACGTTGCCCAACGGCAGGCAGCACTGAGATCTGTTCTGTCCGAGCCAGCACCTACAGCAAGGATATCGGATCGGCGCACAGATGAGGATCTGCGCGAGAATGGCTTGGCGAATGGCGGGCAGCGTCGGCCGGGGGGCGGTCCGCTGTCGGTGTCGGTGATCTTCTGCCCACTCCGGCGCGATGGCGAATCGAAGGTGTTGGAGAAACGCCGAGGTGGTTATCGCCAGAAGCAGGTGATGGTGCAGGCCTTGCCAACTCCGTCCTTCGAAGTCGTCGAGGCCGATTTCTCCGGTGTCGGAGTTCAGCACCGGCGGCCGGCCATCGTGCAGACGCGGCGAAAGGGTTATCTGATACGCTGTCGTCCGCCGGCCTTTTCCGGTTGGCCATAACTTTGTTTTCCGGCTCCCTCACGCCTGCGCCCCGCCATGCCGTTGCTTCCCACCAGCGATCCCATGCCGTCCTGTTCCGCCGGCTCGGGCGCGGAGATCCTCGCGGAAGCGATCCGCCTCGAACGCTCGGGTCATGCTGACGCCGCGGAAGCGCTGCTCCGCCGTATCCTGGCCATGGACGCGTTTCATGAAGAGGCCTGGATTCGGTTGGGAGGTCTTGCGTTCGGTGACGGACGATATCGCCGAGCCGCGAGGTGCTTCGCCCGAGCGATGATTCTCGCCCCCCACCGGGCTTCGGCCATGCACAATCTGGCAGAAGCGCTGCGCCTGACCGGACGGAAGCGGCAGGCGGCTCTCGCCTTCACCCGGGCGTTGCGGCTCCGTCCGGCTTACCCGAAGGCGCTAGCCGCCTTCGGCTTGATGCTAAAGGACACGGGTTCCGGCCGCGCGGCGCGTCGCATTGCCGCGCATGCCCTCGTCATCGATCCGGCCTTCGCCACCGGATGGCGCAACCTCGGCGCATTGCTCCAGGATCTCAACAAACCGGACAGGCTGGCCCGGTTGCTGCGCCGGGCCAGCCTGTGTGCCCCCGGCGATGCCGCCTCGCAGGCCGCCTATGGAGTCGCCCTGTGCGAGGTCAAGGATGGAGGTCCGGCGCTGGATGCGCTGCGCCGGGCCGCCGCCCTCGAACCGGGCAAGGTCGGCATCCTCGGCCAACTCGCCTTCGGCCTGATGCAGGCCGGAGACACCGACGGTTCTTTGCGGACGGTGCAGCGGGCCCGCCAACTCGATCCGATGGCCGCGGAAGCCGATGCACAGGAGTCGCTGGTCTGGATCATGGCGGGCGATTTCGCGCGCGCCGCCACGGCCGCCCGCCGCGCCCTTCTGCTGGCGCCGGACGATGCGGGGATCATCATCAACGCCGCGCTGGTGCTGCACTGCCTGGGAGTGGGGCGGGAGAGCGTGCGCTGGAGCAAGCGTGCCCTTCGCCTGCAGCCGAAAAATCCGGTCGGTCGCTTCAACCTTTCCCTTACCCTTCTGCGGCAGGGGGATTTCACCCGCGGCTGGGCACTGTACGAGGCGCGCTGGTCGATGTGGGGATCGACCTATCCGAATCATGCGCCGGCCTGGGACGGCAGTCCGCTGGATGGGCGGAGCATCCTGCTGACCGCCGAGCAGGGGCATGGCGACACCTTGCATTTCGTCCGCTATGCCACGCTGCTGGCCGGGCGCGGCGGGCGTGTCCTGCTCCACGTCCAGCCCCTGCTGAAGCGGCTGCTTGCCAACACACCCGGCGTTTCCGGTGTCTATGGCCTGGACGAGACGCCGCCGGCCTGCGACCTGTGCGCGCCGCTGATGAGTCTCCCTTTCCTCGTCGGAACCCGGCTCGACAGCATTCCCGCCGCCGTTCCCTATCTGCGGCCCGACGCGGCCGACGGCAGGCGATGGCGTGACCGGCTGGCAGGCGAGCGGCGGCTGAGGATCGGCCTCGTCTGGGCGGGAGAGCCGCGCAAAGGCGATGCGAAGGCCAATTCCGTGGACCGGCGGCGCAGCCTGGCCCTTGCCGCCTTCGCCCCCTTGGCCGCCATACCCGGCGCGGTCTTCTACAGCCTCCAGATCGGGGAGGCCGGCGCCCAGGCGAAGGCGCCGCCGGCGGGGTTGGACGTGATCGACCTGACCGCGGACATCCGCGATTTCGCCGATACCGCAGCCTTCATCGAGCAGCTAGACCTCGTGGTCACGGTCGACACCTCGGTCTGCCATCTGGCCGGCGGCCTGGGCAAGCCGGTGTGGGTGTTGTCCCGCTACGATGCCTGCTGGCGCTGGCTGGGGCACCGCGAGGACAGCCCCTGGTACCCCACCATGCGCCTGTTCCACCAGGACGAGCCCGGTGCCTGGGACGCACCGATCTCGCGTCTTGCCGCGTCGCTGGCGGAGCTTGTGGGACGACGCGCCTGACGTCCTGCCGTTCCTGCGGCCTGCCTTCCGCGACCGGAAGGAGCCCGAGGCCGGGTTCCGCCGCTCCGGCCGGGCTGCCGTCCGGTCAGACGGTCGCCCGGCCGGAGCCGACATACGTGTCGGCATGCCTGTCGGTGGACCTATCGACGGGCGGCGTCGCGATCAGGCGTCTGCCAGGACAAGCGGTTCGCGGGCGGCAGCCTCCAGCGGAAGGTCCTGGCGGCTCGGCCGCTCCACCCAGGCGATGCGCAGGATGTTGGTCGAACCCGGCATGCCGAAGGGAACGCCGGCGGTGATGACCAGCCGCTGCCCGTCCTCCGCCAGCCCATGGTCGTAGGCCAGCCGGGCCGCCTTGTGCACCATGTCGGAGAAGCTCTGCACGTCTTCCGTCAGAACGGCGTGGACGCCATAGGCCAGGACCAGACGGCGCGCGGTCTCCGCGCTTTCGGTCAGGCACAGGATCGGCACTTCCGGCCGCTCACGCGCGGCCCGCAGGGTGGTGGAGCCGCTGGTGGTGTAGGTGGCGATCGCGGCGGCCTTCACCGTATGGGCGACCTGACGGGCGGCGGCGGTGATGGCGTCGGCGGTGGTCTGTTCCGGATCGGCGTGCTGGGCGTCCATCATCGCGCGGTAGAGCGGGTCGTTCTCGACCCGGTGGGCGATGCGGTCCATGATCGAAACCGCTTCGATCGGGTAATCCCCCGATGCGGTTTCGGCCGACAGCATGACGGCATCGGCGCCGTCGAACACCGCGGTGGCGACGTCGGATGCCTCGGCGCGGGTCGGGGCCGGGGCGGAGATCATCGATTCCAGCATCTGGGTGGCGACGATCACCGGCTTGCCGGCCAGACGGGCGGCGCGGACGATGCGCTTCTGGATGGAGGGCACGTCCTCCGGCGGCATCTCGACGCCCAGGTCACCACGCGCCACCATGACGCCGTCCGACATCTCGACGATGCGGTCGAGATGCTGGATCGCCTGCGGCTTCTCCAGCTTCGACAGCAGGGCGGCGCGGCCGGCGATCAGCTTGCGCGCCTCCGCCACGTCCTCGGGCCGCTGGACGAAGCTGAGCGCCACCCAGTCGACCCCCTGGTCGAGCGCGAAGTCGAGATCGGCGCGGTCCTTGGGTGTCAGCGGCGACAGCGGCAGCACCACGCCGGGAACATTGACGCCCTTGCGGTCTGACAGCTTGGTGCCGGACACCACCACCGTCTCGGCGAAGTCGGCGCCGCAGGCGGTCACCCGCAGCCGCACCTTGCCGTCGTCCAGCAGCAGTTCGGCATCCGGAACCAGGGCCGCGAAGATCTCCGGATGCGGCATGCCGACGCGGCGGGCGTCACCCGGCTCCGACAGCAGGTCGAGGCAGAAGGGCTGGCCGGCGCTGAGCGTCACCGGGCCGTCGGCGAAGCGGCCGAGCCGCAGCTTCGGGCCCTGCAGGTCGGCCATGATGGCGACGGGACGGCCGGTCTCCGCCTCCAGCGCGCGGATGGCGCGGACGCGCTCGCCATGGTCCTGGTGGCTGCCGTGGCTGAAATTCAGGCGGAAGACGTCGACGCCGGTTTCGAACAGGCGGCGGATCATCTCGGGCGTGGAGGAGGACGGTCCAAGCGTGGCGACGATCTTCGTCTGCCGGTAGCGGCGGATCGGCTTGCTGGTGCTCATGGCGTAACGGACTCCGAAGAGAAGAGAGGACGGCCGTGCGTGACCGGGGTCGGGAAGAGGGGAGCGGGCGGGGAACGGAGCCTGCCGCCTCAGGCCACGCCGAACCGGTAGACGATGGACCCGGCATACCATTGGCCGGGGTGCAGCACGGTCGAAGGGAAGGAAGGGATGTTGACGGCGTTCGGGAACCGCGAAGGCTCCGCGCAGAAGGCGCTGTACCTAGTGTAGAGCGTACCGCCCTTGCCGACGTCCCGCGGGGCTTTGCCTTCCAGGTTATTCCCGGTGTAGAGCTGCAGCCCGGGTTCGGTGGACAGCACTTCCAGCGTCCGGCCGCTGGCGGGGTGGAGGAAGCGGGCCTGCAGGACCGGAGCCGATGTCGGAGCGTCCGGCCGGTCGATCGCGTAATGCAGGTCGTATCCCTTGCCGAGTGTCAGCATGCGGTCGTCGGCGTCGATGCGGGCGCCGAAGGCGGCGGGCGTGCGGAAGTCATGCGGCGTGCCGGTCACGTCCACCAGCTCGCCGGTCGGCACCGCAGTATCGCCGAGCGCCAGATAGCGGCCGGCATTGACGGTCGCGACATGGTCGAGGATCGAGGATCCGAGATCGCCCGACAGGTTGAAGAAGGTGTGGTCGGTGAAGTTGGCGACGGTGGTCTTGTCGGCGGCCACCGCGGTCCAGGCGATGGTCAGGGCGTTGTCGTCGCCGACCGAATAGACCAGCCGCACCGGCAGGGTGCCCGGGAACCCCTCCTCGCCGTCCTGGAAGACGTAGGTCAGCTCCAGGCTGGACTCGTCGAGCTGGCGGGCGTCGAAGACACGGAAGCGCGAGCCGCGCTGGCCGCCATGCAGGGTGTTGGGCGGGCTGTTGACCGCCGTCCGGTGGCCAACCCCGTCCAGCGTGAAGCGGCCGCCGTCGATGCGTCCGCAATAGCGTCCGATGAAGGAGCCCATGGAGGGCTGGCCGCCCATCGCGCCGTCGATGCCGTCATAGCCCTGGACGACGTCGCCCAGCGTGCCGTCGCGGTCGGGGACCAGGATCTGCTCGATCTTGGAGCCGTAATTGGTGATCCGCACCACCATGCCGTGGCGGTTGCGCAGGGTGAACAGGTCCACCGGCTTGCCGTCGATGGTGGCGCGGAAATCCTCGCGCCTGAGGTCGGTATAGGTCGCCATTGTCCAGGCATCCCTGTGGAAGAGGTTACAGAAAACCGAGAAGCAGCAGCCCCAGGGTCATCGCCACACGCAGGAGCAATGCGGTTTCCAATGGGTCCGCGGTCATGGTCTGGGCCTCGCCGGATGGAACATGGCATTATTATACTAATATATTAGAGTAGAAGGCAAACCGCTTCCGGCCTTGGGAGGTTTGGCGGACAGTTTGCCGCAGGTGGGGGAGGGCGGCGGGCCAGTCCCGTTCACCCGCCCCGTTCGCCGCCCCTGCTGGTCGCAGCGACCGTCAGCCGCCGTGGACGAGGACGGTGGCGATGGCGCTTTCCAGCGCGGTCAGGTCGGGTTCGATGCGGGTTCCGGCGGGAAACACGTTCTCCGCGCCCGGACGAACGATCCCGATGAAGGGCAGGCCGTTGGTCTGCGCCGCCTCCAGATCGGTCAGGGCGTCGCCGACGAAGACGCTGCGGGCGGGCGCGAGACCGTGGCGGGTGATCAGGTCGGCGACGACGTCGCTCTTGTGGCGCGGGCTGCCGGCCACTTCGGCGAACAGGGGCGACCAGCCGCGCCGCTCCACGATCCGCCTCAACTCCGTTTCCGGCGTGCCGGACGCGATGAACAGCGGATGGCGGCCCGAGTGGCGTCGGACGAAGGCGAGTGCGCCGGGGATCTCGTCGCAGGCCGCGACCGCATCCTCCACCATCGCGCCGATCCGGTGCGCCATCTCCTCCACCCTGGCCTCGTCGCGCGGCAGGCCCAGCAGCACCCGGTCGAAATGATGGAGCATCTGCACCCGCGGCAGGCCGCCGTTGCGGTGGTAGAAGTCGGCGATCGCCCGGTCCACCTCGGAGCCGTGCCCGCGGTAGAGGTCGAGGAAGGCATCGAGCTTGATCGCGTTGGATTCGACGATCACACCGTCGAAATCGAACAGGACCGCTTGGCAGGGCAAAGTCATGTCCAGGTCCCGTTTTGCCGGTCGCAGGAAGGCGGACGTCGGCGGGGAATGGGAAAGCCGAAGGGCGGTATGCCGGGGGCTTCACGTGCGGACGAAGCGTCCGGCGGGCGGTTCCATCGAGCGGCGATCACAGGCGCCCATGGCGCCGTTCACGACGCATGCCCGACGTTTCGATCGCACTATATTGGTGCATGCCGGTCTTGCAAAGCCAGTTCGTCATCCGGCAATCCGCCGGCTTCAGGCTGGGTCCTGCATGAGTCGGCGGGCTGGGGGCTTGAGGGTCGAACCGCCACCGCATTGCCGGTCGGATGGGACCTGCGCGTCCGGCTCGCATTCGGTTGGCAGCTCTCCCCAATCGGTCACTTTCTCCGACCGGCCGCCTGCCCCCGGAAGACGGCCAGGGCGGACGCTCTCCGCCGACATGCCGTCTCCTGACGGTGACCGCGCCGGCCCTGGCCGGGCGCGGTCATGTGCGTCACCAGGTGGGGAAGAACATGAGCAGCAGCACCATTGCCCCCAGAATGCCGAGAATAGTCCACATGGCGGGGCGGCCGAGCCCCCGCGAGGTGCCAGCCTTCGGGAGTTCGGTACCTGTTTTCCGGAAAGGGCCGGCCATGTCGTGTGCGCTCCTTGCAAGTGTCGGTCGATGGGCAGGGCAACAGGGCGGAGCCGCCAAGGTTGCGGTATCCGGATGCGATCCCTCGTACGGCCCCCATCCCGCCCTCCTTCGGCACGGGCTTGGCCGCATCTGGCCGGCCGGAGCGGTCCGGGACGGCGCTCGCGCGAATTTCGGCTTTTGCGCCAACGGGTTGACAAGGCGGTGCCACTTTCTCGTGGGGAGACGCGAAAAAACCACTTCCCAAGCGCACCGCCAACCGGCAAACTCTACACAAGAAATAGAAATATTAACGCGGATACCACGAAGGAATTCCGTGTAATTCAGGAGCCACCGAAGGAGACTCCCGCCATGTCGTTTCGCCGCCTGACCCTTCTCGCCGCCGGCCTGACGCTGGCCTGGCTCGGTGTCGCTGCAGCCGATTCCAAGGACGCACTGCTCAACGTCTCCTATGACCCCACGCGGGAATTCTATGTCGAGTTCAACAAGGCGTTTGCCAAGAAGTGGGAGGCGGAGACCGGCCACACCCTGACTGTCCGCCAGTCGCATGGCGGCTCCGGCAAGCAGGCGCGGTCCGTGATCGACGGCCTGGACGCCGACATCGTGACGCTGGCGCTCGGCTATGACATCGACGCCATCGCCGACTCCGGGCTGCTGCCCAAGGACTGGCAGGGCCGCCTGCCCAACAACAGCTCTCCCTACACCTCGACCATCGTGTTCCTGGTGCGCAAGGGCAACCCGAAGGCGATCAAGGACTGGAACGATCTGGTGAAGCCGGGCGTCCAGGTCATCACCCCCAACCCGAAGACGTCGGGCGGCGCCCGCTGGAACTATCTGGCCGCCTGGGCCTATGCCCAGCAGGCGAACGGTGGCGACGAGACCAAGGCCAAGGAGTTCGTGGCGCAGCTGTTGAAGAACGTCCCGGTTCTGGACAGCGGCGCCCGCGGCGCCACCGTCACCTTCACCCAGCGCGAGATCGGCGACGTGCTGCTGGCCTGGGAGAACGAGGCCTATCTGTCGCTGCAGGAGTTCGGCGCCGACAAGTTCGAGATCGTCGTGCCCAGCCTGTCGATCCTGGCCGAGCCGCCGGTCGCCGTCGTCGACAAGGTCGTCGACCGCAAGGGAAGCCGCAAGGTGGCGGAGGCCTACCTGCAGTTCCTCTACACCCGCGAAGGGCAGGAGATCGCGGCCAAGAATTACTACCGCCCGCGTCTGCCGGAGCTGGCGACCCAGTATGCGGGACGCTTTGCCGATGTTAAGCTCGTCACCATCGAACAATTCGGGGGCTGGCGTGCCGCGCAGGAGAAGCATTTCTCGGACGGTGGTGTGTTCGACCAGATCTTCCAGAAGGGGCGCTGACCGGTGGTCGCCGCTGCGGACAGCGATACCGCCTCGGCGGGAAGGAGGGGCGCGGTGACGGTCCGCGCCCCCGTTCTCCTCTTCAGGAAACCCAGCGTCCTCCCGGGCTTCGGGCTGACGCTGGGCTTCACGCTCAGCTATCTCGGATTCATCGTGCTGCTGCCGCTGGCGGCGCTGATCGTGAAGGCGGGCGGCCTGGGCTGGAGCGGCTTCTGGTCCGCGGTGACGACGCCGCGGGTGCTGGCGGCGTTCGAGGTCAGCTTCGGATTGTCCTTCGCTGCGGCGCTGGTCAACGCGGTGTTCGGCTTCCTGGTCGCCTGGGTGCTGGTGCGCTACGATTTTCCGGGCAAACGGCTGGTCGATGCGCTGGTCGATCTGCCCTTCGCCCTGCCGACCGCGGTGGCGGGCATCGCGCTCAGCGCGCTTTATGCGCCGAACGGCTGGGTCGGCAAGCCGTTGAACGAGCTGTTCGGCCTGAAGGTCGCCTTCACGCCGATCGGCATCGCGATCGCCCTTACCTTCATCGGCCTGCCCTTCGTCGTCCGCACCGTGCAGCCGATCCTCCAGGACCTGCCGCGGGAAGAGGAGGAAGCCGCGGCTTCGCTCGGCGCCTCGCGCCTGCAGACCTTCCGCAGCGTCATCGTCCCGGCCATCCTGCCGGCGCTGGTGACCGGCTTCGCGCTGTCCTTCGCGCGCGGCGTCGGCGAATACGGATCGGTGATCTTCATCGCCGGCAACATGCCGGGCCTGACGGAGATCCTTCCGCTGCTGATCGTCATCAAGCTGGAACAGTACGACTATGCCGGGGCTGCCGCCGTCGGCACCGCCATGCTGGGGGTGTCCTTCGTCATGCTCCTGATCCTCAACCTCCTGCAACAGTGGATGAGGTCGCGTCATGCCCGCTGATGCCATGCCAGCCGAGAAAACGCCGTCCCTGGCCGTGCCGGCCCAGCGCGCGCTCGGCGAACCGGCCTGGGTCCGTGCGGCCCTGATCGCCGGCGCACTGCTGTTCCTGGCGCTGTTCCTGCTGCTGCCGCTGGTGGCGGTGTTCGCCGAGGCGCTGCGCCGCGGCGTCGACGCCTATTGGACGGCGCTGATCGAGCCCGACGCCGTCGCCGCGATCAAACTGACGCTGATCGTCGCCGCCATCTCGGTTCCGGCCAACCTGCTGTTCGGTGTCGCCGCCTCCTGGTGCGTCGCCAAGTTCGATTTCCGCGGCAAGAACCTGCTCATCACGCTGATCGACCTGCCTTTCTCGGTGTCGCCGGTGATCTCCGGCCTGATCTATGTGCTGCTGTTCGGCCTGAACGGCCTGTTCGGGTCCTATCTGCGCGACGCCGGCATCCAGATCATCTTCGCCGTACCGGGATTGGTGCTCGCCACCATCTTCGTCACCTTTCCCTTCGTCGCGCGCGAACTGATCCCGCTGATGCAGGAACAGGGCTCCGACGAGGAGGAGGCGGCGCTGGTGCTGGGGGCGTCGGGCTGGCAGACCTTCTGGCGGGTGACGGTCCCCAACATCAAATGGGGCCTGCTCTATGGCGTCCTGCTGTGCAACGCCCGCGCGATGGGCGAGTTCGGCGCCGTGTCGGTCGTCTCCGGCCATATCCGGGGCGAAACCAACACCATGCCGCTTCACGTCGAAATTCTCTATAACGAATACAACTTCGTCGCCGCCTTCGCGGTCGCCTCGCTGCTGGCCCTGCTGGCGCTCGTCACACTGGTGGTGAAGACGGCGCTGGAGTGGCGTTTCGGGGAAGAACTGGCTGCGGCCCGGCACTGATCGCCGGCATCGGAGAGGAAAACGCAAATCCATGGCGATCCAGGTTTCAGGCATCACCAAGCGCTTCGGCACCTTCACCGCGCTCGACGCCGTCGATCTGGAGGTCGAGTCGGGCGAGCTTCTGGCCCTGCTCGGTCCCTCCGGTTCCGGCAAGACCACGCTGCTGCGCATCATGGCCGGGCTGGAAAGCCCCGATGCGGGCGGCCTGCTGCTGAACGGGGAGGAGGCGCTGGGGCTGAAGCCGCGCGACCGCCAGGTCGGCTTCGTCTTCCAGCATTACGCCCTGTTCCGGCATATGTCGGTGTTCGACAATATTGCCTTCGGGCTGAAGGTGCGGCCGCGCGGCCAGCGCCTGGGGTCGGCCGAGATCCGGCGTCGCGTGGAGGAGTTGCTGGAACTGGTCCAGCTTTCACCCTTCGCCGGCCGCTACCCGGTGCAACTGTCGGGTGGCCAGCGCCAGCGCGTCGCCCTCGCCCGGGCGCTTGCCATCGAGCCGAAGGTGCTGCTGCTCGACGAGCCCTTCGGCGCGCTCGACGCCAAGGTCCGCAAGGAGCTGCGGCGTTGGCTGCGCAAGCTGCATGACGATATCCACATCACCTCCGTTTTCGTCACCCATGACCAGGAGGAGGCGCTTGAGCTGGCCGACCGCGTCGTGGTGATGAACCAAGGCAGGATCGAGCAGATCGGCACCCCGGCGGAGGTCTACGACCATCCCGCCTCCGCCTTCGTCTACGAGTTCCTCGGGCAGGTGAACCGCTTCGACTGCATGGTGGATGGCGGGATCGCCCATGTCGGCAACGGCGCCCTGTCGATCCCGACCCAAGGCGGCGTGCAGGGGCCGGCGGTGGCCTATGTCCGGCCGCATGATCTGGGCGTCACGCCGGCATCGGCCGGTCCAGCCCGCATTTCCGGCATCCATGTCATCGGCCCCGATGCACGGATCGAGATCGAACTGGCCGGCCTGGCCCTCGAGGCGGAAATGGACCGCGAGCGCCTCGCCTCCCTGGGCATCGTTGCCGGGGACCGCTGCTCAATCCACGTCGATCGGGCGCGGGTGTTCGCGCGGTAAATCGATCAGGGGGCTTTCGGGTCGGCGAGCGCGCTGTAGTTTCCCTCGCGATAGGCCTTCAGGCTGAGGTCGACCGCAGCGGCATCGACGCCGGCACTGCGCAGCACCAGACCGGCCAGTTGCAAGCTGGCTTCCATCGTCTCCGGCACGATGGCGCTGGCCCCGGCCGCGGTCAGGGTGGCGCTTTGCCCCAGATCGTGGGCGCGGGCGATGATCGGCAAGGATGGCGCGGTGGCATGGATCGCCTCCACTGCACGATGGGCCGAGTCCGGCCGATTCAATGTGATGACGGCCGCCCGCGCCCGCTCGATCCCGGCGGCGCGCAGAACGCTGCCCTGGCTGGCGTCACCGTAATAGACCGGCAGCCCGTCGTTGCGCGCGGCGGCGATGCGCTGCGGTTCCAGATCCAGCGCCACATAGGCGATGTCATGCTCGGTAAGCAGCCGGGCGA
>NZ_CP167912.1:0-710000 GCF_041507355.1 Azospirillum sp. HJ39 | reverse complement strand
TCCGGCGGCTCCTCGAACAGCCAGTGGAAATGGTCGGGTGAAAGCTGGATGGAGTCGGCACCGAAATGAGCCCGCTGGAAATTTTCCAGGGCAGCACGGTCGCCCGGCTCGTAGCGGGCGACACCTCGCTGTTTCCAGTCGATGATGCTCATGCGGCATCCCCGACGGACACCGGCTGGACCAGATGGGCATTGCGCAGGATGCGGGCGGACGTCCGGCGCTTGGCGGTGATGTCCTTGTAGACACGGAGGATCTGCGGGACCGTCAAGCCCAGGGCCTCCGCGGCTTCCTCCTCGCTGGCGCCGCGGCCATAGGCGCAGAGCGCCAAATCCAGCTTGTCGTAGGGCAGGGCGTAGTAGAACTCCTCCTGCGACTGGGGCAGGGTGTAGGTGTCGGTGCTGGGCGACTGCGCCTGGATTTCCGCCGGCAGGCCGAGATGGGCCGCCATCTGGTAGACCTGCGACTTGTAGAGATGTGCGATCGGCTTCAGGTCGGCCAGACCGTCGCCACCGCGCACGAAGAAGCCCAGCTCATATTCGAGCCGGTTCGGCGTACCGAGGACGGCGTAGTTGAGGCGGTCGGCATGGGTGTATTCGACCGTCTTGCGGATGCGCTGCTTCAGGTTGGTCGCCGCCACCACATCGAGATAGACGTCGACCGGCATGCGGCTGGTCTGACGCTCGCCGTCCGGCGATTCGACGGTCAAGGTGAAGTAGTTGACCCGGTCGGCGTCCAGCAGGTTGCCGGCCAAGCCGATCTTCTGCTTCCAGCCTGGGCCGAATTCCGGGAACAGCCGACGAATGGCGTTGTCGCGGCGCTCGTAGCAACCGAGCGCCTCCAGCGGACCGGTGATGGTCTCCATCACCGGCGTCACGCCGAGATGCTCGCAGAGCAGGGTTCCGAGGCGGGTACTTTTCGGTGAGTTTTCCTTCTCCGGCATCAGGATGCACAGCACACGTTCCGGCCCCAGGGCGCGGACGGCGAGCGTGGCGCAGACCGAGCTGTCGATGCCGCCGGACACGCCGAGCACGACGCCCTGACGGCGCAGATCATGGGCGACGATGCGCTGGATGGCGTCTTCGATCTCGCGCGCCGCGGCCGCGCAATCCAGATCGAGGGCCTTGGAGTCGAACTGGGCGAGGGGCGAGGAGAGGGCGTTCAGCATGGTCACGGTTCCCGATGGGGGTTGATGCATCGTCGGAAGAAAGTGGGGGCGGTCAGGCCGCGGTTGGCTGGGGCAGGACGATTCGGGCGTCCGGCCCGGTGCCGGACGCATGGTCCTCAAGGATGTGGATCTCGGCCCGGTCCAGCGCGGCGCGCTGGTCACGAACACGATGGGGAAGCTCGTCGTGAACGTAATGAGCCAGCATCTGCAGGGTCAGCGTGCCGACCAGGGCCATTTCCTCCCGCTCGCCGGCCATGCGGCCGTTCTGGCGGTGGGCCTTGTCGGCCAGCGCAGCCACCGCAACCGGGTCGGTCAGGCCGTAGCGGGCGAGCGCTTCCGGTGACAGCAGGTCGCGCACATAATCCGGGGCGCCATCGCCGAACAGCGCGCTGGTCATCGGCGCACGGTAGGGCCGCTTCGGACGCTGGACGATCTCCGCCGGCAGATGGCGGGCGGCCAGCCGGCGCAGGGCGAGCTTGTCGCGCAGCCCCAGCATCTTGACCCGGTCCGGCAACGCCGCGCAGAGCTCGTCCACCTCCGGGTCGAGGAAGGGGTAGCGAACCTCGATGCTGTTGGCCATGGCGACGCGGTCGCCCTGGGCGGACAGCAGATAGGGAGTCATGAAGGCGGAAATCTCCGCCCACTGGCTGCGGGCGAGGGGGGACCAGCGCGGCCAGCCGGCCGGCAGATATGCTGCGACATGCGCCTCGAAGGCGGCATCGTCGGCGGCGGCCTGCACGTCGGCAGCCAGCAACCGCTGCGACCAGGCGGTGTTCCGCCAGCGGGTGCGGTGGGCGTAGAAGGTCTCCTCCGTATCCATCATTCCGCGCTTGAAGAAGGCCTGCCACAGCGGGCTGTCCTTCTGGCCGTTGACGGCGGCGAAGGGATGGATGCGGCCCAGCAGCTTCGGCCGCCCCTTGCTGTCGGGCTGGCGAGCCCAGAAGCGGCGGACCTTGTCCTCCTTGAAGATGTCGTAGCCGGCCAGCCACTCGTCGGCGCCTTCGCCGGACAGGACGACGCGGATGCCGGTCTCGCGTACCAGGCGGGAGAGCAGGAACAGCGGGGCGGGCGCGGTGCGCAGCAGCGGCGATTCGCCATGGCGGATGACGTCGGGCAAGGCCGCCTGGATGTCTTCTGGCCCGCAGAGGATGTCGTGATGCTCGGTCCCGACATGGCCGGCGACCAGCCGCTGCTGTGCGGTCTCGTCGAAACCGGCATCGGTGAAGCGGACGCCGAAGCTGTGCATGCGGGTGGTGTCGAGCTTGCGGGCGAGGGCCGCGATGACCGAGCTGTCCAGCCCCCCGCTGATGTAGACGCCGACCGGCACGTCGGCGCGAAGCCGCAGGCGGATGGCGTCGAGGAGCTTCTCTTCGAGCCGGTCGGCCGCCTCGTCGAGCGAGAGGTTGGCGAGTGCTGGATCGGCCGCGAAATCCGGTTGCCAGTAACGGTCGACATGCAGGGCGAGCGTGGAGTCGACACGGATGGCGGTGGCCGCCGGCACGCTCTCGACGCGCTCGAAGACGCTGCCGTGCGGTGCCGTGCTCCAGTGTGTGAAGACCTGGGCGAGGCGGGCGGGGTCGAAGGCCGGTTCCACCCGGCCGCCGCCGAACAGGGCCTTGGCTTCCGACGCGAAGACCAGATGATCGCCGCGGCGCGCATAGAACAGCGGCAGGATGCCGAGCCGGTCGCGGACCAGCCACAGCTCGCGCCGTTTCGTGTCCCACAGACAGATGGCGAACTGGCCGTTCAGCCTGGCCCAAGTGGCGGGGCCGTACTCCTCGAAGGCGTGGACGATCACCTCGGTGTCGGTACGGGTGTAGAAACGGTGACCGCGTGCCTCGAGGTCACGCCGCAGCTCGACATGGTTGAAGATTTCGCCGTTGAAGCTGATCCAGAGGGTGCGATCCTCGTTGTGGATCGGCTGGAAGCCGCCGGCCAGACCGACGATGCTGAGGCGAGCATGGGCAAGCCCGATCCGGTCGTCGCGGTAGAAGCCGTAGCCGTCCGGACCGCGGTGGCCCAGCATGGCGATCATGCGCTTCAACTCGTCCAGACCTGCCGGCTCGGCATGCGATCCTGATAGAACTCCGGCGACACCACACATGAGCGTGCTCTCTGTCCTGGGGTGGGTGTTGTCGTGGTGATCGGTGCAGGAGGCGCTTTGCCCCCTCCCTAACCCTCCCCCGCTACGCGGGAGAGGGGACGGGTGTTACCGTCGGACGCGGTGGCTTCCTCCAGCAGTTCCGCCCGCCGGATCTTGCCGGAGTCGGTCTTCGGCAGGCTGTCGCGGAATTCGATGAACTTCGGCACGAGGTGGCTTTCCAGCCGGCCGCGGCAATGCTGCCGGATGGCGGCCTCGGAGAGGTCGGCGCCCTCGCGCGGAACCAGGAAGGCCTTGACAGCCAAGCCGTCGGCATCGTCCGGGACGCCGATCACGCAGGCTTCCAGCACGCCGTCCAACTCGTACAGGGCGTTCTCGACCTCCTTGGGGCTGACCTTCTCGCCGCGGCACTTGAAGACGTCGTCCTTGCGGCTCACGAAGTAGAGGTGCCCTTCGGCGTCCTGGCTGAACAGGTCGCCGGTGAACAGCAGGGTTTCGCCCTGCGGACCTCGGCGCAGGCGCCGGGCGGTGTCCTCCGGCCGGGCCCAGTAGCCGCGCATCACGTTGGCCCCACGCACAACCAGCTCGCCGACCTGACCGGGAGGCAGGCGGTTGCCGTTCTCGTCGGCGACGAAGGCCTCGGAGTTGGGAATGGCGCGGCCGACGGAAGTCGGCTTGTTATCCAGGTCGGCGGGATCGAGCGTGCTGATGCGGGTGCAGCACTCGGTCATGCCGTACATGGAATGGAAGGCGGCTTGGGGGAAGCGCTCGCGCAGCCGGCGGAGATGGGCGGCCGGCAGTGGAGCGGCGGCATTGGTGAGATAGCGCAGCGAGCCGAGATCGGCGGTCTTCGCCGCCTCCAGCCCCAGCAGGGTGGAGAAGATCGTCGGCACGCCGGGCAGGCCGGTGACACGATGCCCGACCATGCGCTTCAGGGTCTCGGCCGGGAAGGCGAAGGAGCGCTCCAGCACCAGGGTAAAACCGACACGGACGGCGGTCATCACCTGGGACAGACCATAGCCGAAAGTCAGCGGCAGCACGCACATCACCACGTCGTCGGGTGTATTGCCCAGATAGGTGGAGATCGCCCATGTGGTGTTGACATAGTTGGCGTGGGTCAGCATCACGCCCTTCGGCTGGCCGGTGGTGCCCGACGTGTACATGATCGCCGCCAGATCCTGGTCGATCAGCCGGGGATCGGCGGGAGGTCGCTGGGGAGACGACAGCGCGTCTGCATAGAGCAGGCCCGTGGCTCCGGCCGGAAGAGCGGTTCCCACCCACAGGACGGACGGAGGCCTTTCCACCGCTTCCAGCGCCGGCAGCACCTGCCGGGCCAGCGCGGCCGGGGCGATCAGCAGCCCGACATCGGCGTCGTCAAGCAGGTAGGCCAGCTTGTCGGCCTTGGTCGAGGGGTTCACGGGGACGAAAATGCCGCCGGCCTTGAGGGTGGCGAACAGGCCGGCGACATATTCGATGGAGTTTTCCAGCATCACCGCGACGCGGTGGCCGCGGCCAATTCCCGCTGACTGGAGCGCGCAGGCGATGGCATCGCTTTCGCGGTCCAGCTCGGTGAAGCTGCGGCGGGCATCGCCTGCGATCAGCGCGGTGCGCGCGGGATCGCGCAGGGCGGTTTCGGTGAGGAACTGGTGAACCAGATGGACCATGACGGTTCCCTATTTTGCCGCCGCCCGCTTCGTGACCGTGACCGTGGTGGCGGTCCGGACCGGTCAGGCGGCGTTGCGCAGTTCCTGCTTGCGGCCGACGAAGGCGGCGATCCGGTCCACCGATTCCAGGTTGTCGGCGACCATGTCATCGTCGTCGACGGCAATACCGAAGCGCTCCTCCAGGAAGGCGACGACGTGCATGATGCCGGTGCTGTCGATGACCCCGGACTCCAGCAGGGATTCGCTGTTGTCGAAGCCGGAATCCTTGCCCAGCAGGAAGTTTTCCACGATGAAGGCGCGGATTTCCGGCAGGGCGGGAGCGGTCAGGGTCGTGTCGGTCATGGTGGCGGTCCGCATGTCTCTGAAAACTCCTCGTGGGTTCGGTCGAAACGGGGTTCCGGGTGGCTTGGCTGACGGATAGGGGGCTTGTCCGGCGGCCCCCTCTCTTATGTCCCTGAGCTGTGCGGGCCTCTGTTTTCGCATCCGCGTGATAGCAATTTTATTGTGATACTTGCGCTGCTTTGCGAGGGATCAAAGGATAGAAGCAACTTGAAGTCTGTGGTTAGCCACTCTGCTTCCTGGTAATAGGGCTTGACGTCGGATTGCAGACCTTCGTCGTGGCAGGGCCTGGCGTGGTCATATGCCGGCGGACTTGGGCTTGGCCATGCTATCCGACCATTCGGGCATGGCCTGACCGGCGGCTCCGCCGCTGGTGGCGGTCTTCCGCTTGCGCAGCCATGCCGGGATGCCGGTCAACTGCACGCTGAGCCATTCCACCGTCGCGTCGTCGGAGACCGGGAAGGCTTTCAACCGCAAGGGATCGGTGCCGGCGTCGTTCCAGCCGGGATCGATGGTGCGGGCGGTGCGATAGCCGGCGCGTCGGATCTCCTCGACCTCGCGGCCGCTGAAATCGCCGTTGGGGAAGGCGAAGTGCCGGCAGGGCCGCCCGAGCGCCTCCTCCAGCTCGGTGCGGCACAGCACGATCTCGTCGGCACAGCGGCGGTCGTCGCATTGCAGGAGGATCGGGTGGGTGCGGGTGTGGGCGCCGTAGTCGGCGACGTCCGTCATCCGGGCGATCTCGTCCCAGGTCATCGCCTGCCGTTCGGCCCCGTCGCGGTCGGGATCGTTGCCGGCCTCCGCCAGCAGGCGGCGCCGTTCGGGGTCGGGAACCCGCTTCAGCCGCTCCACCCCGATGCTGTCGGCGGCGTCGGTCTTCCACCAGTAGGGGCGGGCGGTGCCGACGATCCGGCTGCAGAGATACACCGTCGGCCGCAGGTCGAATTCGCGGAACAGCGGTGCCAGCGCGGTGTTGTTCCGATGCCCGTCGTCGAAGGTGATGACCAGCGGGTAGGCCGGCAGCGCGTCCCACCGGCCGGTCTCCATCGCGGTCGCGACCGCATCCAGCGTGGTGAAGCTGTAATGCCTGGCGAACCACCGCAGATGCTCGCGCAGCACTTCCGGGGCCGGGTCGTGGTAGACGACGATGGTCACACCACGGCGCGCCTTCAGGAACCGTTGCATAGCGCCGAATCCCGACCAGCGCACCAGATTGGCGATGGCGTCCTTCATGGTGCTCCCCCTCCTTCTTGTCGATGCGTCCGGGTCGGCCTGCTTCAGCCGGCGTTACCCTTGGAGTGGCCGGCCGGTCCGGAGGCCGGCACCGGTCCGGCCGGGACCGCCGGTGTCGTGCCCAGGTTGCCGCGGGCGTTGCGGCGGTAGATCTCCAGCAGCCGCTCGCGGAACACCGCGACGTCGAACTGGCGCTCCCACCGCGCCCGTGCTCCGGCGCCCAGGTTGCGGCGCAGGTTGCGGTCGTCGATCACCCGTGCCAGCGCGTCGGCCAGGGCGGCGGTGTCGCCCGGCGGCACCAGCAACCCGGTTTCGCCGTCGGCGATGGCGTCGGGGACGCTGCCGACCGGGGTGGCGACGATGGTCAGGCCTTCCGCCATGGCTTCCAGCACCGACATCGGCAGGCCCTCGAACATCGACGGCTGCACCAGCACATGGGCGTCGCCCAACTCGCGCCGGCAGCCGGCCTGATCGAGCCAGCCGGTGAAGCGCACGCGGTCGGCGATGCCCAACTGGGCCGCGAGGCTGCGGTAGGTTTCCAGGTCGCCGTCGCCGGCGATGGTGATCCGCCAGTCGCGGTCGCGGCAGACCGGCGAGGCCAGCGCGTTCAGCAGGACGTCGATGCCCTTCAGCTTGATCAGCCGGCCGAGGAACAGCAGTCGGACGGGACCGGCGAAGCCCTCCTCGGCGTCGTCGCGCACCGGGAGGGAGGCCGGGCCGGGGACGGCGTTGTGCAGCAGGGTGGTGCGGCGGCGTGCCTCCGGCCCGAAGGCTTCCGCCACCCAGTCGCGCCAGAACTCGCCCAGCACCACGATCTCGCTGGTCATCGCCATCATGCGGCGGATCGCCCAGCGCGTGAGCGGCTTGGAGTCCTTGAAGTGTTTCGGGAAACGGCCGCCATGCAGGTGGAGGATCACCGGCACGCCGAAACTGCGGGCCATGGCGATCAGGATGCCCTTGCGCAGGACGCTGCCATATTCCGCCATGTGGATGTGAACGAGGTCGGCCTTGCCGGCGACGAAGCAGCCGGCCAGACGGGCAACCGCCCGCGCGAAATAGAGGGGCATCAGGTGGAATTTGCCGGGGCCATAGCTGTCGACAACCTCGAACCGCAAGTCCGGACAGTTCTGCCGGAAATCGGTCGTGAAGTTGTCGACCACACGGCCCATTCCACCTTTCTCCTGGGTGCCGCCGGGGGAGACGATATAAATCATGTCCGCTCCTGATCCTTTCCCGGCCCGCCGTTCCTGCTGTCCGTCCCGGCTTTTACCGTGTGACGTCCGTCCTTCGACGGCTGCGGCGGGCTTGTTTTGTCTTCGGCCTCGATCCCTTGCCGGCCTGTTGGTCAGGGTGGCAAGGGCAGTTCATGGTGATGCGGCCGGTCGGCTGCCGCCGTCTGGAAGGCGCCGCAACCGGCGGTCGGGCGGCGCACGCTTTCAAGTTTACGCCATGCCGCACCCGTACGCTGTGGAGCGACCGAACGGGTGAGCCTGCCGGGGGAATTACCCAACCTGAGCATGGTTTTCTCCATTCCGGTCATGGGGTTCATGATGGTTTTCCACCCCGATCATCGAAGGAATCATCGAACGGGTCAGCGAACGGGGCATTCGGGTGCATCAGCGGCGTTTCGAAGCTGCGGCGGCCGACTCCGCCAGCTTGTCCAACTCCCCCGACAGTTCGGTCCCGCTGCGGTCGAGCTCCTGGTAGATGGCCAGCAGCGACTTTGCATAGGCGTCGATGACGAACTGCTTGAGGAACAGGCGCCGGCCGTTCTCCGCCAGACGGCCGTACAGCACGGGGTCGCGCCCGACCTGGGCGATGGCGTCGGCGAGCGCACCGGCATCGTTGACCGGGATGATCCGCGCCGTCTCGCCGTCGGCCAGCACTTCGGGGATCGAGCCGACCGGCGTGGTGATGACCGGCAGCCGGGCCGAGAGCGCCTCGAGGATCACCATCGGCAACCCTTCATGGGTGGAGGGGAGCAGCAGCATGTCGTGCGAGCGGATGTGTGCATGCGCCTCCTCCCGGCCGATCCAGCCGAGGAAGCGGCATTCCTCCGCAACGCCCAGCCCGGCGGCCATCGCGCGGTAGCCGTCGATGTCGCCGCCGCCGCCGATGGTCACATGGAAGGGCTGGCCGCGTTCCTTCAGCAGGGCGCAGGCGCGCAGCAGGGTTCCTATTCCCTTGCGCTCCGACAGGTTGGCGAGCACCAGCAGCGACAGGACCGCACCCGGTTCCGGCGGCGTGCGGGACGCCAGATCGGCGCCGACATCGGGCACGGCATTGTACAGCACCCGGATCTTGCGGGGATCGGTACGCACCGACTGCACCAGATAGTCGCGCCAGTTGTCGCCCAGCACGACCACGCGGCCGCAGCGGTTGAACAGCCAGCGGCTGATGGCGCGTGCGAAGATCCCGCCTTCGAAATACTCGACGAAGGAGGCGCCGTGCAGATGCACCACCGTGGGGCAGCCCATCAGCCCGGCCACCGCCTGGACCGCTGCCTTGCGCAGGAAGCTGGCCCGTTCCGACACGTTGATGTGCACGACGGAGGCCCGGCGGCGGGCCAGGATCCAGGCCATCCGCGCCAGGGTTACGCCGAGGTAGAAGGGTGACAGCAGAACGCTCCCGGTGCCGCGGGTATCCAGGATTATCGATCGCGGGGCACCCGACTTTTCGAACTGGTCGACCACGTACCCTGTCATGCGGCCGATGCCGCCGCCGCCGTCCAGCGCGCCGGGCGTTGCGAAGACGATTGCGTTTTTCTGCGGCACGTTTTTTCGCGGCGAGCCCCGATTGCGAGCGGGCTTTTGGCTGTCGGTTTTGCTGTCCATAGGCGTCGGGGTCCTTTCGGCTCAGGCCGCGTCGGACGCGGAGAACAGGGCTTGCCGCAGCCGGCGGCGCAGGCCGACGGGCATCAGCGAATGCATGGTGAAGGTCGCAAGCGCCATCGGCGTGGGCTGACCGTCGCGCAGGGCGGAGTTCAGGATCCGCCAGCGGGTGCCCGCGGTGCGGGCCGCCTGCTCGCCGCCGGTCGCCTGCAGCAGAAGGCTGGCATAGGCGCGCGGCGACAGGTGGTCCCGCATCGCCTCCGCCCATTCCAGCGCGTGGTTGATGTTGTGGCAGGTCGACAGCGTGACCCGGTTGTTCTCGGTGTAATGCACGGCCATCACGTCGGGGATGTGGATCAGCGCGGTCCCGTCGACCCGGCCGCAGGTGATCAGCCATTCCCAGTCGTCGAAGCGGGATTCCGGAATGGGGTTGCGCAGCAGCAGAGCCTTGGGTGCCAGCAGCGTCGTGGTCGGGGCGAAGGTCTCGCCCTTGAACAGGCCGCGGCGGATGAACAGGTAATCGCCGATGGCATCGCCCGGGCCGGCCAGCCGGCGCGGCCAGGCGAAGGTGCCCCGGGCCGTCACCACCTGGCAGCGGCAGCTGACGATTGGAAAGCGGACGTCCGCCGGACGGGCGGCCATCTGGAGCTCGACCTTTTCCGGCATCCAATGGTCGTCGTCGTCGAGGAAGGCGATCCAGCCGCCGCGGGCGCTGCGCACGCCGATGTTGCGGGCCTCGGCGGCGCCGTGATTGGTCTCGAGTTCCATCACGGTCAGCCGGGGATCGCCGAGCGTCGCCAGATGGGCCGCGGTCGCCGGATCGGGGCCGTCGATCACCACCACGACGTCGAGGGTCCGGTAGGTCTGGTCCAGTGCGCTGCGCACCGCCCGCATCACCATGTCCGGCCGGTTGCGGGTCGGGATGACAACCGTCACCTGTTCATCGATGGCGTGTTCGCTGGCCACCTGTCCGCCGGTCGCCGGATCGTTGCTGAGTGCCGGTTCGTTTTTCGGGCTCTTTTTCGGGCTCATGGGTCTGCCTTCGGTCGAAGGAAAAATGGAAGAAGTCACGGGTGACGATCCTTCAAGGAGCCCGAATCGGGCAGGGAGGGCCTAAGAGCGGGTGGCCTGGAGCGGGCGGCTCCGGCCGGCATAGGCCGGACCGATTCCGGACGGTGCATGGCGGTGCAGGCGGGCATGTTCCGCCGCACGGTCGTTCAGCAGGCGCTGCCAGCGGCTTTGCTGGACCAGCCTGACAACGGCGACGGTGGCGATCACCCAGTTCATGGAATGCCGCTCGGCGAAGACGCTTTCCGACACCGACACCGCCAGCAGGGCGCAGCCGACGGCGAAGGACCAGGCGGCTTCGGGCCGGCCGTTGCCGTAGCGGGCGGCGAAGAAGCCCTGGAACAGCAGGCGTGCCAGCACTGCCAGCACCAGCGCCACGCCGACCAGGCCGAGGTCGAGCGTCAGTTCCAGCCAGCCGCTGTGGGCCGAGGTGATGCCCCAGTCGCGGGTGAAGCTGGCGCCGGGACCGTTGAAGCCGAACCAGTAGGCGGCGTAGCCGTAGCCCTGGAGCGGACGTTCCCACACCGAATGGACGATGTGTTCCCACAGTACGGTGCGGCCGGTCAGCGTGGGATCGCGCCCCAGCGCATAGAGCACGTCGTACCAGAAGGTGGCGCCCGCCGTGACCATGATGACCAGCAGCGCCGTCAGCAGGGCCATGGTCGGCGCGAAGTTGCGGATGCTGCCGCGCAGGAAGGTGGTGGACAGCAGCGCGACGGACACCAGGATCGAGGTGATCAGGCCGGTCCCGGACCGGCTCATCACGATCAGCAGCATCGCCAGCAGCATCAGCGGCCGGGTGACCCAGCGGCTCTGTTCCTTCTGCCAGTCGAGCCACACCAGGCACAGGATCAGCCAGACCATCATGCGGCCGGTCACGTTCTTCTGAAAGAACACGCCCTTCCATGCGCCGACATGTTGGGCGCTGTCCAGGCCGATGGCCGGCATCGCGACGATCATGAAGAAGGAGATGAACATCAGTGCAGACAGGCCGACCACGATCAGCCGCATGATCTCGGGAAACCGGAAGCGCAGGCCGAGCCAGATGCCGAACACCGTGGTGAACAGGAAGGCGATCGACCGGCGGAGCGTCACGTCGGGAAACAGCGACCACAGCGAGGTCAGGAAGGCGAAGGCGATCAGCATCGTCAGCGCCGGACTGGCGAACGGGATCTGGAAGGCGATGGCCGGCCGGAGCGCGATGGCGCCGAGCAGCAGCAGATAGACGCCGCCGTAGAACATCGTGACGCCGGAGGATTCCAGGTCGCCGGCCAGCGGGTCGCCGCCGGTCAGCATCAGCGGAAGCACCGAGCCTCCGAAGGCGACGATGCCGATGACGGCGATGCTCTTTTCCAGAAAATCCAGGATTTTCATCGGCTTTCCCTTGGGCTGCCGTAGCGCGTTCGGCTGTGCAGCACTGAAGATGCGGTTCCCTCCTCCCATCGCGTAGCCGGGCGGTGGCATTAGGCCGAAGGAGGCCGGACCCGAACGGGGTAGCCGCTTTCGCGCAGTCTGCTTCCTTTGCCGTCCGAAAAAGGGCGGAGGCGCTATGCTGCATCGAAAAAACCCCCCGCGCTGGTGGCGCGGGGGCCGGCTGGCATCGGTTCAAAAGCTGCGGCAGGCGTCCTCCGGGGTGGTTACGACCCGTCCCCCTTCAGGACCATCACCGCCGTCTTGCACAGGATGAAGAAGTCGAACAGCAGGCCGCAGTTGCGGACATAGAAGACGTCCATCGCGACGCGCTCCTGGAAGGTGGTGCGGTGACGGCCCGACACCTGCCAATAGCCGGTCAGCCCCGGGCGGACGGTGCCGATCACCGCGGCTGAGTCCCCCACCTCCGGCAGTTCCTTCGGCATGTAGGCGCGCGGACCGATCAGGCTCATGTCGCCCATCAGGATGTTCCACAGCTGCGGCAGCTCGTCGAGCGAGGTCTTGCGCAGGAAGCGGCCGAGCGGGGTGATGCGCGGGTCGACCGTCAGCTTGTGGTAGGTCATGTATTCTTCGCGGGCGACCGGGTCGTTCGCCAGCAGATGCTGCAACTGCTCCTCGGCGTCGACATGCATGGAGCGGAACTTCAGCAGGTCGAAGGTCTGCTTGCCGCCGGCCCAGCGCTTCTGGCGGAACATCACCGGGCCGGGGCTGTCCAGCCTGATGGCGACAGCGAGGCCGAGCATCAGCGGCGCCACCACGACCAGCAGGATTGCCGACAGCACGATGTCCATGGCGCGGCGGATGCGCAGATAGCCGGTCGGCGGCCGGACGCTGACACGGAGCGCAAGCGAGCCGTGCAGGTTGTGGTAGGTCGCGTCGACGGCGCTGACATTGCCCTCGCCAAGCACGCAATAGACCTGGCGGAAGGGCAGGGTGCGGACCAGGCTGGTCAGGTCGCTGCCCTGGCGCCCCATGTGGCGGCCGATGTCGGCGACAATGGCGGCGCTGGCCTGGCTGGCGACGGCGGGCGATTTGGCCAGCAGTTCCACCGGTCCCATCACCGGCAGGCCGGCGACGCGGGTCTGCCACAGGCTGTCGTCGTCGTCGACGAAGCCGACCGGACGCATGCCGAGCCAGGGCAGGCGCTGCAGCTTCTCGGCGATGGCGGCGCCCTGCGGCCCGGCGCCGACGATCATCACCGGCGTCCGCCAGTCGAGCGCGCTGGACAGCAGGCCCTGGATCAGCAGCAGGTCGGCCACATAGGTGACTGCGAAGCCCAGCAGGGCGATCGACAGCGCCTCCACGAAGAAGGAGCGGAAGCCCTCCATCACGATGAAGGGGACGGCGAGCACGGCGCAGCACAGAAATGCCGCCTGAAAAGTCCGTCTCGTCCGTTCCATGTAGTCGAAGCGTCCGAGCGTATAGATGCCGAATACCGATTTGACCAAAGGCACCAGCATCAGGCCCGTGACCAGCGACCGCTGCCAGGCGGCGGCCTCCATCGGTTCGGTCAGCGCGTCGGCGCCGAGGAAATGGTTGAGCGTCCACCCCACCAGGGCGAGAACCAGGCCGTCGGACAGCGCCAGCAGCAGCCCGGGGGCGATCGGCGGGATCGTCGCCTTTTTCACCGAGGTCAGATCGATGACCACTTCTGGGTCCAGTTTGCTCATCGCAGGTCCCGTGGTTGAAGGGAATGCCAGCCACCGCACGGCCATTCGTGCGGATGGTCGCTCGTCATCAGCGTCTCTTGTGAATCGGCCGGTCTTTACTGTGCTGCGCCGCATCCTCATGAGCGGCGCATTTGTGTAAAGATCGCTGTTTCATGATTTCGGTCAGCCGATCCGCGGTTTGTTGAGCACGAATTAGGATGAGGAGGCGCAGGCAGCAACAGTGCATACGGACGTTGATTTCGCGTCCGCGATACCACCGGAGTTTCAAAGGGTGCGGTGCCCCGAATATTAAAGGAGATACTTTCGGATGCGGACTCGGGTGAGGTAGCATTTCGGGTTAGCGGCAAGGTGGTGTCGCACCCCCGGCGGCCTGTTCCATCCCCGCGAATTGTGGGTATGGGGTGCCTGCTTCCCTGACCGACCGGTCGGGATGCGGCGACGCGAAGGGAGGCGGTCACCGATCGTACGGGGAGCATCCCGCGCCCGGTTTTACCGAAGGAGGACATGCGGCAATTCCGGACGAGGGGGTGGCGCGAAAGCCCCCTTGCGTGTTGTCGGGCGCAGGAGGCAGCGTGCGAACTCGCCGGAACGCCTAATCGGAATGTCCAGGCCCTCTGACCGGCGCCGTGATGACTAGCACCGAAGAGTGCCACGGTCGCTTCAAGGCCGAATTGACGCTTCCAGAGCCGCCGCCGAGATTTGGCCGGTTCTTCTTCCTATTGTGCACCCGCGTCCTGTGCGTCCGCGTTCCGCGGAATGCGGCGGTCGGCAAGGGGAGAAGGAGCGGGAAACGGGGGGCGAAGGAAACCGGATGGCTTTGGAAGCTGGCACCATCATCAAACATGGCTGGATGTTCATGGTGGCGAATGTGGTCAACCGCGCCGCGGGACTGCTTCTGCTGCCGCTCTATGCCAAGGTCCTGTCGCCGGCCGAGTTCGGCATCTATGCCCTGATCGGCGTGGTCGGCGACATCGTGGCGGTGATGCTGATGATCGGCATGATCAACGCCTTCACCGTCGTCTATTTCGAACATCCCGACGACCGCGGCCGCTCCCGCGTGGTCAGCACGACGATGATCGGGCTGTGGGCCGCGGCGCTGGCGCTGCTGGCGGTGGCGCTGCCGGCCGGCTGGGGCGCCAGCCATCTGCTGTTCGGCACCGCCGACCAGGGACCGATCATCGCCTTCGCCTTTGCCGGCATCGCCTTCAGCGCGGTGTTCGAACTGGCGCTCGCCTATTACCGGGTCCACAAGCGGTCGGGCACCTGCCTGCTGATCTCCGTTGGCAAGGCGGTCGGGCTGATCGGGCTCAATCTCAGTTTCCTGCTGGTGATGGATCTGGGGGTGAGCGGCATCTTCCTGGCCAACGCCATCACCTTCGTCGGGCTGGGCATCGTGCTGACCTTCGCCATCCTTGGGGCGAACGGCCTCGGCTTCTCCTTCGGCATCCTGAAGCGGGTGTCGGTGCTGGGGCTGCCCTTCATGCCGCAGACCATGCTCGACATGGGCAACCAGTTCGCCATGCGCTATCTGGTGAACCTGCTGATGGGGGTGGCCGCAGTCGGCGTGCTGTCCTTCGGCCTGCGGTTGTCGACCATGCTCTACATGTTCCTGACCGCGTCCTTCCTTCAGATCTGGTCGGTCAGCCGGATCGAGGCGCAGGACAATACGGCCGGACGCGACCAGTCGGAATTCGTCTTCTACCTGTTCGTCGTCCTGCTGTCGGCCGCGGCCCTGGGCATGGCGCTGACCGCGCCCGAGGTGCTGTGGCTGATCGCGTCCAGCGAATATGACACGGTCCTGCCCTGCATGCCGCTGCTGGTCCTGGCCTATGTGGTGCACGGGGTGCGCATGCATGCCGAGGTCGGGCTGGTCAAGACCAAGAAGGTCGGTGTACTGCCGGCGATCT
The DNA here is from genome assembly GCF_041507355.1 of Azospirillum sp. HJ39. Taxonomy (NCBI): domain Bacteria; kingdom Pseudomonadati; phylum Pseudomonadota; class Alphaproteobacteria; order Rhodospirillales; family Azospirillaceae; genus Azospirillum; species Azospirillum sp. HJ39. The sequence goes on along the minus strand of NZ_CP167912.1, from coordinate 694,594 downwards.
CGCTGGGCGGACTGGCGGTCGGCACCCTGGTCATGGCGGTGACGCTCGGGCCGCTGGGATTGATGGGTGGCGCCATCGGCGTGCTGGCGCGCGAACTGGTGATGCTGGTGGCGACCGAACTGCTGTGCCGCCGCCTCAGCCCGGCGGAACCGCCGCTCGGCGTCGGGCGCGTGCTCGGCATCCTGGCGCCATGCGCCATCGCCTATCTGGCCGGGCTGGCCCTGTTCGGGTTCGAGGTGAACCCGACCTATGCCGCTGCCAAGGTCGGGTTGACCATGCTGTTCGCGGTGCTTGCCCTGTTCGGGCCGAGCTTCGGCAAGAGCGACCGCGCGATGCTGTTCCGCATGATCGGCCGTTTTCTGCGCCGGCCGCAAACCGCCTGACTCCATGGCCTGACGGGACTGCTCCGAACACCCCTTCCGGAAGGATCACACCGAGATGCAGGACGCTTCCCGATTCACCTTTCGCCAGACCGTCGCGGCGGATGCAATCCGCTACGGCGGTGGCTCCGGCCTGGGAGCGGTGCTGAAACTGCTGGCCGGCAACCGCATGTTCCGGACGACCTTCACCCTGCGCAGCTGCCAGGCCGCCGACCGACTGGCGGGCCCGCTGCGCCTGCCGTTGCTGGCCGCCTGCCGGCTGCTGCACCGCTGGACCCAGCATTCGGCCGCCATGGATCTTCCGTGGGAAACGCGGATCGGCCCCGGCCTGCGCATCCTGCATGGTTGGGGGCTGGTGGTGAACGCGAATGCCCGCATCGGCGCCAACGTCACCCTGTTCCACGGCGTGACGCTGGGCCAGAAGGACGATCTGCTGCCCACCGGCCGGGTGACCCATTATCCCGAGCTGGGTGACGGGGTCTGGGTCGGCCCACATGCGGTGGTGATCGGCGTCCCCATCGGCGACGAGTGCATCGTCGCCGCCTCGTCGGTCGTCACCAAGCCGATGCCCCGGCGCACGGTGGTCGCCGGCAATCCCGGCAAGGCGGTGGCCGAGGTCACCATCCCGGACATTCCCCACCCGGCTCCGGTCGGCGGCCTGGCCACCGTGCATGCTGACACGGCCTCTCCCGTCCTGGGTTGAGCCCACGACGGGAAAGGGGGCCGGCAGCATGGCCGCCGTCCCCCTTTTCTTGGATGAATCGCCCGGTCGAACGATCCGGACCGGCAGGCCGCCGAACCGTCAGGCGGCATGCGCCAGGCTGGTGTCCGTGACGTGCAGTTCGTGGTAGTTGACGCCCAGCGTGGCATAGGACAGATCCGTCGCCAAGGCGTCGTGGCTGGCAACGGTGGCCGTCGACGGATCGCCGAGGGCGGCGGTATCGTTGGCGGCGTTCACCGTGTAGGACAGCAGGTCGGCCGAGCTGAGCGAGGCCGCGGCGGCCTTGGCGGCCGAAGCGTCGACGATCGTGCCGGTGCCGGTGGCGTCGGCGATGGTCGCGGCGGTCGGGTTGGAGATCTTCAGTCCGAAGGTTTCGTTGCCTTCCGCCACGCTGTCGCTCAGCACCTTGACCGTCACGGTCTTGGCGGTCTCGCCGGCGGCGAAGGTCAGCTTGCCGCTGGTCGCGGTGTAGTCCGAACCGGCCTTGGCCGTGCCGTCAACCGTGGCATAATCCACCGTGACCGCGCTGCTGGAGGCCGCCGACAGCTTCACCGTGAAGGTGGCATTGACGGTGTTCGGGGTGGTGGAGCCGTTGTCGGTGTCGAAGACGGCGCCGCCCATGGCGGTTTTGAAGATATCGACCTTGGCCTGGTTGACGGTCTTGTAGTCGTCCATCAGCACGCCGCCGACGTCGCCCGATTCCGGCGTCCAGGCCCAGAAGGTCCAGCTCATGCCCTTGTCGCCGGCCGCGATGTCGCTCTTGCCGTCCAGGTTCCAGTCGCCGTTCAGGTACTTGGCCAGGGACTTGCCCCAGGTCTGCTCGGCCGAGCTGTTGAACAGGCCGCCCCATTCGCCCAGCAGGATCGGCGCGGTGTTGTTCTTGTACAGGTAGCCCCACATGCTGTCATACTGGGCCGGCAGATTGTTCGGGTAGTTCGGATCCTGCAGCCAGGAGAAGTTGTAGACGCTCTGGCCGTAGGCGTGCGGCGAATAGACCAGCTTGTTGGGGACGTCGAACTCGATCGGGCGGGACTGCGCGCCGGCCAGCGTGCTGCTCCATTCCGTGCCTTCGACGAACAGCAGCCAGTCTTTGTTGACCGTCTGGATGGCGTTGCCGATACGCTCGGCCGCGGACGCCCAGTCGGTGGCGGCGCTGCCGCCCCAGGTGGCGGTGACGCTCGGCTCGTTGTGCAGGTCGGCGCCGATGACGGTCTCGTTGCCGGCATAATGCTTGGCCAGCATCTTCCAGTTCTCGATCACCGTCGATTCCGGATGCTTGTCCGTGTACCACAGGCCATGCTCGTTGGTGCCGGCGCCACCGTCGTTGCGGTGGTGGTCCAGGATGACTTTCATGCCGAGCTTGCCGGCATAGTCGATGACCTTGTCATAGACCTGCAGGCGGGTGAGGCCCATCAGGTCCGGGTTCTTCGAATAGTCGATGCCGTTGGTCACCGCCGCGCTGTCGAACATCTCGTCCGACATGGTCAGGCGGATGACGTTGAAGCCAACCGACTTCATCTTTTCCAGGTGTCCCTGGTAGCTGTCGGCCCACAGGCCGGCGGGCACGTAATTGTAGCCTTCGCCGCCGAACCAGTTCACGCCGGTCAGCCGGACGGTGTTGCCGGCCTCGTCGACGATCTGGTTGCCTTCGGTGTGCAGGAAGCCCTGGATGCCGCCGGTCGACTTGGTTCCGGTCGGCTCGGTCACCGTCACGTCGCTGACCGACAGGGTCGGCTTGGTCGCAGGCGTGGTCGGGGTGGAGGTGCCGCCGGCGAACCATGACTTGTCGGCCTTTACCTCCATGGTGCCGTTCCACCAAATCCCCTGCTGGCCGGCGACAATGTCCTTGCCGTCCAGTGCACCCTTGTCGATCGTCACGATGCTGTCGGTGGGGGCGACGGCATGGCCGCCGATGGTGATCTTGTTGACGTACAGGTTGCGGTCGACGCCATTGATCACGGCGTCGTTATCGTACTGGATCTGGACCTTATGGGCGGCATCGGCGCTGACGTTGGCGTTGAAGGTGAAATCCTTCGCCGCGGTGCCCGCGGTGGCTTCGCCGATGACCTTGCCGTCGACCAGCACCTTGAAATGGGCGTTTACGCCGCCGGCCGCATTGCCATGGGCGTTCACGACGATCGGCGTGCCGCCGGTGGTCGGGGTCGTCGGGGTGGTGGGGGTGGTCGGGGTCCCGGTGGCGCCGGCGAACATGTCCTTCGACATGTTGAAGTCGAGCGAGCCGCTCCAGGACAGGATTTCGCGGCCGGACAGCGTGCCCTGGCCCTCGGCGTCGTAGGAAACCGCAGAGTTGGTGGAAGCGACGGTCTTGCCGTTCACTTCGACGGATTTGACGATGAGATCGCGGTACATGCCGGACTTGTCGGTTGCCAGCCAGTCGTTGTCGTAGACGATCTGAATTTTGTGCGCGACGTCGGGAGCCACCTTGGTGGTGAAGCTGAAACGACCCGCGCTGGTGGAATTGACCGTCGCCTGGCCGACGGCGACGCCATCGACGAGGAACTTGAAGTGCGGCCAGACTCCTCCGGCAGCCACACCCGAGGCATTGACGACGAAGGTCGTATCGACGGGGTTCGTTGCCATTGGAAGTATCCTCTTTTCCGTGTTTCGCTGGAGCCCAGACTGGCCGGAAAAGGTTAACGAGCTATTTCAAATTTTAGGGAAATGCGTCTCTAATGCCACTATCGCTTGTGAAAAGAAAGAGACACGAAAAACCCCTTTGCCGATGCTTTGCAGCAACAAAGGGGCGGGGTTCGATGCTAGTTCTTTGATTTTTCGCTATAATTTAGAAGGGGAAGGTGCGTCAGGCAGGCTTGTGAGCGACCACGAACACCTCGGGGCGGAACATGTAGAGCTGACCTACCCTTCCGAGCTTGCGATTTAGGGTTAACGGCAGCCGTCCCAAAAATGTCTCCACCGCTCGCATGTAGCCAAAATAGGCACGGCTGGCGAAATGCAGGTTCAGGCGGCGGCGCACCGCCATCGGCACGACATAGACGGCTTCGACCTTGCCGAAGCCGGCGTCCCGCAACAATGCAGCCGTCTCGCCATAGTCGTATTCGCGCAGATGCATGCAAACCGGTTCCTGCAGTCCGAACACCTCCGACAGATCCATTGGGCCGGCGTATTTGTGCGGCATGCTCAGGACATATTTGCCGCCCGGCTTCAGGATGGTCCGGACATTCTCCATATGGGTGGCGACATCGTCGGGATGCATGTGCTCGACGACGTGGGTGGAGATCACGCTGTCATAGCGCCCGGCCTGCTCGAAGCGGGCAAGGTTCACACCATCGCAGCATCGCCAGGAGATGTTGGAATCCTGTTCGATCCATCCGGCGCCGCGTTCGCGCGTCACCTCGGTGGCGACGCAGCGGTAGCCGTGGCGGGCGAGGTAGCGGAGCAACCGCGCCTTGCCCGATCCGACCTCGTAGACGTCCTGCGGTCCGCCCAGCACTGTCAGGAAATGGCGGAAGTCCAGATCGTCGTCGCGGGTATGGGCATCGTCCTCGGCCTCGTTAAGCCAGGGGCAATTGGTGTAGAGCGTGGTGTATGCCTTCTCGAAAACGTCCCAGCGTTCGTCGGGCCTGCTATCCAGCAACTCGCGGGCAAGGCGCCTTTCCAGATCCCAGTGCCTCCGCACCATATCGGCGGTCAGCGGATAGGACGGCGAAAGGTGGAATTTCCGCCGGTACCGATCGACGAGGGCGTCATCCTCCACGCGATCGACGGGCAGGCGATCCAGTGGCAACGTATCGGCTGTGTTCTGCACGATCGACCTCTCCATCAGGGGGGTGCCGGACGCATTCCGGGACTCTAGACGGGAGTCCGGGCGGAAGCGCGGGGGCGAAGGGGAAAGCGGGCGGGGCTATCGGATGGCGATGTCGCCATGAAGGGCTTACCCCGCCCGGGCCTTGCCGGTGCGGGACTTGTCGCGCAGCGTATCGACCGCTGCGGCATAGAGCGGCAGCGGCCGCGACTGAGCGTCATAGGGGGACGGGTGGGGGGACAGCGCCGGATGCTCGCGCGCGATGAAGTTCAGGTCGGAGCGCAGATGCCACCAGCACAGCTCCTCCAGCCGGGAATTGTCCAGCACGTCGGCGAGATAGCGGCGGGCCAGCAGGGCCAAGGTCCGGTCCTTCTCGGCCCGCGACCAGGAACCCGGCAGGCGCGTCTCGTCCACGTCCATCTCGGTCAGGTGGACGGTGAGGCCCAGCTTGTCGACGGCGCGCAGGAAAACGCGCATGCCGGCGCTGTCGTAGGGCTTGCCGCCGATCAGATGGCTCTGCAGCCCGATGCCATGGATCGGCACGCCGCGCTTCACCGCCCCGGTCAGCCAGTCCAGCAGATAGGCACGCTTGCGCTGCTGCCAGCCCTCGTCGATCTCGATGCCGAACTCGTTCAGCACCAGCCGGGCCTTTGGGAAGGCAGCATGGACATGGTGGAAGAAGGGGTCGAGCCATTCCGGGCCCTTCTCCGCCCCGCCGGCCGCGACCCACCACATGCCGCGGCGGAAACCGTAGCGGTCCTGCTCGCGCGGGTGGCTGTCGACGGTTTCCCAGAAGAAGACCTCGTTGGCGACGTCGATGCGGTAGAAGATGTCGCCGTAGCGCTGCCTGACCGCCTCGACCACGCCGGTGAAGCGGGGCCAGACATTCTCCGCACTCAACGTGCCCTCGGGCGAGAAATAGGCGTCCTCGTCGATGCCCAGCTCAGCCTGCCTGCCTGCCGGAAGCTTCATGTAGGGCGGCATGCCCATATGCTGCCAGATGATCGTGTGCCAGTTCGGCATGGCGCCGATGGAGCGGGCCAGCTCCACCGCCGCGTCGAAGCGGCGCCAGTCGTAATTGCCCTCGCTATGCTGGAAGACCCCCCATTTCCCGCCATTTTCCGGCGTGACGACATCGCATTCGCGCGCCATCAGCCGGTCGAGCGTCGGGTCCTCCGGCTCGATGAAATGGTCGCGCGCGGCGCCGTGGCGGATGCCCAGCGCACGGCAGGCCGCGCGCAGCGTCACCGCAGGCTCGGCCGCGTCCGGTTGGGGGGCCGCTGCTTCGGCGGGTGCCGGGCCGGTGGCGCCGCGGCAACTCGCCAGCACCGCGCCGGCGGCGACCGTCCATAGCAGCTCGCGCCGGGTCGGCCGCAAGTCGGGCAGCCAGGAGGGCAGGCGGGGCTTCGGAAGCGTGATCATAGAAAGGGGGCTCTCTTCTGGTCGCGGGTTCCGGTCGTGAAAGGTTCCGGTCGTGAGAAAGGCCCTTCCCCCCGGATGCCGGGGCGTTCCGGAGGGAAGGGGCTCGAAGTGGAAGGAGCTTGGTCCCGGCCGCTTACGGCGCAGTCCGCAGCGTGGTGTCGCCGTAGTATTTCTTGGTCGCCATGTAGCTGTTGTAGGGGCCCTGGTAGCCGCGGGAGGCCGCCTTCTTCAGGTTCACGTCGGTCATCACCGCGACGAACTTGGAGTGATCGATGGGGCCGAGGTCGGCGACCGCCTGAAGGTCGCTGGCCGTGGTGTGGCCCCAGCGGCTGACGAACAGAACCTTGGACGCGGCGCCGCAGACGATGCGCGCATCCGACACGGCGAGCGCCGGGGCGGTGTCGAACACCACGAGGTCGAAGTGCGGCGACAGGCCGGCCATCAGGTGGATCAGGCCGTCGACGTTGAAACGGTCCAGCGTCTCCGGCATCAGGCGGCCGGCGGGGATCATGGCGAAGGGCGCGTCCTCGCTGCTGTGCACGATCTCGTCCAGGGTGGCGGTGCCGGAGATCCAGTCCGACAGGCCCTTCTTGGCCGACAGGTTGAACAGGCCGTCGATGCGCGACCGGCGGAAGTCGGTGTCGACCACCACCACCCGGCGGCCGGCCTGCGCCGCGACCTGGGCGACGGCGAGGCTCATCGAGGTCTTGCCGTCCTGCGGGCGGGCCGAGGTGACGGCGATGGAGCCGACCGGACCCAGATCCGCCAGATGGTTGCGGAACAGGGCGCGCATCGATTCCGAGAACAGCGAGAAGGGATGGTTCTGGAAGATCTGGTCGAGGCGGCCGCGCGACCCGCGGGTCGAGTGGTGCGGGACGATGTGGACCGTGCCGACGCCCAGGATGCGGCGCACGGCGTCCGGGGTGCGGATGCGGCGCTGGAACAGCTCGATGCCGAAGACGATGAAGATGGCGGTGGCGAGCGAGGCGACGAAGCCGGCCAGCAGCAGCAGCAGGCGGAACGGACCCGACGGCTCATGCGGAACCTGCGGTGCCGACACCAGCTTGACCGCGGTCGGGAAGGCGCGGTTGTCCTGCTGGGCCTGCACCTCTTCCAGACGGCCGAGCAGGCTGTCCAGGAGCTGGCGCTTGGCCTGGGCCTCGGCCTCCAGCGTGCGCAGCGGCACCGCTTCCTCGGTCATGGTCTGATAGCCGGCTTCCAGCTTGGCGATCATCGACTTCAGGGCGTTTTCCTGCTCGATGGCGACGTTGGCCGCCTCGCGGACGCCGCCGATCTCGTGGCGGACCTCCTGCTGCAGCGAGGAATTCGCCTCGTTCAGGCGGGCCTGCAGTTCCTGGATGCGCGGGTGCTTCGGGCCGTACTGGCGCGACAGCTGGGCCAGCTCGGTGGAGATGGCGGCGACGGTGGCGCGCAGCTGGGCAACCACGGGCGAGGCGAGGCTGCCGCCGTTGCCGCCGCTGCGTTCCAGCGTCTGGGCCTGGGCGACGGCACGGGCGCGGGTGGCCGCGGCCTCGGCCAACCGCAGGCGGGCCTGTTCCAGCTCGGTGGTGGCCATCAGGCCGTTGGTGCCGTTCTTGACCAGGCCGGCCTTGAAGCGCACGGCGTCGACCTTGGTGTCGGCGGCGGCCACTTCCTTGCGCAGGGTGCCGATGCGGTCCTCCAGCCAGGCGACGGCGCTGGTGGACAGGTCGCGGTCCATCTGCTGGCGGGTTTCCATGTACCGGCGGACGACGGTGTCGACCACCTTCTGGGCGATCTCCGGCTCACGCGCGGTGTAGCGGACCTGGATCACCCGCGACCGGCCGACGACCCCGACCTCGAGGTTGCGGCGGACGCGGTCCAGCACGCCGTCGATGCTGTCGGCGGCGCGGGTTTCGCGCAGCTGCGTGTCCTTGGTCATGTCGTCGCCATGGGCCAGCACCGCCTGCACTACGCCTGGCAGTTCGGGGCCGAACACCGCATGGGCCTGTACCCGCGTCCAGGCGGTGGCGCGCTCGACGAAGGGCTTGGTCTCGTCGGCCTGCGGCGGCGGGTTGAATTCCAGGTTGCTGGCCAGCTTCAGGTCGGCGACGGCCTGGGACAGCACGGCGGTCGATTTCAGGATCTCGATCTCGCTGAGGATCGCACCATCCTCCGGCGTGATGGAGTTCAGCGCCTGATCCTCCGCGCGCACCACGCGGACCTGCCGGTTGTCGACCAGCAGCAGGGCTTCGGATGTGTATTTGTCCTTCATCAGCGAGACGCCGAAGGCCGACATCGCGGTCAGCGCCAGCACGATGGTGGCGATCAGCATCTTGTGCGCAGCCAGAACCCGCAGGATGAACCGAAAGTCGGGCCCCATCGCCGGAGCCGGCCCGTCGAACTCGCGCGGCGCATGGTGGCCGACCTGGGTTGGCCATGCCGGAGCCGGCAGCCCCCCATGGCTTCCAGGGCCATGGCCACCGTTGTTGATCTGGGGAAGGTTTTCCACGTCTCAAAGCTCCTTCTGGATAGGCGACCGCCGGATCGGGGACGAGGTCGGGGACGGGGCGATCCGGGTGGGACCGGGCGCTGCGGGGCCGGCCCCGCGGGTGCGGAGGGATGCGGCACGGCGTAGGCGAATGGTGCTCCAGGCGAAGCCGAAGGCACCGATGCAATAGCGGCGGAACAGGCGCCGGGGCTCCTGCGCAAGACGGAAGGCCCATTCCAGGCCGGACCGCTGGACCGCCTCCGGGGCGCGCTTGAAGCGGCCGGCCAGGAAATCGACGATGGCGCCGCCGTTGACGATCAGGACCGGATGGTCGAGCGAGCGCTTCAGCCGGGCAGCCACCTCCTCTTGCCTGGGCATGCCCATCGCGAGCAGGATCAGGTCGGGACGGGTGGCCCGGGCCTGGGCAATGTAATGCTCGACCGGGTGGAAGCCGTGCTGCAGGTCGCGGTAGCGGTGCGGCGTGGCGGCTTCCAGCACCACGCGGGCACGGTCCAGCCAGGGGGTGGCGGTGCCGTAGATCGCGACGTTGCGGGCCGGGAGCGATCGCAGCAGCAGCGGAATGAAATCGGTGCCGTTCATGTTCATGCCTGCCGGTATACCCAGCACCGGCATGACCGCCTGCAAGCCGATCCCGTCGCGCAGCAGGATGTCCGACGCACCGAAGGCGGCCAGCGCCGCGTCGGAGTCCATGCAGACGTTCAGGCCATGCGCGTTCAGGAAGGACAGCACCGTCGGACGGTCCACCGTCCCCAGCCGTTCGACCAGGGACCGGCGCTCGCCGTCGTTCGAAATGCACCGCATGCGCTCGATCAGTTCCAGGACCTCACGAGGGTTCGGCATGCGCATCTCCCGAAATGATTGATCGAATGAGGAACATCGGCAGACCCCGCGACCGATCCCGCAGCCGGTTTGGCGACCGGCCCGGCGCAGCCTTATGCGACGGACGGCGGCTAACCCGTTGGAGACGGGACGTCGAACCTGCGTGGCTCTATGTGGCCGGTCATCCCCCCTTTTCGCACGGGCGAGATCGGCGAAGCGGCGACGGATTCGAATTAGCCCGGCCTCGCTCCGGCGGGGGATTCGGCTTGCCGAATCGTACGGTTCGACCCATAAAGAAGGACCTTGGCCATAAAGAGAGATCCTGGCGCTCTATGGCTGTTGTCGGGAAAGCGTATCCGGGCCGGCCGCTCCGCACAGGCCGTCAGACCGATGTGCTTGCAATGACCAGGGCATTTCCAAGAAAAGAACAGTCATGACCGACGATACCCCCGACACCTCCCGTCCGGGCCGCACCCCCGGCACGGCCGATGAATTCGACCGCCGCGACGCCTTGCGCGCGGTGGCGGCCGTGGTTCGCGGCGACGGCATCGATGTGGATTCCGACAGCACCCCGGCGCGCTGGTCGGTGGCGGCCACCCATGTCGTCGCGATCCCCGGCACCGACCGGAAGCTGAAGCTGCGTTTCAAGGTGGCGATCGGCCCGCTGCCGGACATCGAGGCCGACCTGTGGGGCCTGCTGACCATCGAAGAGGGGTTCGGCCGGCCGCAGGCACGGGCACTCGGCAAACGGGTGAAGGGCGCCTGTCTGTCCTCCCCTGCCATCGAGAAGGCGAAGGCGCGCATCGACGCCTGGTTTGCCTCGATGGCGCAGCGGGCGGCCGGATTCGGCGAGTCCTGGCGGCCGAAGGGCTTCGCCGACGAACTGGGCCGCGTCGTCGGCTTCGGCGGACGCATTCCGCGCCTGCAGACCCTGCTGGACGCGCTGGAGGAATCCTTCTCCACCGCCGCGGCCCGCTCCGGCCTGAAGGTGCGGCGGGAGCGGCTGGAGAACGCTTCCGGCATGGGCGTCTATCTGGACAGCTTCGCCACCGCCCGCGCGATGATCCGCAAGCTGCGGCTGTTCGTCGGCCCGACCAACTCGGGCAAGACCCATGCCGCCATGGACCGGCTGGCGGAGACGGAGAGCGGCTGCTACCTGGCGCCGCTGCGCCTGCTGGCGCTGGAAGGGCAGGAGGCGCTGGAGACGCGCGGCCGGCCCTGCAGCCTCGTCACCGGCGAGGAGCGCGACGTGCGGCCGGGGGCGGCCTTCACCTCCTCCACCATCGAGATGGTGAACACCGTCAAGGTGTGGGGTGCCTGCGTCATCGACGAGATCCAGATGATCGGCGACCACGACCGCGGCTGGGCCTGGACCCAGGCGGTGGCCGGCGTGGCTGCGCCCGAGATCCTTATGACCGGCTCGGCCGACGCCATCCCCTACGTCAAGCGTCTGGCCGACGCCCTGGGCGAGGAGCTGGAGGTCGTCGAGTTCACCCGCAAGTCGCCGCTGCGCGTGCAGGAAGAGCGGGTGAAACTGTCGGAGGTGAAGTCCGGCGACGCGCTGATCGCCTTCTCGCGCAAGGACGTGATGGCGCTGCGCCACGATCTTCTGGGGCGCAACCACAATGTCGCGGTGATCTACGGCGCCCTGTCGCCGGAGGTTCGCCGGGCCGAGGCCCGCCGCTTCCGCGAGGGCACCGCCGACGTTCTGGTGGCGACCGACGCCATCGGCATGGGGTTGAACCTGCCGGTCGCCCGCGTCGTGCTGTCCACCACCCGCAAATATGACGGGCGGGAAGAGCGTGAGTTGAACCCGTCGGAGATCCGCCAGATCGGCGGCCGGGCCGGCCGCTTCGGCATGCATGAGGAAGGCCGCGTCGCCGTGCTGGAAGGCGAGAGCATCAACCCGGTGCGCCGGGCGCTGACCTCGCCGCCGGTGCCGCCGGAAGACCCGCGCTCGTGGATTTCGCCCAACCTCAGCCATGTCGAGGCGATCGCGCGGGAACTGGAGACCGACAGCCTCGCCAAGGTCCTGCGCACGGCGGGGCAGGAGTTGCTGCGCGCCAACCAGACCTTCCGCATGACCGACCTGGAGCAGCGGATCCAGGCGGCCACCGCGGTCGACCGCGCCAGGCTGCCGCTTGCCGAACGCGACATGCTGGCCCGCTGCCCGATCGACACCCGCGACCAGAACAACCTGCGCCTGCTGGGCGGCTGGGCGACCAACCAGGGCAGGGGCATTCCCAACGCCGCCCCCGACGCGGCGGAGCGGTTCCGCCATCATGTCGGGACCGACGTCGAGCTGGAGAAGGCCGAGCGCGCGGTGAAGGAGCTGACCGCTTACGCCTGGCTGGCCTACCGCTTTCCCGATGCCTATCCCGAGATGGATTTATGCCAGGAGCGCCGCGCGCACCTGAACGCGTTCATCGAGCGCACGCTTGCCGAGCGCTCGCTGGCCCGGGCCTGCCCGGTCTGCGGGGCCCGGCTCAAGGCCAACCACCGTTTCCGCGTCTGCGACAGTTGCTATGGCAGCCGTGTCGAGCACCGCCGCGACGGCCACCGCGATGGCCGCCGAGGCCCGCCGGACCGGACCGGCGGCAGCGTTCCCGCCCCTGCCCCTGCCCATGGGGGCGGCACTGCCGATGCGAACGGCAAGGCCGCCGGCCATCCCCACCAGTTCCACCATCCGGTGGGCAAGGATGGCCGGAAAGCCGGTCCCCCGAACCGGGCACGGGGGCGGAGGCCTTAGGCGGTCGCTCCGGACGGGGCACCGGCAGCGGGCGTCATGCTGCCGCGCTGCCCTCCCGGTTCGGCCAGGTGATTTCCTCGACCGTGCCGCCGTCGCCAAGGAAATAGCGGCGCAGCGGCGTCAGGTCCGCGCCCAGCTCGTAGACGAGCGGCCTGCCGGTCGGAATCTCGAACAGCGGAATGTCCCGGTCGGCAACGTCGTCCAGATGCTTGACCAGTCCCCGCAGGCTGTTGCCGTGCGCCGACACCAGCACCCTCGCGCCCAGCCGCAGGGCCGGGCTGATCGCCTCGGTCCAGAAGGGGATGACGCGGTCGGTGGTGTCCTTCAGGCTTTCGCCGCGAGGCAGGTTCGCTTTGGCGATGCCGGCGTAACGCCGGTCGGAGACGGCCGACCGCGGCTCGTCCGGTTCGATGGGTGGCGGCGGCACGTTCCAGCTGCGCCGCCATTGGAACACCTGCTCGGCGCCGTGCCGCTCCGCCGTTTCCGCCTTGTTCAGGCCCTGCAGCGCACCGTAATGGCGCTCGTTCAGCCGCCAATGCTTGTGCACCGGCAGCCACAGCCGGTCCATGTCGCGCAGGACGAGGTGCAACGTCTCGATGGCGCGGCTCAGCACCGAGGTGAACGCAACGTCGACGTCGATACCGGCATCCTTCAGCAGACCGGCCGCCTCGCGGGCTTCGGCGATGCCGCGGTCGGTCAGGCCGACATCGGTCCATCCGGTGAAGCGGTCTTCCGCATTCCAACGGCTTTGGCCGTGGCGCAGCAGGATCAGTCGATGCATGGCGTGAGCTCCAGGAGGCGGGCGCATCCGGCTTGAAACGCCGGCGCAATCCGCAGGTTCCCGCGACCGTTCGCCGCAACCGTCCGGCCGTCACAGTGGTATCGGGTAGGCAGCAGGCGGTTTCAGTCCGATTTCATGATTGCTTCCGGAGACACCAATTATGTCAGCGGCGAAATCGAGACGACATACTCGGACAATAATCGTGCGGTACGGTCACCCCATCTGAAATTGCCGGGCCAATGGGCCTACGAAATGGAGGGGAAAATGGCGGAAGTGTCCATAGGCTCGCAACATCCCTCGCAGGCGGCCGCCGGACTCCACGTGCCGCATCCGGGTCTTGCCGCCAACCCTTCCGCCAATCCTGCCGTCCTCCGGCCTCAACCCGGAGCGGGGGAGGGGGCTGCCGTGAATGGTTCGGCCCACTCCGATTATCGCACCAGCCACCTTACAACCTTGCGTACCGAGGCCACGATGCTGCATCATCATGACGTCATCTCCAGAGCCGTGTCGACCGACCGCGAGATCACTCTGGAGGCGCTTCGTGTGTTCACCTATCTGAGCCGGAGGCTCCATTTCGATCGCTCCGTTCCGGTGCTGCAGTCCGAACTGGCTGACGCGCTGGGCATGCAGCGGCCCAATGTGAACCGGGCCATCAAGCTGCTGGAAACCAAGCAGATCCTGCTGCGGGAATCCAAATTGGGGCGCGCGATCACGTTCCGGCTGAACCCGGGACTGGAGGGCAGCCGGGCCTGAGTATTTTGCCAGGGATGGAATGATCGTCGAGACCCGTGAGTTGTTCTTCACCAATTCCGCCCTGAAAAAAGCCATCGCCTGGTATCAGAAGGCCGCCAACCAGACGGACTTGCCGCTGGGTGTCGTCACCGGGGTGTTGCCCAAGCCCGATGGCGGCCTGTCCGTGCAAATCCAGCAGAGCGGCGCGTCCAGGTCTCGCGAGGTCGTTTTCACGCCCAGCAAGACGCTTGCGCTGCTGCTGCTGTTCTGCCGGCGCCAGAAGGTTCCGATTCCCCGCGATGCGGGGAAGGAATTGGAGGCCGTCGACGATGGCCTGATCCTGATCGTGCGTGGCGAGACGGCAACCTCGGCCCCGCCGCACTGACCGGTCGACCCGACCTGCGGCCGTTCTTCCCGATCGATCCCGTGCCGCCGCGCATTCCGCGCGAGCGGTCGTTTTGCCATGTCCGAAGCGTGACGTTGCGATTGCCGGTGCTTTCGCCGTTCAACGGCAGGAGCCGTTCGGGGAGGGGACGCGCCCAACCCGACGGCTATGGCGCTCATCATCATCATTCTGATTTCCCAGGACCATTTGCGCCTCCTGCCTTGAAATGTCCGCGCCGCCATTTGCTGGACTAGAAATTTCATAAAATGTGCATTGATCAATTATTTCACCAAAATGAGAATTAATATTCTCTCGCCATACTGATCAAATGGGTGGGTACTGTATGAGTATAGTCATAGTCGCCAAGGTTGATCGCGCAGTTCCTCTTGTCGTGCTATTGTCTCGATCGTAAAGCGATCTAATATTTTCTACCGGAAGCCTTCGCCAAATGGATGGGACTGCATTGCCTTCTGGCTTGGGCACTCGGATAAGGAAATGCTGCGCCAGATGCATTCGTTCGGTTTCGGCTGGACGAACTGCTGCAATCCGATCCGGTTCATCGCCAAGGATGCCATCCTGATGCCCATCAGACTTCCGTTGCCGCCTTTCTCGACGGAATCCGGCCGTCCTGGGCAGCCGGTTCGTTCAACGCCGACCTGATCAGGGCCGATGTCTTCGCTTTTTCATGCTGCCTCGCTTCACCGGCGCGCTTCCACCCTGCTTCGCACGGCCACGGCCTCCTCCCGGGTGCCGCTCACCGTTCTATGCGCGGCACTGGCTCTGCTGGGCAGCATCTCCTGGGTGGCGGTCACCATCCTCGATTATCGCGACACGCTCGAACGCTCCGAAGAGACTGTGCGGCAGGCGGTGAGCCTGCTCGACGGCCATGCCAGCGGCGTGTTGGAGCCCGGCGTCATCCTCCTGCAACAGGTCGCCGACCGCATGGATGGCCGCGGCCTGGGGGCATGGGCGGAGCGCAGCCTGGTGGAAGCGATGGCGGTGGAGCGGTTCGGCCGCATGACCGTGCTCGACGCGAACGGGATACTGCGGTTCGGTGCCTCCGTCGCGGTCGAGGGGCCGGACGGAGGCGGGCCGATGGCGCTTGCCCGCGCCCTCCCGTCAGAGGAGGAGCATGCGATCCAGGCAGCCTTCGGCCACATGGCAGGCCAACCCTCGATCCTTCTCGCTCGCCGCATCCACGATGTCGCTGGCGTTTTCGATGGTGTCGTCCTGGTCGCGGTGCCGGTGTCGTCGCTGATGCCGGCGCTGAACGCCCTTGGTGACGGGATGCAGCGGTCGGTTGGGCTGTTCCGTCCCGACGGCATGCGGCTGGTCGGGTTCGGTACCGTTGCGCTCGGCATGCTGCCGCCATTGGCGCCGGGGGCGGAGCGGCTGGAGGCGGAATGGACGGTTGACGGCCGGCCTTCCATGCTGGGGCTGAGCCGCATGATTCGCATGCCGGTCCTGTCGGCGGTGGCGATTCCGCGGGCGGTGGTCCTCGACCCCTGGCATGTCCGGCTGGAACGCGGGCTTGTGGTGATGGCGGCCGGTGTTGCTGCATTGGTCGGGCTGTCCCTGTTGGGGGTGGCCGGCCTGCGCCGGGAAACTTCGGCACGCCGCCGGCTGGCCGACGCTAACGGACAGCTTGAACAGGCGAACGCCCGGTTGGAGCAGCGGGTGGAGGAACGGACCGCCGAGCTCAGCGCCGCCAACCTGCAGCTGAGCCGTGCGCTGGCGGAGAAGGAGAGGGCCAATCAGGCGAAGGGCCGCTTCCTGTCGGCGGCAAACCATGATTTGCGCCAGCCTTTCCAGGCGTTACGACTGTTCCATCACATCCTGACGGAACGTCTGGCCGACACGCGCGACCGCGCCATCGCCGAGAAGATGGGCGAGGCGCTCGATGCCGGAGAGAAGCTTCTGCACGCCTTGCTGGAAGTGGCGACACTGGATGCGGGTGTGGTCCGCCCGCAGCTGGCCGATGTGCCGGTACCGGTCGTGTTCGACGATCTCCTGGCGGAATTCCGTGGGCCGGCAGTGGAAAAAGGCTTGCAGTTGCGTGCCATGCCCAGCCGGATTGTCGTCCGCACCGACCGGGCGTTGCTGACCCGCATGCTTGGCGATCTGGTGCGAAACGCCATCCGTTTCACCGATGCCGGCCGCGTCACCATCGGCTGCCGCCGCCGGGGGCATTCGCTGCGCATCGAGATCTGGGACACGGGGACCGGCATTCCGGCCGAACAGCTCGACAACATCTTCGAGGACTTCGTCCAGCTCGGCAACCCGGAGCGGGATCGCCGCCAAGGACTTGGCCTTGGTCTTGCCAAGGTGCGGCGCAAGGCTGCCCTGCTCGGCCATGCGGTGGAGGTGCGGTCGCATCAGGGCCGGGGGTCGGTCTTCGCCATCACCGTGCCGACGGTGGAAACCGAGCGCCCGCCTGCCCCGCCGCCGGTGCCGGCAGCCGCCTGCGTCACGACCGGCGGCCGGCTGATCCTGGTGGTGGAGGACGATCCGGTCCAGCGCGACGCCATGCGCCTGCTGCTGGAAAGTTGGGGCCACAGGGTCATTGAGGCCACCGACGGCGAAGCTGCGCTGGCGCTGGTCGGCGGTGCCGTCCGGATGGGCGATGCCGGCCCGGCGGCTCCCCGGGAGGTCCTGGTTCCCGACATGATCGTCAGCGATTTCCGCCTGCCGGGCGGACTGACCGGCGTCCAGACCGTGACGAAGGTGGGTGAACGGCTGGGCCATGCCGTGGCCGGCCTGATCCTGACCGGCGATACCGCGCCGGAGCGCATCCGCGACGCGGTGGCCACAGGCTGCCGCCTGCTGCACAAGCCGGTGACGCCGGACGATCTGCGCGATGCCATCGCCTTGACCCTGGCTGAACAGCCGGGCATACGTGCCGCAATCGATGGTGGAAAGATTTTGGAGAACCAGCAGGCCACTTGAGTTAACCGTTTTTGAAGCGTGGCGACGCCACACTGCCATCGGAAAGGGAGTTCATCGGTCCGATGGTGCAGAATCGCACGCTCAAACGTCTAGACCAGGCGCAGCTCGATCAGGCTGTCCGGCGGCACGAGATGTTCCGCAACGCCCGTGTCGGCGGTGCGCGCGCAAACCTGTCCTTCTGCGACCTTTCGGGGCTGGACCTGGCCGGCCGCGATCTGGCTCATGCCGATTTCGTCGGCTGCAGCCTGCGCGGCGCCAATCTTGCCGGCGCGCGGCTGGATTGCGCGTCATTTTTCGTCGCCGATCTTCGGCAGGCCAATTTCGACGGCGCCAGCCTGATCAAGGCCGATCTGCGCGGCGCCTGCCTGCGCGGCGCCATCCTGGTCGGTGCCAACCTGTTCGAAGCGGATCTCCGCGACGGCTCGCTGGCGGAAAAGGATCGATCCGGCCATCTGCGCATGGTGCAGATCGACGCCAATCCGGCCGAGGCCGACGGTGCCGACCTGTCGGGCGCCAACCTGACCAATGCCCGCATGTCGGGGGTCATGGCGATCCACACCGA
Organism: Azospirillum sp. HJ39; assembly: GCF_041507355.1. Taxonomy (NCBI): domain Bacteria; kingdom Pseudomonadati; phylum Pseudomonadota; class Alphaproteobacteria; order Rhodospirillales; family Azospirillaceae; genus Azospirillum; species Azospirillum sp. HJ39. The sequence goes on along the minus strand of NZ_CP167912.1, from coordinate 676,822 downwards.
TTTCTCCGACGCGGTGATGCGCGGCTGCAAGCTGGTGCGGGCGACCATGCGCGGCGCCAATTTCACCGGTTCCAACCTCGAGGGCGCCGACCTGTCGGGTGCCGACATGCGCGGTGCCTGCCTGCGCGGCGCGGTGCTGACCGGCGCCACCATGATGCTGACCGACCTGACCGACGCCGACGTGGACGAGGCCCTGACCGACAAGCCGGTCGGCCGGGTGGTGGCGGAACTGGGACGGTCGCTCGACGATCTGCTGGCCGACCATATGGCCTGGGTCGGATCCAGCGGAGCCCAGGGCACGATGCTCGACCTGTCGGGCTTCGACCTGCGTCACGCGCCGTCGCTCGCCCATGTCTGCCTGACGATGCTGCGGGCGACGGGGGCGACGCTCTATGGCCTCGACCTGACCGGGGTGCAGCTGCAGGCCGCGGTGCTGGACAACGCCGACCTGCGCGGGGCGACGCTGAACGACGGCGATCTGCGCGGCATCGGCCTCAGGCATGCCAAGCTGAACAACGCCAACCTGCGCAACGTCAATCTGCGGCCGCTGGTGTTCGACGAGCAGCGGTCGCGTCCGGCCGACCTGTCCGGTGCGAAGCTGCGCTATGCCGATCTCAGCGGTGCCAGCCTGCGCGCCGTCAATCTCGGCAATGCCGACCTGTCCTTCGCCAACCTGCGCGGCTGCGACCTGACCAGGACCGACCTTACCGGTGCCAAGCTGTTCGGCGCCAAGGTGGAACGCCGTGCATTGACGGAAGGGGCGATCCTGGACGGTGTCGCCGGGCTGAAGCTATAAGCCCTCACATTCTAGGCCTTCGCGCGCTCGACTCTCTGGAGCAGCCGGCGCAGGTCCAGTGCGGCGCGGTCGGCGATGCGTTGCGCCTCCACAAGGACGCCGGTGAGGTCGCCGACCTCCGGCGCGATCTCTCCCGCCGCGTCGGACATCGCGTCCAGCTCAGCCGCCGCCTTGCCGATCAATCCGCTCACCACACCGGCAGGACCGGCGGCGCTGTCGAAACCAGCCATGGAAACATCCCTTCTATAAGTATGGTTTTTGCGAGTGTGTCGCATTCGGCAAGCGCGCGCAACGTCTTCAATTGCAGCGCAATGTATCTGCCGCCGAATGCCGGCTTGCATCGTCATCGCCGGTGGCGGTACACCCGGAGGGGTTGCCCGAAGCGGAAGAGGTCCAGAATGCCGGAACCGGTCCCGTCCGACCGCATGACCGAGGCGGCAGCCGCCCTGATGGTCTACCTGACCGACCGGCAGTTCGATGCGGGGAAGATCAACCGCTTCTCGACGCTGTGCGACGGGTTGCGCCGCAGCCTGGACCAGGCCACCCGGCTTGCCCTGGCCGACCTGCTGGAGCGCGAGGCGCCTGCCAACGATACAGTTCGTCTGCGTTCGGTCCTGTTCCTGCTGACGGGCGACCTCTACCATTACGAACGGATCCTGCATTATCTGATGCTGGGGGCGGACAGCGCCGATCCGGCGGTGCTGCACTACACCCACTGGTGCCTGTCACGGCAGCTGTTCCTGGGCGTCGCGACCGGCGACAAGCTGGCGAGCTTCGTGCCCTGCGACCTGTTCCGCTACTATACGGCGATGGTCCGGTCGGTGGCGCGGCGCTGGGGACTGACGCCGCCGCGTGCCACGCTGCGCGAAGGGCCTATCCGCCGCGTCGCCGTGGTGACCAACCAGTTCACCAACCAGGGTCATCAGCCGACCCGTGACTGTTTCGATTTCGCAGCCCGCATGCAGGACGAATTCGGGCTGGACGTCGCCATCATCAACTGCAACGCGTTGCCGACCCGGGTGGAGAATGTCTTCATCCCGCCGATGGTCGCGGAGGTCGCCGCCGACCTGGAGGGCGTCTTCGCGCTGAAGATGTTCGGCCGGCAGGTCAAGGTCGCCTCCTTCACCGGGCCGGCCTTCGCCCAGGACAAGCTGCGCCTGATCGTCGAGGCCATCGACGGCTACGACCCCGACATGATCGTCTCCTTCGGCGGCTCGAACATCGTCGCCGACCTGTTCGCCGATGCAGGAGCCCGGCCGGTGGTGGCGCTGCCCACGAGTTCCGGCATCACCCTGTCGCTGGCCCCCATCGTGCTGGGATTCGAGGAACGCGACCATACCCAGGCGATTTCGCCGCTCTACCGCGCACCCTTCGCCCGCCGCTTCCGTCCCTTCACCTTCGGCTACACCCTGCCGCCGTCGGACGGCGTGCGCGCCGACACCGGTTTTCCCGACGGCACCCCCCTGTTCGCGGTGGTCGGCACCCGGTTGGACGAGGAGGTGACTGGAGAGGTGCTGGGGCTGTTCGACGAGATCCTCGATCGCTGTCCTGGCGCCGGACTGGTCTTTGCCGGCGAGGTGCGGGAACTGCAGACGAGGCTGGCCCCCCTGCGCAACCATGGACGGATGCGCTGCCTTGGCCATATCCTTGACATCCGGGCGCTCTACCGCCGCTGCCACGTCTTCCTCAACCCGCCGCGCCAGGGCGGCGGTGGCGGCGTGGCCTTTGCCCTGGCGGAGGGAGTGCCCGTGGTCACCTATGGCTGGGGCGACGGTGCCAGCGTGTCCGGACCGGGCTTCCCTGTGGCAGACCGTGCCGCCTTCGTGGCGAGGGCCACCCTGCTCATGACCGATACCGAAGCGCGCGAGGCGGCCACTGCGGCGGCCCGGGCGCGCTTCGCCGAGATCGGCGATCGCCATCGCTGCGTCGAACGCCTGCTGGCCTATGGCGAAGAGGCAAGAACCCTGCACCGAGCCGGACGCAACGGGCCGTAGGCGATCGCTGAAATTAACGTTCCTTCATGTTTTGGTGGAAGACTGCAACAGTCGTCCCGTCCCTGCCGGAAATCCCATCCCTTGCCGAACAGCAATGCCCTTCGTCCGCCCCTGACCATCGCCGGCCGGCCCATCGGGCCGGGCCACCCGCCCTATCTGATCGCCGAGATGTCGGGGAACCACAATGGCGAGCTGGGTCGCGCGCTTGCGCTGGTGGAGGCGGCGAAGGCGGCAGGGGCCGACGCGGTCAAGCTGCAGACCTACACCGCCGACACCATCACCATCGCCCATGACGGTCCCGGTTTCCGGCTGGCCGGCGGGTTGTGGGACGGGCGCACCCTGCATGACCTCTACCGCGAGGCGCACACGCCGTGGGAATGGCATGCCCCGCTGTTCGGGCGGGCGCGGGAACTGGGGCTGACCATCTTTAGCTCTCCTTTCGACGAGACCGCCGTCGAACTGTTGGAAGGTCTGGACGCCCCGGCGTTCAAGATCGCCTCCTTCGAGCTGATCGATCTGCCGCTGATCCGCCGCGCCGCACGGTCCGGCAAGCCGCTGATCATGTCGACCGGCCTCGCCACCTTGGGCGAGATCGAGGAGGCTGTGGCCGCGGCCGGCGAGGTGCCGCTGGTTCTGCTGCATTGCGTCAGCGGCTATCCGACGCCGCCGGAGGACTGCAACCTTCGCACCATACCCCATCTGGCCGAGGCCTTCGGCGTCGCCGCCGGGCTGTCGGACCATAGCGAGGGCATCGCCGTGCCTGTCGCGGCGGCGGTGATGGGCGCTGCGGTGATCGAAAAGCACTTCACCCTGTCGCGCGCCGATGGCGGCGTCGACAGCGCCTTCTCCCTGGAGCCGGCTGAATTCAAGGCGATGGCCGATGCGGTGCGTACCGCCACAGCCGCCATGGGCCGGGTCGATTACGCGGTAAAGCCCAGCGAGGCCGGCGGGCGCGACTACCGCCGTTCGCTCTACGTCGTCGCCGACGTGGCGGCTGGGGAGCCGCTGACCGCCGCCAATGTCCGCTCCATCCGTCCGGGCTTCGGCATGGCGCCCAAGCATCTGCCCGACGTGCTCGGCCACCGCGCCGCCCGGCCGCTCCGCCGCGGCGAACCGCTGGGCTGGGAGATGCTCGCGCCGCGGGAGGAGCCGCATGGGTAGGCCGCGCGTCGTCGCCATCTCGCAGGCCCGCATGACCTCCACCCGCCTGCCGGGCAAGGTTCTGATGCCGGCTGCCGGCCGGCCGCTGCTGGCCCACCATCTGGAGCGTCTGGCGCGGACGCCCGGCCTGGATGCGGTGGTGCTGGCGACCACGGTGAACACCGCCGACGATCCTGTTGCCGCCTGTGCCGAAGGGCTGGGGATAGCCGTCTTCCGCGGCGACGAGGCGGATGTTCTGGGCCGCTTCGCCGGGGCCGCAGCGATGGCGGGGGCCGAACTGGTGGTCCGTGTCACCGCGGACTGTCCGCTGATCGATCCGGTGCTGGTCGGCCGGTTGATCGCCACCTTCCTCGGCGGGCAGTGCGACGATCCGCCGCTGGACCATCTGTCCATCGACAGCACACGCTATCCGCGTGGCCTGGATGCCGAGATTTTCCCGCGGCGGCTGCTGGAGGAGGCCGCGGCCAATGCCGCCGATCCAGCCGAGCGGGAGCATGTCACCCCCTATATCTACCATCGCCCGGACCGTTTCCGGCTCGGTGCGGCGCTGGCCCCCGATGCGCCGGCCGATCTGGCAGATCTGGAAGGGCTGGCGGAACAACGCTGGTGCGTGGACGAACCGGCAGACTACGAACTGGTCCGCCGGCTGCTGGAGGCGCTTCTGCCGGCCAACCCCGGATTCGGTTGGCAGGATTGTTGCAAAATTCTTCGCGACCATCCCGATTGGATGGACATCAACCGTTCGGTCCGGCAAAAGACGCTGCACTGACATACTTTTCGGTTTCCATTATGGGAGCCGAACCCGCCGATCGGGACGCCACCCCCGGATAAGGAGAAAAGCTAATGGATCGTAAGGATTTCCTGCTCGCTCTCGATGAGATGCTCGAACTGGATCCCGGCACGCTGAGCGGCGACGAGGTCCTGGAATCGCTGGATTCCTGGGATTCGCTGGCGGTCATCAGCTTCATCGCGCTGGTCGACGAGAAGACCGGGGTCGTGGTCGAGGGCGAGAAGCTGGCCAAGGCCCGGACGGTGGCCGACCTGCTGGCCCTGGCGGGTGCGCCGGTCACGGCCTGACCGGTGCCGCGTCCCGTTTCCGACGGCAGCCGCCTGCGTGCCGGTGTCGCGAGCGTGGATGGTGCGCAGGCAGCCTACCTCTCGGTCGGTGGCGGGGGCGTGCCGGTGCTGCTGCTCCATGGCTTCGCCGGCGACCGGCTGACCTGGCAATTCAACCTGTCGGCCCTGTCGGCGCGCCGCCGTTCCGTCGCCGTCGATCTGCCTGGCCACGGCGGCTCCACCCCCGATGTGGGCCGCGGTCTGGTCACCGACTTCGCCCCCTGGCTGGTCGGCTTCCTCGACGCGCTGGAATTGCCGCGGGTCCATCTGGTCGGCCATTCGATGGGCGGCTATGTCGGGCGCGAACTGGCACGGCTGGCGCCGGACCGTGTCGCCAGCCTGACATTGCTGGCCAGCGCCGGGCTGGGAACGCCCTTCGACCTGGGATTCCTGCGCCGCGCCGTGGCACCTGACGACGTGGCGGAGGCACGGGCCTGCGCCGAACGGCTGTTCGCCGGCCCGTCGCCCTTGATTCCGCGCTTTGCCGAGGTGTTGCATGCCCAGGGTGCCGACCCGGTGCGCCGGGCTGCACTGGAGCGGATCATCGAGCTGTCCTTCGCCGACCATGCCGATGGCGGGCCGCCGGTGGATTGGGGCGCCTATCCCATGCCGATCCAGGTGCTATGGGGCCGCGCCGACCGCATCATCCCCCTGCCGCCACCCGACCGGCTGCCGCCCGGTGCGCCCTTCCTGGTGTTCGACAATGCCGGGCATCTGCCGCATATCGAGGCCGCCAGCCCGGTGACCTTGGCCATCCGGTCCTTCCTGGACCGTTGCGACGACACCTTTCCAGCGAGTTGACCATCCGATGACCGACAGCATCTTCGCCCTGATCGCCGAGGAACTCGGCCGCATCGTCGCCGACAAGGGAGAGGTTTTGCCGTCCCTTGACATGGACAGCATGTTTCTGGGCGGCGACCTGCCTATCGACTCCCTCGACCTCGCCACACTGCTGGTGGTGCTCGAGCAGCGGACCGGCCAGGATCCTTTCCGTGACGGCCTCCGCCAGTTCACCACCGTCGGCGAGCTGGCGGCGCTCTACACCGTTCCGGCATGACGGGCGCACGCCCCAGCTGGATCCATCCCGCCTTCCGCCTGATCGAGGGGGAGGAGGTCTTCGGCTGGCCCGAATTGGCGGCCTTGCCGGAAGGCGACATATCGGGTGGCGGCGTGGTTCTGGCAGACCGGCCGTCGCGCGTGCTGGCCGCCCTGGCTGCCGCCGAGGCCGCCGGGCAGGGACTGCTGCTGGCGCGCGGGATGCGCGATGACCAGGATTGGCAGCCGGAGCAGGGCTTCTCGGTGACGCTCGAAAGCTCCGGCACCACCGGCAGGCCGAAGCGTCTGCGCCACGGCTTCGACCGGCTGCGCGGCCGGCTGCGCGGCCTGGAGGAGGCCGGGGCACGCTGGCTGCTGACCTATGAGCCGGGATCCTTCGCCGGGCTTCAGGTGATGCTGACCGCCGCGGCGTCCGGCGCGCTGCTGGTCGCGGTGCCCGGCGGCAGGAACGCCGGCGGCCGGCCGGAGGGGGCGGGCATCGCCGATCTGGCGCAGGCGGCGCGGCTGAATGCGGTCACCCATGTCAGCGGCACGCCCAGCTTCTGGCGCGCCTTCCTGATGGCGCTGGGCGACGCGGAATTGCCGTTGGCCGCGGTGACCCTGGGTGGGGAAGCTGCCGACCAGCCGTTGCTGGACCGGTTGGCGCGGTGTTTCCCGCGGGTGCGGCTGCGCCACATCTACGCCTCGACAGAAGCCGGAGCATTGTTCGCGGTCAATGACGGTCGTGCCGGTTTCCCGGCCGGCTGGCTGGAGACGGGGGCCGACGGCGTTGCCCTGCGCATCGCCGACGGCGTGCTGGAGGTGCGGAGCCCGCGTGCCGCTCCGGCCGCTGCCGGTTCCGACGGCTGGCTGTCCACCGGCGATCTCGTCGAATGCCGGGGCGATCGCGTGCTGTTCGCCGGCCGGCTCGACGGGCTGGCCAATGTCGGCGGGGTGAAGGTCTCGCCGGAAGCGGTGGAGCGCCGCCTGCTGGCGGTTGACGGGGTGGCCGATGCAGCGGTCATCGCCGTGCCCAGCCCGATCACCGGGCAATTGCTGACAGCCACCGTCGTGCCGGCGCCCGGCGCCGAAGAGATGGTGCTGCGCGCGGCGTTGCGTGCCGCCGTCGCCGATCTGGTCCCGGCGGCCCGACCGCGGGCGGTGACCTTCGCCGACCGCATCCCGTTGAGCGCTGCGGGCAAGAAGTGCCGGAAGGGAACCGCATGACCGACATCCCGATGCCCGATGCCCCCATGACAGGTGACGCTGCGGCCGTTGCCGGACCGAAGCGTCACGTCATCGTCACCGGTGGCAGCCGCGGGCTCGGCCTTGCCTTGGTGGAGGCGCTCCTGGCCGACGGTTATCGCGTTTCCACCTGCAGCCGCTCGTCGTCCGATGCGTTGGAGCGGTTGGCCGGTCCCGACCTGTTCTGGCATCCCTGCCGCATCGGCGAGGCGGCCGAGGTGCGCGGTTTCTTCGACGCAGCCGTGGCCTGGGGCGCCGACGCGCCGCTGTGGGGACTGGTCAACAATGCCGGCATTGCACGGGAGGGCGTGCTGGCGACCTTTCCGGAGGTCGACGCCGAAGCGGTGATCCAGACCAACCTGACGGGCGCGCTCCAGGCCGCCCGCGCCTTCCTGCGGGCCAAGCTGGTGGAGCGTGGCGGCGGTCCGAAGGGGGGCCGGATCGTCAACATCTCCTCCATCATCGGCCAGCGCGGCTATGTCGGGCTGGCCGCCTACTCGGCCTCCAAGGCCGGGCTGGACGGGTTGACCCGGGCGCTGGCACGCGAGGTCGGAAGGCGTGCGATCACCGTCAATTCGGTGGCGCCGGGCTATCTCGACACCGAGATGTCCGGCACCCTGTCGGACGGGCAGCGTGACCAGATCGTCCGCCGCACCCCGCTCGGCCGGCTCGGCACCGCAGCCGACGTGGTCCCGGTGGTCCGCTTCCTGCTGGGCGCGGGCGGTGGCTTCGTCACAGGACAGACCATCACGGTGGACGGCGGCATCACCTGCTGACGCCGTGCTTGACAGGGGAGGCGGAGCATGGTCGCCAGCCGGATCGACGGGGTGTGCGTGCGCGGCGTCGTCGGCTGCGTGCCGGAAGGGCGCGAGACGGTCGATGACCTCGCCCGCCGCTTCGGCGAGGACGCCGCCCGCAAGGTCGCCGCCGCCACCGGGATCGAGGAGCGGCGGATCGTCGCCCCCGACCAATGCACCAGCGACCTTGCGGAGGCCGCGGCACGCCGCCTGCTCGACGGGTTGGGCTGGGATCCGGCAAGCCTCGACCTGCTGGTGCTGGTGACCCAGACCCACGACCAGATTCTGCCAGGCACCGCGTCGCTGCTGCATCGGCGGCTGGGGCTGCGCAAGGGGGCGGCGGTCCTCGACATCACCCATGGCTGTTCAGGCTTCATCTACGGGCTGTGGACCGCAGCGGGGCTGCTCAAGGCAGCGGGCAGGCGGGCTCTGCTGCTGGTCGGCGACACCACGTCCAGGCTGGTCGATCCCGACGACCGGGCGGTGGCCCCGCTGTTCGGCGACGGCGCCGCCGCCATCGCACTCGAACAGGATGAGTTCGCCGCGCCAATCGCCTTCGACCTTGGCAGCGACGGCGCCGGCGCGCCCTATCTGGCGGCAGAGGGCGGGGCTATGCGCCATCCCGGCCGGCCGGCTCGGCTGTTCATGGACGGCACCCAGGTCTTCGCCTTCACCCTGCGGGAGGTGCCGGGCAGTGTGCGCGCGGCGCTGGATGCCGCAGGCTGGGCGATGGAGTCGGTCGATCATCTGGTCTTGCACCAGGCCAACGCCCAGATGATCCGCCATCTCGGCCAGAAACTGGGAGCTCCGGTCGGGCGCACGGTCGTTGCTCTGCGGGAGGTCGGCAACACCAGTTCCGCCTCCATACCTCTGGCGCTTGCCGGAGCGCTGGCTCCGTCGCTCAACACCGGCTCCCGCCGGCTGCTGCTGTCCGGCTTCGGCGTCGGCTGGTCCTGGGGCAGCGCGGCGCTCGTCGTCGGGCCGCTCGCACTGTGCGAAACGGTTGTCCTGCCCGGCAGGAAATGCCCGGCAGAAACTGCCGCCCCGGCAAGGCCTGCCTCCTGACCGGCAGTTTCTGCCGGGCAATCGGCAAAAATTGCCGGGTTCTTTTTTCCTGTGGGCATGGATTGCCAGGGAAACCCGGCAAATTTGAACTGGCCCGCTTTTTGCCTACCCCTTTGGCGGGGGAATTAGTCCCCTTCCGGGTTTCATGCGCACCGAAAATGGCGCGCGTCCGGACATCGATCCTCCAAAGGAGTGGCCATCATGGCTGGCAACGTTTCCCTGTCCTCTTCGATGCGCACGAACCTGCTGCAGCTGCAGAGCACGCAGGCGCAGATCGACAAGAAACAGAACATCCTGTCGACGGGCAACAAGATCAACACCGCCCTCGACGGCCCGACCGCCTTCTTCTCGGCCAAGGGTCTGAACCAGCGCGCCGGCGACCTGACGTCGCTGAAGGACGCGATGGGCCAGTCGATCAGCACGATCCAGGCCGCCGACAAGGGCCTGACCTCGATCGACTCCATGGTCGACCAGGCCAAGGGCCTGACCACCGCCGCCTATGCGGCGCTCGGCAACGACGCCGCCTCGATCGCCACCCGCAAGTCGCTCGCCTCTCAGTTCAACACGCTGCGCGGGCAGATCGACAAGCTCGCCGCCGACAGCGGCTACAGCGGCAAGAACCTGATCAACGGCAACGGCCTGAGCATGGACAGCACCAGCGCGTCCCGTGCCTCCGCCAATACCATTGTCGGCGTCGACAACGCCCGCGTCACCAACGTCATCTCCGCCGATACCTATTCGATCCGCATCAAGGGCGACGGCTCGGTCGAGGGCAAGACCGAGGACATCACCAAGGCGGAGCGTGCGCATGGCCTGACCGGACTGAAGCTGTCGGGCACGATGTCCTCGACGTCGGGCAGCTTCTCCAATGTCCAGATCGAGGTTCGCGGGGCGAACGGCCGTTCGCGCGACTTCATCGTCTCGGATGGCAAGGAAAGCCGTACGATCTCCTACTTCGACAACACGCAGTCGACCAGCACCAACCTGACCACGCCTGCCAAATCGGGCTCGGCGCAGGTCTCGACGGTGAACATCAGCGGGACGATCGAAGAAGGCGACATCTTCTCCATCACGGTGGAAGGCCAGACCTTCAACTACACCGCGACCAAGGGCGACGTCGCAGTCGGTCAGAACGCCGCCGTGAACATCGCGACCAACCTGCAGACGTCGATCAGCACCGCCATCAGCGGCGGCCGCCTGCAGGGCAAGGACGTCGCGACGGCCTCGATCCAGACCAACGGCACGATCACCCTGACCGGCAACACCACGGCCGGCGTCGTCCGTGACTTTACGCTGACCTCCAGCACGACCAATGCGCTGACCAAGAAGATCTCGGAGAGCTTCGCGTCGGGCACGATCGTTTCCTTCACCGTCGACCGGCAGTTGCTGGAAGCGGCGAACAACCAGGGCAACGGCATCTCGAGCATCGAGAAGAAGGTCGACCTGCAAATCCAGGTCACCAACTCCAACGGCGCCCAGGTCACCCGTGACGGTAACAACGAACAGGGCAACGCCAAGCTGGCCGGCGGCGACCAAGCCTTCGCCTTCGACAGCGGTACTGTCCATCTGAACATCGACGCGGCGACCATCAAGCAGGCGGCTTCGGCGAACTGCTCGGCGAACATCGTCACCAAGCAGATCTCCGACGCCAACTCGTCGAACGACATCACTGTCCAGTTGAACGAGACGAACACCAACGCGATCACCGTGAACGCGGTCAACCTCTCGACCAGCGGCCAGGGCCTGAAGCTCGACGAAGCGCAGAACGACTGGACGGACCGCGCCGACATCGACAAGGCGGTTGCCGGCCTCGACAACGCCAAGGCGACGATCCGTTCCGCTTCGCAGTCTCTGTCGACGAACCTGAACATCATCACGACCCGCGAGAACTTTACCAAGGAGTTCAGCGACGTGCTGACCGAAGGCGCCAGCAAGCTGACGCTGGCCGACCAGAACGAGGAAGGCGCAGGCCTGTTGATGCTGCAGACCCGTCAGCAGCTCGGCACCATCGCCCTCTCGCTGGCCAACCAGTCGCAGCAGTCGATCCTGCGCCTGTTCTAAGGCGTGGAGTTCGGATAGGGAGTTCGGGTAGGATCACATACAGCGGGCGGCGGCATCAGGCTGCCGCCCGTTTCCTTCTTGGGCCGAACCGGTCCGGCAAAGGCCGGCCGGCGATGGCGCGCAAGCCCCGGGTTCCTCACTCATGCCGCTCAAGTTCGTACTTCGTCCCAACGAGAAGGTCATCATCAACGGCGCCGTCATCGGTGCCGGCGACCGTCCGGGATCGTTCTTTCTCTACAACACCGCGAATTTCCTGCGCGGTCGCGAGGTCCTCAAGGAAGAGCAGATCGACAGCATCGAGAAGAAGCTCTATTTCGTCATCCAGCTCGTCTACATCTTCCCCGAGGATTCGACGCTGAATCTCCAGCGCTTCGCCTCGATCCTGGATGAAACGCGTGATGCGCGGCCCGACGTCGCCAAGACCCTGGACGAAATCGCCCGTCTGGTCGAAGGGCGCAACTACTATCGGGCGCTCAAGCTTTGCCGCAAGTTGTTCAAGGGCGGAACCGGTGGAGAGGCGGCCGGGGAGTCCGACGATACGGCCGATGACGTGCCGGCCAATCCATCATCCACCGACGGCGAACCTGTGACGAGCGACCGGATGCCGTGACCGCCACCGGGCTGATTGACGCAGCGCTGCCGCTCCACCGCGCCGGCCGCCTCGCCGATGCGCTGGCATTGTACCGCCGGTTGCTGGTGGATGAGCCGGCCCACGCCGATGCGTTGCACCTGTCGGCGATGGTCGCCCATCAGACGGGCCGGCCGGCGGTCGCACTCCAGGGGCTGCGCGCGGCGCTGGCGGTGCAGCCGCAATTTCCGCAGGCCTACAACAATCTCGGCAATGTGCTGGCCGATCTGGACCGTCTGGACGAGGCACTGGCAGCCTATGCGACGGCCATCGAGCAGAACGAACGCTATATCGAAGCGCACGCCAACCGCGCCACGGTGCTGCAACGGCTGGGTCTGCGGCACGAGGCGGCTGACGCCTACGCCCATGCGCTGACCATGGGCCCGGACAACCTGAACGCGCGCTTCAATTACGGCGTCCTGCAGCGGGAGATGGGCCGGATCGCTCCTGCGGCGAATGCCTTCTATGCAGTCGTGCAGGCTGACCCGTCCCATTCGACGGCATGGCGGCATCTTGCGCTTTGCCTACGCGGATTGCGCCATCCCGATGCCGAGGTCTGTCTGCGGCGTGCGCTGGCGGACGCGCCGGCCGACGATGAAGTGTCGGGCGCGCTGGGGGCCCTGCTGAACCAGGAAGCGCGCTATACAGAGGCGTGTGAGGTGCTGGCACCGGCGGTGGATGCATATCCCGACGACACGGTATTGCGTTTCAGTCTGGGCTCCGCATTGTTCGGGATGCGCCGCCTGGCCGAAGCCGTCGCGCAGTTCCGCCGCGTGCTGGACCGTGCTCCGACCCTGCAGGGCGCCTGCAACAACCTGGGAGTGGCCCTGCTCGACCTGGGCGAGGCGGATGCGGCGGCGCCGGTGCTGCGCCGTGCGGTGGCACTCAGTCCCGACGATGCCATGGTTGCCAACAACCACGGCACCGCCTTGGAAAACCGCGACGACCCAGGGCATGACCCGGCGTACGACCTGGAGCAGCCGGCGCGCTGGTACCGCCGTGCCCTGCGCTTGCGGCCAGATTATGGCAAGGCGTTGATCAATCTCGCCGGGATCCATGCGGCGAACCGGCAGGCCGACCGGGCCGTGGACCTCTATCGCCGATCGGTGGCCGCCGATCCCGGCAATGCCGAGGCCTATGCCAATATGGCCGGCCAGTGGTTGGACCGTGACGATCCGCCGGGAGCTGAACGTCTGTATCTGCGCGCTTTGGCGATCGATCCGGGCCGGCCGGTGACACTGACCGCCTATGGCCTCGCCCTGCAGCTTCAGGGCCGCATCGCCGAAGCGGAGGCGGCGCACCGCCAAGCATTGACGATCGACGGCCGCAATGCGGAGGCGGCGGGCAATCTTGGCATGCTGATCTGGCAGTACCGCCAGGACGCTGCCACGGCCGAGCCCTGGATGTCGCTCGCCCTGTCGATCAACCCGGCTCTCGGCACCGCACATCTCAACCGTGGCCTGCTGCGGCTGGCCGGTGGGGATCTGGCCGGGGGATGGGACGATTATCGCTGGAGATTCCGCGCCAAGGGCTATGTCAATCGGCGGATCGGTGCCCCGCCCTGGAACGGGGAGGAACCGGGCGGCAGGACCCTGATGGTTTGGCGGGAGCAGGGAGTGGGCGACGAGATCCTGTTCGCATCCTGTTACCGCTCTCTGATCGCACTGGCGGGACATGTGGTGGTGGAATGCGATCGGCGGCTCGTACCGCTGTTCGCGCGCTCCTTTCCCCAGGCCACGGTACGGGCACAATCCGTCGATGAGGACGGCCGCGAACTTATTCGGCCGCCCGATGTCGATGCCCATGTGCCGGCCGGCAACCTGCCGGGGCTGTTGCGCGGCCGGCTGCCGGATTTCCGCGCGGCCTCGCCCTGGCTGGTGCCGGACCCGGCGCTGGTGGAACGCTGGCGGCAGCGGCTGGCGGCGCTCGGGCCGGGGCTGCGCGTCGGCATCGGCTGGCGCAGCCAGCTGATGACGACGGAACGCCGCACCTCCTACGTGATGCTGGAGCATTGGGGGGCGGTCTTCGCCGTTCCGGGCGTCGTCTTCGTCAACCTCCAATATGGCGACTGCGCGGCCGAATTGCGGGCGGCGGAAGCGCGGTTCGGCGTGACCATCCACCGCTGGGCCGATCTCGACCTGAAGGACGATTTCGACGGAGCGGCTGCGCTGATCGTCAACCTGGATCTGGCGATCTCGCCGGCGATGTCGGCGGGCGAACTGGCGGGCGCGCTGGGCGTGCCGGTCTGGCGTTTCGGAACGCGCGACTGGACGCAGCTCGGCACCGCCGTCCGCCCCTGGTTCCCCTCCATGCGCCTGTTCCAGCCCAATCCCGGCGAGGGGCTGGAAGCGGCGCTCACTGCCATGGCGCTGGAACTGCGGCAGCTGGCGCGCCCGGCGCCGGATGTGTTGCAACGGCAATTCCCCGCGGAGCCCGTGCAGACCATGGCCGATCCCGACCGGCGGACGGCCGAAGCCGTCGCTCTCTACCGCGGTGGCGACGCGGATGCGGCTGACGCGCTGGTGCGGACAGTCATCGACGCTGCGCCGCATCATCCGGTCGCGTTGCATCTGGGTGGGGTGCTGGCCAAGCGGCGCGGCGCGTTGGAGGACGCGGTCGAACTGCTGGTCCGCGCCTCTGCCGCCGATCACCACAACGCCGCTGCCCATGCCGCTCTGTGCGAGTCCCTGCAGGGGCTGGGCCGGCTCGACGATGCCGAACGCATTTCCCGCAACTGCGTGGCGGTTCAGCCGGAAGGTGCGGGGCATTGGGTCAACCGTACCGCCCTGCTGCGCCGTCTGGGCCGGGCCAGGGCGGCACGGTCCGCGGTCCGTCATGCATTGCGCCTGCGGCCGGACCTGGCGCCGGCACACGGCCACTTGGGGGAACTGGCGGACCGGCCGGAGGATGCGGTGGCGGCCCATCGCGTCGCGACCGCCCTGGTGCCCGCCGCAGCGGACGCCCTCAGCAATCTCGGCGGCGCCCTGCACAAGATTGGGCGCTTCGGCGAGGCGGAGCGCCTGCTGGACCATGCGACCCGGTGTGATCCGAACCTTGCCACCGCATGGACCAACCGCGGCAACGCGCTGGCGGCGCTGGGCCGGGCCGCGGAGGCGGAGCTGTGCCATCGCGCGGCCATCGACCACGCGCCGTCGCTCGCTGAGGCGCACGGAAACCTCGCCCACCTGCTGCAACGGCAGAACCGCCGCACAGAGGCGTTGGCTGCGTTCGACGCGGCGCTGGAGGCCGATCCCAAATACGCGCAAGGCCATTACAACCGTTCGCTTCTGTTGCTGGAAGACGGAGCGTTGCGGGCTGGCTGGACCGGGCATGAATGGCGCTTCGGCACCCCCGAATTCCAATCCCAGCGCCGCAAATTCTCGATGCGGCCCTGGCGGGGCGAAAACATTGCCGGACGGCGCCTTCTGGTCTGGCGCGAGCAGGGGGTGGGCGACGAGATTCTGTTCGCCTCATGCTATGAAGAGGCGATGCGACGTGCCGGGCGGCTGGTGATCGAATGCGACCGCCGGCTGGTTTCGTTGTTCAGGCGCTCCTTTCCCGATGCCGACTTGCGACCGGAGAGCGCCGATCCGCGCGATGCCGATGTGCAGGTTGCGGCCGGCAGTCTGCCGCGTTTGCTGCGTGCCGATCTCAAGCGCTTTCCCGGGCGGCCGTCCTGGCTGGTTCCGGACCCGGCGCTGGTGGAGCGCTGGCGGCAGCGGCTGTCGGCGCTCGGGCCTGGGCTGCGCGTCGGCATCGGCTGGCGCAGCCAGCTGATGACTGCCGACCGCAAAGCGGCCTACGTGATGCTGGAGCATTGGGGAGCGGTCTTCGCCGTGCCGGGCGTCGTCTTCGTCAATCTCCAATATGGCGACTGCGAGGCCGAATTGCGGGCGGCGGAGGCGCGGTTCGGCGTGACCATCCACCGCTGGGCCGATCTCGACCTGAAGGACGATTTCGAGAATGCGGCGGCACTGGCCGCCAACCTGGATCTGGCGATCTCGCCGGCGATGTCGGCGGGGGAGTTGGCGGGCGCGCTGGGCGTGCCGGTCTGGCGCTTCGGGATGCGCGACTGGACGCAGCTCGGCACCGCCGTCCGCCCCTGGTTCCCCTCCATGCGCCTGTTCCAGCCCAGTCCCGGCGAGGGGCTGGAGGCCACGCTTCTCCAAATGGGAAAGGCCTTGCGAAGTGCAGCGTCGCCGAGGGATGGGCGGTCGCCCACTTCCCCCGCCGGGCCCGCCGGGGTTGGCGACACGGCCGACCCGGAACCGGATCCGGAACCGGACTTTTTGGCCGACCTCGACCGGCTGTTGGAGCGGGCGGTGCAAGCCCACCGCACCGGTAAGACAGCTGAGGCAAGCGCCTTGTACGAACGGGTGCTGCTTCGTCGTCCGCTGGATCCGGTCGCGCTCCATCTGTCCGGTCTGTTGACGCATCAGTCCGGCGAACCGGAACTGGGCGAGCCGCGCATCGCCGCCGCCGTTGCCGTGGCCCCCGATTATGCGACGGCGCATATCAGCCTGGGCAATGTCCGTCTGGCGCTCGGCCGGGAAACGCAGGCGGCGGCGAGCTTCCGGGCCGCGCTGGCGCTCCGGCCCGACGATGCGGCGGCACTGACGAATCTCGGCAACGCGCTCGATGGACTGGAGCGGAGAGAGGATGCCCTGCGAGCACACAGCCGGGCGGTCGCGGCGCTTCCGGGCCTTGCGGAGGCGCATGACAATCTGGGTACGGTCCTGGCCCGGCTCGGCCGCTGGAGCGAGGCGGAGCGGGCGCATGTCCGGGCGCTGGAACTGGCCCCGGAGCTGGTGGCCGGTTGGGTCAACCTGTCGACGGCATCGCGGCGCCTGGGGCGGCTGGATGCAGCGGAACGGGCCGGGCGGCTGGCGTTGGCGCTGGATCCGGCATTGGCCGACGGCATGGCGAACCGGGGACGGCTGCTGCGCGAGATGGGGAACGATGCGGGAGCCCGGCTGTGGTGCGTCCGGGCTCTGGCGGCGGAGCCCGGGCACCCGTCCGCAGCCTTCAACGGCGGCGTGCTGGATCTCGCCGCCGGGCGGCTGGTGTCGGGCTGGGATGGCTACGACCGCCGCTTCGACACGCGCGATCTGGCTGCGGCTGTACGCCGCCCCGGGGTGCCGGCCTGGAACGGGGAGGACCCGTCGGGCCTGCGGCTCCTGGTCTGGCCTGAGCAAGGCATCGGTGATGAACTGATGTTCGCCCAGCGCCTGCCTGAACTGATCGCCCGTGCCGGCCATGTGGTGGTGGAATGCGACCGTCGCTTCGTCCCGCTGTTCGCGCGCTCTTTTCCCCAGGCAACGGTACGACCGGCTCCGGCCTCGCCGGAGGAACCGATCCTGGCTGTGGACCGGCATGCGGCGATCGGATCGCTGTCCCGGCATCTCGGTCCGTCCTTGTCGGCCTTTGCAGCGGTCGCCCCGGCGCTGCGGGCCGATCCGGCAGCGGTGGAGCGCTGGCGGGCTCGGCTTGCCGGGCTGGGGGAGGGGCTGCGGGTCGGAATTGCCTGGCGGAGCGGCCAGCTCGACCCGGACCGCATGCCAGACTATACCCGGATCGAGGATTGGCGGCCGGTGCTGACGCTGCCCGGCCTCGTGCCGGTCAACCTGCAATATGGCGATTGTGCCGCCGAACTTGCGGCAGCCGGCCGGGCTTTCGGGCGGGCACCGCATGCGTTCGATGAACTCGACTTGCGGAACGACCTGGATGGAGCCGCGGCATTGACGGCTGCGCTGGATTTGGTGATAGCGCCCGCGACATCCACCGGCGAACTGGCGGGAGCGCTCGGCGTGCCGGTCTGGCGACTGGCGCGGACGGGGGACTGGACGGCGCTCGGTACCGCGGTGCGGCCCTGGTTTCCGTCGATGCGTCTTTTTCGGGCAGGCGCCGGACAGCGGGTGGCCGATCTGCTGCCTGCGGTAGCGGGCGAGCTTTCACGGCTGATGGAGCGGTGCTCGCCGCAGGACCGTGCACAATGAAAAAGCCGGGCGAGGCAATCCGCCTCGACCCGGCTTTCTATCCCCGTCCAGGGGGCGATGCGGTGAGTGGGGGATTAATTCATCGGGCCGTGGCGCGTCAGGCGATCGATCTCTTCCTTGACGTGCAGCTTTTCGAGCTTGAGGCGCTTCACCGCGCTCTCATCCGGCCAGGAGCGCTTTTCCTCGTCGAGGATCGCGCGGTCAAGGCGCATGTGCTTGTCTTGCAGGGACGAAAGGCGAGCTTCAGTGTGCATGAGTCGCTCTCCATAGGATCAGTCCGGGACCGCCTCAATGTGACGGGCCGGTGACAACAGTGTTCACCCATCCGAAGCGCCGAACAACCCTAATCTTGCGTTTCATGCGGTCAAACCATGCGAAAAAGTGCCTCGACCGTCCGATCGTATGACAGTGGGTCGCAGGGGTGGGGTCTTGAAATCACTTCGCGCAATACCGTGTGGAGGTCGTCAGACCCTTTGAGGCAAGGGGTTATGTCCCTTGCTTCGGTTCCGCGACAGCCTCGGCGATGACGGAAAGGGCAAGGCGCGCTTCCAAATCGGCGGGTTGGAGGACGAGGGTGCGGCGATACCAAACCGCGGCTTCGGTATGCCGGCCGAGCCGTTGGAAGATCGCGCCCAGCCGGGCGGCAACCGAGGTCCGCATCGGATCGAGCCGGGCGGAGCGGCGTAACGCGTCCAGCGCTCCCTCCGGCCGCCCTGTGGCATCGAGGGCTAGGCCCCACTGCTGCCAAACCGCGGCGCCGCCGCCGAGCCATGCCGCCCGGCCATAGGCGTCTGCCGCGTCGGCCGCGTCGCCAAGCTCCCGCGCGGCATGCCCCAGCCCTTCCAGTGCCGCGGGCAGCGCCGGGGACAGGGCCAAGGCATGGCGGAAACGGCGTGCTGCCTCGACCGGACGCCGCAGGGCGCGCAGGATTTTGGCATGGTTGACCGCCGTCTCATCATTCAGCGGCGCCATGGCGAGAGCGCGGGCCAGCAGCCCGTCGGCTTCCTCCAGCCTGCCGAGCTGGGCGACCAGCAGGCCGTAGCGGTGCAATGCCGTCGTTCCGTTGGGATCGGCGGCAAGGACGCGGCGATACAGCGCCTCCGCCTCGTCGAACCCACCGGTCTGGTGGCGTTCGAAGGCGGCGGCCAGCAGCGTGCCGGACTCGAGCGGCGCAGGCATCGGGCAGGCTCTCAGCCGGGGATCAGTCCGGTCAGGGCACGCACCGCCTGCCGGGCGGCTGCGGCCAGCCCCTCGCCGGGGGGAGGCTGGATCAGCCGCATGGTCGGGTACCAGGGACGCACGCCGGCTCCCAACTGGGTCCAGTCGCGGGTACCCAGCCGCCAGACGGGAGCGCCCAGCGCCCCAGCCAGTTCGCCGACCGCCGTCGCAGGGGCGATCACAAGGTCCAGATTGGCGATCAGTGCCGACACCCCTTCGAAATCGTCCTTCAGGTTCAGGTCGTCCCAGCGATGCAGCCGGCGCGTCGCCGTCTCCACCCGCGCCAGTTCGGCGGTGCAGTCGCCGTATTGCAGCGTGACGACGCTGACGCCGGGCAGATCGAGCAGCGGCAGCCAGTCGGCCAGCCCGGTGTAGGCCGCCGCGCGCTGGGCGGTGACGATCTGGCTGCGCCAGGCCAACCCCACCCTCAGGCCGGGCAGCGCCGCCACCCGCTCGCGCCACAGCGCGAGACGGCCGGGGTCGGGGCGCAGATAGGCTTGGCGCGGCGGGAACCGGTCCAACCGGTCGCGCATCAGGGCGGGCAGGCTGCCGGCCGCCGTCTGGAAGTCGCAGTCGGGCGGAACCACCGTTTCGCGTCCGCCGGCATCGACTGTTTCCGCCCGCACCGCCGCCCACGGGAAGGATCGCGCGAACAGACTGACCAGTCGTTTGTCGCATTCGACGGTCACCGGCCCATCCAATCCCTGCAGAGACTCAAAGCAGGACGCGAACAGAATCTCATCGCCCACCCCCTGTTCCGACCAGACCAGCAGTCGTCGACCATCCAGCGCTCCGCCGGTCCAGGCGGGCCGGTCGATGCGGCGCGCGCGTTGCAACTGCCGGGCGGAGAAGCGGCGGGCGTACCCCGTCCACCCGTCGGCGATGCGGCCGTCGGCAAGATCCATCAGCCCGATGTTCCAGGCGGCCAGCGCGAAGTCGGGATCGAGCCGCAGGGCACGGCGAAGATGGCGTCTGGTTTCCTCCTCCCGACCGGCGAGCATCGCCATGGTGGCGAGATTGTTGTGGGCGTCGGGTGTGTCCGGCTGCTGGGCCAGCGCCCGCCGGTAATGGCCGGCAGCCTCGGGGTTCCGCCCTTCCAGTTCGCAGGCATGACCGAGGTTCGTGTGGGCCGGCGGATTCTCCGGCTGGAGGGCGATGGAGCGGCGATGCAGGCGCATGGCCTCCGCCACCCGCCCGCCGGTCTGGTGCAGCAGGCCGAGATGGGTCAGCGCCTCCGGGAAGACCGGGTGCAGCGCCAATGCGCGGGCAAAGGCGCGGCTGGCCTCGGCATGATGTCCCTCCGCCTCTTCGATCAGGCCCAGATGGTTCCAGGCTTGCGGGAATTCGGGGGCCAGCCGCAGCGCTTCGCCGACCAGAACCAACGCGTCGGCGTTCCGCCCCGTCTGGTGCATGAGCAGCCCCAGCAGATGGCGCGCGTCGGCATGGCCAGGGGCGGAGCGTGCGGGATCGGCGGCGAGCACGGCGCGGTAGGAATCCTCCGCTTCGGCCAGCCTTCCGCTGCGATGCAGGGCGACGGCCAGGTTGAGCCGGGCGTCGAAATCCGGCGGCGCCTTCACCACCGGCGTGCGGGGAGCCGCCTTCGCAACGGGTGGCGTCGAGGGCAATGTCGCGGGCGACATCGCACGCAGGGCGGCGGCGATGGTCCGGATCGTCGTCTCCAGCCTCTCGCCGGGTTGGGGCTGGAACAGGCGCATGGAGGGGAACCAGGGGCGGACGGCGGTGCCGAGCTGCGTCCAGTCGCGCATCCCGAAGCGCCAGACCGGCACGCCCAGCGCGCCCGCCAACTCCCCCGCCGACATCGCCGGCGAGATCGCCAGATCCAGGTTGGCGGCCAGTGCCGCCGCATTCTCGAAATCGTCCTTCAGGTCGAGATCGGCCCAGCGGTGGATGGTCACGCCGAACCGCGCCTCCGCCGCCCGCAATTCGGCCTCGCAGTCGCCATATTGGAGATTGACGAAGACGACGCCCGGCACGGCGAAGACCGCTCCCCAATGCTCCAGCATCACGTAGGCCGCTTTGCGGTCGGCGGTCATCAGCTGGCTGCGCCAGCCGATGCCGACGCGCAGCCCCGGCCCGAGCGCCGCCAGCCGCTGCCGCCAGCGTTCCACCAGCGCCGGGTCCGGAACCAGCCAGGGCTCTTGGGATTCGAAGGCGGACAGTGTCGCGCGCAGCAGGTGGGGCAGGCTGCCGGACGGGCTCTGGAGGTCGCAGTCCGGCGGCTCGATCGTTTCCCGCGGGATTCGGCGGAAAGCGTCACCGGTGCAGCTTTCCGCCCGGACCGTGGCCTTGGGGAACGAACGACGGAACAGCGGGACCAGCCGCCGGTCGCATTCGATGGTGACCGGCCCACCGGCCCAGGCAATGACGTCGGGGTAGCAGGACGCGAACAGGATCTCGTCGCCCACCCCCTGTTCGCGCCAGACCAGCAGCCGCCGGCCGCGCAACAATTCCCCACCCCATGACGGCACTGCGATGCGGCGGTTCGGCATCACCTCTCCGGCGGCGAAGCGCCGTTCATAGCCGGTCCAGCCACGCGACAGATCGCCATGCAGCAGCGCCAGCAGGGACAGGTTGTAAGCGGCGGTGGCAAGGTCTGGCTGCTGCGCCAGCGCCTCCTCGAAGCAGCCAGCGGCCTCCTCGTAGCGTCCCTGCGCCTGCAAGGCATTGCCGAGGTTGTAGCGGGCCTCGACGAAATCAGGGTGGAGGTCCAGCGCCTGCCGGTGGCACCGCTCCGCCTGGTCGGGTCGGCCCAGCCGCTTCAGCACGCTGCCGAGATTGTTCAGCGCTGCGCTGTGGCGCGGGTTGCGCTTCACCGCCTGTCGGTAGGCGATCTCCGCGCTCTCATAGGCCCCCCTCTGCTGCAGGACGGCACCGAGATTGTAATGGGCGGTGGCGTCGTCGGGACGAAGCTCCGTCACCAGCCGGTGCTGCAGGATCGCCTCGTCCAGCCGTCCGCTCATCGCCAGCGCGTCGCCCAGATTGTTGTGCGCCTCGGCCATGCCTGGCGTCAGGCGGACGGCATGGGCGAGTGCCATGGCGGCATCGGCGTAGCTGTGGCGTGCGGTGTGGCTGTTGCCGAGATTGTACCAGGCCTTGGCATAGTCCGGCTTCAGCGCCAGCGCGCCGGCGAAGGCGCGTCCGGCCTCGTCATGGCGGCCGAGGGCCGTCAGCGCATTGCCCAGATTGTGCCGGCGTTGCGGCCCCTGCGGATCGAGGGTGGCGGCGTTGCGATGGGCCTGCACCGCATCGGCCGGACGGCCCGCTGCGGCCAGCGCACTGCCCAGATTGTCCCAATAATCGGCAACGCCCTTCGCGCGTTCCAGTGCCTTGCCGATCAACTCCACCGCCTCGCCCGCGCGGCCCGATTGCAGGGACAGCACGCCCAGCAGATGCAGCGCGTCGGCATGCCGCGGGTCGGCGGCCAGGACCCTGCGGTAGCCGCGTTCGGCCTCGGCGAGGCGTCCGGCCTGATGGTGCGCCACGGCCCGAGCCAGCGTGTTGGTATCCATCGCCACGTTTCCGCCCCGTCCTCGACTGCCCGCACCCTCAAAGGGAGTGCCATCATCGGGGGATCACGGTAAAGATGCCATCGATAATGTCGGAGATGCGGTCGCCGGGGACGTGCGGCCCGGGTTGGGGAGTGCTTGCGATGGCCGGGGCAGGCTTGTCCTTGCGAGGGGGAATGCGCGGATCGGCGCTGCCGCCGGCGGTGCGGCTCAGCCGGCAGGCCGATGCGCTTGCCGCCGCGGGCGACGCGGCGGGGGCGGAACCGCTCTATGTCCGTGCGCTGGCTGCCGACCCGACGCTCGCCGGAACCCACAACAACCACGGCAACGTCCTTCGCGCGCTCGGCCGTCTGGACGAGGCCGCCGCCGCGTATCGTGCCGCCGTCGCCCACGGACTGGACGAGGGGATGGCGCACTACAATCTCGGCTCCGTCCTGCGTCAGGCCGAACGGCGCGCGGACGCGGACGACGCTTTCCGCCAGGCCCTTGCCCTGCGCCCCGATCATGCGGAGGCATGGAACAACCGCGCCAATCTGCTGCGCGACCTCGACCGCTTCGGGGCGGCGGCCCAGGCCTACCGCCGGGCGCTCGCCCTGCGGCCGGATTGGGCCGACGCCCACGACAATCTGGGTGCCGTGCTCTATCTGCTGCACGAGCAGGGCGCGGAAGGCGAAGCGGCCGCCCTGGCCCGGCTGTGGCGGCGGGACCATCCCGGCAACCCGCTGGCCTGCCACATCGGCGCGGCCATCGCGGGCGAGCAGGCCGCCTCCCGCGCGCCCGACGAGTATGTGCGGCAGACCTTCGACCTGTTTGCGGACGAGTTCGACCGGAAGCTGGCGGAACTGGATTACCGTGCCCCGGCGCTGCTGGCCGGCCTGCTGGCGGACGAGGGGCCGGGCGCGACCCTCGACGTGCTCGATGCCGGGTGCGGCACCGGGCTTTGCGCGGCCTCGCTGCGGCCTCGCGCCCGCCGGCTGGTCGGTGTCGACCTTTCCGACGGGATGCTGGAGCATGCCCGCGCCCGCGGCCTCTATGACGAGCTGCACGCCGCGGAACTGGTCAGGTTTCTTGCCGCCCGGCCCGGTGCCTTCGATCTCGTGATGGCGGCCGACGTGTTCTGCTATTTCGGCGTTCTGGACGAAGCGTTCGCCGCGGCCCATGCTGCGTTGCGTCCCGGCGGGCGGCTGGCCTTCACGGTGGAGGAACTCTGCCTGGACGATGGCCGGCCGCATCGTGTCGCCACCCACGGTCGGTATGCCCATGCCGAAGCCTATGTGCGGGCCGCCCTGGACGCGGCGGGGCTGGAGGTGAGGCGGTGCGACCACGACCGTCTGCGCTTCGAGAGCGGCGAACCGGTGGGCGGGCTGGTGGTTCTGGCGGAACGGCCGGCCGGTTAGGGTGAGCGGCGCCGACGACGCGGACCGCTCGGTTTGGGTGAAGGCTTCCGGGCCGGCGGAGCGTCGAGCACCGCCGTTTCGTCGGTACGGCCGAGCGTGCGCAGGGCGATGGCCAGCGTATCGCGCGCGACAGGGTGGGCGGGGTCGATGCGGACGGCCTGGCGAAGGGGGGCCAGGGCGGCAATGTTGCGGTTGGTGGCCGCCAGCGCGATCCCGAGATTGAGCGCTGCCGACAGGAAGTCCGGAACCAGTGCCAGGGCATTGCGGAAGGCGATCACCGAATCCGCGCGCAGCCCCGCCGCGAACAGGATATTGCCCAGCAGGAAGGCGATGTCGGCGTCCTGAGGGGCGAGAGCCGCAGCGCGGAGCAGGTCGATCAGTGCCGGCGTCACCTGCCCGGACTCGAGCCGCAGCCTGCCGCGCCCATGCAACAGCTTCACCAGCTTTTCCCGTGCCGGTTCCAACTCCGGTTCGATCCTGAGGGCGCGTTCCAGAAGAACAGCGGCCATGTCGGCGGCGGCGGCATCGCTGCGGCCGTGTCGGGCGAACGCGTGGTCGGTCCAGGCCTCCGCAAAGTCGGGGCGCAGGGCCAGCGCATGGCGATAGCCGGCTTCCGCCTCGTCCAGCCGGCCGAGAGCGCGAAGCAGGTTGGCACGATTGGCATGGATGTCGGCTTCCACCGGTCGCAGGGCCAGCGCCTTGTCGATCAGGGTCAGGCCGAATTCGCCACGGCCGATCTGCCCGGCCAGCACCCCCAGGTAATGCAGGGCGTCGGGCTGCTCCGGTTCGGCATCGAGGATGCGGGCATACAATTCCTGCGCCTCACCGAAACGGCCGGCGAGGTGCAGGTCGAGCGCGAGCGTCAGTGCTTCGAGGATCGTGGCCATGGAGCAACGCTTTAGGACGGAGGACGCCATCGCCGCAAGCCTGTGCAGCGTCGGTTTCCGAATTTCAACATGGGTACACCGCTATGATGCAAGCCCGTTGCCGTCGGCAAGCAAGAAACGCAAACGCTAATAAGAGTAAAGAAAGCCTTTACGGGCGCGCGGGGTTGCGGTAATTTAATGTCTGATTACCACCGAATCGGGTAAGCCGGTCATGAACGTGGCAGCAGCCACATCGACGGTCTCGCGGCCGTCTTCCTTCATGACGCCCCGCGGCAGCGATGCCGTCGAGACAGGGGCCGGCGCCCGGACTCCGACCGCCGCCAGCCGTGACGGTACCGCCGATAGAGGGACCGAAGCAGCTGGATCGGAACCGCTGGTCAACCGCTTCCCGACCATCGCCTTCAGTTACGATACCGATGCCTCTCGGCTGGTAATGCTGTACCGCGACCCGGCCAACGGAAAGACCGTTTCGCAGATCCCGACCGAAGCCGCGCTGAAGCAATACAAGGACGCCCAGCAGCAGGAGAAGGAGGCTGAGCGCGCCACTCTTCTGAAGTTGACCGTGGACGGCAATGGCGGCGGCAAGAGTGGCGGCTATCCTGCGGCGGATGGCCGTGCCGGCGGCACGCTTCCCGCGACGGCCGCCGGCAAAGGCAATTGGAGTGTCGATTCCACCGGGTCGACCGGCACCCATGCCGCTTCGGTTGCATTCGCCGCTTCCGCCAGGGCGTCATCCGTGGCACCCTCTGGAGGGACCGTGAATGGTTCGGCCGGCGCATCGACCGCGCGGGTCAATATGGTGATCTGAGGACTGCGTCATGGACATCACCTCTTCGACTGCCGGTGCGGCCGTCTCCTTGAAGCAGGCGCAAGGTCAGATGGATTTCGGTGTCAAGGCGCTGAACCGGAATGCCGAGCAGCAGCAGGCGACGGTGGACGCCCTCGTCCAGTCGACTGCCGGCTCCGTCGGAGGCAACGTCACCCCGACCCGCGGGCAGAACCTGAACATCACGGTCTGAGCAGGCGGTCCGGCGTTGCTCGCACCCCTCCCTCCCAGTCCGATCGCGTAGGGTTGAAATCGATTCGACGCGAGCCTCCGATCGCCAAACATAAGGGCTAGACCTTCGAATCGAGCAGCGATGTCAGCATCTCATCCTGCGTGCGGACGACCGCGACGTTGGCGCCATAGGCACGGTTCGCAGCGATCTGGGTGACGCGTTCCGTCGCGAGATCGACGTTGGGTGCCGACACCATGCCGTCGGCATTTGCCGCGCTGTCGTCGGGGGCATATTCCTGCAGATAGGGCGGGGTGATCGGCGTGAAGGTCGCACGCGTGCCGGGGTTTGCGTCGGTCTGCGCGACCGTCAGCGGCTGGTAGGCGGTCCGTTTCCCATCCGTGGTCCTCTCCGTGGATGGAACGGCGCCGGTGGAGCGCACATTGGCGACGTTGGAGGCCGAGGCTTCGAGCCGCCGCGTCTGTGCGGTCAGGCCGCCGAGCGCAATGCCGATGCTGTCGGCCATGGAGGGCCATCCTTCGTAACGATGGGCGTGCAGAGGGCACGGTCACGCCATCCTACCACGTCGGAAGGCGTGGGTCAGCCCGGAGGCAATCGCAAGGATATCGGCTCCGGCAATTGGTCGGCCTGCCGATCCCCGCTGCATCTTTTCAGGTGTATCTTTTCAGGTGCCTGCGCCATTATCGGGCGAATGGCCGACGCTCGTTTCCCCTCTGGTGCCGGTGCCCAGAAGTTCCGGACCGATTGGGGGCCGGGGTAATGGGCTTCGGTTCCGGATGGCGCCGGCCCGGAAACAACGGACGTTGATGTTCGCGTTACGGGAGCCGCCGCCTGCATGCAAAACGCCGCCTTTGTCTTGACCGTCGCCGGCCGGACCGATGTCGGTCGCACCCGGTCCCGCAACGAGGACAACTTCCACGTCAGCGCCAGCGGTGAATTTGCGATCGTTTGCGACGGAATGGGGGGCCATGCCGGCGGCGATATCGCCAGCCGCAAGGCGGTCGAGGAGATCTCCGGCTTTCTGGAGGATTACGCGCCGACCGAACCGGTGACGGTGGTCGAGTTCGACGATGCCGAGCGTACCCAGTCCGATCCGATGGGCACGGAGCCGGCGGTACGCAGCGCCCTGTCGGTCGCGCGTTCCGCCGTTCAGAAGGCCAACCGGTCGATCCACGACCTGAACGTTGCCCGCGGCTTCGCACAGGGCCGCGGCATGGGCACGACGGTGGCCGGTGCCTGGCGTGTACCGGGTTCGGCACAACTGGTGGTCTTCCATGCCGGGGACAGCCGGGTCTACCGCCTGCGCGACGGGGAACTGCGGTCCTTGACCCGCGACCACAGCCTGTACCAGATCTGGCTGGACAATGGCGGGCGCGGAACGGCGCCGCAGCGGAACATCATCGTCCGCGCACTCGGCACCGCTGAGGAAGTGGAGCCGGAAGTCGCGGTGCATTCGCTGCTGCCCGACGATGTGCTTATGCTCTGTTCCGACGGGCTGAACGGCATGGTGCCGGACAGCGTGATCGCCCGCATCCTGCGCGAGGAGGCGGACCCCACCCGCGCGGCCGCCATGCTGGTCGATACCGCCAACGGCGCCGGGGGACAGGACAACGTCACCGTTGTGGTCGGCCGCTTCGCCGCCCGCACCTGAGGACGCAGCCAGCGCCCATCGTTGCCCAAGCCCGGCATCGCCTGGGCGCACGGGCTGGGCTCAAGATCTGGGTTCAAGGCCCCGTGGCGATGAAGCGGACGGTGGCGAGCGGTGCCGGCGCATCGTCCGGCAGGCTTGCCAGTGCCCGGGCCAGGGCTGCCAGATAGTCGGCCGCCGGCTCCTGTTCCGGCCGGGCGGTTGGGAACAGCGGCTTCGGCGTGGCGATGGTCAGCAGCATTTCGGTGCCATAGGGTGGACCGACGGTCCAGTGGCGTTCTCCCTCCGCCCTGTCGCCCAGGCGGCGCAGCGCCCCGGCTGCCAGCGCCGTGCCATGGTCGGAAGGGTTGGGCAGCAGATGGACGACACTGCCGTCGATGGTGAAATAATCGACCCGCAGGTCCACCGGCCACGCCGGGGCCCGGATTTCCAGTGCAAGCGAGTCGCCGGCGTTGAGTGCCGGCCCCTCCACCATCGTCGTCGCCAGTGGCGTCCCAAGCCTCCGGTTGGCGTCCAGCGCTGCAGCGACAGTGCCCAGCGGTGCGCAGAATTGGGCATCGGCCGTCATAAGGTCCAGGCCGTAATCCCAGCCGGCGGCATTGGCACCAACGGCGTCGCGCACCGCTCCGCCTGCCTGGTCTCCCGCCACGGTGCCGGAGACCAGCAGGCGCCCATTGACATCCTCCACGGTCAACAGCGTGCAGGCGACGGAGCGCAATGCCTGTGCCACCGCGGCGACGGGCGGGCGGCGTGGCGTCGGTACAGGGAGGGACAGTGCTGACGGGACCGCCGTCTGGTTCTCCCTGGGCATCTCCCTTTGTGGCAGCGGCGGGGAAGAGGGCGGGTACTGCTGGGCCACCACCAGGACGGCACCACCGGCCAGCGCCAAACTGCCGAGCCACATCGGCCAATGCCGGTCACGCCGGGGTTGGGCGGCTGGAGCCCCGGCGGGAGTCTTGCCCAGTTCACACACCGCGCAGCGCAGGGCAGCGGCATCCGGGAAGGCATCGGTGCCCTCGTCGCGTACTCTCGTCAGCAGCGCCGCCACGTCCGGCCGGTCGGCATGATCCGCCAGCAACCGCTCCGCCAGCCGCCTGGCCGCGTCAAGATCGTCGCAGAGGGTCGCAGAGGATGCCGTGAGGGCACCCTGCCCGAACCCGGTGACCATGGCCGCCGCGCCACAGCGGCGGATTGCTTTGATGTCCAGCGCGCCATGGACCACACCGGCGCGATGGGCGGCACCCAGGGCGTCGAGCACCCGGTCGAGCGTCGCGACGCTGTCTTCCAGGATGACCGGGCCGGCTTCCAGCCGGGTGGCAATCGTCGGTCCTTCCACGGGAGCGGTGGCGACGAAGCCGATGCCGGCATGTTCGCCGGAGGCCAGGACGGCGGGGATCGCCGGGTGCACCAGCCGGGCGGCGGCAGCAGCCATGCGTCTGAACCGCTCAAGCGCGTCGCCCTCGACCGATTGGGCGGCGCGTAGGCAGGCCAGCGGCACGGTCCACAGAATCACGGTCCGCCCGTTGGCGTCCAACGCCCGGTAAAGCCGGGCGTCGCCGTTCCGCTCGATCTCGTCGAACAGGCGGTAGCGGCCGAGCCGCCGTTCCGTGTCCGCCATCGCCGTGTTGCGCGCCATCCCCACTCCCCGGAAAGGAAGGGCTGGTATAGCCCCGGCGCGGCGGGACGGCCAAGCCCCGCTGCGCCAAGCCGCAAGATCCTGTCCGTTCGGCAGGGCCGTGCGAAAGGGCAGTGCCTGTGACCGCCTAAGGCCGCTAACCTTTCGTTAGCCATGCTGGGCGAAGCTGGGCCGTCGACCCCCGGTGCGGAGCCTGTTGCCTTGACCCAGCCCTTTCTCCTGTCTCGATCGTCCGGTCCGAACCTGTCCTGGCTGAACGGGGCGGCGCTTTACCAGATCTACCCGCTGAGCTTCCGCGACCATGGCGGCGACGGCTGGGGCGACCTGGACGGCGTGCTGGAGGGACTGGAGCACGTGGCCTCGCTTGGGGTGGACGGGGTGTGGATCAGCCCCTTCTACCCGTCGCCGCGGACCGATTTCGGCTATGACGTCGCCGACCACCGGGCGGTGGACCCGCGCATGGGCACCCTCGCCACCTTCGACCGGGTGGTTGAGCGCGCGCATGCGCTGGGGTTGAAGCTGCTTGTCGATCTCGTCTGCGGCCATACCTCCGACGCCCACCCGTGGTTCGTCGAGAGCCGGCGCTCGCGCGGCAACGACAAGGCCGACTGGTATGTCTGGGCCGACGCTAAGCCTGACGGTACCCCGCCCAACAACTGGCTGTCGGTGTTCGGCGGCGCCGCCTGGACCTGGGAGCCGCGGCGGCGCCAATATTATCTGCACCATTTCCTGTCAAGCCAGCCGGCGCTGAACCTGCACGCGCCGGCGGTGATGGATGCCTTGTGCGAGACGGCGGAGTTCTGGATGGCGCGCGGGGTCGACGGATTCCGCATCGACGCCGTCGATTTCTTCGCCCACGATCCGCAGCTGCGCTCCAACCCGGCCGCCATATGGCGCGAGCCGGAGCCGCCGCTGAAGCCCTTCGCCTTGCAGCAGCATGTCCATGACATGATGCATCCGGCCATCGGCGGCATCCTGGCCCGCCTGCGCGAGACGGTCGAGCGCTACCCCGGCCGCGTGCTGCTGGGCGAACTGTCCAGCCAGCCCGGTGCCGGACAGCGCATCGCCGCCTACTGCACGCCCCACGGGCTGCATGCCGCCTACAGCCTGTCGCTGGCCAAGCAGCCTTTCAGCGCCAAGGGATTCGCCCAGGCCCTTTCGGCGGTGCCGCGGCCGGACTCCATCTGCTGGAGCCTGTCCAACCACGATGTCGAGCGGGCGGCCAGCCGCTGGCTCCCCAAAGGGGCCGATCCGCAGGCCTTCAACGCCCTGCTGGCGATGCTGGCGGCGACGCTTCCCGGAACCGTCTGCCTCTACCAGGGGGAGGAGCTGGGCCTGCCCAATGCCGTGCTGGAGCTGCATCAACTGCGCGATCCTTTCGGCATCACCTATTGGCCGGATTTCCAGGGTCGCGACGGCAGCCGCACGCCGATGCCCTGGCGTGGCGACGATGCCAATGCCGGCTTCAGCGGCGGCGAGCCCTGGCTTCCGGTCCCCGATGCCCATGCCGGGCTTGCCGTCGACCGGCAGGAACGCACCGCCGGCAGCCCGCTGTCGGTCTGGCGCGCCGCGCTCTCCCTGCGGCGCGAATTGGCGGCGCTGCGCACCGGCACCGTAGCGGCTGTGGAGGAGCATGGCGATCTGCTGTCCTTCGAGCGTGCATCGGGCGAGGAGCGGCTGCTGGCCGTCTTCAATCTTGCCGGCCGGCCGGCCGAGTTCGCATTGCGCGGTCGCGGCCAACTCGAGGCCCTGGCGGTGCCGCGCGCGCCGGGGGCGACGGCGCCGGAAGCGACTCCCGATGGCCGGACGCTGGTGATGCCACCGCTGTCGGTCTTTCTGGGACGCTTGCGGCTGCCGGTTTGAATCATCCGGTTCCGCACCCCTTTCGAGGGTGTCTCGGCCCCCTCGAAAGGCAGGCATGCACATTTATGCGATGCGGGGCGTCTCAACGGATGCTTTGTTACGCTCTCGGCTAAGCGACTGAAATTCCCTGATTCATCGCGGGTCATGGAGATTGTCGGTTACGCACCCAATCAAGTGGAGTAGCGGGAGTGAAAAGAAGAGCGTTCCTCACCAAGGCCGGCGTCGGCGCGGTTTCGACCGTTGCCGCTTCGACCCTCGCGGCCCCGGCCATCGCCCAGTCCCAGCCGGCCATCCAATGGCGCCTGGCTTCCAGCTTCCCGAAGAGCACCGACATCCTTGTCGGCACGTCGGAGCTGATCGCCAAGCGCGTGGCCGAGGCGACCGACGGCAAGTTCCAGATCCGCGTGCATGCCGCCGGTGAGATCGTTCCCGGCCTGCAGGTTCTGGACGCGGTGCAGAACGGCACCGTCCAGTGCGGCCACACCTGCGGCTATTATTATGTCGGCAAGGATCCGACCTTCGCCTTCGACACCGCGATCCCCTTCGGCCCCAACGCCCGCCAGCAGAATGCCTGGTACCAGTATGGCGGCGGCCAGGAGGTGATGCGGGCCTTCTTCGCCAAGCACAACATCGTCCAGTTCCCGGCCGGCAACACCGGCGCCCAGATGGGTGGCTGGTATCGCAAGGAAATCAAGTCGCTGGCCGACTTCAACGGCCTGAAGATCCGCATCGCCGGCATCACCGGCCAGATCATGGCCAAGCTGGGCGCCGCCCCGACCCAGATCGCCGGCAGCGACATCTATCCGGCGCTGGAAAAGGGCACCATCGACGCGGTCGAGTTTGTCGGTCCCTATGACGACGAGAAGCTCGGCTTCGTCCAGGTTGCCAAATACTATTATTATCCGGGCTGGTGGGAAGGCGGGCCGCAGGTTTCGCTCTACATCAACGCCAAGGAGTGGGAGGCCCTGCCCAAGGCCTATCAGGCGATCCTGACCGCCGCCTGCGCCGAAGGCAACAGCGCGATGACCGCCCGCTACGACGCCGAGAACGCCAAGGCGCTGAAGCGTCTGGTCGCCAAAGGCGCTCTGCTGCGCCCCTATCCGCGCGACCTGATGGAAGCCGCCCACAAGATCGCCTTCGAGCTGTACGACGACATCGCCAAGACCAACCCGGACTTCAAGGCGGTCTATGACAGCTGGAAGCCGTTCCTGGAGGAGGTCCAGCTGTGGTTCCGCGTGGCGGAACTGCCCTACGACAACTTCACCCAGTCGGCCCGTTCGAAGTGACGGTTGCCGAAGCGGCGGTTTCGCGGTCCTGATGCGCAAAGGGGGGGGCCGGTCCGGCTGCCCCCTTTGCCGTTTCAGGCCGTCGCCGTCCTCATGCCAGATAGTTCAGCAGTGACAGCTTCTGCGTCTGGCCGGCGACGGTATAGGTGGCCTGCTGGACGTTCATCGCGCTGCTCAGCCGTGCCGCGACCTCGGTCGGATCGACCCCTTCGATCTTGGCGATGCGGTCGGTCAGGGTGGCGACGCTGTCGGTGTGGCTGGTCTTGATCGTTTCCAGCGTCGCGCTGTCGGAAGCGACCTTTGCGTGGATCGAACGCATCTGGTCGGACGCCTGTGTCAGCATCTCGCGCGCCTGGGTGCTGTATTCCGTCCATTTTCCGGGGTTGGCCGCGGCCGTCCGCACCATCTGCATCGCCTTGACCAGCGTCTGGAAGGCCTTGTCGTCGGAGCTGACGCCGTAGGTGATGTTCAGGCTGTCGTCGATGGTCACCTGCGATTTGCGGTATGCATCGGCGTTCTTGCCCTTGGTCAGATATTCGGAATCGTAGAAGGGAAGGTCGGGCGGGTCGGCATAGGGGACGTCGATCAGACTGTCCTGCTCCGGCGGCAGCGTGCCGACCGAGATGGTGTTCTGCAGCGACCCGTTCGTCACCTTCGCGGAGGTGGAGAACAACGAGCTGCGGCCAGGATGGTTGGGGTCGGCATTCGCCGTGCTGGTCAGCCCGATGCCCGGACCGTTGCCGAGCGCATCGATGGTGACCGGCGGAGCCGGATTCAGCTTGGCGAATTCCTGGCGCAGCTTGTCGGCCACCTGACCGACATCGGTGACGCCGCCGGCATAGTCGGTGTCGCTGACCGTGTAACGCACCGTATAGGTCTGGTATGGCGGCAGGTCGCGCGGCTCGGTGGGGTTTTTGATGTAGTAGTTCTGGTTGAACGGGTCGTCGGGATCGCCGACCGCGACCGTGAACTCATAGGTGTCGCCGATGTCGACGGCCGCGCCGTTCAAGGTGAAGCGGTCGATCTGCGGCAGTGCGGTCGTCGGTGCCTGGGTGGTCGACGGCGTGTCCACGCTGTTCTCAACCGTGGCCGAGTTGACGACGCGGGCCGACAGGTCGAACTTCTGGCCGGGATCGTTGCCGACCAGTGTGATGATGCCGTTGGAGGTCGACACCGTCATCGGCAGGGGCGGGGAGGCGGCGTTGATCTGGCTGGTCAGCGTCTGTGCGACGAAGGTCAGCGTCTTCGGGTCGGCCGCCTGGATCTGGTAGCCGAAGGTTTGGCCGCTGACCGACACTTCGAAGTAATCGTCGGCATTCACCACGGCGCCGTTCAGCGTGATCTTGCTGGTCTGCTTCGTCGCCATCAGGTCGGTGACCGGTTCGGTCCCATAGCGCGATCCGGCGAACAGGTAGCGGTCTCCGAAGCGCTGGTTCATCAGCGCCTGGATATCCCGCATGGCACCTTCGGCGCGGTCCTTCACCTGATCCGCCTGCGGGAAGGTGACCGAGAAGCTGCTGCTGGCGGATGCCTTAAGGCTGTCGAAGCTGAGATTCAGGATGGCGCCCTCGCCCGGACCGCCGGAGATGTTGAAATTGTAGCCCTTGCCGTCGTTCGGCGGGGTGGTTCCCAGGTTGATGGCGCGGGTGGTCTTGCCGCCCAGCCCGTCGGTCACCGTCACGTCGAAGGTGCCGTTGGAGCCTTGCTGCGACGGGACGGCAGTCACGGTGTAGTTGGCGCCGATCGTCAGTTTGGACTTCGCAGAGTCGATCGTGACCTTCATGCCGTCCGGGTTGGTGTTGGTCGGCGTGGTGACGCTGGCCGGACCGGGCTGGAACGGCATGGTGGTGCTGGAGGTCCAACTGGAGATGATCGACTCCAGCGAGGTCAGCACCTTGTCCGTGGCCGCGATCCGTGGTGCGGCGGTGTCGATGCTCTGGACGTAGTTGTCCTTCTTGGCCATCTCCGCCCGGAGGTCCAGGAGCTTCTGCACTTCCGGTCCATAGGCGTTGAGGTCGATCGACTTCTTGCCCGTGGTCAACTGTTCGGACAGTCGGTTGATGTCGTTCTGGCCCCCGGACAGGTTCCGGACAAGGCTCAGATACTTCGAGTAGCTGCTGACTCCCGTAATCGAGCTCATCGGACCACCGCCTCCAGCGCATCAAACATTGCATTGGCCACTTGCATGACCCGTGCCGAAGCCTGGTAGGAGGTCTGGAGCTGTTGCAGCTGGGCGATTTCCTCGTCGATGTTCACGCCGGTCTGCGACTGGTAGCGTTCGGTCAGGAGTTGCGCCGATGCCTGGTTGGAATCGCGGGTGGCGTTGGCCGTCTTGGCCGCCGCCATCCAGGTGCCGGTGATGGCGCTGCCCATCCCGCTGTAGGTGGTGTCGGCCATCTTCAAGCCGTC
Organism: Azospirillum sp. HJ39; assembly: GCF_041507355.1. NCBI lineage: Bacteria > Pseudomonadati > Pseudomonadota > Alphaproteobacteria > Rhodospirillales > Azospirillaceae > Azospirillum > Azospirillum sp. HJ39. Next base: position 642,041 of record NZ_CP167912.1, on the reverse strand, counting down.
GGCGCTGAAGCTGCGACCGGGGGCATTGATCGCCGTGACCATCTCATCAATGGCGGTCTGCTTGATTTTCGCCTTGTTGTCCAACAGCTTGGGATTGATCGCAATGGTGAAGCGGTCGGTGCCGGTGAAGAACTGGGTGACCTGTTCGCCATCGGCGGCGGGGCCGGCATTGTCGTAGGCGTCGGCGAAGCTGGCCGGCTCGCCCGGCTTGGTGGCGCCGGTGAATGCCTTGGCGAGCTCGTCCAGCTGCGAGCGCAGCTTGCGGATGACCTCGGTCGTCGGGTCGCCGCTGGCGGCGGTCGGCGGCTCGGTCGTAGAGCCGTCCTTGCGCATCTGCAGCAGCGAACCCAGCTTGCCGGTGGTCAGGTGGTTGTTGATCGAAGTGACTTGATTGCCGACCTGTAGGTTGATGTTGCCGCCGTCATAGGAAAGATTTGCCGGCTGGGCATCGACCAGCGCCAGGCCCGACGGGGTGAAGATCGCCATCCGGCCGTCCGGCCGTTCCACCGTGCGGACGCCCATATAGGTGCTCAACTCGCGGATCAGTCCATCGCGCTTGTCGGCGACGGCGTTGGCGGCGGATCCCTGACCCTGCAGGGACACCATGTCGTTGTTGATCTGGTTGATCTGCTTCAGCAGGTCGTTGACGGTGCCGACCGACTTTTCCGTGTCGGTCGCGATGTCGCGGTCCAGTTGCTCGACGCCTTCTGAGACGCGGCGGATCTCGCGCGAGAAATTATCGGCCGCCTGGACCAGCTGGTATTGCGCCGTCTGGTCTTCAGGCGACGTCGACAGCGTCTTGATGGCGGCCTGGAACTTGTCGGAATAGTCGTTCAGCAGCGGCGTGCCGTTGGTCGTGCGCAGCAGATCGCCCAGCTGCTGCATGTAGGTGGCCGTCACCTGCGATCCGCCGTCCCGCGAGGTCAGATCCTGCACCTGCGCCATCAGGGCCTTGTCGACTTCCCTGCGATAGGTCGTGCTGATGACCTGACCGCTGGCGTCCACCGATTGCTGGGCGGTGTGGCGGGTGCGGTTCGGGTCGTTGGCCTGCGCGATGTTGTCCGAGACCAGCTTCACGTTGGCCTGGACGGTACGCAACCCGGCGGTGGCGCTGTTCAAGGCTGCGAAGAGGGACATGGCAGGAACCTTTCACGGATCGGGAGGAACGGGGCGGTGCCGGGATGGCGGCCGCCCCGCCAACGATCTGGAAGCAGGGAAGCGGGAAGCGGGCGGTCGGGGAACGGGTCAATGGAGCGTCAGGCGGCCGGGGCCGCGCCTAGCGCTTCAGCCCGAGCACTTCCTGGAGCATTTCGTCGGACGTGGTGACGATCTTCGCGTTGGCGGAATAGCTCCGCTGGGTGACGATCATCTTGGTGAATTCGTCGGCAATGTCGACGTTCGAGCTTTCCACGCTGTTGGCGACCACCGCACCGGCGCCGTTCGTTTCCGGATCGTTGAAGTTCGGCTTGCCGGCGTCCTCGCTCTCCAGGAAGACACCGCCCGATTCACGATGCAGGGCATTCGGGTTGTTGAAGGTGATGATCGGAACCTTCGCCACAACCTTCGAACGTCCGTTGTCGTAATTGACCAGGACGTTGCCGTTGTCGCCGAATACGACATCCTTGAACTGTCCGCGCGGCGCACCGTTCTGGACCAGCTGGGTGACGTTGATTTCCTCGCCGGCATATTGGGTAAGGCCGCCGGGCTGCTGGTACTTGCCGAGATTGAGGGTGACCTGCTGCGGTCCGAAGCCGTAATCGACCGTGAAGGTCACGGTGGCATCGGCCCCGGCCGACTGGGTGGCGGCGCTGACCGCGGTCCCGGTTCCCACCAGCGCGGTGGAGATGTTGGTCAGCGTGCCAACGGTTTCCGGTGTCTTGCCGAAGGTCAGGCCGATATGGGCAGGAGTCTGGCCGGCGACCGCGCTCTGGTCCAGGGTGAACTGTTGGGCGGTCGCATCCGTCACGTCGCCGGTCGAGCCGGCGACGCCGGTGGTCAGCACCGCCCCCGTCGCCGAGGCGCCGCCGCCGATCTGCGTCGCGAAATACTGCATGACCTTGGCGGGCGTGTTGTAGGTGTCGTAGTTGGCGTTGGTCAGCGCCAGGGAGTGGGTTACGCCGCCCACCGTCACGGAGTAGGTGTCGCCGACATCGACTGTATCGCCTCCCAGCGTGATGACGCCGGCCGCATCCTCGGTCATGGTGTTGGTGTAGGCGGGGCTGGCCGCGGTCTTGGACGTCACGGTGATGACGCCGCCCTGGGCGGTGGCCGTTACCGGCAGCGAGGTGTTGGAGTTGATCTTGTTCGCCAGGGCCGCGGTGATGTCCTCCATCGTCATTTCGTCGCCGGTGGTGCTGTAAGTCACCGCCGTGCCGTTGATGGACAGGGTGTATTGGGTGCCGATGTCGCCCGGCGTGCCGGTCAGCGTGACCGTGCGGCTCTGCCGCACGCCGGCGACACTTGCCACCGACGGCAGCGAACTCATCGAGTTCGCACCCGTCGCCGAGTTTGTGGCGGTGGCGGTGGTGGTGACGTTGGTGTTCGCGGTGTTGGACTGGATCGACAGGATGTTGCCTGCGGCCGACGCGGTGACGCTGGAGCCCAGCGTCTGGTTGATCTTGCCGGCGAGCTGGGAGACGACATCGCTCACCGTCGGATAGCTCTGATAGCTTGCCGCGGTGACCGTATAGCTGATCGGCGTGCCGTTGACGTCGATGGTGAAGCTGTCGCCGATCTCGACCTGGGTCTGCGGGAACTGGAACTTGTCGATCTCGCCGGCCGTGGCGGTCGCTGCCGTCGAGGTCTGCGAGACGATGGTATTGACGGTGTTGGTGCCCGCCGCCACTTCGGTGTTGAGCTTGAAGGCGGTGCCGGCATCGCGTGCAGTCACCCGGATCGTCTGGCCCGAGGATGTGGCGAGCACCGATGCGGCCGGCGAGGCGGAGTTGATCTGGTTGGCGAGCGCGCTGGCGAGGCCGGAATAGGTACGGATCGAACCGATGTTGGCCGCCGTGACCTTCAGGCTGTAGGAGGTGCTGTCGACCTTGACCGTATAGGTGTCGCCGATGCGCAGGTTGTCCTGGCCGTTGGTGTTGTTGCCCGAGATGGTGATGACGTTGACCTGGGCGACGGCGGTCTGGCCGGCGATGTTCTGGCCGAAGGTGACGGTCGCGGGGTTGCCGTTGAAGGTGCCGTCGACCGGCTTGGTGCTCGACCCCGGAGCGTCCAGGACCATGCGCCAGCTGCTGTCCGCCTGCTGCCGCCATTTGAAGTTGACGGTGCGCGGGTTGCCCTGGCTGTCGAAGATCTGGATGCTGCTGTCCGGAACCTTCTCGCCCGCCTTCGGGGTGGCGGGCAGGTTGGCCGACAGGTCGATCGTGCTGGTCGCCACCGGTTTGTCGATCAGGGAGTTCACCTGGATCGGCGCCACCTTGTCCTTCTGGAGGACGCCCGTCACCGGATCGACGACCCAGCCGTTCAGTGCATAGCCGGCGCTATTGACCAGATAGCGGCTCTTGTCCAGTTCGAAATCGCCCGCACGGGTGTAGTAGGCGGCCGACGCCGAGACCGTGCCCGTCTGGGTCTGCACCAGCGTGCTGGAACCCTGGGTGTTGACCTTGGAGACGCTGAAGAAGCCCTGGCCCTGGATGGCGATGTTGGTCGGGCTCTGCACCTGGGTCAGGCTGCCCTGGATGTTGTTCATGAAGACCGGTTGCGCCGTGACCCCGCCCGGCTCGTGCAGGCGCTGGCTGGACTGGAGGACCATCGTCTCGAACGCTGAATCGACGCGCTTGTAGCCGATCGTGGAGCTGTTGGCGATGTTGTCCGAGATATGTCCGAGCGCCTTCGACTGGGCATTAAGGCCGAGAACGGCGGTTGTCATCGAACCGAAGATGCTCATGGCCGGGGTCTCCGAAAGAAAGGGCAAAGGTCTTCTGCGCCCTTTCTAGCAAGCGGAGTGCCAACTTTTAGACCGCGCTCAAGCTGCTGTAATCATGGAAAAAATATAGGAAGCGCCGCGGAACGGCCCGAATTTGCCGGGGGGTGGGAAAGTTTCGCCTAGTACCGGCGGGGCGGGCGGGCAGAAAGCTCCTGCCGGAGTTGCCGATAGTTCCGCCAATCGGCTGGGCGGGCCGCCGTCAGCGTCGCGCCAGCTTGGCGGCATGGGCCTTGAGGACGGCCGCGACGGTCCCGAGCGTCGTCGTCCAGTCGCCGGGGCGTGGTTGTCGGAACAGGCGCAGCGAGGGATACCAGGGGCTGTCGGCGCGGTCGAGCAGCCAGCGCCAGTCCGGGACATGGGGCAGCAGCAGCCAGGACGGCAGCCCCATCGCCCCGGCCAGATGGACGATGGCGGTGTCGACCGTCACCAGCAGATCGATGGTGGCGAGGATGGCGGCGGTGTCGGCGAAATCACGCACCCGCTCCACCGCATCCTCCACGCCGTCGCCGGGAAGCCGGGCCAGGTCGGCACGGGCATCGCCCGTCTGCAAACCGATGAAGCGCACCCCCGGCACCGACAGGAGCGGGCGCAAGGCGGCGATGGGGATCGAGCGGTTGCGGTCGTTGCGGTGGCGCGGGTTGCCGGCCCACACCAGCCCGACCCGCAGGCCGGTGTTATCCGTCCCCTTCGATGCAACCAGCCCCTCCCGGCGGCCGGGCATGTCGCCGGGGGCGGGGGCGAGGTAGGGTACGCCGGCGGGGATGCTTGCCAGATCGGTGGCGAAGGCGCGTGGCAGGCTCATCAACGGGCAGTGGATATCGTGGGGCGGCGGTTCCGGACCGCGGACGAGCACCTGCACCGCCGGCTCCAGGCTGTGGGCGAACAGGCGGAACAGCAGCGGGTGGGTCTCTACGATCACCCGTCCGCCGTTCCTCGCGGCGACCTGGGCCACCAGCGGTGCATAGCGGACGAACTGCATGGCGTCGCCATATCCCTGGTCCATGTGCAGCAGGATGGTGGCGCCGCCCGTCGGTCGCCCGTCCCACGGCGGGGTGGCGAAGCGCTGCCAGCGATGCTCGAACCCCTCCCACCCTGCGCGCAGGTCGCCGCGCACCAGCCGTCCCACTGCACGGGCCAGATGGGCGTCGGCCAAGCCGGGGTTGCGGGCCAGTGCCGCATCGAAGCACGCCTCCGCCTCGGCGAAGCGGCGCTGGTCGCGCAGGACGGTGCCGAGATTGAGCAGGGTTTCCGCATGGCCCGGCCGCAGCCTTGCCGCCCGTTCCAGCCAGCGCCGCGCTGCCGGATAGATCGCCAGCGCGTGCAGCGTGGCGCCCATCGCATCCAGCGCATCGGCGTTCGCCGGGTCGAGCGCCAGGGCGCGCTGCAGCACCGGTTCCGCTCCCTCCGGCCGTTCCGCGGCGCGCAGGGCGGCGCCAAGATGCCCCCAGGCCGACGGTGCCGCCGGTTGGGCGTGGAGTGCGCGGCCGATCAGCGGGACTGCCCCCGCCGCATCGCCCGCCTGCGCGCGCAGCACCCCCAGCAGATGCAGGGCGTTGGGTTGAGCCGGCTCCACCGCCAGGATGCCGCGGTATGCGTCGGCCGCCGGCCCGGTGCGGCCGGCCATGTGGTGGTTGACGGCGGCGTTGAGAGCGTCCAGGAGTGTGGTCATGGCTTCCTCTCTACACCGGCGGACCGGACAGGGCGAGGCCTGAAGGGATCATCGCGGTTTCCGCAACGACAACTGGTCAGGGGCAGCAGCCGGACATGGACGACCGTCTTCCGACGCATCTCTGGGTTTCGGCCCACATCCGCGCAGCCGATGCCCAGGGGATCGCCATGACCGTGGTCCGCAAGGGCGACCCCAGCCGCGGCACGGTGATCCTGAAACTGAACCGGCTCGACCGGACCTTCACGGTGCTGGTCCAGACGCGCGAGGCCGATGGCGAGCGGCTGTTCTGGGCGCGCGGCACCGGTGCGGATCCGGTGCCGGAAACGGACGCGGACGCGTATATCGCCCGCCAGACCCGTTACGACCCCGACGTCTGGGTGGTGGAGGTGGAGGACCGCCAGGGCCGCCATTGGTTCGAGGGGCCGGTGCGCTGACATAGGCCAGGCCTCATGCGGCGGTGATCCGGGGGAAGCGCAGGGTGAAGCGGGTGCCTTCGCCGGGACGGCTCTCCGCCGCGATGGTGCCGTGCAGGCGGCCCGTCACCAGATTATAGACGATGTGCAATCCCAGCCCGCTGCCGCCGCTGCCGCGGCGGGTGGTGAAGAAGGGATCGAAGATCTTCGGCAGAACCTCCGGCGCGATGCCGTTGCCGTCGTCTGAGACCGACAGTTCCACCATGTCGCCGGCGGCGGGATGGGCCGCGATGGCGATGCGGCCCGGCTGTTCCGGATCCAGCGCATGGACGAGGGCGTTCATGATCAGGTTGGTCAGGATCTGTGACAGCGCCCCCGGATAACCGTCCAGTTCCAGTTCGGCCGGACAGTCGACGGCGATGGTCAGCGCCGGACGCGCCTTGTAGGTCGGGTGCAGGCTGCGCAGCAGTTCGTCGATATAGTCGCGCAACAGGAAGGGGCGGCGCTCGTCGCTGGACTGGTCGACGGCGACCAGTTTGAAGCTCTGCACCAGGTTGGCGGCACGGGTGCTGTTGGACAGGATCAACGCCGCCATCTCCATCCCGTCGCTGAGGAAGCGCTGGAAGTCCGATTTCTTCAGCGCATTGGCGGCGTGACGGTCCGACAGCTCCTCGATCAGCGTCTGCAATTGCGAGGCGCCGGTGATGGTGATGCCGATCGGCGTGTTCACCTCATGCGCGACCCCGGCGACGAGCTGGCCGAGCGATGCCATCTTTTCGGCCTGGATCAGGCTGGCCTGGGTCGCCTTCAGTTCGCCCAACGCGCGTTCGGCGGCGTCGCGCGACTGACGCAGGGCGTTCTCCGCCTCGACCTCGCGGGTGACGTCGACGACCACTGCCTGGATCGCATGGCCGTCCATCCAGTCGACGCGCCGGCCGGTCAGTTCTACCCACAGGCCGCCGCCGTCGGGCCGGCGGGCGCGGATGCGGCGGCGGCGCGACGCCTGCCCGACATCCAGCAGGCGGTCGTAGTTGTCGATCAACTCCTGCCGCTCTTCCACCGGTACCAGTGTGAGCAGGGAGGGCAGGGCTATCACGTCCGCCACCGTCAACCCCAGCATGGCGGCGAAGCTGTCATTCGCGTAGAGCGGGTGGAAATCGCGATGGATGACAATTCCCTGGATGGACCCTTCCACCAGATCGCGGAACCGCCGCTCGTTGTCGGCCAGCGCCCGCTGCCGCCGGTCGATCTCGTCGATGAAATAGCGGATCGAGGCGCCGATATCGGTGATCTCGTCGTCGCCATCGACCGGAACCGGAATGGGGACCGGATCTTGCCCGTTCCGGACGTCGCCGCCCGACAGGCGGGCCAGGACCGCGCGGTTCATCGCCACCAGCCGCGAGGACAGGAAGCGGCGGAAGATGAAATGGACGCCGACCGCCAGGATGACGGAGGCGGCTGCCAGCATCATCACCGTGCGCGTCCGGTCGGCGATCAGTTCGGCGAGCGCGCCGGTCCGTTCTGCCGACTGGTCGCGGATGGAATCGTAAAGCGCCCGGGTGGAGCGTTCGACCGTCTCGACCAGGACGCGCGCCTGTCCGGTCAGCGCCTGCGCACGATTGCGCGCCTGCAGCCGGTCGATCGCGCTTTCGAACAGTCCGCCCGGCGCCACCAGCAGCGAGAACAATTCCTCCTGGACGGTGGACATCATCTGGCCGGTCGGATCCGGCGCGCCGCCGGTCAAGCGGGCCAAATCCGCCAGCGTACGTTCGGCGGCGCGCGCCTCGCCCTTCAGCCTGCTGAGATGGTCGAGTTGAGTCGCACCGGCGGCGCGCGCCATCAACGCGCCGATACGCGCGGCCCACGCGCCGGTGTCGGGCAGGCTTTCCATCGATACGGCCAACCGGCTCAACCCGCGGGCGGCCTCGGCCAGACGGTCGCCATATTCGATCTGGCGGGTGATCTCGGCGTTCAGGTCGGCAACGGTGGCGGCCAGGATCAGCAGGGTGGAGCGGGTCTGTTCCAGCAGGCGGATATTGCGGTCGCGCTCGACATCGCCGGTATCGCCGTCCTTCATCAGTCCGCGCATGCGCGCGACCAGAAGCTGCATCGAATCCAGCTCCGTCACCAGACCGTCGTAGATCGAGCGGCGCTGAGGCGTCGAACCGGCGGCGGCGAGCTGCGGCAGTTGGGCCACCAGCTTCTGCAGCGAGCCGTGCAATTCCGCGCTGGTGATCACCTCGGGGAGGGTGCTGGTGGACAGGGCCGTCACCTCGGCCCTGAACAGGCGGAAGGATGACATCGACACGCCGCCGATCAGCACCACGAGCAGTGCCATCACCGACAGGCCCAGCGTGATGCGCATGGCGATGCCGAAGCGACGCGTCCGGATGGGCGGCGGCTTCTGTGCGCCAGACGGCTGCGCCGCGCATGGCAGGGCGACGGGAACGGCCGTGCGCGGCGAACTCTGCGCGATCATGGAAGCCATGCTGTCCATCACCGCTTCACGGTCATCCGGCCATCCAGCCGGGGAGCGAACTCGCCGCTGCGCGTGATCTGGTCGATCAACTGGGTGGAGATGAAATCGGTGTCGCGGTCCTCCACCAGCCGCGGGGCGCTGGCCAGCACGCCATAGCCGTCACCGCCCGACGCCAGGAAGCTGCTGGTGGCCAGCCGGTATCTGGTGGCGAGGCCGACCGGCTTTCCACCGACGGACAGGCTGCGCAGCCGCTGGCCGGGCAGGCGGGTCAGATCGATTTCGGCGCGGGCGTTGGACAGGTGGGGAAAACGCCCCTGCAACTGTTCCACCGCCGCCACGCCGCCTTCCACCGCATCCCACAGCTGTTGACCGGTAACCTCCAGCATCACTCCGACATCGTGGTATGGCAGTTCGGTGTAGATGTCGCGCCGGGTCAGCAGGGCGCCGGCCGGATACTGGCGGTCGCCGCGGATGCCGCCACCGTTGAATAGAGCCACGTCGGCATCCAGCGACGCGCGCAACGTGTCCGCCACGGCATTGGCAAAGGCGTTCTCGCCGGTGCGCAGCGATTCCTTGCGGGTGTCGAGTGCCGCGGTGAGACGTCCCACCTCCATCCGCAGCATGGTGTCGAGCCGTGCGGCATAGATCTTCGCCTGGATCTCGGTGGCGGCGTCGGGCTCCACGCTGCCGGTGTCGATCAGGCGCGGGGCCGGCGTCCAGGTCAGCCTCGCCGTGCCGTCGGGTGCCGCCGTCCGTTCCAGCTTAAGGTCCAACGCCAAAACCCAGGCCGCCTGCGGGCCGACGCCAGCGGACAGGAAACGCCCGTCATAATCGATGGCGAACGGACGGTTCCGGTCCTGGTACAGCACGATGTCGGCCGGCCGGGCGGCCAGTACGCTGCGGTGGGTGTCGCCGGCATAGCCGGTCATCGCCACCACCAGATCCACGCCGTCTGCCCGCAATTCCGCCGCCTTGGCGGTCAGAGCGGCGACGGGATCGCGGAACTCGGTCCGCTGGGCGCGGGTGGTTTCCCGTGTCAGCACCGGAGTTGCGGCCAGGACGCCGACGCGCAGCGGCCCGGCCTTCAGCACCACCGCATCCTCCAGCCCGTCCGGCGTGCGGCCGGTTGAGCGGTCGACCGCATTGGTGGTAACGATGGGAAAGCCGGCTTCGAAGGCGCGGGCGCTCAGCCGATCGTCGCCATGGTGGTATTCCCGGTTCAGCGCCGCCATCGCATCGACGCCCATGCCGTTCAGCAGGTCGATGATGTGCGCACCCTGGTCGTAGAAGGCGAGCACGGACGGCGCCAGGGTCTGGCCGCCATGCAGCACCAGGACATTCGCATGGGCTGCCCGTTCCTGCCGGATCACACCGGCCAGCCTGGCCATGCCGCCGCGCCTCCGGGTTTCCTCCAGGTCCGTGGTCCCCTGGGCGTAGAGGATGGTGAGATGGACCGGGCCATCGGCCGTAGCGGAGCCATCGGCCTGCCGGGCCCACGAAGGACCGCTCCCCGCGGCGAGGTTCAAGACAACGCCAAGCAGAAACAGGGCGATCAGGGATGACGATGTCCTGCAGGGGCGGGCGGGAGACCCGCCGGCAGCGTCGTTTCCAATACAGATGTTGTCCATAGCCCGGCGTCACCATTGCCCCCGCGCCGGATTATGCGCATTTCCGCGTCTCTATTGAAGCAAAGCCGCGTTACGGGATTGTCATATTGATGAGGCACGGCTCTGGAGAATATGCTTTAACCAGTCATATAACCCAAGAGTTCTGAGGATTCCGATCAACCGCATCCGCAACGGCGCCGGGACTGCGGCAAAACGCGGCGCCAGTCCGGCCCGCCGGGTCTTGGCCAGCGCCGTCCGGCGGGGGTAGGAGACGCGGTGCAGGGCGACCTGCCGGGCGTCGGTATCGAAGCAGGCGAAGCTCGCCCGGCTATCGGCACCGCGCGGCTCTCCCACCGTGCCGGGATTGAGCAGATAGAGGCCGTCCGGCCGCAGCACTGCGCCGCCGTCGAGCGGAATCCGATGCACTGCCCCGTCGCGCCATTCCCATAGACCGGCCCGGTGGGTATGGCCGAAGGCGCAGACTTGCGCACCCGATGGGTGGCTGCCCAGCGCCCGCAGGCTCAGTGCGCGCTTGGTATCGTCGTCCAGCCGGACCAGCTCCTGCCCCTTCTTCGGATGAAGCGCCCCATGCACGGCCACCAGTGCGCCGTCGACCGCCGCGGTCAGGGGCAGGGCGGAGAGGAAGGCGAGGCTGTCCTCGTCCAACCGGCTGCGGGTCCAGGCGACGGCGCGCGCCGCCGGACCGCTGAAGCCGGCGGTATCGATGGCACCGCTCACCGCCCGGTCGTGATTGCCGGCGATGCAAACGGCTCCGGCCTGCCGCAGCAGGGCGATGCAGGCGGCGGCATCGGTGTTGTAGCCGACGATGTCGCCCAGGCAGACGATGCGATCCACCCCCTGCGCGGCAATGGCGTCGAGCGTCGCCCGCAGCGCCTCCAGGTTGGCATGGATGTCAGAGATCAGGGCGATCCTCACGGGTGATCCCCTCAGGGCTTGGCGAGGCGTGCCGGCCGGGTGCCGCGGGGAATGCGGGACAGCAGCCGGTCCAGCTTCGGCCGGAGGAAGGGCATCGGGTCGTCCAGCGCGATCGCCTTTGCTTCGGCACGTGCGACCCAGGCGAGCCAGCGAGCCGCCGGCATGCCGGATTCCCGCGCCGCCAGCCTGTCCTTGCTGATATGGCACCAGCAGGCGCCGGGCCGCGCCCTTGCAGCGGCGGGGCGGGGACGCCCGGTCAGGTCGGCATGGACGATGGCCGGAAGATTCACCCCGGCGACGGCCCCCAGATGGTGCCACAGGTTGAAGCGCGGATTGATCTCCAGCAAATGCAGGCGGCCGCCGGGATCGCGCTTGAAGTCGAACTTGGCGACGCCGCGCAGGCCGATGCGCCCTGCGATCTCGCGCCCCGATGCGGCGACATCGGCTCCCTCGCCGTCGATGTCGGTGACGGTCAGCGCGGTGCTGTGGCCGTATTCGAGGGGATAGGTGCGGATCTTGCGGCCGGTGAACTCGCCCGCCACCGCCCCATCGACATCGATGTAGACGTGGTGGCTTTCGATCCGCGTCTCCGGACCCGGGATCAGTTCCTGCGCCAGCAGATCGATGCCGACCGGGATCAGCCGGGGCCACAGCGCCCGCAACTCTTCCGGCCCGTCCAGGCGGATCGCCTTGCCCAGCCCTTCGATCTCGTTCCAGGGCGGGCGGCGGGTCAGCGGCTTGACGATGAGGGGATAGCGCAGGTCGAGGTCCGGCGCCTCGCTGCCGGGCAGGGGGCGCAGCCGCCTCGTCCGCGGCACCGGCAGGTCGAGCCGCTCCGCAAGCTGCTGGAACCGGCCCTTGTCGACCAGGCTCTCCACCAGATCGGCATCGGCTAGTGCGAAGCGGAAGACGGCGGCCAACCGGTCCCGATGGCGCGAAACCATCAGCAACTGCGTGTCCTCCTCGACATAGAGCACCGGTTTGCCGGGCTGGGCCGCGCCGAAGCGCAGCAGGCGGTCGACCAGTGCCCCGTCATGGCCGCCCTCCCAGGGAATCCACCGATCGGTGAAACGGGAATGGGTGGTCGCGGTCCCCGCCGGTCCCACCACGGCGCAGCGAATGCCGGCAAGCCCCAACGGGCGCACCAGGTCCATGTCGCCCAGGACGCAGGCCAGAGTGCCGTGTCTCGTTCCGGTGCTCATCTCGCATGCCCTCCCCAATGTTCCCGGTCTCCGGATATCGGCCGTCAGAATCCCTTGGCGGTGGCTGTCCAGCCGCGCAGCGACCGCTTGGCCGCCTCGACCACCGGCCCGCAGGTCCGGCGCCAATGCGCCTCCATCCGGCGTCCCAGCCGGTCGGGGCCGAGCGTCAGCCAGTTCATCGGCTGTTCGGCGTTGGAGAGCAGCGGCTTGTGCCCGGCCGGCGTCGACATGAAGTCGTAACAGTCCTCGCCGCGGGCCTGTGCGTCCTCGATGGCCAGGACATGGCTCAGAAGCCCCGGCTTCAGCCGGTTGTCGTCCTCGAAGGCGAAACCGCCCTGATAGTTCAGAACCCGGTTGCGATGGACGAAATTGTAGAGATAGCCGATGGGGCGGCCGCCGGCCTCGATCCGGCACAGGCGCACCGTCCCCCGTGGGACGCCCGTTCCGATCAGCCGTTCGTGGAAGGGGCGGAAGGACGGGTTGGCGAAGGCGCCGGCTTGGCCGCGCGCCTGCCAGCCTGCCTGGTGCAGCACCTCCAGCGCGGCGAAATCCTCCAGTGCCTCTTCGACCGTGGCCGCTACCCTGTAATCCAGCCCGCCGCGGGCGCGGTAGAGCCGTTCGGCGCGGTTCACCGCGGCACGCGTGTTGCGTCCGAGCCCGCCGCGAAAGTCGCCGCCGCCGGCCCGCACCAGCGCGAAATCCACCCATTGCGCAGAATCGGCGACACGGACTTGCAACGTCTGGCCCGTTTCTGCCGCGACACGGCGCGCCGCCCGCTCGGCGGCGATGGACAGCCCGCCCAGAATCAGCTCATCGTTGGCGGACAGCCGTCCGCCCAACCAGTGCAGGGCAGCGGCGGTGACCTCGTCGGCGAAGCGACGGTCGGCGAGAATGCCGTTATATTCCATGAACAGCCTGTCAAAGCCACGGTCGCCGGTTTCATGCAGCAACCAGCGGCAGCTGCGCAGCAGGCCGAAGCGTCGGCGCAACCTTGGGCACAGGAGCGCCAGACCGACGGTTTCGCCGTCCAGCCGGGCGACCAGGAGTTGCGGTTCGACCCCCGTCGGCATCAGTGCCAGCCAAGGCCCGATCCAGGTCCAGGACAGGAAGAAGGAGGAGTCGGAACGGGATTCCAGTTCAGTCCACATCCCTGCCAGCACCGCTTCCGGCGGCAAGGGCTGCAGGGCGATCTCGATTGCCGTGCCGGCCACTGGATCGGTGGCGATGACGTCGATGGCGGCGACGTCGGAGTCGGTGCGGGGCCAGATGCTCATCGGCGCGACGCCTCCGGTGGAACTCTCTACCGGAAACAACACGCCGATATCAGGAACGGTCCCGTCTACGCCGGAGAGCCCCGAAAATCCGCGCCGCGCAAATGGATGCCGCCAAAGATCCGAGAAAAGATTTCGACGCTATACCGACACGCCGGCCCGGTGGATGGAACCGGGCCGGCACAGAGAGTGCAGTGGAGGAAAGCTCAGCGCTTGACCGTATCGGCCGACTGGCCGAACAGGATCTTCTTGCTTTCCTCGTTCACCGTGGGCGTGCGGTTGGGGTTCACCGCCTGTCCCTTCTCATAGGCGCGCACCACCGCCGGGCGGTCCTTGATCGCATCGAACCAGCGCTTCAGATTGGGGAAATCGTCCAAATTCTGCTGCTGGCGCTCATGCGGGACGACCCAGGGATAGCTCGCCATGTCGGCGATGGACAGCTCCGCCCCACCCAGGAACTCGTTGGCGGCCAGCCGCTTGTCCATCACGCCGTAGAGGCGCCCGGTTTCCTTGACGTAGCGCTCCATGGCATAGGGGATGCGCTCCGGCGCATACTGGACGAAGTGATGATTCTGTCCGGCCATCGGCCCCAGTCCGCCGACCTGCCAGAACAGCCATTCCAACACCGTCTTGCGTCCGCGCACGTCGGCGGGCAGGAATTTTCCGGTCTTTTCGGCAAGATAGACCAGGATGGCGCCGGATTCGAACACGGTGATCGGTTCGCCGCCGTCGGCGGGGGCGCGGTCGACGATCGCCGGCATGCGGTTGTTGGGCGAGAAGGCCAGGAATTCCGGCTTGAACTGGTCGCCCGCAGAGATGTTCACCGGTTCGAACCGGTAGTCCAGCCCGGCTTCCTCGAGGAAAATCGTGATCTTGTGGCCATTCGGCGTCGGCCAGAAATAAAGGTCGATCATCCCAAACCCTCCAGTGATTTTCGCGAAAGGTTAACCGCTTCGTGCCGGCTGGCAAGCCCGAACAGACGCGAGGCAGCTCTCCGGTTCCGTGGACTTGTTTTGCAAAACAGGATTGGATTTCATTTGCCTCGCTTCGTGCACGAAACGGCCGCGTGATGGGAATGGGTATGGACGATCTGTTGAAGGGAGAGCCGTCATCGGGCTTCCAAACGTTGCTCGGTTATGTCCTGAGTCGCTGGGAGGAGGGCGAGGCGGAGCTGCAACTGACCGTCGACCACCGCCACCTGAACCGTGCCGGGGTGGTCCATGGCGGGGTGCTGGCAACGCTTCTGGACACGGTTTCCGGATTTTCGGCGACATATTGTCCCGTTCCCGGCCGGGTCCGGCGGGTGGTGACGCTGTCGCTGTCCACGAGCTTCCTGGGGCAGGCGCGCACCGGTACGCTGGTCGCCACCGGCCGGCTGCGCGGCGGTGGACGCAAGATCATCGGTGTCGCGGCTGAAATCCGCCACCGGGACACCGGCGCCCTGATCGCCACGTCGGAAGGCATGTTCAAATACCGGCCGGGCAGCGAGAACCGGGAGGGAACCGAACCATGACGGGACGACTGACCGTTGCGCATCAGGGGCGCGTGATGGTGTTGACAATGGACGACGCGGCCACCAGGAACGCGCTTGGGCCGGACATGATGGCGACTGCCCGCAACGCGCTGGACCAGGCGGCGGCGGACCCGGATGTCGGTGCAGTCGTACTGACCGGGGCGGGCGGAACCTTCAGTTCCGGCGGCAATCTCGGGGCACTGCTCGGCAACGCCAAGTCCGATCCGGAGGTGATCCGGGCCAACCTGGAGCTTTTCCACGGCTGGACCCGCGCCATGCGCGCCTGCCCCAAGCCGGTGGTCGCCGCGGTCGAGGGGGCAGCCGCGGGCGCGGGTTTTTCCATTGCGCTCGGCTGCGACCTGATCGTGGCTGCCGAGGACGCAACGTTCACCTTGGCCTATGTGAAGGTCGGGCTGAATCCGGACGGCGGGGCGACGGCCTTCCTCGCCCGCGCGGCGACGCCGCAACTGGCGGCGGAGATCATGTTCGAAGGAGGCAGGATCGGTGCGGAACGGCTGGCCCAGCTTGCCATCGTCAATCGGCTGGTCGCCCCCGGTGCCGCTCTGGCCGAGGCGACGGCTTGGGCGGAGCGGCTGGCCGCCGGACCGACGCTCGCCATCGGCCGGGCCAAGCGGCTGATCGAAAGCGGGTTCGGCGCGCCCGACGCGCAGCTCGACCGCGAAGC
Organism: Azospirillum sp. HJ39; assembly: GCF_041507355.1. Classification (NCBI taxonomy): domain Bacteria; kingdom Pseudomonadati; phylum Pseudomonadota; class Alphaproteobacteria; order Rhodospirillales; family Azospirillaceae; genus Azospirillum; species Azospirillum sp. HJ39. The sequence continues at coordinate 626,326 of NZ_CP167912.1, read as the reverse complement.
CGCCTTTTTCGTCGAGGCGTTGCACGGCGCGGAGGCGGCGGAGGGGATCGCCGCCTTCTTCGAGAAGAGGGCGCCCGACTACCCCCGCGGTTGAGCCTGCTGTTCGACCGGCAACGACTTAGGCCGGCAACGACTTAGGCCAGCAGCGACAAGGTCGGGTCCGGCGGGGTGGGGGCCGCATCTTCCAGGAGACGGGCGATGTCCGCCGGTGTGCCCTTCATCCGTAACGGCTCGCCCCGGCCGGTCAGATACAGGTCGGTGTCACCATCGGCGGCGTCACGCAGACAGGCGACGCACAGGGGATTCACCAGAATGGAGTCTCCGGATGTATCGGTCAGTTCAACGAAAGCCATTGCTCTTTTCCTCTCTCGCGTCGGGGTAAAACAGGCTGCGATGGTGTATGTTTCCTTCCCCGACGTTCGATTGGCCGCCACAGCCGGAAGGGGGTACCCCTTCGACCTCTTGAACGGGACGGAACCGCGACAAACATGGGCGGTTCAGTCGATCGAAGCCAAGAGGCTTCGGAATCCGATCCGGGCGGGCTATAAGCCCGCACCGTGCATCAAGGGAGCATGCCGTCTTGAAGTTGCTTGTCGTCGAGGACGATCCGCTGATCGGTCCGGCTGTGAAGGCCGTTCTGGAGAATGCGGGCTACACCGTGGTCGGACCGCTGCGCGATGCCGCCAAGGCCGCGCGGGTCGGTGCCCGCGAGTGTCCCGACCTGGCGCTGGTCGACGTCAATCTCGCCGGTGGAGAGAACGGCCTCGTGCTGGCCCGGCGGCTGTGGGAGGAGAATGGCGTTCCGTCGCTGTTGATGACCGGTTTCGATCACCATGCGGCGGAAGCGCGGAGCTTCGCCATGGGCCTGCTGCGCAAACCGGTGATGCCGGACGCGCTGGTCCAGGCCATCGGCACCGCAAGCGAGATCCTGAGCGGCCTGCGCCCCTCCTTCAAGCCTGCGGCGCTGGAACTGTTCACCGGTTCGGCAGTGACCGCTGCGGTCCTGCCCAAGGCGCATACCGCCTGACCTGATGCACAGCCGCCGCAGCGTTCGGAAGCCCGCCGGTCGGCGGGCTTCGTCGTTTCCGGGCATGGACCGCGGCAGCTTTGGCAGACTGCAGTTCGGCGGTCGGGTTCACGCTTCGAATCGAGTCCGGTTTCATGCAATCCGATCCGTTCGTTTCGACGAGCGGGAAGGGGCGCAATCAATCCGCAATTCCGCTGTTGTGGTCTGGGAAAGCGGGGACGGGAGCGGATCGGCCGGTCCTCTTCCCCGTGGATCGACCAACCGAAAGCGACTCCCGGGTTCCCAGAACCACGCAGCCTTGCCGCCGCGATAGCGGCGACGGGTATGTACAGCGAAAGGAAACGCAATGAAGAGCCTGATGATCGGCGCAGCCACTGCCCTAGCCCTGCTCGCCGCGCCAGCCACTGCGGCCGACAGCAACTCCATTTCCGGCAGTCCGGCGGCCAACAGCGCCGGTTCCACCACCAATTCCAACCAGACCAATCCGCCCTGTTCGCCCACCAATGCGCTCGGCTGCGGCACCATGGGTGGCGTCGACAGCAAGAGCGGGACGGCCGGGTCCAGCGGCTCTTCCACGGGTAACGGTTCGATGACGGGCACCGGCTCCTCTGGGGCGACCAACGGCACCGGCGGCAACAGCCTGGGCAACAGCGGCTCGATGGGGAGCGGTTCCGACGGTCCGGTCGGCACGCAGCAGCCTTCGTCCCCCAGCACGGGCAGCACCGTCCGTTGATCGGTTTCGGCCGTAATGGGAAAGGGGCGTGCGAGTGATCGCGCGCCCCTTTCGATTGGCCGCGCCGCTCGTCAGCCGTCTCGAGACAGCAGGGCTATCGGGAGATCGGCGAACAGCGTGGCGAGCGATACCGCGTCTTGCCCTTCGACCTCCTTCCCGGTCAGCCGGTCGCGCCATCGGGTGCCGCGCGGCAGCGGGATGGCGGTGTTGCCCCAGTCCGGGTTTTCGCCCAGCCGGCCCACCAGCCGCGGCACCGCAACCACCACGCTGTCCTCGCCGCTGCGCCGCGCATAGGCGACGACATGGTCGGCGCGCTCACCGGTCGCCTCCAGCGGCAGATACTCGCCCGAGGCAAAGAGTTCCGGCTTTTCGGCGCGCAGGGCCAGGGCTTGCCGGGTCACGGCCAGCTTGATGGCGCCATCGGTCCAGCGTTCCAGCAGTCCGGCCACGGCGCCCCGTTCCACCACATACTCCACCTCGTCCAAGAGGGTGTGCCGCGCCTCATAATCGACCGGCGACCGGTTGTCGGGATCGACGAGGCTGAGGTTCCACAGCTCGCAGCCCTGGTAGATGTCGGGTACCCCGGGGCTGGTCAGCTTCAGCAGGGTCTGGGCCAGCCCGTTGACCATGCCGATGCGTGCCAGCGTCGCCTGGAAGGGCAGGAAGGCTTCAAGGAAGGCATTGCGGCGGGTGACGTCCAGCGCATCATGGACGAATCCAACCACGGCCGATTCGTAGGCCTCGTTGGGCGCCGCCCAGGTCGAATGCAACTTGGCCTCGCGCATCGACTTGGTCATGGCGCCGACGATGCGCTCGGCGAATGCGGTCATCGCCGACTGGTCGATCCGGTCGGGTGACGCGCCGGTCAGTTCGACCGGCCAAGCCCCGAGCAGCAGCTGGTAGAACAGATACTCGTCGTTGCGGTCCGGCGGGGCGGTGCCCTCCACGTCGCCTCGCCGTGCCCGCAGCAGGCGGCTCCAGGTCTGGACCTGCCTTTCCCAATCCTCCGGCATCTCCGACAGGGCATAGAGGCGCGCGCGGGTGTCCTCGCCGCGCTTGGTGTCGTGGGTGGTGCTGGACAGCATGTTGCCCGGCCAGTTGCGGGCGCGGTCCTGGTTGGCGCGGTGGAAGGCGGAGACGCTGACCCCGAAATGGTCGGGATGGCCGCCGACCTCGTTCAGCGCGACCAGCCGGTTGTAGCGGTAGAAGGCGGTGTCCTCCAGCCCCTTCGCCATCACCGGTCCGCTATATTGCTGGAAGCGCATGGCGAAGCGGGTGACCTGCCGGTGGCTGTAGCCGCTCTTGGGTGCAGCCACCAGATCGGTGGTCAGCAGCCGCTGCAGGAAATCATAGACCGATTCGTCCGGCCCCTGTGCGACCCGCCGTGCCTGGGAGATCGCCCAATCGATGTCGCGGCGGTCGAGATCGGTGGGCCCTGTCCCGTCGACATAGGTGCGGTAGACGGGGAAACGGGCGATCGTCTCCTTCAAGGCCTGATGCAGGATGTTGGCGGTGAAATCGGCGGTCGCTGGATTGGAGCGGGCGATGCGCGACGCCTTGCGCGACAGCACATTGAGCTCGCTCGCCATCTCGCTTTCCATGATCCGGATCTTGGATTTGCGCACCACCTCCTCGAACGGCTCGTCGCGGCCGATGAAGCCGGCATAGAGACGGGAAAAGGCCTCCTCTCCCTTGGGATCGACGAACAGGCCGCCCATGAGGTTGGCGAACTCGTAGCCGGTGGTGCCGTCGATCGGCCAGTCCTCGCGCAGGCGTTCATGACGGGCGAGGATCTTCTCCACCACCAGGTAGAAGGGGGTTCCCGCCGCCTCGGCAAGCCGCTCGCAATAGCCCTTGGGGTCGATCAGCCCGTCGATATGATCGATGCGGATGCCGTCGAGCGTGCCGTCCTTCACCATCGCCAGCACCATCCGGTGGGCGACGTCGAACAGCTCCGGCTCGTCCATGCGCAGGCCGGCCAGCTCGTTGATGTTGAAGAAGCGTCGGTAGTTGATGTCGTCGGCCGCCACCTTGAAATAAGCGACACGCCAGTTCTGGCGGCCGATCAACTCGTGCAGGTGGCCCCAGCTTTCCATTTCCCCGGAATATCCGCGAAACGCCGTCAGCCGCTGGGCAATGGCTTCGGCGACGTCGGGCCGGGCGGCGACCAGCGTCGCCAGCTCCGCCTTCTGAACGGCCGCCCGCGGGATCTGGTGGGGCCGGGCGTAGGCGAGATGGGTGAAGGCGTCGCCGATCCGTTCCAGATCCGGATGGTCGTCGCCAAGGACGATGCCGTAATCCTGGGGCCGCACCGGCAATTTGTGGCTGTCATAGGCCCAGACGGCAAAGCTGCCGGTTTCCTGATCGAAGCGCAGCTCCAGCCCGCCCGACATCAGCACCGCGCCGTACTGGTCGCCCAGGACTGGGACCAGCAGCTTGCCCTGGAGATAGCGGTAGTCGGAGTCCCATTCGATGTCGAAATACCCGGAATACGGGCTTTCCTCGCCCCACTCCAGCACATTCAACCACCATTCATTGTCCGAGCCGCCGACGCCCATGTGGTTCGGCACGAAATCCAGGATCTGGCCAAGGCTGTTGCGCTTCAACGCCCCGACCATCTCCTGGAAGGCGTTCTGGTCGCCCAGTTCCGGATTGAGGGCGTTGTGGTCGACGATGTCGTAACCGTGGGTGCTGCCCGGCCGCGCCTTCATGTAGGGCGAGGCATAGAGGTGGCTGGCGCCCAGCCGGGCTATGTAGTCGGCGATGGCGGCGGTGCGGTCGAAGCCGAACGCGCCATTCAGCTGGACCCGGTACGTCGCACGAGGGATGGGCTTGCCGGCGGCGGGGGCCATGGGTGTGTGCTCCTGCTGTGGGAAGGCGGCCAACGGGAAGATCGGGTTTGAGGGTCAGTGTCGGGAAGCCGGGCGCGCGGCGGCGAGGATCGCCGCGACCGCCGCCGGTTCCGGTGCGTCGGCCAGTTCCTCCAACGTCATCGACAGCTTGCGGCGCCAGTTGGGATACTGGTCGGTGGTGCCGGGCAGGTTGACCTGATCGCGCTCGCCGGTCAGGTCGTCCAGCTGCGCCACCGCTAACGCCGATTTCGTGCGGGCGAGGAAGGCGTGCACCCCATGGTCGAGCGTGTCGTCATAGCGGCTGTCCGGCCCGAAGCCGGCCGGCAGCGCGATGTCGGCGGCGCGCAGCGCATCGACCAGGGCGGTACGGTCGGCGGAGCGGCGGATCCGTTGCTTGTCCGCTTCGTCGGCGGCGGGATAAAGACCCCTGTCCGCCTTCAGGGCGATGTCGTCGCCTTCCCACCAGCCGCGCAGCGTTGCAAGGTCGTGGCTGCCGACGGTGGCGAGCGCCAGTTCCGGATACTCGTCCGGCCCCTTGAAGGCACCGCTCTCTGTCCATTCGAAGAAGACGACGCGGTAGCTCAGCACTCCGGCCTCGGTCATCCGCTCACGGAAACCCTCGGGCACCGTGCCCAGATCCTCCCCGACCACGAGGCAGCGCTGCCGCTGGCTTTCCAGCGCCAGGATGCCCAGCAGTTCCTCCATCGGGTAGGCGACATAGACTCCCTCTCCGGCGGGATGGCCCTCGGGGATCCAATAGACATGCTGGAGCGCCATCACATGGTCGATGCGCAATGCACCGGCATGGCGCATGTTCGCGCGGACCAGATCCATGAAGGGCTGGTAGCCGGCCTCGCGCAACGCCCGCGGGTGGAAGGGCGGCAGGCCCCAGTCCTGGCCGGCCGGGTTGAACAGGTCGGGAGGGGCGCCGACATGGGCGGCATCCACCACCGCCTGCGGCGTCATCCAGGTTTCCGCCCCGCCGGCATCGGCACCGACGGCAAGATCCCGGTAGAAGCCGATGGCCATGCCCAGTTCGGTCGCCCGTTCGGCCGCGGTGCGCAGCTGGCCGTCCGCGACCCATTGCAACCATGCGAAGTAGGCGATGCGGTCGGATTGTTCCCTGGCGAAGCGCCCGACGGCCGGTGCCTCCGCCTCGTGCAACTCGGCGGGCCATCGGTGCCAGTCAGCCTTGCCTTCCGCGGCGAAGCGTTCGCGCAGCGCCTGGAAGGTGGCGAAGCGCTCCAGCCCGATGCCGGCGGCAGTCCGGAAGGCGACGAAGGCGGCACGGCGCTCCGGACTGGCCGATTGCAGGAAGCGGGCGAACAGCAATTCCAGGATCGGCAGCTTCAACTTGGCGACCGCGGTGTAATCGACATTGGCGGCGGTGCGTGCCGCCTCCAGTGTCTGCCTGAACTCCGGTGACGCCACCCGCCGGCGCAACTCCGCATCGTCCAGGAAACCGGGTATGGCGGTAACGTCGATGTAGATCGGATTCAGGAACAGACGGCTCGCCGGGGAATAGGGGCTGGCATGTTCGGGATTGTCGAGGAACAGCGCGTGCAGCGGATTCAGCCCGATCACCGCCGCCCCGCGCGCCGTGGCGATGTCGACCAGCGTCCGCAGGTCGCCGAAATCGCCGATGCCCCAATTGCGCTCGCTGCGCAGGGTGTAGAGCTGCACCGACAGGCCCCACAGCTTGTCGCCCTTCAGCATCGCTGCCGGCAGATGGCAGCGCGCCGGCGCCAGGACGAGGCGGGTTTCGGCCACACCATGCTCGGTCTCGACCCTCAGCCTGTGATAGCCGGCCTCGGCCAGCCGGCCCAGCGGCAGCCGGCGCTCCGCATAGGTCACGTCGCCGGCGGTGATGCAACGGCAACGCGGCAGGCTGGCGAAGCCGACCACCCCGCTCTGCGTCTCCCCGGTCTCAAGCGTCAGGGTGTAGCGCAGGGTGCGGGTGCCGTGGGGGAGCGTGACCGGCACGGCCGCCGCCTCGCCGGCACGGCGCACGACCACCGGCGGCAGGACACGGGCGCTCTCGTCCCGGTCCAGCCGGTCGAGATGGCCAAGCGCCTGCGCCTCGTCCCCCGCCTCGACCCCCATGGCGGCGAGCAGAGCGCGGACGGTGTCCTCGCCAGCCGTCACCGTTTCCCCCGCGGCGTTGTCGAACGACCGCTCGATGCCCATCCGGTCGGCCAGCCGATCGAGCGCCGAGGCTTCCTCCAGCCACAGCACCACCGACCAGGGGGCGAGCGAGTCGCCGTGCAGCCCCTCGCCCTCCGTCCACAGCACGCGCCCGGACGCTTGCGGGAAGCCGGCGGCCGGCCGGCCAGCCAGATTGGCGAAGGCATGCAGCCGGCTGCCGTCGCCGAGCGTCCAGCAGACCGTCAGCCCGGTCGTGCCGACCACCGTGTGGCCTGAGGCACCGCCGGGAACGCCGTCCAGCCGCGGCACGATCTCCGCCCGGCGCAGGGACAGCGCGCGGCGATACCAGTCGAGCCAACCGGCATGCTCCGGCTGCTGCCGAGCCTCCCAGTCCAGCTTGGCGGACTCCGCCGTCGCCGTGTCCGTCGGGTCGGGGATGCGGGCGCGGGCATCGGGGTCCTGGAATTCGGGGAACTTGGCGAACTCCTCTGCCCGTCCCTTGCGCACAGCCTCCGCCAGCTCGTCGCCGAAGTCGCAGAAGAAGGGGAAGGGCTTCGCCGACGCCCATTCCTCGCCCATGAACAGCATGGGAATGCCGGGGCCGAGCAGATAGAGGATGGTGGCGGCGCGCACCGCCTCGGGCTTGGCGATCTGGGCGATGCGCTCGCCGAAGGCGCGGTTGCCGATCTGGTCGTGATTTTGGATGAAGGTCACGAAGGCGGTCGGCGGCAGATGCGCCGACGGCTCGCCGCGCAATTCGCCGTCACGGTAGGCCGACGGGTCGCCTTGGTAGGCGAAGCCCTCCGCCAGTGCGCGACCCAGCTTGGCCGGGTCATGGGCGTAATCGGCGTAATAGCCGCCATCCTCGCCGGTGGCCGCGCTGTGCAGGCAATGGTGAAGGTCGTCGTTCCACTGGGCGGTGTGCCAGCGCGGATCTCCTTCGCGCTGGCGGGCCAGGAAACGGGCCTGGTTGGCGTCGTTCTCCAGCACCAGATGGACATGGCGCCGGTTCTGGAAATGGCCGTGTACCCGCTCCGCCAATTCCTCCAGCACATGGTGGGTGCTGTCGTCGATGATGGCGTGGACGGCGTCCAGCCTCAGCCCGTCGAGGTGGTATTCCTCCAGCCAGTAGAGCGCGTTGTGGATGAAGAAGTTCCGCACCGCCGCGCTGCGCCGGTCGGCGACGTTGATCGCGGCTCCCCAGGGGGTCTTGTGGCGGTCGGTGAAGAAGGCGTCGGCGAAGGCGTGGAGATAATTCCCCTCCGGCCCGAAATGATTGTAGACGACGTCGAGGAAGACCATCAGGCCGCGCGCATGCGCCTCCTGCACCAGGGTCTTCAGATCCTCCGGCCGTCCATAGGCGCTGTCGGGGGCGAAGGGCAGGACGCCGTCATATCCCCAGTTGCGAGTTCCGGGGAAATCGGCCACCGGCATCAACTCGATCGCGGTAACACCCAATTCCACCAGATCGTCCAGCCGGTCGATGGCCGACAGGAAGGTCCCCTCCGGCGTGAAGGTGCCGACATGCAGCTCGTACAGCGCCGTCTCGTGCCAGGGCCGGCCGGTCCAGGCGGCATCGGTCCAGACATGCAGGCTGGGGTCGATCACCTCCGACGGTCCATGCACATCGTCGGGCTGGAAGCGGGAGGCCGGATCGGGGACCGTCAACCCGTCCGGCAGCACGAAGCGGTAACGGCTGCCGGCATGCGCCCTCGCGGTGGTCAGGCCGAACCAGCCGTCGCCCATCTCCTCCATCGACATCGGCTGCCCGCCATCCTCCAGCGTCAGGAGGACCGATGGCGCGGTCGGCGCCCACAGAGAGAAGCGGACCGAGCCGTCGAGCTGCACCTCGGCACCGAAGGGCATGGAATGGCTCCGTCGCCGCTCGTCCACCGGCGGAAGCCGGTCACGGTCGCGCCCGGTGATTTCCGGGCCGGCATCGGCGCGGAGAATGGCGGAGACGCCGGCCAGCGGGATCGCCACCCAGCCGGGCCGGTTGGCCAGTTCGTAACCGACCTCGTACAGCGCCTTTTCCAGGAGGAACAGCTTCAGCAATCCGGTGGCCGCCTTCGGATCCTGTGGAAAGCCGGGGCAGTCGCCGATTGCGTCGCGATAGCCGTCCAGGAAGGCGGCGGACGCCGCGCCCTCCCACCAGGCCAGCCAGGCGGTGCGGGCATCCGCCGAGGCGCCGTCGATGCCGGCCGGGACGGCGTTGCGGGCCATGGCGGCGGCATAGGCGATGGAGCGCAGCATGCCGGCGACGTCGCGCAGGATGCAGTGTTTGGCCCGCCGCTCCGCCAGCGGGCGCATCGGCTCGCCTTCGAAATCGACGATCTGGACATCGCCGCGCGACACCAGCACCTGTCCCAGGTGGTAGTCGCCATGCAGGCGCATGGCGTGGAAATCGGCATCGGCAGGGATCAGCGCATCGATCCGGGCCATCACAGTCGCTTCGCTCTCCGCCAGAGCCGAGGCCGACGAAGCGATGGCGGGATCGAGGGTCGCACCGGTGGCGCGCAGCCGTTCCAGCACCTGCTTGGCCAGGGAGCGCACACCGCCCGCCCAGTCGCGCAGCCGTTCCGACGTCACCGGTTCCGGCGTGAAGGCGTCACCGCCGCCGGGAGTGGCGAGTGCGCGGTGCAACTCCGCCGTCCGCCGGCCGAGCAGGCGCAGGAAGGCGATGCTGTCGGCATCGCCGGCCCGTTCCGCCTCGCCCTCGCCGAAACCGGCCATGCGGCCGTTCAGGTATCCGGTGACATGTCCCCAGGCGTCCTTGGCCTCCGGCACCAGTTCCTGCATCACGCACAGGGTGGTCGAGCCGGAGCTGTTGGCGCGCTCGACCCACCCCAGCAGCGCCGGGGTGTTGGTGAAGCCGGCGACTTCGGTCAGGAAGCGGCTGACCTCAAGTTCGGGATGAATGCCGGGCTCCAGCTTGCGCAGGCCCTTGAGGATGGCGACGTCGCCGATGCGGATGGAGGTGTTGGACTGCTCTGCGTTCATCCGGTGCAATGGTGCCCCGACGTCGAGCCGTCGGGCCAGCGCCCGGCACGCCCGGGTGCTGCCGGCGGTCAGGCCGGGCGACAGCGCCGTCTCACCCTCCTGGGGGTTGCCCTTGAGGATGGCGGCCAGCAGAGCCCGAACCACGCCGTCATCGGCATAGCCGTCGCGCAGGCGACCGGCGACCGGCATCGTGCCGTCGGTCCCGGCGATCACCGACGGATCCTCGCCGGTGCCGTGGTCGAGAATCAGGGGAAGCTGGTAGAGCTGCGGTTCCCGCCCGGGCGGTTCGACCCGCAGCAGGCAGAGTTGCGCCAGCGCGCCGTTCGGCAACGGCAGCGGCAGCGCGTCGACGATCCGCGCGGCGGGCCGCCCGGCGTCCTTGGCGGCGTACCAGCGGCGGGTCAGCAGATGGTCCGGCAGCAGGTCGTCCTGAAGGCGGGACAGGAACTCGCCTTCCAGTGGGGTCGGCAGGACATTGGGCTGCGGCGCATTGGTCACGGAGGCTTCTCCCCTGTTGAGCGCTGGGTGGCACGTCGCTCAAACAGCACGGAGGGAGGGAATTCCCGCACCCGCGAAGCCGCTTCCACGAACGACCGCGCCCTTCTCCCTAAGAGTTGTCAGACCGTCCGCGGGTGGTGCGGCAGATGGGCGAGGCGGCCGATCCGCTCGGCCACCTGCAGGGCCTCCACCACGTCGTCCAGCCGGCCGTCGCGCATCAGGTTGTGCGCATGGGTGTTGAGTGCGGCAACGACGGCCCGTTCATCGGACACCCCGCGCGCCGGCTGCCCGCTCGGGTCGAGCACGGTGGCGCCAAGCGCCGCCATGGCCTCGGCGGTCAGGTTCACGGCTTCCGACAGGGCCTCCTCGTCGTCGTCCGCGGCGGTCAGGATCGGTTCCAGAAGCTCCGCAAGGAGACGGGGGGTCATGGTGCTAATCCTCGGTGACATTCTCAGGCCGTCCCCATCGATGTCGATGCTGTGCGTTTGACAATACAACAGCCGGAACGAAGGAAAGGTCCGCCCGGCGCTCCGCTACCCGACCGGTCGAAAGCGGCATCCGACAGGGGAGGTCAAATAGGGACCGGGCGTAAGGCCCGCAAGCCGTCAGGGATGTCAACTCGACCGGAGAGGGAGCTATTCGATGAAATCCTCCCGGCTCAGGCCGTAGCGTTTCAGCTTGTCGTAGAAGGTCTTGCGGGGGACGTTCAGCGCCTCGACGGCGGCCTTGACGCTGCCGCGATGGCGGGCGAGTTCGGACTGGATCAGGCCTTTCTCGAACAGGTCGACCTGCTCGGACAGCGACAGCGCCGACGGGGCGGCGAGCGGTGCCGCTGCCACATCCTCCAGCCCCAGGACGAAGCGGTCGGCGGCGTTGCGCAATTCACGGACGTTGCCGGGCCAGTCCTGGCCCATCAGCCGCTGCATCTGCTCGCGGGTCGGCGTCCGGGGCTCCCGGTTGTAGCGGGTGGCCGCCTGGACGACGAAATGCTGGAACAGCAGCGGGATGTCGTCGCGCCGTTCGCGCAGCGGCGGGATGGTCAGCACCACCACGTTCAGCCGGTAATAGAGGTCGGCGCGGAAACGCCCGGCGTCGGCGGCCTGCCTCAGGTCGGCTTTCGTCGCCGCCACCACGCGCAGGTCGACCGGAACCTGATCGTTGGAGCCCAGCGGCTCCACCACCCGTTCCTGGATCACCCGCAGCAGCTTGACCTGCAGCGACAGCGGCATGCTCTCGATCTCGTCGAGGAACAAGGTACCGCCGCCGGCATGCTCGATCCGCCCGACCCGCCGCTTGCCGGCCCCGGTGAAGGCGCCGGCCTCATGACCGAACAACTCGCTCTCGAAGATCGCTTCCGGCATGGCGCCGCAGTTCAGCGCGACGAAGGGATGCTTGCGCCGGCCGCTGGCAGCGTGGAGCGCGCGGGCGACCATCTCCTTGCCGGTGCCGGTCTCGCCGAACACCAGCACGTCGGCATCGGTGTCGGCGACCGCGGCGATGGTGGCACGCAACCGCTCGATCCCGGGGGTGCGGCCGACGATGCTCTCCCCCGGACCCGCACCGCCCGCGATCTGTGCCCGCAGCCTGCGGTTCTCCATCACCAGCCGGCGCCTGTCCACCGCCCGCCGGGCGATCTCGGTCAACCGGTCGGACGGGAAGGGCTTTTCCAGGAAATCATAGGCACCATTGCGCATCGCCTCCACTGCCATCGGCACGTCGCCATGGCCGGTGATCAGGATGACCGGCAGGTCGGGATCGATCTCCCGCACCCGCGCCAACAATGCCAGCCCATCCATCTGCGGCATCCGCACGTCGGTGACGAGGCAACCCGGCCAGTCGCGGCCGAGATGGCGGAGCGCCCGTTCCGCCCCGTCGCAGGCCGTGACCTCGAAGCCAGCCAACTCCAGCGCCTGCTGCCCGGCCAGCCGCACCGCCCGCTCGTCGTCGACGAAGAGGACGTGTCCTGCATTTTCGGGAAGGGGCTGGCTCATGATGTCTGCTCCGTGGTCTTGAGCCGCAGGGTGAAGAGGGCGCCATGGCCGGGCTTCCCGTTGCGGTTGGCGGCGGTCAGGCTGCCGCCGAAGTCCTCGACGATTCCGTGGCTGATCGACAGCCCCAGCCCCAGCCCCTCGCCGGCCTCCTTGGTGGTGAAGAAGGGGACGAACAGGCGGGGCAGGGCGGCATCGGCGATGCCGGAGCCGCTGTCGGCGACGCTCAGCAGTGCCTCGCCCTCCGCCGTGACCAGCCCGATGCGCAGGCGGCGCACCGGGCTGCCGCGCATGGCATCGGCGGCGTTGCCGACCAGATTGACCAGCACCTGCTGCAGGCGCACATCCTCGCCCACCACCAGGACCGGCCGGTCGGGCAGGTCGACTTCGACCGTGATGTCCTCCCGCCGCAACTTCGATTCCAGCAGGGCCAGCGCCTGCGCCACCGCGGCATGGACCGACACCGGCCCCAGCGTGCCGGACGCCCGGCGGGCGAACCCCTTCAGCTGGCGGGTGATCGCGGCCATACGGTCGGTCAGCTCGGCGATCTCGACCAGATTGGCGCGCACCGCGTCGGTCCGCCCCCGCTCCAGCAGGACCACCGCATTGTCGGCGAAGCTGCGCATGGCGGCCAAGGGCTGGTTGATCTCATGGGCGATGCCGGCCGACATCTGGCCGAGCGCCGCCAGCTTCGCCGCCTGGGTCAATTCGTTCTCCGCCGCACGCAGGTCGGCGGTCGCCGCAGCGACGCGGCGCTCCAGCTCGGCCCGGGATTCCTCCTGCAGGGCGAGGCGTTCGACCAGTGCCACCCGGCGGAGCGCCACCGCGTAGGCCGTCAGCGCCGCCATTGCCACCAGTGCGGCGGCCAGCAGCCCGGCAACCCAGGCGCGGGCGGTCACCGGTTCCAGGCTGGTCAGGCTGTGCAGGGTCCAGTCGCCGCCGGGCATGGCGGCGGAGGTCAGCAGATAGTGCCGCTGCCCGCCCTTCTCCGCCAGCGCGATGCGGTCGGAGGCGCCGCCGAAGGCCCAGGGCAGCACGTCCAGCCCTTCGCTCGTCCCCTCCGGCACCACCGGCAGGCCGATCGGCAGGCGGCGGGGCAGGGCGTGATAGCGCCAGGCCGGCATGTTGGTGATGAACACCACCCCGTCGCGGTCGGTCACCAGCAGCTTTTCCTGCCCCGGCGCCCACGCCCGTTCCAACCGGTCGAAGCCGAGCTTCAGCACCACCGCCCCCAGTGTGCGGTTTTCCGCCACCACCCGATAGGCGGTGTAATAGCCGGGCACCAGCGAGGTGGTGCCGAGCGCGAAATGGTGCCCCTCGCCCTGGTCGATGGCCATGCGGAAATAGGGCCGGTAGGAGAAATTCTCACCCACGAAGCTGGCGGGGCTGTTCCAGTTGCTGGCCGCCACCGTCTGCCCCCGGGCATCCATGACATAGAGCGCCAGCGCCCCGAGCGCCCGGGCGATGTCCTCCAGCTTGCGGTTCAGGCTGTCCACCGCGGCCGGATTCGGGTCGGCCAGCATGGCGCGCACCTCGGCATCCTGGGCCAGAGCCAGGGGGATGGCCGCGTGCCGCTCCAACTCGGCCCGCAGGTTGGCGTCGTAGAGAGCCAGCTGCGCCGCGGCGCTCTCCCTCAGTTCATCCTGCGCCCGGGAAGTGGCCCAGCCGGCAGCGCATGCAGCCGCCACCGGCACGCCCAGCAGCAGCGCCACCAGCAGCAGCCGTCGCGGACGTTCGAGCGCCCGCGCCACCAGCAGCGCCGCAGGCGATGCCGGAGCGGCCGGAGGGATGGGGGCGGTCGAATCTGTCGCCAGGTCGTGCGGATCGCTAAGCAAAGTCGCCCTTGGTCATGCTGCATCGCAATATTGATGCCGCAGCGCTGTGAAGTGTGCGGATTTTCGCACATCGGCGGGGGCCATGTCGTGCGGATTTTCGCCCTCGCCCTTTCGGCAAATGCTTGATGTTGCTGGATTCAGCAATTGGCCCATCGCTTGCTTTCAATGGCAATCAAGTTGAGGCCGTCCGCCCAGCCGGCACGAATGCCGGCCGAAAGAACGGGCGCCTCGCCAGGAACGCCGTTCCGGGGAACGCCACCCTGGAACACCTCGAGGAGAGCACCATGAGCGCAGACGCGATCGCCGCCCGGCCGGGTACGGTGAAGAAGCCCTTCTACACCAACCTGACCTTCCAGGTTCTGACCGCCATCAGCATTGGCATCCTGCTCGGCCATTTCTATCCGGCCATCGCGGTGCAGATGAAGCCGCTGGGCGACCTGTTCATCAAGATGGTCAAGATGGTGATCGGTCCGATCGTCTTCCTGACGGTCGTCACCGGCATCTCCTCGATCGGCAACCTGAAGAAGGTCGGCAAGGTCGGCGGCAAGGCCCTGCTGTATTTCGAGGTGGTGACCACCTTTGCGCTCGGCATCGGTCTGATCGTCGTCAACCTCGTGCGCCCCGGCTCCGGCATGAACATCCAGCCCGGCCAGTTGAAAGCCGACGCGGTGCAGAAATACGCCACCTCCGCCCATGAGCACGGCTTCATCGACTTCGTCGTCGGCATCGTGCCGGACAACGTCGTCGGCGCCTTCGTCCAGGGCGACATGCTGCAGATCCTGTTCTTCGCGGTGGTGTTCGGCGTCGCGCTGTCCGCCATGGGCCAGAAGGGCAAGCTGGTCGAGGACATCTTCGACAAGATCGGCCACGCCCTGTTCGGTGTCATCGGCATCCTGATGCGCGTCGCCCCGGTCGGTGCCTTCGGCGCCATGTCCTTCACCATCGGCAAATACGGCATCTCCTCGCTGACCGCGCTGGGCCAGTTGATGGCGTCGGTCTACATCACCATGGCGATCTTCATCTTCGTCGTGCTGGGCGGCATCGCCAAGGCCTATGGTTTCAGCATCTGGAGCTTCATCCGCTACATCCGCCAGGAACTGCTGATCGTACTCGGCACCTCCTCCTCGGAGTCCGTGCTGCCGCGCATGATGGAGAAGATGCAGAAGTTCGGCTGCTCCAAGCATGTCGTCGGCCTCGTCATCCCGACCGGCTATTCCTTCAATCTGGACGGCACTTCGATCTATCTGTCGATGGCGGCGATCTTCATCGCCCAGGCCTTCAACGTCGATCTGACCATCTGGCAGCAGCTCTACATCCTGGTCATCCTGATGCTGACCTCGAAGGGGGCGGCGGCTGTCACCGGCGGCGGCTTCGTCACGCTGGCCGCCACCCTGTCGGCCACCGGCGTCCTGCCGATCGAGGGGCTTGCCCTGCTGCTGGGCGTCGACCGCTTCATGTCGGAAGCCCGAGCGCTGACCAACCTGATCGGCAACGGCGTCGCCACCGTGGTCGTCGCCAAAATGGAAGGCGAGTTCGACGAGAGCAAGGCGGTCGCCGAATACCAGCAGCACTTCAAGGAGCCGGCCCTGGCCCGGATCTGACGATCCGCCGAAAGCATGCATGGCAAGCCTGCAAGACCGGATGTGGAAATTCCAAAGATGACCCGTTCGGCCCGCCAGCCGATCCTGTAAGATACGGGGGACGGTTCGATTCGGTTCGAATCGTCCCCTTGCGATTCGGGCGGGACTGTTGGCGCAGGCACCCCGGATGGGGTATAACCCCGATCCAGGTGAAGTTGACACAAAGAATTAACCTAAATCACGTTAACCGGAGGAAGAGACCCGATGTCCGGCGATTTTGAGGCGATGGCGCTCGAGTATCACCGCAACCCGCGGCCCGGCAAGCTGGCGATCGTCGCGACCAAGCCCATGGCCAACCAGCGCGACCTCGCGCTTGCCTACTCGCCGGGCGTGGCCTACGCCTGCACCGCCATCGCCGAGGACCAGTCGAAGGCGGCGGAGCTGACCTCGCGCGCCAATCTGGTCGCCGTGGTCACCAACGGCACCGCCGTACTGGGGCTGGGCCACATCGGTCCCTACGCCGCCAAGCCGGTGATGGAGGGCAAGGCCGTCCTCTTCAAGAAATTCGCCGGCATCGACTGCTTCGACATCGAACTGAACGAGCTGGACGTCGACGCGCTGGTCGACACCATCGTCCGGCTGGAGCCGACCTTCGGCGCCATCAACCTGGAGGACATCGCCGCTCCCGCCTGCTTCGAGATCGAACGGCGCTGTCGCGAGCGGATGAAGATCCCGGTGTTCCACGACGACCAGCACGGCACCGCCATCGTGGTGGGCGCCGCGGTGCTGAACGGTCTGGCACTGGTCGGCAAGGACATCTCAAAGGTCAAGGTCGTTTCCACCGGCGGCGGGGCGGCGGGCATCGCCTGCCTCGACCTGATGCTGTCGCTCGGTGTCCGCCGCGAGAATGTCTGGCTGGTCGACCGCATCGGCGTGGTCCACAAGGGCCGCAACGAGGAGATGAACGAGTACAAGGAGGCCTATGCGCAGGAGACGGAGGCCCGGGCACTGGCCGAGGTCATCGACGGCGCCGACATCTTCCTCGGCCTGTCCGGGGCCAAGGTGCTGAAGCCGGAACTGCTGGCCCGCATGGCCGACAAGCCGCTGATCCTGGCGCTCGCCAATCCCGAGCCGGAAATCATGCCGGACCTTGCCCGCGAAGCCCGGCCGGACGCCATCATCGCCACCGGCCGTTCCGATTTCCCGAACCAGGTCAACAATGTCCTGTGCTTCCCCTTCATCTTCCGCGGCGCGCTGGACGTCGGTGCCACCACGGTGAATGAGGAGATGAAGATCGCGGCGACCCACGCCATGGCCAACCTTGCCCGCGCCGAACCGTCGGACGTGGTGGCGGCGGCCTATGTCGGCGAAACGCTGCGCTTCGGCCCCGACTACATCCTGCCCAAGCCCTTCGATCCCCGCCTGATCGTGGAGGTGTCGTCGGCCGTCGCCCGCGCCGCCATGGAATCGGGCGTCGCCACCCGGCCGATCGCCGATTTCCGTGCCTACAAGGACCAGTTGAACCAGTACGTCATCCGCTCCGGCCTGTTCATGAAGCCGGTCATCACCAAGGCCAAGACCGCGCCCAAGCGCGTCGTCTACGCCGAGGGCGAGGATCCGCGCGTCATCCGCTGCGCCCAGGTCGCGGTCGACGACGGCATCGCGCATCCGGTGCTGATCGGCCGCCGCGAGGTGATCGAGCGGGTGATTTCCGAGATGGGCCTGCGCCTCAAGATCGGCCGGGACGTCGAGGTGATCGAGATCATCCGCGATCCGCGCTATCACAATTTCACCGAGCATTACCGCAAGTTGATGGGCCGCCGCGGCGTCTCGCCCAGCCATGCCGCCAACGTGGTCCGCACCCAGCCCACCGTCTTCGGCGCCCTGATGGTCCGCCGGGGCGAGGCCGATGCGCTTGTCTGCGGCACCACCGGCCGCTTCAACGAGCATTGGGCCCATATCTGCGGCCTGATCGGCCTGCGGGAGGGGGTGAAGGTCGCCGCGACCATGAATGCGCTGATCTCGCAGAAGGGCGTCCACTTCATCACCGACACCTACGTCAACCCCGACCCGACTGCCGAGCAGGTGGCCGAGATCGCCCGGCTGGCGGCCGACGAGGTGCGGCGCTTCGGCATCGAACCGAAGGTCGCCCTGTTGTCCCACTCCAACTTCGGCAGCGCCGACACCCCGTCCGCCCGCAAGATGCGGACCGCCGTGGAACTGGCGTCGGAACAGATGCCGGATGTCGAGATCGACGGTGAAATGCATGCCGACGCGGCCCTCGCCCCGGCTATCCGCAAGGAAGTGCTGCCCGACAGCCGCCTGAAGGGAGAAGCGAACCTGCTGGTGATGCCGACGCTGGACGCCGCCAACATCGCCTTCAACATGATGAAGATCCTGGGCGAGGCGCAGAATGTCGGGCCGATCCTGCTGGGCATCCAGCGGCCGGTCCACATCGTCACCCCGTCGGTTACCACCCGCGGTCTGGTCAACATGACCGCCGTCGCCGTGGTGGATGCCCAGTTGGCCGAGCCGGTGAACGCCGCCCCGACCCCGCCGGCGGGTGTGGGGGCATAAGCCCCCACCTTCCGCTCCACCGGAATCGTGCTATCCCTACCCTGTAGCCAACAGGGACGGCACGGGCATGAAACGCAAGCAGCGCAGTTCCGGCACCGCCGCCGGCAAGTCCGCCGCCATGGCCGTGGCGCTGGTCGGGCAGGCGGTGCCGCTGCATCAGGCCGGCCGTCTGGCCGAGGCGGAGGCGCTCTACCGCCAAGCCCTCGCCGCACAAGCCGGGCAACCCGACGCTCTGCATCTGTTGGGCATGATCGCCTGCCAGACCGGCCGCTTCGCCGAGGCGGCCGGTCTGATTGGCAAGGCCGTGGCGGCAAGGCGCGACGTTCCCGATTACCATGCCAATCTCGCCTATGCCTTCCAGGCAATGGGGCGCCCGGTGGAGGCGGAGCGGGCGGCCCGCAATGCATTGCGCCTGCGAACCCCGTTCCCCGAAGCGGCCAACACGCTCGGCAACGCCCTGACTGCCCTGGGCAAGGCCGAAGAGGCCGAAACGGCCTATCGCGCCGCACTGGGTGCCCGCCCCGACTATGTGGAGGCGGAAGGGAATCTCGGCGCCGTCCTGCGCAATCTTGGCCGCGCGGCGGAGGCCGAACCGCTGCTGCGCCATGCGCTGGCCGCCAACCCCGCACTGACGGAGGCGCGTGCCGCGCTCGGTCTTGCCCTGCTGGATCTCGGGCATGCCGATGAAGGGGAGGCGACCTTGCGCGCTGCCCTGGACCGGCGCCCCGATCATGCCTCGGCCGTGCTGGCGCTGGCCGGGTCTCTGCAACGCCGCGGCGGCAACGCGATGCAGGCCTACCGCCGCTATCTGACGCTGGAGCCCTCGGATGCCGATGCATGGAATGCCTATGGCCTCTCGCTTCAGCAGTGCGACCGCATCGCCGGAGCGGTCCATGCCGTTTCCCATGCCTTGAGTCTGGCACCGGGGATGGCGGAGGCGCTGACCAATCTCGGCACGCTCCATCGCATCCAGGGCCAGCCCGTTCGGTCCGCCGCCCTGCAACGCCAGTCCCTGTCCCTGCAGCCAGGCTATGCCGCCGCCAATACCAATCTCGCGCTCGCCCTCCAGGATCTGGGTGACGAGGCTGGCGCGGAACGGGCATTCACCCGTGCGCTGGAGGCCGACCCGCTACAGGCGCTCGCCCGCTTCGACCGCGCCATCCTACGCCTGCGCCAAGGCCGGTTGGCCGAGGGGTGGGAGGATTATGCCGCCCGCTTCGACTCGAACCGGCTGTGGCCGGCGCGTCCTCTGCCGATGCCGGAATGGCAGGGCGACGATCCGGCTGGACGCCGCCTGCTGCTGTGGGCGGAACAGGGGCTGGGCGACGAACTCATGTTCGGCGGGCTGCTGACACAGGCCATTGCCCGTTTCGGCGCCGATGCCGTCATCGTCGAATGCGAACCACGGCTGGTCCCGCTATTCCGGCACTCCTTCCCCGGCGTTGCCGTGCGGGCACCGACGCGGCGGCCGACCGATGCGGACTGCCATCTGCCCTTCGGTTCGCTGCCGCGGATTTTGTGGCCGAGAGTGCCCGATCCTCCCCCGCCTGCCGGCTGGTTGAAAGCCGATCCGGAAAGGGTCGCCGTCTGGCGGGCGCGGCTGGATGGGTTGGACGGTTCTGCAGCCGGTCTGACGGTCGGCATCGCCTGGACCAGCCGGCGGGTCACCACCGAACGCCGCCGGTCCTACACCGATCTGGAACAGTGGGTGCCGTTGCTTCGCTTGACCGGCCTGCGGGTGGTCAGCCTGCAATATGACGGGCGGGAGAA
The DNA here is from genome assembly GCF_041507355.1 of Azospirillum sp. HJ39. NCBI lineage: Bacteria > Pseudomonadati > Pseudomonadota > Alphaproteobacteria > Rhodospirillales > Azospirillaceae > Azospirillum > Azospirillum sp. HJ39. The sequence continues at coordinate 606,321 of NZ_CP167912.1, read as the reverse complement.
CGAGATCGCGGCGGTGGAGCATCGCCATGGCGTGCGCCTCCATCGCTGGGACGACCTCGACCAGACCGCCGACCTGGAGGGCACCGCCGCATTGATGGCGAACCTGGATCTGGCGGTCACCGTCGCGTCTTCCGCCGGGGAGATGGCTGCGGCGCTGGGCGTGCCGGTCTGGCGGCTCGGCCGGCGGGACTGGACCCAGCTCGGCACCGCTGTCAGGCCCTGGTTCCCGACCATGCGCTGCATCTCTCCCAACGCCGGCGATGATATTGGTGGCAGCATTCCAATGGTAATCCAGATGCTTGCAAAATTTTCCCAAGGTGCACTGTGAGCGTTGCCGACTGGTTTGCCGAAGCTCTCCGCCACCACCAGAACGGCGCGTTGGATGCTGCAGAACCGCTCTACCGGCGGATTCTGCAAGCCGAGTCCAATCACGTCGACACGCTGCATCTGCTCGGCGTTCTCACCCATCAGCGCGGCGACAATGCAGAAGCCATTGCCTTGATTGACAAAGCGGTCGAAGCGGCGCCGGGGGTGGCGGACTATCACGCCAACCGCGGCACCGTGCTGCAACGGCTCGGCCGACTGGCGGAAGCGGAAGCGGCGCTGCGGCGGGCGCTCGACCGAGACGCCGCTCATGTCGGCGCCCACTTCAATTTGGGTCTCGTGCTAGCCGGGCGGGACCGGATGGCGGAGGCCGCGGAGCATTATGCCGAAGCTGCCCGCCTATCGCCGAATCTGGCCGATGCCCACCTGAACCTCGGCGCCGCTCTGCAAGGGCTCGGCCGGGCAGAAGAAGCGCTGGCCGCCCATGGGCGGGCGGCAGACCTGTTGCCCGGCGACCCGCGCCCCTGGACCAACCGGGCGATCAGTCTGCGTCATCTCGGCCGGCTGGCGGAGGCGGCGAAGGCGCTGGGCATCGCGACGGCGCTCGGTGGCGGTGCCTCCGATCCGGCGACGTTAGCGGCTCTGGCCGCGGCACTGCATACCGCCGGCCGCCTGACCGACGCCGCGGAGCGTTATGCAGACGCCTTACGCCTTTCTCCACATGACTCCTTCTGTCTCAATGGCTTGGGACTCTGCCTTAAGAGTTTAGGACAGCTCGATGATGCCGCGACCTGCTTCGATGCGGTACTGGCGATCCAGCCCGGCCATGCCGAGGCGCTGGACAATTTCGGCAGCATCCGCAATGCCCAAGGGCGCTATGCCGAGGCGGAGTCCCTGCATCGCGAGGCGATCCGCAACCGACCGGACTTCGCCGGGGCCTGGAACAATCTCGGCAATGCGCGCCACGCCGCCGGCCGCACGACCGACGCGTGGCCGGCATGGCGGGTCGCCCTGACGCTCGATCCGGGCCTGCCGGAAACCCATACCAATTTCGGCAATGCCCTGCGCAGTGCCGAACGCTTCGCCGAGGCCGAGCGGTCGCAACGCCACGCCATCCGGCTGGCCCCGCTGGAGGCCGCTGCGCGCAACAATCTCGGCCATCTGCATCAGGGCCGCCACGATCATGCCGGGGCGGCCGAGGCCTATCGCAACGCATTGGCACTCGACCCTGCCTATGGCGAAGCCTGGAGCAATCTGGGGCTGGCGCGCCAGCGCCTGGGCGACGGTCAGGGGGCGGAGCGCTGCTACGGCCGCGCCCTGCAATTGCGCCCGGACCTGTCGCTGTCCCACTTCAACAAGGGACTGCTGCGGCTGGAGGCCGGCGACCTCGATCGGGGCTGGCCGGGATATGGCTGGCGCTTCGGATCGGGACAGGTCGGGCAGGGACGCCAGCCACGTGCCCAGGCATGGCGCGGCGAGGATCTGACCGGCCGCCGCCTGATGGTCTGGGGAGAGCAGGGGGTGGGCGACAGCATCCTGTTCTCCTCACTCTGCGCCGACATCGCCGGCCGTGCCGTCTCCACCATCCTGGAGGTCGATCCCAGGCTGGTACCGCTGTTCACCCGCTCCTTCCCGACCCTGCGGGTGCGGGCGGAGACGCTGGACGGGCAGGGCCGCGAGGCGATGGCGATCCCGGACTACGACCGCCATGTGCCGATGGGATCGCTTCCGCGCGTCCTGCGCCGCCGGCTGGCGGACTTCCCTCCGCGCCCTTCCTGGCTGGTGCCGGATCCGGCTTTGGTGGAGCGCTGGCGGGAGCGGCTGGCCAAGCTCGGACCGGGGCTGCGCGTTGGCATCGGCTGGCGGAGCCAGATGATGACGGTGGAGCGCAGCGTCGCCTACCTGCCGCTCGACACCTGGGCGCCGCTGTTCGCCCTGCCCGGCATCCAGTGGGTGGTGCTGCAATATGGTGAGGTCGAAACGGAAATCCGCGATGCCGAACAGCGCTTCGGGATCCGCCTGCATCGCTGGAACGATCTCGACCGCAAGGACGATTTCGACGGCGTCGCCGCGCTGATCGCCGGGCTGGACCTCGTGGTTTCTCCCGCCATGTCTGTGGGCGAACTGGCGGGAGCCCTGGGCACACCGGTCTGGCGCTTCGGCAGTCGCGACTGGACCCAACTCGGCTCGGCGGTGCGTCCCTGGTATCCGGCGATGCGCCTGTTCCAGCCGCGCCCCGGCGAACCGTTCGCCGCGACGCTGGCCGATATGGCCAAGGCCCTGCAAGCCCTCTCGCCACCCGTTCCCCGCACCCCGCCGGTGAAGAGGATACCTGGAACGGCACGGGGGCTGGCGGGGCAGGCGGCGGCCCTGCACCGGCAGGGACGGTTTGCGGAAGCCGCCATCAGCCATAGGGAGGTCGTCGCCGCCGATCCGGCCGATGCAACCGGCTGGACCAACGGCGGTGTCACCCTGCTTCGGCTCGGCCGGCACGCGGCGGCCATGGCGTGGCACCGGCGGGCGCTGGCTTTGCGGCCGGACCTGACCGAAGCGCTGAACAATCTCGGCGTCGTGCTGCAGGCGACGGGCGCAGCCGACGAGGCGGCGACAGCCCATCGCCATGCCGTTCGCCTGCGTCCGTCGGTCGCTGAAAGCTGGGCCAATCTGGGCGCCGCCCTGTTGGCCGCCCGGCGCTATCCGGAGGCGGAGGCCGCCTGCGCCCGTGCCATCGCCCTGGCGCCGGCACTGGCCGGGGCGCTGACCACCGCAGCCGCGGCGCTCAAGGGGCAGGGATGCTTTGCCAGGGCCGTGCTGGCGAGCCGCCGCGCACTGTGCATCGCCCCGCTGTCCGCCCGGAGCTGGTCGAACCTGGGCATGGCGCTGGCCGGGCTGGCCCGCTGGGGCGAGGCGCTGCACGCCCACCGCCGCGCGGCGGCGGTGGCTCCCGACCTGCCGGACGCCATGCTCAACCATGGCCACACGGCATTGGTGCGGGGCGAGCGCCGCTTGGCCCGCGCTTGCGCCGAACGCGCCCTGCGGCTGGCGCCGGGTCGGGCGGAGGCCCGGACGAACCGCGGGCTGCTCCGGCTGGCCGATGGGGATCTTGCAGGCGGCTGGGACGATTACGCCCATCGCTTCGCCACCGGCGACGCCGTGGGCCGACATTTTTCCATTCCGGAATGGAGGGGGGAGGATCCGGCCGGCCGCCGCATCCTTGTATGGGGAGAACAGGGATTGGGCGACGAGATCCTGTTCGGCACCGCACTGCCCGATCTGGTCCGCCGAGCCGGCAAGCTCGTGGTCGAATGCGATTCGCGACTGGTCGGCCTGTTCGCCCGTGCCCTGCCGGGCGCCGATGTGCGGGCACCGACATCTGACCCGCAGGATGCCGATGTCCATGCAGCGATGGGGAATGTCGCGGCGTGGCTGCGGTCCCGCCTGGGACAATTCGGCCTGAACCAATTAGGCCCAAGGCAATTTTCAACCGCGGCGCCGTTCCTGGCGCCCGATCCGGCCCTCGCGGCGGATTGGCGCGGGCGCCTGGCGGCGCTGGGGCCTGGTTTGAGGGTGGGGATCTGCTGGCGCAGCGGCTACGTCACCGCGGACCGGGCCGGCGCCTATACCGACATCGAACAATGGGAACCGGTCCTTGCCGTGCCGGGTGCCGTCTTCGTCACCCTGCAATATGACGGCGACGATCCGGAGCGGGCCAAGGCGTTGCGCCGTTTCGACACCGTCCTCCACCATTGGCCCGATTTGGACCGGCGGAACGATCTGGAAGGGATGGCGGCGCTGGTCGCCGGCCTCGATCTCGTCATCACCGCGCCGACGGCGGTGGGCGAACTGGCCGCCGCGCTGGGCACGCCGGTCTGGCGGCTCAGCGGAGCCGGGGATTGGTCGACGCTGGGCACGCCGGTGCGTCCCTGGTTCCCGACGATGGCGCTGCTTGGCGATCCGCGCGGCCAGGACGCCGCTCTCGCGGGGGTGGCACGACGGCTCCGCCGTCTGGCCGGGACCGGCCCGATTGCGGCATGACCGTCGATGCGGCTGCCGTCCCGCGCAATTCCGCATTGCGCTTCGCCCGCGCGCCCTTTATCGACTATGGCCGCCGGACGCCGCGCAGGGTGGATGACCCGGCGCCTGCGCCGTCGTAAGCTGACCGGCATCAGCAGGGTTTCAGGGAAAGGACGGTCGGTGCGGTCCGAGGACGCTCTTGCCAATATCGACGTCGCGGTGCTCGCCGGTGGGCTGGGCACGCGCATCCGGGGGGTTCTGGGCGACACGCCCAAGGTGCTTGCCCCGATCGCGGGCCGCGCCTTCCTGGGTCATCTGCTCGACTATCTGTCGACCTACGGCTCGCGTCGCGTGGTGTTGTGCCTCGGTCATCTGGCCGACCGGGTGACCGCCTGGCTCGCCCGCGGCGATTCCGCCGGCACCATCGACGTCGTCTGCCAGATCGAACCGCGCCCGCTCGGCACTGCCGGCGCGCTGGGCTATGTCCGCAAGGAGTTGCGCAGCAGCACGATCCTCGTGGTGAACGGCGACACCTTCCTTGATGCCGACCTGCGGGCCTTCATCGCTTCCCATCGGCTGTCCGGGGCGGAGGCATCGGTGCTGTGCGTGACGGTCGAGGATTCCTCCCGCTTCGTCCGGGTGGAGATCGGACCGGACAGCCGGATCCGCCGCTTCATCGACAAGGTCCCGGGTGCAGGCACCATCAACGCCGGGGTCTACCTGTTCTCCGCCGCCTTCCTCGACCGGTTCATCGCGGCGGGTGCGGTATCTCTGGAACGCGACGTGCTGGAAACACTGCCGCCCGGCACCCTCAACGCCCACATCGCCAAGGCCCGTTTCCTCGACATCGGCACGCCTGAAAGCCTTGCCACCGCAGCCAGCGTGATCGCCGGCCGCGAGTCCTGACGCGCAGGAACTGCACCGCAAGCCCGTTCCTGCGATTTGTCCCCCGTTCCGTACGCGGTCTGGCGCTGGACAGTCGCATGGTGCCGCGCCAAGATGCACCCCGACTCGAATCGCACGCCTCGGCCCGACCGCCGCCGCGTTTCCTTCGGACAAGCGCCATGGCCGTCATCCTCATCCGTGCCGACGCGTCGCCCACCATCGGCACCGGCCATGTCATGCGCTGCCTCGCCGTGGCTGAGGCCCTGCGCGAGCAGGGACACGAGACACTGTTCGCCGCCGTGGAATCCACCCCCGCCATCGACCGCCGGCTGTCCGCAGACGGGTTCCGCCATGTCGCCATCGCCGGTCCGGTCGGGGAGGCGGCGGATCTGGCCGCGACCCGTTCGCTGCTTCGGCGGGAACACGGCAGCGCGGTCATGATCGACGGCTACCGCTTCGGCGAGGCCTACCGTGCCGGCTTGCAGGCGGCCGGCGCCCGCGTGCTGGCCTGGGACGATCTCGGCGACGGAACGCCGCTGCACGCCGACCTCGTCGTCAATGCGGCTCCCCAGGCGTCGACCCTGCCTTATGACGCGATGGCGCCGGGCGCGCTGCTGCTGCTCGGCCCCGGCTACGCGCCGCTGCGCCGCGAGTTGCGTCTGGCGGCGCGCGAAAGGCGGCGGCCGGTTGCCGAGCGTCGGGTGCTGCTGGTGACCTTCGGCGGCTCCGACCCGCTCGGCCTCACCGGTCCGGTGCTGGAGGCACTGGCAGCCGGCCGGCCCGATAGCTGCCGGCTGGTGGCCGCCGTCGGCGGCAGCAACCCGCGCGCAGCCGAACTGGCGGAACTCGCCGTCCACCTTGACCGGCAATTCGGCGTCGACCTTTCGGTCGAAGTCGATTGCCCGCACATGGGTGCGTTGATGGCCGACAGTGGGCTGGCCGTATCGGCCGGCGGCGGCACGATGGGAGAGCTGGCGGCGCTGGCGGTGCCGACTCTGCTGGTGGTGACCGCCGACAACCAGGCGATGGCCAGCGGTGACGCTGCGGCGCTCGGCTGGTGCGCCGCTTTGGATGCACGCGGAAACAGCCCTGCGGATGCCGCAGCGATCATCGCGGCCCAAGCCCTCGCCCTCTGGGCCGATGCCCCGCGCCGCCAGCGCATGCAGGACGCCGCCGTAACGCTGCCGATGGACGGAGATGGCGCCCTGCGGATCGCCCGTGCCCTGACCGGCCCGCCCCCCAGGGTCGGCGGCACCGGCCGGCGGCGGACGGCGCTCGCCTGATCAACCTGCGGCCGTGCCCACGCTCCCCCCCCCCGCACAGGTCACGGCATCAGCTGACGACGCGCCAGCTGCCGTCTCCCTGCTGGCAGGCGGTGCCGAAGCCCTGTTGGGTGCGGCCCTGAACCACGATGGTGGTCTGGTACTCGCGGCAGTGCTGGCCCTGCGGCCCGGTGCCCTCGCGAACCGGCGTATAGCTGCCGTAATTGCCGGTGTCCGGGTTGTTCCAGCGCACGGTGCTGCCGGTGGGAGCGGCATAAGCGTTCATCGCCGCCTGATTGGCATAGGTCTGGTCGGCCCGGTCGAGCGAGGCGCCCGCCGCATTGCCAAGCGCCGCACCCAGCAGCGTGCCGACGCCGACCGCGACCAGCTTGCCGCTGCCGCCACCGAAGCGCGAACCTGCGAGGCCACCGACCACGCCGCCCAGCACCGTGCCGGCCGTCTGCTTGTTGGCGCTGACGCCACCATAGGAATCGCCATAGCCCGGCTGGGCACAGCCGGCGAGCGGGGCCGCGAGCAGGCTGGCGGACAGTGCGGCGGCGAGGATGGGGCTGGCTTTCATGGTGGCTCTCGTCCTGTTTTGGATCGTCACGAAACAATGCGTTCCTGACGCCATCAACATGGCAGACCCGCAACTTATTCCCGGCGCGTGACGCGGTGCCTCGCTTGCCCCTATGATCCGCCAAACGGTTCCAGGAAGGAATCGACGACAATCCCTTGGGAGGGAACGAACATGCTGCCCAATGCGGACAGCTATGACGGGATGGCCCGCGCCTTCGCCTGGCGCGTCCCCGACCGCTACAACATCGGCGTCGACGTTTGCGACCGTTGGGCGGAGGCCGAGCCGGACCGGCTGGCGCTGATCCATCTGCGACGCGACGGCGGGGCCGAGGAGTACCGTTTCGCCGACATCCGCGCCCTCTCCAACCGCTTCGCCAACGCGCTGAATGCCCAGGGCATGGTGCGCGGCGACCGCGTCGGCATCCTGCTGCCCCAGGCCCCGGAGACCGCGGTCAGCCATGTCGCCGTCTACAAGCTGGGCGGGGTGGCTGTGCCGCTGTTCTCGCTGTTCGGGGTGGAGGCGCTGGAATACCGACTGGCCAATTGCGGCGCCCGCGCCGTGGTGACCGACGCCGCCGGTGCTGCCAAGATCGCGCAAATCCGAGACCGTCTGCCGGAGCTGCGCGCGGTCTTCCGCATCGACGGTTCGGGTCCCGGTTGTCTCGACTGGCATGGGCTGTGCGATGCCGCTTCGGACGATTTCACCCCTGCCGACACCGGCCCGGACGACCCGGCGCTGATCATCTACACGTCAGGCACCACCGGCCAGCCGAAGGGGGCGTTGCATGCGCACCGGGTGCTGCTGGGCCATCTGCCCGGTGTCGAGATGTCGCACGACCGGTTTCCGCAGCCGGGCGACCGAATCTGGACGCCGGCCGACTGGGCGTGGATCGGCGGTCTGCTCGACGTGCTGCTGCCGGCCTGGCATCATGGGGTGACCGTCGTCTCCCACCGTTTCGAGAAGTTCGACGCCGAGGCCGCCTTTGCGCTGCTGGCCGAATTCCAGGTGCGCAATGCCTTCCTGCCGCCGACCGCGTTGAAGATGATGCGGACCGTGCCGAACCCGCGTGCGCGCCACGCCATCGCCATGCGCTCCGTCGCCAGCGGCGGCGAGACACTGGGAGCCGGACTGCTCGGCTGGGGCCGCCAGACCTTCGGGGTAACCATCAACGAGTTCTACGGCCAGACCGAATGCAACATGATCGTCTCATCGGCAGCCACGTTGATGCAGCCGAAGCCCGGCATCATGGGCCGGCCGGTTCCCGGCCATGACGTGGCGGTGATCGACGGCGACGGCAACCGGCTGCCTCCCGGCCAACTCGGCCTGATCGCCGTCCATCGGCCCGATCCGGTGATGTTCCTCGGCTATTGGAACAATCCAGATGCCACCGCGGCAAAATTCATCGGCAACTGGCTGGTCACCGGCGACCAGGGCGAATTGGACCAGGACGGCTATATCCGCTTCGTCGGGCGCGACGACGACGTCATCACCTCGGCCGGCTACCGCATCGGCCCCGGCGAGATCGAGGATTGCCTGATCGGGCATCCCGCAATCCGCATGGCGGCCGTGGTCGGCATGCCGGACCCGCTGCGCACCGAGATCGTCAAGGCCTTCGTCGTGCTGCAGGAGGATGTGGTTCCCGACGATGCCCTGGTCGCTTCGATCCAGCAGCATGTGAAGACCCGGCTGGCAGCCCATGAATATCCGCGTGCCATCGAATTCGTGGAAAGCCTGCCGATGACCACCACCGGCAAGATCATCCGCCGTGAGTTGAGGAACCGCTCGTAATATTATGATAGAAATCATTTTATTGACTGCTGCCTTCCTGGCCGGTGCAATGAATGCCGTTGCCGGCGGCGGAAGCTTCCTGACCCTGCCGGCGCTGATCTATGCCGGGGTGCCGCCGGTCGCCGCCAACGCCACCGGCACGGTCGCCCTGCTGCCGGGCTATGCCAGCGGGGTCTACGGCTATCGCCAGGATCTGACGCCGGTCGGAACCATCGGCCTGCCGCTGTTGTCGGTTGTCAGCCTTGCCGGCGGGCTGGCCGGGGCCGGGCTGCTGCTGGTCACGCCGGATTCGGTGTTCAGGGATATCGTGCCATGGCTGCTCCTTGTCGCGACCGGGCTGTTCGCCTTCGGCAACATGCTGGCGCAGCGACTGCGCCGTCTCGGCCTGCACGGCGACGGGGCGATGCTGGGCACGCTGTTCGCGGTGTCGGTCTATGGCGGCTATTTCAACGGTGGGCTCGGCATCCTGCTGCTGGCGCAGTTGAGCCTGTTCGGCATGACCGATCTGAACGCCATGAACGGGTTGAAGAACCTGTTCTCCGCCGTTCTGACTGCCATCGCGGTGGCGGCCTATGCGGCGGGCGGAGCGGTGGACTGGCCCAAGGCGCTGCTAATGACTGTCGCTGCGGTCGTCGGCGGCTATGTCGGTGCGCGACTGGGGCGGAAAATTCCCAAGCCTGTGCTCCGCATGGGCATCATCGCCGTGGGCCTGGTCATGAGCGCGGTGTTCTTCCTGAAATGATCGCGCTATAGAGGCACTTCACGCCATTGGACCCGCTGCCCCCGGACCCGTTGCCATGCTGATCGTTTCCGACCTCGACCTGTATTATGGCGATGCCCAGGCGCTCGATGGCGTCACGCTGGAGATCGCCACCGGGGCGACGACCGCCATCGTCGGCGCCAACGGGGCGGGCAAAACCTCGCTGATCCGCGCCATCGCCGGTATCCTGAAACCGGCGCGCGGCAGCATTCGCTTCAAGGACCGCGAGATCGCCGGCCTGCCCAGTCACATCGTCTGCGATCTCGGCATCGGACAGGTGGCGGAAGGGAGGCAGATCTTCCCCACCCTCAGCGTACGGGAAAATCTGGAGATGGGCGCCGTCATCCCGCGCGCGCGTGCCACGGCGAAGCAGACCTACGACCAGATGCTGGATCTGTTTCCCCGCCTGCGCGAAAGGCTGGATCAGGCGGCCGGCACGCTGTCCGGCGGCGAGCAGCAGATGCTGGCCATCGGCCGTTGCCTGATGGGCAAACCCGACCTGATCATGTTCGACGAGCCGTCGCTCGGCCTGTCGCCGGCTCTGGTGCAGGAGTTGTTCCGCATCATCCGGGCATTGGCGGCCGACGGCATGACGATCATCCTGGTCGAACAGAATGTCGCCGCCTCGCTGCGGATCGCCCGGCACGCCTATGTGCTGGAGAATGGTCGCATCGTACTGTCCGGAACAGGCGAGGCATTGCTGTCCGATCCGGCAGTGAAGCAGGCGTATCTGGGATTGTAGGAGCGGGCAGGGCATCGAAACCCTGCCCCCACGTCCCCGCCGTCAGAACAGCCCCTGCGCCTCCTGCGCATAGCCCAGCAGACGTTCCACCGATTTGGCGCGGTCGCCCGTATCGGCGAACCGCTTGCGGGCGGCTTCCGACGCCTCCGCGGACTTCGCGTCATCCATGGCCAGCATCACCGCGCGATCGAGGAAGGCCGCCTCGTCGGCCACGGTGAAGCCTGGACCGCTCACACCGGCGACGTCGCCGTGGGCGTAGGTCACCACCGGCACTCCTTCTGCGAGCGCGAAGGCGGCGCTGCCGCCGCCGCCCTGGCGCGGCGGGTTGAGGTAGGCGGTCGTCATCCGGTAAAAGCCGCGGATACCGTCCACATGACCGAGCGCATGCATCCGCGGGGCGTTTCGAGCGGCGGCAATGCGGCCCGGCAGATCCTGTACCGTCCCGGCAAAGGCGACATGAGCGTCCGGCAGCCGGTCGAGCAGCCGGTCGAGCGTCTCCAGGAAATCCGCACCGACCTCCTGGTCGAGCCGGTTTCCGACGACGGCGAAGACCGGTCCGTCGGTGGACAGGCCGAAGTCGGCGCGGCTGCGTGCCGTTCCGCCATTCGGGCCGCCATCCGGCAGGGTCCAGCCGAAGGAGAATGGGCGGAAGCGGGCCCGGTCATCCTCCGGCCAGCCGGCAGCGCCATCCTCCGGCGCATAGCCGAGCAGCAGCGTGGCAAGCGATGGCGGCAGCCCGGAGGAGGTCGGCAGGAACACCACCGGACGACTGCGCGCGAACAGGTCGGCGACGACGTTGGAGCCGCCGAATGCAACGATCACGTCTGGATCGAACCGTTCCACCGTATCGACGATGGCGGTCAGCTTCTCCTCGTCGAAGCGGGGCTGCGGGAAGGAAACCATGCGCACCTGGGCACCCTGGGCGGCCATGACCTGTTCGCCGTCATACTCTTCGGTGACGTTGTAGCTGTATTCGGGAACGAAGCCGTTCTCGCCCGCCACGGCCATGGCGTTGGGGTTGATGATCACGACCTCGCAGCCCTGCTCGTCCTGCAAACGGCGGGCATAGTCGAAGGCGTCGGCGGTCGGCTGATGTCCCTCGCCCAGCATCTGGTTGGTGATCAGCGCCACCCGTTTCACCGTGCTGCGCGGAGCCGCCCGACGCAGCCGCACGTCCAGACCGTAGCGGCGAACGGTCTCCTCCACCAACAGACGATAGAACCGACGGAATTCGCCACTGGTGAAGCCGCCGACGTCACCCGACCGCACGTCGCCATGGAACAGACGCATGGCGATGCCCCAATAGGCGTAATGCATCGACGGCACCGAGAATCGCAGCGGATCCTCCAGCGCGGCGGCGACCAGCGTGCGATAATGGGCGATGTCGCCGGTCAGCAGGAACAGCAGCGACTGGCGCCGCATCACATCGGACATGGCGTAATGCGCATCGACCTCCGCCGCTGCAGCATGCCGGATGTCGTCGTCGTAGCGGCGGATCAGGTTCGCCAGCGCACCGACATTGCCCCACCCCTCGCCTTCGTTGGTCAGCAGGGTCAGTGCGCGGGCGAAGCTCAGGGCCGCTTCGCGCTGGCGGCCGCAGGCATGCAGGGCATGCCCGAGATTGGCGTGGAACAGGGGGGAGGAATCGTCACCGGCCACGGCTTGGCCGATCCGGTCGACCGCCTCTTCCGCACGGCCGGATTGCAACGCGATGACGCCCAACAGGTGCAGGGCGTCAGGATGGCCGGGCGAGGCGTCAAGCACGTCGCGGTACAGGCGCTCCGCTTCCGCGGTGCGGCCGGCGCGATGATGTTCCGTCGCGACGGCCAACGTCTGCTCGATCTGGTCCATGATGCACGTCCTTAGCTCTCGGGGCCCTGCTCTCGGGTCGACTTGGTCTCGGGGAGGGTGGCCCTCGTTCCCCGCAGACCGTCGGCTCACGTTGTTTACCCTGTTTTAGGGGACACGCGTGCAACTTTCCGCATGCCTGGAATTACGACCATCCGGGGAGGAACCGGTTCCATCCCGACGACAGCCGCAGCGGCAGCCCTGGCGCGATGCCTTGTCGGGGGCTTCCTCGCCTTTGCCGCAGCCACGCTACCCGCGGCCGGCGCCAGCCCGGTCCTGGCGCAGCAGGCGACCGAAGGCGTGCCGGCCATCGCCATCAGTCTTGCCGACCGCCGCCTTTATCTGACAGGGCCGGACGGCGCGACGCGCAGCTTTCCGGTCGCCATCGGCCGGCCGGGCGTGCCTATCCCGATCGGCGACAGCACCATCCAGCGCAAGCGCCGCAACCCGACCTGGAGACCGACCGCGCATCAACGGCGCGTCAAGCCCTCGCTGCCACGGGCGGTGCCGCCGGGACCGAACAATCCGCTGGGTGCATACGCTCTCGATCTCGGCTGGCCGGCAATCGCCATTCACGGCACCAACGAGCCGGATTCAGTCGGCAGACAGGCCAGCGGCGGCTGCTTCCGCATGCTGCCTGCCGACATCGAGACAGTCTTCGCCGCGACCGGGGTCGGTACCCCGGTGCGGGTGGTGCGGGCCTCGCTGGCCGGCGGCACCAACGAGGCTCCGATTGTCCGACCGCCGGCACCGGTGCCGGCCACCGCCAGGACCGTTCCACCACCGCCACAGCCCATTCCCGCCGCCATCGCGCCCCCGCCTGTCCCTTTGCCGGCCATGCCACCCGTCCCCGACCCGCGCTGCGAATCGGTGACGGCGCCGCTCCGGCGGATGATCTGCGACATTCCGGCCCTCGCCCTGCTCGACGGCCGGGCCCGCGGGATGCAGGAGCGCTTCCTGGCGGGCGTTGCCGATCCTGCCGTCCGCGCGGCGGCGGCCTATGCCCTGATCCAGGACGAACGCCGCTTCCACGAGCGGATCGCCGCCCTCTGCTGGGTTCGCAGTGGGACGGAGGGCGACCCGGCGGTGGCCGCGGCGGCGCAAGCCTGCCTGAGCGCTTCCCTTGGCCACCGGCTGGACGACGTGTCGGAGCGGATCGCCGGCTTCGGAGGCGGCACACGGCTGGCAAGCCGGCCATAGACACCCGCGAAATGTCGGCCTGCGGTCATTCTGTCTTGCCTGGACCAACAGGGACTGCTAACCCGCAGAGCCTCACCGTTCGGACAATCCGCCACCCATGCCGATCGACTATTACCTGAACATCGCGGCCTCCGGGCTGCTGACCGGCCTCGTCTATGGGCTGGCGGCGCTGGGGCTATCGGTCATCTTCGGCGTGGTCCGCGTCGTCAACTTCGCCCATGGCGAGATGATGGTGGCGGGCATGTACGGCGCCGTGCTGCTGGGCGGCTGGTTCGGGCTGGATCCGCTGCTGTCGGCACCGGTCATGGCGGCTCTGCTGTTCGCCTGCGGCTGGCTGCTGCAACGCGGACTGGTGAACAAGTTCGTCGAGCGGCCGGAACACATGCAGTTCATCCTGCTGCTGGGCATCGCCACCATCCTGGTCAACGGCATGCTGATGCTGTTCGGACCGGATGCCCGCAACGTACAGGTGCCCTACAGCTTCGACACGATCGAACTCGGACCGATGCTGCTGGACGCCGTACGGCTGCGCGCCGGGGCGGCGGCCATCCTGGTGGCGGCGGCGCTGTTCGCCTTCTTCCGTTTCAGCCGGACCGGCAAGGCGATCCGAGCCTGCGCCGACAATCCGCTGGGCGCCCGGGTCGTCGGGCTCAACATCGACGGGCTCTATGCCTTGACCTTCGGCATCGGCGCCGCGGTGGTCGGCGTGGCCGGTGCCCTGATGACGCTGCTGGTCGATGCCCGTCCGCAGCTGGCGCCGGAATACACGCTGCTGAGCTTCATCATCGTCATCGTCGGCGGGTTGGGCAGCCTCCCCGGCGCGTTGCTGGGGGGCGTGCTGATCGGCATGTCCGAGGCGCTGGCCGGCTTCCTGCTGACGCCGTCCCTGAAATCCCTGTTCAGCTACGGGGTACTGATCGTGGTGCTGCTGCTGCGCCCGCAAGGGCTGTTGGGGAAACGGGCATGAACGGGCTGTCGGGAGTGACCGGGCGCGGCATGGCCCTGCTGGTGCTGGCCGCGGTGGGCCTCGCGGCGGCGCCCCTGTTCGCCGACCGCTATCTGGTTTCGGTGCTGACCACCGTTCTGTGGTTCGCCTATGTCGGGCAGGCCTGGAACGTGATGATGGGCTTTTCCGGCCTGCTGTCGCTTGGCCATGCCCTGTATGTCGGGCTGGGTGCCTATGTCAGCGCCGCACTGTTCGTGCATTACGGCATCGGCCCGTGGGCCGGCATGGTGCTGGCGATGCTGGCCGCATCGGCCGCCGGCTGTTCCATCGGTTTCCTCGGCTTCCGCTTCGGGGTGAAGGGCGTGCATTTCGCCCTGCTGACCATCGCCTTCGCCGAGGTGGCGCGCGTCGGCTTCGACCACATCACCTGGGTCGGCGGCTCCGGCGGCTTCTTCCTGCCGGTCGAAGCGGGGGTCAGCGATCCGCTGAACCTGCGCGGCTCGCCGCTGCTGTTCTATTACGTCGTGCTCGCGCTCGTGCTGGGGGCGCTCGCGTTGTCGCGGGTGCTGCTGCACAGCCGGCTGGGCTACCAGTGGTTGGCGGTGCGCGAGGAGCCGGACGCGGCGGAGGCGTCGGGCGTCGACCTGTTCCGTGCCCGCATGACCGCAGTGGCGGTGTCCTCGGCGTTGACGGCGCTGGGCGGCGTGTTCCAGGCCTTCTACTTCAATAATCTGTTCCCCGAGCAGGTCTTCTCGATGGGCCGCTCCATCGAGATCATCCTGCCGGCCATCGTCGGCGGCATCGGCACGCTGATCGGCCCGATCCTGGGCGCCTTCATCCTGACCCCGCTGGGCGAGTTGCTGACTTTCCTGATCGAGGCCGGCGGGCTTGATCTGCCTGGGCTGAAGCAACTGTTCTACGGCGTCGCGCTGGTGGTGATCGTCGTGTACCGGCCGGACGGCGTGTGGCCTTGGCTGGCCCGCCGCCTGCGTCTGGTGCGCCAGCCGGGGGAGGGCGCCTGAGATGGCCGGACTGCTCGAAGTCGACAACCTGTCCAAGCGGTTCCGCGGTCTCAAGGCGGTGTCGAGCGTCAGCTTCACCGTGCCGGAAGGACGGATCCTGGCGTTGATCGGCCCGAACGGCGCCGGCAAGACCACGACCTTCAACCTGATCGCCGGCGTTTTCCCGGCTGACGAGGGCAGCGTCACGCTGAAAGGCCGCAACCTGACCGGGCTGAAGCCCAACCAGGTCTGTGCCGCCGGCATCGGCCGCACCTTCCAGATCGTCAAGCCGTTCGGCCATCTGACGGTGGAGGAGAATGTCGTCGTCGGCGCCCTTGCCCGCGAAAGATCGGTGGAAACCGCGCGCCTCCAGGCCCGCGCCGTGCTGGAGCGGCTGGAACTGGCCGATCAGGCCAACCGTCCGGCGCGCAGCCTGACCCTGCCCGACCGCAAGCGGCTGGAGGTCGCGCGTGCGCTCGCCACCCGGCCGACCCTGCTGCTGCTGGACGAGGTTCTGGCCGGTCTCCGCCCGACCGAGGTGGACCGCATGGTCGGAGTGCTGCGCGACCTGAACCGGCGCGAGGGACTGACCATCCTGATGATCGAGCATGTCATGCGGGCAGTGATGGCGCTGTCCGACCGCGTGGTGGTGCTGGACCATGGCGAGAAGATCGCCGACGGCGCGCCGTCGGAGGTCGTCGCCGACCCCCGCGTCGTCGAATCCTACCTGGGCGCCGAAGAACAGGGCTGACGGGTTCCCGTCAGTTGCTGAGATTCGCCGGATCCTCGCGGAAGGTGACGGCGGCGACCTCGGCAGTCAGGGCGTGGCCGGGATAGCTGAAACGGCGCAGCCATTCCGTGTCGCCCGATGCGCTCCAGAAGCGCAGCATCAGGCGGCCGGGCATCCGCGGCAAATCCTCCGGCTTGGCGGAGACGCGGTGAACCGGCTTGCCGTCGACCGTCCAGACGATGCCGTCCGGCTTCCAGTCGAAACCATAGCTGTGGAAGCCCTTGGAGGCGTCGAAGCCGAGGTCGACCACCGTGTCGCGGTGTCCGACGCCGTTGGCGACATAGCTGATCTCCAGCCTGGTGGTATCCTTGCCGGCGATGCCGAGCGTGATCTCGTCCCACGGATCGCCGAAGGGCGGCCCGGTATAATGGGAAACCGAGGTCATCACCCCATCGGCCTTCACCGCCTTCAGCGACACCGCATAGTTGCCGAACCCGTAGAAGCGATGGGTGCTGTACTCGCCGCAGGAATAACGGTCCCGGCCACCGATCCCGTCGGTCACCGACAGGGCGAGGTGCCCCTTCTGGAAGGTCACGTTGGCGCGGTTCCAGGAACAATTCATATGCTCGCCGCTTTTCCAGCCGTCCGACCGCTGCCACCGCGACGAGTCGAAGCCGGACGCCGTCTCGCTGAAACTGCCGCCGACATGGCTGAACAGGCTGTCCGCAGCCGCCGGCCGGCCCGCACATGTCAATAGGGCGGCGACGCCGGCCCCGATCAGGACCGTTCCCGAAACGCCGCGTCGATCCCTTCGGCTGCGACCATGATTTTCGCTACGCATGGCCATTCCTCCCGCTGCGACCGGGCCGGCGCGCAATTTCGGTCGGCCCCCACCCCGATATCGCGTGGACAAGCCCAGGCGGCAACGGCGCGGGGGGAGTGCGCCCGCAGTCCGGCGGGCTACCCTGTCCGTGCCAACCTTTGGGATCCAGGGAGCCTCAAACGTCGGTGACGCCGCTCTTGGGAATGCGGATCTCGCGGTGGACCGACATGCTGAGCAGCAGGCCGACGCCGATCATCAGCGTCAACATCGCCGATCCGCCATAGGACACCAGCGGCAGCGGAATGCCCACGACCGGGATCACGCCCATCACCATGGCGACGTTGACGAAGACATAGAGGAAGAACTGCGCCGTCATGCCTACCGCCACCAGCCGGCCGAACTGGCTGCGGCTGCTGAGCGCTATGACCCAGCCATAGATGAACAGCAGCAGATAGAGCGCGAGCAGGGTGAGTGCGCCGACCATGCCGAATTCCTCGGCCAGTACGACGAAGATGAAGTCGGTGTGCTTTTCCGGCAGGAACATCAGCTGGCTCTGGGAGCCGGACATGAAGCCTTTGCCGAACAGCCCGCCCGAACCCAGCGCGATCTTGGATTGCAGGATGTTGTAGCCGGCACCGAGCGGGTCGGTTTCCGGATCGAGGAAGGTGTAGACGCGCTGCTTCTGGTAATCGTGCAGGAATTCCCAGGCGACGGGAATGGCGCCGAGACCGCCGCCGATCACCAGCAGGAACTTCCACACCCGCACACCGGCGGCAAAGAAGATGGCGCCGCTGCCCAGGATCAGCAGCAGCGAGGTGCCCAGGTTCGGCTGCATCAGCACGAAGGCGACGGGCGTGAAGACCAGCAGCAGCGGCGGGATCAGCAGCAGCGGCCGGCCGATCTGGTCCAGCGTCACCCCGTGGAAATAGCGGGCGAGCGCCAGAGTCAGTGCCGGCTTCATCAACTCAGACGGCTGGAGCTGGAAGAACCCCAGGTCGATCCAGCGTTGGGCGCCCATGCCGATGCGGCCCATAAGCTCCACCGCGATCAGCAGGCAGAGGACGACGAAGAAGATGACGTAGGCCGATTTCATCAGGTGCCTGATATCGACCAGAGCGATGCCCAGCATCAGGACGAAGCCGGGAATGGCGCGCACCAGCTGCGGCTGTGCCCAGGGCTTCCAATGACCGCCGGCGGCAGAGAAAAGCAGGCCGACCCCCACCGCGGTGATCGTGCAGACCAGCAAGACCAGCCCCCAGTTGATGAGCCTGAACTTGGTGCCGAGCGTCAGCTTGGAACGCTGCGGCTCCAGACCGCTGGAGCCGAGATTGGAAAGGACCACGACAATACGCCGATGTTGCCGGAAGGAACGTTGCCGGGCCGGGAGCCGGCCGGGTGGAACCGGCGCGGATAATGCGGCAAGCGGACCTACGGGTAAAGCCGGCCCTTTTATCGGTCGCTTTTTGTTACCCGGGCCAGGAGTTCGTCCGCCCCAGGTCAGGCCGTGACCGTCGCCGCCCGTGGCTCTTCCTCAGGCCGGAAGAAGCACACCTGATTTCGCCCGGCATTCTTGGCACAATAGAGCGCATCGTCGGATTGGGCGATCAAGTCGGAGAATTCGCTGTGCTCGTCGGTCATGGCGACGCCGCCGATGCTGCAGGTCACCGTCACGCCGCGCTCTGCGCCCAACGGACCCAGCTGGCGTTCGATGGCGCCGCGCAGCCGCTCGGCCAGCAGCAACCCGGCCTCCGCCCCGGTTTCCGGCAACAGCAGAGCGAACTCCTCGCCACCGATCCGGCCAATGATATCACCCTGCCGGACCTGCCCGGCGCAGCAGCCGGCGACCGCCAGGATCACCCGGTCGCCGAAGGGATGGCCGGCGCGGTCGTTGATCGACTTGAAACGGTCGATGTCCAGGATCAGAACGGTCAGGTCGTGGCTGTAACGGCGGGCGCGGCGGAACTCGATCTCGCCCAGTTCGAACAAACGGCGGCGGTTCAGGACACTGGTCAGCCCGTCGGTATGGGCCAGCTTGGTCAGCTCACGGTTGAACTCGTCGCTGGCCATCAGGACATAGTTGATGGCGCCGATGATGGTTCCCAGAAAGGACAGGACGAACACCGCCCGTTCGATACGGTCGTCGACAAGCTGTCCGACCGGCGCCTCACCCTGGACCATCCCCGCGCCCATGCGGACCAGATAGATCCCGGCGAGACCGATCGACATGATGCCGGTGACATAATGGGGAACGCCGCGATCCTCGTAGCGGGCGAGAATCTCGAAGGCGATGGCCAGCAGCACGGCGGCCGCGGCAAAGCTGGCCAACATGCGCACCCCCGACAGGTCGCTGCCGGCCAGCATGAGCAGCAGGCAGCCCAGGCCGACCGCGCTGCCGGCCGCAAGCGGCAACTGGCGCCAGACCGGCCGCTCCTGCAGAAGTCGGACACTGGTGTAGTTCAGGGTGAGGCCGGCGATGCCTACCCCGTTGGCGAGCGGAACGAACAGCTCCGGCGCATGATCGGCGCGCATCCCGACGATCAGGAAGGCAAGTCCCAACAGGAACTTGCCGTAGGCATAGGCACGCAGCGAGTCACGGATATGGCGGGGATACCGGCCCGAGGCCACGGCGATGGAGAGACCGACGGCAAAGCCGATGACGGTGATGATCTGCGCGATGAAGGTCGTGTCGATGTTCATGCGCAGAACCATCGCAATCGATTACGCCAGTATGTCTTCTGCACGCTATAGGAAGTCTTTGCCTCTGGCAAGTCGCGCCAAGCAAACTCTGAGTGTCAATTCTTTAATGTTATCAGTCGATTGTTATCACCCTTAACCGTTGGCTGTCAGTGCTTGTCCGGTGCATAGCCCTTCACGAACAGGTCCACCGCGGCGTCGACGAAGCGCTCCAATTCGGCATCACCCGGCCGCTCGCTCAGGCACAGCAGCAGCTTCATGTGCATGTTGGCCTTCAACAGGCCGAAATACTGGTGGGTGGCGAGATCGGTGTCCGTGATCGCCAATTCGCCTTTGCGCGCCGCCTCGGCCATGAACTGGCTGCCGCGGAGGAAGGTTTCCGCAGGACCGCTGTCGTAGAAGGCCTGGGCCAGTTCGGGCTGGCGCAACACCTCACCCAGCACCATGCGGTACAGGCCCAGAGCCTTCGGCGATGCGATGAAGCGGACGAATGTCCGACCGATCAACCGCAACCCGTCCGTTACCGGCAGTTGCATCGCCTCATCCCAGATATTCGTCAGGACCGAGTTCGCGCATTCGCAGGCGACCATCGCCCGGAACAGTTCTTCCTTGCTACCGAAGTGGGCGTACAGCGTCGCCTTGGAAACATTCGCCCTCTTGGCGACCGCATCCATGCTGACGGCGCTGTAGCCATGCTCCAGGAACAGGGCTCCCGCCGCCTCCATGATCTGGGCCGGCTTCGATCCTGCTTCGGGAGTGGGGGCAACAAGAGTGGTCATGCGCGCCTCGCCTGAGTCCATATCCTTGGCCCCTACCGCTTTCCGCATCGCCGGACAACCCCCCAGGCATGTGTTTTGTGAAAACTAAACCGTTCAGTTCGGTCTTGACAACAGATAGGCCGTCCGCCATTTTCCGACAAGACTAAACTGAACGGTTCAGTTCTTCCCCCTGATCACGCCGGCAAGAGCGTGTCGGCGGGACGGCAGTCTGGACCGCGCCGGATCGGGGATAGAGACGATGGCGAATGGCGTGCGGAAGATCGTTCTGTCGGGCGTTGCTCTTGCCGTACTGGCAGGCGGTGCCGTCGCCGGCGAACGGTGGTGGACGGAAGGCCGGTTCCTGGAATCGACCGACAACGCATATGTGCAGAGCGACATCACCGTCGTCAGTCCGAAGGTCTCCGCCTATGTGCGCGACGTGAAGGTCGCGGAGAACCAGCTGGTGCGGGCCGGAGACGTTCTGGCGGTGTTGGACGACCAGGACTTCCGCGCCAAGGTGGCGGAGGAGGAGGCTGCGGTCGTCGCCCAGAAGGCAGCGCTGGCGACGCTCGCCACCAAGCTGGAATTGCAGCGCACCGTGATCGACCAGGCCGCCGCCACGCTGGCGAGCGCCGAGGCCGAGCAGCGCCGCGCCCAGCAGGAATTCGATCGCAGCCGTTCGCTGGCCAACGACAGCTGGACCAGCCGGCAGAAGCTGGAGACCGCCGATGCCGACCTGCGCAAGGCAGTCGCCCAGGTCGCCAGGTCGCGCGCCGCACTGGCCGCCGAGAACGAACAGGTCAATGTCCTGAACGCCACCAGGACCGAGACGGAAGCCCATCTGGCCCAGGCCCAGGCGACGCTGCAGACGGCACGCAATGACCTGGACAACACGGTGCTGCGCGCGCCGGTCGACGGCGTGGTCGGCAACCGCGGCGTCCAGGTCGGCCAGTATGCCCGGCCCGGCGTGCAGTTGCTGTCGCTGGTGCCTCTGCCCGACGTCTATGTCGTCGCCAACTTCAAGGAAACCCAACTGGCGCGCATGCGGCCCGGCCAGCATGTCAGCATCTCCGTCGATGCCTTCCCCGACCGCAGGCTGGTCGGCACGGTAGAGAGCTTCGCGCCGGCGTCCGGCTCCAAATTCTCTCTGCTGCCGCCGGAGAACGCGACCGGCAACTTCACCAAGATCGTCCAGCGCGTCCCCGTCCGCATCGCCCTGCCGCGCGACAACGCGCTGGCCGGTCTGCTGCGCCCCGGCCTGTCGGTTGAGGCCGAGGTCGACACCCGCGGCGCCGATGCCCGGCCGCATGTGGCGGTGGGCGGCGTGTTCGGCGCGCTGAGCGACAGGCAGGCGGTGGCCGCCAAGTAACGCGGCCACGGTCCGGCGGGGGCGCCGCCCCATCTCCCCCCTTCGGGGGCGACGCTCCCGCCACAAACCAACCGACACACGCGTCATCGCCAAGAAGGCCGGCACCTCAGGGGTGAACCGGCCGCGACAGAAGGCATCGGTTCCATGGCGACACCGGCCCAGGGCATGCGCCCGCTCACCCCGCGCGACATCGCCGGCTTCTTCGCAATGGTCGTCGGCATGTTCATGGCGATCCTGGACATCCAGATCGTCTCGAGCTCGCTGTCGGAAATCCAGGCGGGCCTCGCGGCCAGCGCCGACGAAATCTCGTGGGTGCAGACCTCCTACCTGATCGCGGAGGTCGTGATGATCCCGCTGTCCGGCATCCTGTCGCGCATCATGTCGACCCGCGTGCTGTTCACCGTGGCCGCGGCCGGCTTCACCCTGACCAGCGTCGCCTGCGCCTTTGCCAGCGGCATCGAATCGATGATCATCTGGCGTGCGCTGCAGGGCTTCATCGGCGGTGCGATGATCCCGACCGTGTTCGCCACCAGTTTCATGATCTTCCCGCCGGAAAAGCGGGCGGGCGTGTCGGTGATGATGGGGCTGGTCGCCACCATGGCGCCGACCATCGGGCCGACGCTGGGCGGCTACCTGACCCAGCACATGTCCTGGCACTGGCTGTTCCTGGCCAACGTGATCCCCGGCATCCTGGTGACGTCGCTGGTCTGGTTCCTGGTCGATGTCGACCGCCCGAACCCGGAGCTGCGCAAAGGCTTCGACTTCCTCGGCCTGCTGTTGATGGCGACCTTCCTGGGCAGCCTGGAATATGTGGTGGAGGAGGGACCACGCAACGACTGGTTCGACGACGAGGCGATCCTCGCGCTGGCCGTGGTGGCGGCGATCGGCGGAATCGGCTTCTTCTGGCGGGTCCTGTCCTATCGCAATCCGATCGTGGAACTGCGGGCCTTCGCCGACCGCAATTTCGCCATCGGGTCGCTCTACAGCTTCATCCTAGGCATCGGCCTCTACGGGTCGGTCTATCTGCAGCCGCTGTTCCTGGCCCGTGTCCGCGGCTTCAACAGCCTGCAGATCGGCGAGATCATGTTCGTGACCGGCGCCTTCCAGTTCATGTCCGCCCCAATCGCCGGCGCGCTGTCGAAACGCATGGACCTGCGTGCCATGCTGGCGCTGGGACTGATCCTGTTCGGGACCGGCGTCTGGCTGAACAGCCATTTCACCGCCGAAACCGGCTTCTGGGAATTGTTCCTGCCACAGGCGATCCGCGGCCTGTCGCTGATGCTGTGCTTCATTCCCATCAACAGCGTCGCACTCGGCACCCTGCCGCCCGACAAGCTGAAGAACGCGTCGGGCCTGTACAACCTGATGCGAAACCTGGGCGGCGCCATCGGGCTGGCAGCGATCAACACGGTGCTGACCAACCGCGACGCGCTGCACATGAACCGGCTCGGCGACAACATGAACCTCGCCCGGCCCGAGGTTCAGCAGATGGTCGACTCCCTCACCCAGCGGTTCGACGGGCTGGTGGCGGACCCGACTGCCGCGGCGATGTCGCGGCTGGTCGGGCTGGTCCAGCGCGAGGCGCTGATCCTGACCTTCAACGACGCCATGCTGATGATGTCGGCGGTCTTCTTCGGCGCACTGCTATTCATGCCGCTGGTTCGGCGTCCGGGTGGCCCGGTGAAGGCCGACCACTGAGATTCACGAGCGGCATAGGTTGCCGCCCGCGGGTTGTGCTATAGCTTGCCTCATCGACCGACAGTCAGAAACCCAACGCGATCCCGATGAGCAAGCGTCAATACACCCGAGCCGAGGTCAAGGAACTGCTGGGCGCGCTGGAGCGCCAATGCCGCGAAGCTTCCAAGCTCGCGCAATTGGCGGAGCATGAGGCGAGCAAGCACAGCTTCGGTGCCTATCGCGACTTCCGCGACAAGGTGGGCGAATTCCAGGCGCTGGTCATCCTGATCGAACAGCGGCTGCGCAATCTGGTCGACGCCCGTTCCGACGACCTGCGGGACCAGTTCGAAAAGCTAGACACCGTGATGCTGGCCCTGCTGGTGCGCGCCAGCATGCGCTTTTTCTTCGTCCTGTCGGCCAACCCGATCCTGCCGATGGGCGCCCGGGAGATCTTCGTGGCGGAGTTGCGCAGCCTGCATGATGCGGCGGAAAAGCTGAAGCGCCCGACCTATGTCGGCAAGCTTGGGCCGGAGTTGGACCGCGACCTGGAAACCGCGTCGTTGATCCTGGAGGAGATCATCGACAAGGCTCCCAGCCTGCTCAATTTCCGTGGAGGCGGGGGAGGGGAGTAACGGGACTTCCGCAGCAGCGCCTGCGTCCAGTCACTCCCACCCTGCCAATCATCTCGCCCGGCCAATCACTTCGCCAGGAACTGCGCGATCGTCTCACCGGCCTTGGCGATGTTGGCGACACCGTCCAGATGCCCGAGGGTCGAGGTGATCGACTCGGTATATTCGACGGCGTTGCCCTGCTTCTCCAACCGGTCCTTCAGCGGCCGCATGTTGCGGTCGGGCGGGAAGACCAGGTCGTCGGCGGACGGGATGAGCAGAACAGGGGCCTTGATCTTCGCCAGCCCATCCTCCAGCGAGGCACCGTTGCCGGTGACGAAGGTCTGGTTGGCCTTGACCAGATAGAGGAAATGGTTGGCGTCGCTGACCGCGGCACGGCCGGCGGCGGCCTTTTCCAGCCAGGCTTCGATGGCATATTGGTTGCCCATCGCCGCACGCGGATCCTTGCCCTCCTCCGCCCATTTGCGGCCGAAGGCGGCGTCGGCCCATTTCCAGTGGCGGGCGTGCAGGGTGACCAGCTTCAGCGCCTCGGTCAGGCCGGCCTTCGGCTCCGCCTTGCCGTAATAGTCGCCGTTGTTCCAGTTGGGATCGAGCTTGATCGGAGCACCCCACAGGTTCAGCCACCCTATCAGGAAGGGGTCGGCTTCCGGCCCGCCGATGGCGGCGATGACCCGCTTGACCATGCCCGGATGGTCCGCCCCCCATTCGAAGGCCTGGAGCGAGCCCATCGAACCGCCCATCACCGCCTGCAGCGTCTTGATGCCCAGGCTGTCGACCAGCGCCTTCTGGACAGCGACGAAGTCCTGGATCGTGACGATGGGGAAGCTCATGCCATAGGGCTTGCCGGTGTCCGGATTGATGCTGGCCGGTCCGGTGGTGACGACGTTGGGATCCTTCGGCGACAGGTTCACCAGCGTATCGGAGCTGAGGATGAAGTATTTGTCGGTATCCAGCGGCTTTCCCGGACCGATGATGCTGTCCCAATAGCCGGGTGCGGCGTCCTCCGCCTTGTATTTCCCGGCGGCATGGCTGTTGCCGCTGAAGAAATGGGTGATGAGGATGGCGTTGTCCTTGGCCTCGTTCAGCTTGCCATAGCTTTCCCAGCCGATGCGGACATTCTTGATCGTCCCGCCGCCGGTGGTGGTATAGGATGGCATCTCGAAGATTTTCTTCTCGACGATGCCGTCCAGGGCCAGCGCCGGCAGGGCGCCGAACAGGCAGGCGGCCATGACGAGCCCGCCCAGGCGGCCGGACCAGGTGGAACCGCGGACAACCCCACGCATAGGCAACCCCTCCCGAATTGTTCGTTAGACACTCTATCCGGGCGCGCAGTCTACCCGCACGGCCGCATCTGTCCAGCCGCCTTCGGTGACGCTTACGGTCAGGACCCGCCGTTAACGGAGCCGCACGGCGGTGCCGTTAACCGACACCATCAGCATGCCGTTCTCCTTGCCCAGCACCTCGTAATCGACATCCACCCCGACGATGGCGTCGGCGCCGAGCGAACGCGCAGCATCCTGCATGTCGGCGAAGGCGGCCTCCCGCGCCTCGCGCAGGGCCGCCTGATAGCCGCCGGCCCGCCCGCCGACGATATCGCGCACGGACGAGAACAGGTCGCGGAAGACGTTGACGCCCATGATCGCCTCCCCGGCAACGATGCCGAGATATTGGACGACCGGGCGGCCTTCGACCGAATCGGTGCTGGTGACGATCATGGTCTTTCCTCCTGTCATGGTGCGGACGACGCACAGATGGCGCCATATGCGGCCGAGTCCAAGGCGGCACTGCAAAATCGCACGGCCGATGGGTCCATCGCACCTCCCCCCATCCCCTTGGCACCGTGTGTGACAACAGGCGGCTGCGTGGTGCTGGAACCGCTTGACGCGCTGACGACACCCCAGGCCGGCGACATGGTGGTGACGGTGGGCGAGGGGACGATCTGCGGCTACCGTTTCTTCCCCCGCGCCTGATGCCGATATCGACCGACCCGGATTGCCGCCGCCGGCCCCGTGCGGAAAGAGGCTCAGGTGCTGATGGCAGCCGAATGACATCCCCGTAACGGCCCAGCCATCGGCCCCTCCCTTCGTTCCCCCCGCGAAGGAGGGGATTTTTTGTCCTGCTCCCGGTGTCCCGGCTTTGTGCGTCGGGACACGATTGCGGTACCATCCATCCCATTCGATCGAGAGAGGAGGACGGGCCAGTGGATCCGATCCTTGCCTTCGTCAGCATCGTTGCAGCGATAGCGGTCGGTGCCGCCAGTCCGGGGCCAAGTTTCGTGCTGGTCGCCCGCACATCGATCGCCGTATCCCGCAGGGCCGGGCTGGCGACAGCGTTTGGCATGGGGATTGGCGGCGTCTGCTTCGCTTCGCTGGCGCTTCTGGGATTGCACACGCTGCTGTCGCATGTCGGATGGCTCTATGCCGCGTTGAAGCTGGCCGGCGGCGCCTATCTGCTTTATCTGGCGTTCCGCATCTGGCGCGGCGCCCCGGATGCTCTCGTGGTCGATGAGGACAGCCGAAGCGCCCCGACCGGCAGCATAGTCCAACCACTGCTGTTCGGCCTGCTGACCCAACTCAGCAATCCCAAAACGGCATTGGTCTACGGCAGCATCTTTGCTGCGCTAATGCCTGCCGATCCACCGCTCTGGCTGTTCGCCATCCTGCCGCCGGCAATCTTCCTGATCGAAGCCGGCTGGTATGCCATTGTCGCCGCAGTTTTCTCCGCCGGCCGTCCGCGTGCCGCCTACCTGCGCTCGAAGCACTGGATCGACCGCGTCGCCGCAGCCGCCATCGGGGCCTTGGGGGCACGTCTGGTCGTCGACGCGGTGCCCCCGCCCTGAGCCATCGGCATGGCCGATTCTACTTTTTCTTTCCAGCCTGCGCCCGTGCGAATGCTTCGGCAAAAGCGCTGTTGACCGGCTCGGGCGCCTTCGCCGGCTTCCCAGCCGGAGCGGCCCCGCGCCGCTCACCCTGCGGCGCGCCGCGCGGTGCCCCCTGTGGCGGTCGCGCCGGCTCCCGTTCGTCCCGGCGCTCGTCCCGCCTTGCCGGACGCGGCGCCTCCTCGCCCATCCGCATGGTGAGCGCTATGCGCTTGCGCGGGATGTCGACCTCCAGCACCTTCACCTTCACCACGTCGCCGGCCTTCACCACCGTGTGAGGGTCCTTCACGAAGCTGTTGGCAAGCTGGGAAATATGCACCAGCCCATCCTGATGGACGCCGATGTCGACGAAGGCGCCGAAGGCGGTGACGTTGGTCACCACGCCTTCAAGCATCATGTCGGGCTGGAGGTGCTTCAGTTCCTCCACGCCTTCCTTGAAGGTGGCGGTCTTGAATTCCGGACGGGGATCACGGCCCGGCTTTTCCAGCTCCTTGATGATGTCCTCGACCGTCGGTACGCCGAACCGCTCGTCGGTGAACTCCCCGGCATCCAGTCCGCGCAGGAAGCGGGCGTCGCCGATGACGCTGCCGAGGTTGCGGCCGGTGGTCTTCACGATGCGCTGCACCACCGGATAGGCCTCCGGATGCACGGCGGAGCCGTCGAGCGGGTTTTCGCCGTCGCGGATGCGCAGGAAGCCGGCGGCCTGCTCGAAGGTCTTCGGCCCCAGCCGCGCCACGTCGAGCAGCTGCCTGCGCGACCGGAAGGCGCCATTGCGGTCGCGGTGCTCGACGATGTTGCGGGCGATGGTCTCGTTCAGCCCTGACACGCGGGTCAGCAGCGGGATCGATGCGGTGTTGAGATCGACGCCGACCGCGTTCACGCAGTCCTCGACCACGGCATCCAGCGAGCGGGCCAGCTTGCCGCCGGCAAGGTCGTGCTGGTATTGGCCGACGCCGATCGATTTCGGCTCGATCTTCACCAACTCCGCCAACGGGTCCTGGAGACGGCGGGCGATGGACACCGCACCGCGCAGGCTGACGTCCAGGCCGGGGAACTCATGCGCGGCGGTTTCCGACGCCGAATACACGGACGCACCGGCCTCGCTGACCACCAGCTTGGTCAGAGACAGTTCCGGATGACGCTTCATCAGATCGGCCGCCAGCTTGTCGGTTTCGCGCGACGCGGTGCCGTTGCCGATGGAGATCAGTTCGGCCTTGTGGCGGTGGGCCAGCGCCGCCAGCACCGCGATTGAGCCGTCCCAGTCGTTGCGCGGCGGGTGCGGATAAATCGTCGTCGTCTCCACCAGCTTGCCGGTGGAATCGACCACGGCGACCTTCACGCCGGTGCGGATGCCGGGATCGAGCCCGATGGTGGTGCGCTGGCCGGCCGGGGCGGCGAGCAACAGGTCATGCAGGTTGCGGGCGAAGACCCGGATCGCCTCGTCCTCCGCCCGCTCGCGCAGGGCTCCCATCAGGTCGGTCTCGATGTGCGGGCCGATCTTCAGCTTCCAGGTCCAGCGCACCACGTCGGACAGCCATTTGTCTGCCGGCCGGCCTTGGTCGCGGATGCCGGTGTGGACGGCGATGGTGCCCTCCGCCGGATGCGGCTGCCCCTCTACCAGCGGCAGGTCGAGGCCGATGTCCAGAACGCCCTGCGCCCGGCCGCGGAACAGCGCCAGCGCGCGGTGCGACGGCAGCTTGGCCCAGCTTTCCGAGAAGTCGAAGTAATCGGAAAACTTGGCACCCTCCGCCTTCTTCTCCTCGATGACCTTGGAGGTGACGATGCCCTTGTCGGCCATGGCGGTGCGCAGGCGGCCGACCAACTCGGCATCCTCGCCGAACCGCTCGACCAGGATGTGGCGGGCGCCGTCCAGCGCCGCCTTGACGTCGGCCACCCCCTTCTCCGCATCGACGAAGGCCGCCGCCTCTGCGTCCGGCCGTTTCGTCGGATCGGCCAGCAGAGCGTCCGCCAGCGGCTCCAGCCCTGCTTCGCGGGCGATCTGGGCCTTGGTGCGGCGCTTCTGCTTGTAGGGGAGATACAGGTCCTCCAGCCGGGTCTTGGTGTCGGCCTGCTTGATCTGACGCTCCAACTCGGGCGTCAGCTTGCCCTGCTCCTGGATGGTCGACAGGATGCTGGCACGCCTGTCCTCCAACTCGCGCAGGTAGCCCAGCCGCTCCTCCAGGGTGCGAAGCTGGGTATCGTCCAGGCCTCCGGTCGCCTCCTTGCGGTAGCGCGCGATGAAGGGAACGGTCGATCCCTCGTCGAGCATGACGATGGCGGAAGCGACCTGGGACTCGCGGACCGACAGTTCGTCGGCGATGCGCTGGCTGATGGACAGCATGAGGCAGGGATCCTGCGGACTGGTGACGAGAAAGAAAGGGCATCTCTCTTAGCGCGCGGGGCAGGGCAACGCCACCCCGGCATTGGGCAGAGGCCCGGCCGATGGTCCGGGCATGGAAAGCGTGAGCGGAGCCTTTGCGGAGGAAATTCGCAAAATAGTGGTAGAAAATGTTTTCTTTCCGCCATTCATCGCGCGTTAACCATATTGGCCCTATACCTCTGCTTGCAACTTGGTTGCGTTTCCTCCCGAACCAACTTGGGGCGGCCTGCGGCAAAACCGCACGGCCGCCTTTTCTTTGGGCAGGTTGCCGCGACTGAAATCCATAAGAGAGTTACAGTTTTTCCTCTTGCCAAAGCTGGGGGCAACATCCTTACAATGCGTCGGGTTTAACCCATTCGGCCTAGACGCTTGGCAATTCCCCTCTCCTCCATATTGCTGCTTTTCTCGGCAGCGCTCCTGGCTGTTGCCGCCCGCAACCGACATTGGACAGCCAACGCCGTCTATGGCGCGACTGCGGCCGCCTGCGGACTGACCGTCCTGTGGGCGGTGACGACCCTGGCGACAGGCGCCGTCGTGCCGGCCGCACTGACCCTGCCGATCGGTCTGCCCTGGAGTGGCTCCCATCTGCGCGCCGATGCCCTGTCGGTCTTTTTCCTCCTGGTCGTGAACGGCGGTGGACTGACCGCGAGCCTGTTCGGCTGGGGCTACGAACGGGCACATCATGACAGTAGCCAGCAGGGTGACAGTCATCCACGGGGCGGTCCGGTCCTGCCGTTCTTCCCGCTGTTCCTGGCCGGCATGAGCCTGGTGCTGCTGGCAGACGACGCCTTCACCTTCCTGGTGTCTTGGGAGTTCATGTCGCTGGCGTCCTGGCTGCTGGTGCTGTCGACTCACCGCGAGGTCGCAACGCCGCCCGCCGCCCGGCTCTACCTGATCATGGCCGGCGTCGGTACCCTCTGCCTGATGCTGGCATTCGGGCTGATGGCCGGCGGACCGGGTGACATGAGCTTCGCCGCCATCCGTGCCCACGCGCCCGGCAGCGGCACGGCGGTGGCGGCGCTTCTTCTGGTCCTGCTGGGGGCCGGATCGAAGGCCGGCCTTTTCCCATTGCATGTCTGGCTGCCGCTGGCCCACCCCGCAGCGCCCAGCCACGTCTCCGCCCTGATGTCGGGGGTGATGACCAAGGTCGCGGTGTACGCCATCGTCCGCGTCGCCTTCGACCTGCTGGGACCGCCCTCCTGGTGGTGGGGTGGGGTGCTGATGGCTGCGGGTACGGTGACGGCGGTGATGGGGGTGATGATCGCCCTGATGCAGGACGACCTGAAACGGCTGCTCGCCTGCTCCACCATCGAGAATATCGGGGTGATCGTCATCGCGCTCGGGCTGGCGCTGGTGTTCAAGGCCAGCAGCACCCCGGTCATCGCGGCATTGGCGATGAGCGCCGCCCTGCTGCATGTCGTGAACCATTCCCTGTTCAAGAGCCTGCTGTTCTTCGTTGCCGGCTCGGTGCTGACCGCGACCGGCACGCGGGACCTGAACCGGCTCGGCGGGTTGATCCACCGGATGCCGGCGACGGCGGTACTGGCGCTGGTCGGCGCCGCCGCGATCTCCGCCCTGCCGCCGCTGAACGGCTTCGTCGGCGAATGGATGCTGTTCCAGGCGATCCTGAACGCCCCGGCCCTGCCGGAATGGTCTTTGAAGATCGGCATCGCCGTGGTCGGCGCCGCGGTCGCCCTGGCGGCGGCGCTGGCCGCGGCCTGCTTCGTCCGCTTCTATGGCATCGCCTTTCTCGGCCGGCCGCGTTCGGTCGAGGCCGCGGGCGCGCGGGAGGTGGGAATGGCAATGCGTCTGGCGATGCTGGTGCCGGCCATGCTGTGCATCGCCATCGGCGTGCTGCCGACCCCGCTGATCCGCCTGTTCGGCCCGGCCGTGCGCGCGATGGTGGAGGCCGGCCCCTTCGACGACCGCGCCTATCAGCCCTGGTTCTGGCTGGCCCCGACCTCGGCCGTCGGCAACTCCTACAACGGCATGGTTCTGCTGGTGGCCATCGCCGCGCTGTCAGCCCTTCTGGTGCTGGTCATCCACCGCCGGGCGTCCGACCGGGTGCGCTGGTCGGACGCCTGGGGCTGTGGCCATGAGGAACCGGACCCGGCGGCGCTGTCGCAATACAGCGCCGGCAGCTTCGGCCAGCCGATCCGCCGCGCCTTCGGCACGACGCTGCTTGCCGCCCAAGACAGCGTGTCGATGCCGGAACCCGGCGACACCCGCCCGGCCCGGCTGAGCGTGAGTTGGCGCGACCCGGCGTGGCCACTGCTGTTCACCCCGGTCGGTCGCGCGGTGGACTGGCTGGCCGACCGCTCCAATCACCTGCAGTTCCTGACCATCCGCCGCTACCTGACGCTGATGTTCGCCGCGCTGGTGGTCGTGCTGGTCCTGGTCGCGGTGGTGCGGTCATGATCGCGTCGATCCTCTACCAGATCGTCCATATGGTGCTGGTGCTGGCGCTGGCCCCGCTGCTGACAGGCTGGGTGCGGCTGGTGAAGGCACGCCTGCTCGGTCGGCGGGGGCCGTCGCCGATCCAGCCCTACCGCGACCTGCTGCGGTTGCTGCGCAAGGAGGTGGTGCTGGCACACAACGCCTCCTGGCTGTTCCGGGCGACGCCCTATGTCATGTTCACCGCAATCTGGCTGGCGGCCGGACTGGTGCCGGTCTTCACCACCCGGTTGGCACTTGCCCCGGCGGCGGACCTGATCGCGCTGATCGCGCTGCTGGGCAGCGCACGATTCTTCCTGGCGCTGGCTGGAATGGACATCGGTACCAGTTTCGGCGGCATCGGTTCCTCGCGCGAGATGATGATCGCGGCGCTCGCCGAGCCGGCGATGCTGATGATGGTCTTCTCGGTCGCGGTACTGGTCCGCAGCACTTCGCTGGCGGAGATCGCCGCCTTCATGACCTCCGGCAGCGTCGGACTGCGGGTGTCGCTGGCCATGGCGCTGATCGCGCTGGTGATGGTGGCCATCGCCGAGAACGCGCGCATCCCCATCGACAACCCCTCGACCCATCTGGAACTGACCATGGTGCACGAGGCGATGGTGCTGGAATATTCCGGCCGCCATCTGGCGCTGGTGGAGGCGGCGGCAATGCTGAAGCTGCTGCTCTACGTCGCTCTGATCGCCTGCATCTTCGTGCCCTGGGGGCTCGCGACCGGCGACCGAGGCACCGTTCTGACCGGCCTGCTGAGCTTCCTGGCCAAGCTGGCAACGGCCGGGGCCGGGCTCGCGCTGTTCGAGACGTCGGTTGCCAAGATGCGCGTCTTCCGCGTCGGCGAGTTTCTGGGCGGGGCGCTCCTGCTAAGCCTGCTGGGCGCCATCTTCCTCTATGTGTCGCGCGGCGTATGAGCGGGGATGAGCATGAACGACATCGCCTATGACGCCTCCCACCTGTTCGGCACGCTGGTGCTGATGACCAGCTTTGCGCTGCTCTACCAACGCCGGCTGTTCGCACTGCTGCATGTCTTCACCGTCCAGGCGCTGGCCCTTGCCGCCGCCGCCGCATGGCAGGCCTATGCCCATGACGAGCCGCATCTCTACCTCACCGCACTTCTGACCCTGGCCTTGAAGGCGGTCGCCATTCCGGTGGCGCTTCACCGGATCATCCAGCGCCTGAACATCCAGCGCACGGTCGAGCCGGCGCTCGGCATCGGGCTGACCATGCTGGCCGGCGTGTCGCTGGTCACCCTGTCGATCCTGCTGGTCCTGCCGGTGACGGAGGGGGCGACCGCCCTGACCCGCGAGGATCTGGCGCTGTCGCTGTCCGTGGTGCTGCTGGGCCTGCTGATGATGATTTCGCGCCGTAACGCGGTCAGTCAGGTGGTCGGCTTCATGTCGATCGAGAACGGCCTGATCCTGGCAGCGGTCGGTGTTGCCGGCATGCCGCTGGTGGTGGAGATGTCGATCGCCTTCTCGGTCATGGTCGCCTTCATCATCTTCGGCATCTTCCTGTTCCAGATCCGCGAGCGGTTCGAGACGCTCGACATGCGCCGGATCGAGAGCTTCCGGGGGGAGGCCGGCGAGTGACCCCCTTCCTTCCCGCCGTCCTGCTGATCCCACTCCTTTCCGCAGTGGCGCTCGCCTTGGTCCCGGACTGGCGGTTGGCGGCAAAGCTGAATGCCGGCGCCAGTGCCCTGACCCTGCTGGCGGCGCTGGCACTGTTCGGCGCGCCGCCGGCTGCCACCGCCCATCTGGTGCTGGACGCCTTCAACGTCGCGCTGATCGCGCTCACCGCCTTCGTCGGACTGACCACCGCGGTCTTTTCCGCCGGCTATATCGGACATGAGGTGCGGCGCGGCCTGCTGACCCCGCAGAAGCTGCGCTTCTACCACGCCATGTTCCAGGCCTTCCTGTTCACCATGCTGCTGGCGCTGTCCGCCAACAATCTGGGCGTGCTATGGGTGGCAGTGGAGGGGGCGACGCTGACCACCGTGCTGATGGTCAGCCTGTACCGCACAGCCGCCAGCATCGAGGCGGCGTGGAAGTACTTCATCCTCTGCGGCGTCGGCATCGCGCTGGCGCTGTTCGGCACCATCCTGATCTACATGGCGGCCCAGCCGGTGATGGGGCCGGGGCTGCCGGCGATGACCTGGACTGCCCTGCAGGAGACGGCGGCGCGCATCGACCCGAACCTGCTGAACCTCGCCTTCGTCTTCCTGCTGATCGGCTACGGCACCAAGGTCGGGCTGGCGCCGCTGCATGCCTGGCTGCCCGACGCCCATGCCGAGGGACCGACGCCGATCTCCGCCGTGCTGTCGGGGTTGCTGCTGAACGTGGCGCTCTATGCCGTGCTGCGCTTCAAGATGTTGCTGGCCGCCAACGGGGCGGCGATGGCGCCGGGGCCGCTGATGGTCACCATGGGGCTGGCCTCGCTGCTGCTGGCCGGGCCGATGCTCTACCGGCGGCGCGACGTGAAACGCTTTTTCGCCTACAGTTCAATCGAGCATATGGGCATCGTCACCATCGCCTTCGGGCTGGGCGGGCCGATGGCGAATTTCGCCGGCCTGCTGCACATGGCGATGCATAGCCTGACCAAATCGGCGATCTTCTTCGCCGTCGGCCATGCCGTCCAGGTGACGGGCACCCAGTCGCTGGCGGGGATCCGCGGCCTGACGGTCAGCCATCCGGCGCTTGGCTGGGGCCTGCTGGCAGGCGTGGTCGCCATCGCCGGACTGCCACCCTTCGGCGTCTTCATGAGCGAATTCCTGCTGGTCACCAGCAGCGTGGCGGCACAACCGGCGCTGGCGGCCGCATTGGTCGTCGGGATCCTGGTCGCCTTCGGCGCGCTGGTGCTGCGGGTGCAGCAGCTCTGCTTCGGCGCGCCGGTGGCAGAGCCGGCACCGCTGCACGGCACGCTGGTGCCGCTCTATGCTCATCTGGCACTGGTGTTGACGGCCGGGCTGTGGATACCGGGACCGCTGGTCGGCTGGTTCCGCTCCGTCGCCGCACTGCTGGGGTAGGGGAGGCGGGATGTACGGCGAAGATCCCCTGTTCGGCCTGCTGGGCCGCATCGGCCGTCCGGTGGAGGGACACAGGCCCTGGCCGCGCTACGTCACAGACCGCGCCGGCTGGTTGCAATTGATCGAAGCTCTGTCCGGAAACGGCTGGTCGCTGCTCGGCCTGTGGGGCGATGCCGATACTGTGCACGCCGCCCTGCGCGAGGAGCTGGCAGGCGACGTCGCGGTGGTCAGCCTGCCCTGCCCAGACCGCCGCTTCCCCAGCCTGTCGGCGGTACGGCCGGCGGCCAACCGGCTGGAGCGCGCCGCGCACGATCTGTTCGGCCTGATACCGGAGAGTGCGGCGGACGGGCGCCCCTGGCTCGACCACGGCAATTGGGGTGTGCGCCACCCGCTGGCCGCCAGTCCGGCACCGGTCCCACCAACCACAGAGGCACAGCCGCCCTACCGCTTCCTGCCGGCGGAAGGACCGGGGTTGCACCAGATCCCGGTCGGCCCGGTTCATGCCGGCATCATCGAGCCCGGCCATTTCCGTTTCACTGCCAACGGCGAAACCGTGGTACGGCTGGAGGAGCGGCTTGGCTACGTCCACAAAGGTGTCGAAGGGCTGATGCGCGGCAAGACTCCGGCGGAGGCCGCCAGGATCGTCGCCCGGCTGTCCGGCGACAGCACCGTCGCCCATGCACTGGCCTTCGCCCGCGCAGTGGAGGCGGCGCTGGGGATCGAGCCGCCACCGCGCGCGGTCTGGCTGCGCGCCCTGATGGCCGAATTGGAGCGGGTCGCCAACCATCTGGGCGATATCGGCGCCATCTGCAACGACGCCGCCTTCGCCTTCATGCTGGCGGAGATGGGGCAACTGCGCGAGATGGTGCTGCGTGCCGCCGATGCCTGCTTCGGCCACCGGCTGATGATGGACCGGGTGGTTCCCGGCGGCGTGATGCCGGACATCGCGGAGAGCGGGCGGGCCCGGTTGGGAGAGCTGACAGCGGAACTGAGACGGCGCTTCCTCCCGCTGGTGGCGATCTATGATACCAAGACCTCGCTGCTCGACCGCACGGTGACCACCGGCACCGTCTCCACCGCGCTGGCCCAGCGCTTCGGTGCCGGTGGCCATGTCGGCCGGGCATCGGGCCGCGGGCTGGACGCGCGCAAGTCGCCGGGCTATCCCCCATACACCGACCTGGAATTCGAGGTACCGGTCCTGACCGAGGGCGATGTCAATGCCCGCATCTGGATCCGCATCCGCGAGGTGGAACAGTCGCTGTCGCTGATCGATCAGATCCTGCGCCGCATGCCCGGTGTGCCGCGCGGCCCCGACGGCATCGTCCCGCCGCCGATGCTGCCGGATCTGCCGAAGCGGGCAGGGCAGGGGGCGCCGCAAGGGTCGGGGGAGGGCATGGCACTGGTCGAATCGTTCCGCGGCGAAATCATGACCTGGGTCCGTCTGGCCGACGACGGCACCATCGACCGCTGCCACCCGCGCGACCCGTCGTGGTTTCAGTGGCCGCTGCTGGAAGCGGCGATCGAGGGGAACATCGTCGCCGACTTTCCCCTGTGCAACAAATCGTTCAACGGGTCCTACTCGGGCCAGGATCTGTGACGGGGAGCTGCCGATGCTGAAGCATATCCTGCGGTCCCTGACCGGCGGTCCGGTTACGGAGGCTGCGCCCGCCTCTTCTTCCGCCCCATTCGCCGATGCGCTGGCCGATCTGGGTACCCGTGTCGGCGAACGCGCCCGCGCCCGGCTGGGCCACAGCCTGTCGATCCGGCAGGTCGATGCCGGGTCCTGCAACGGCTGCGAGCTTGAAATCCATGCGCTGAACAACCCGCTCTACGACCTGGAGCGGTTCGGCATCCGCTTCGTTGCATCGCCCCGGCATGCCGACGTGCTGCTGGTCACCGGCCCAGTGACGAAGAACATGGCCGATGCGCTCCGTCGGACCTGGGAGGCGACGCCCAACCCCAAATGGGTGGTTGCCTGCGGCGCCTGCGCCATCGACGGCGGCGTGTTCGCGGGATCCTATGCCTGCGTCGGAGCGGTCGAGACGGTGTTGCCAGTCGATCTCCGCATTCCCGGCTGCCCGCCCCGCCCGGTGGAGCTGTTGGCCGGGCTTCTGGCATTGCTGGAAACGACCGCGACCACAGCTGGAACCTGACGGAAAAAGGGCCGGGACGGACATGCCGCCCCGGCCTTACCCCGGAAGTGTCTGCCGCTGGCCGAACCGAAAGGATCAGGGAAGGCGGCTCTCAGCAAGGCGCAAGCGGCCTTCCGGGGACAAGCGGGATAGGGTTTCGACCAGCCGCGCCTCGAGTTCGGAGCGCAGCTTCGCGTCGTTGGCGTGCAGGGTGTCGAACAGGGACTTCAGCCGGACCGGATCGAAGGAATCGGCCATCAGTTCCGTTCGGAGGCGCGGGACGAACTCCTCGCGGCCGACCTGGATGCGGACGAACATCGGGCGGGCGTCGTCGATCGCCTTGCGCAGGATCTCCGCATCGGCCGGCGACAGGCGCCGGGCTGCGTCGTCGACGAACCGTTCCAGCATTCGTTCCGGCCCGGGCGGAGGCGGGGGAGGCCGGAAGGCGTGGGCGACGACGAAGCCGCCAGCCAGCATGTTGAGCGCAAGGGACCCGACCAGAAGGAACCAAGGCCAGCGGCGCCGGATCGACGGCGTCATCGCGTGTCTCCCAGATAGCTGACGATCATCACGCCCGACAGGCTGGGCGGGTTCGTCCTTTCAAAAGTGATCAGGCCCTGGCTGTAGCTGAGGAACCCGACCACCGCCATGGAAGCCAGGAAGCCGGCGAGCGGGGCCGCACGGAAGGGCGGCCGCGACAGGAACCATGGCACGAATTCGGGTACGACCCGCCGTGTCAGGCACTCGGCGATGCGGTCATAGACCCGAGCCTCGCGACGAGCGGAAACCGATGGAGACGAGGCGGCGCTCAGCACCATATCGGTGATGGCCGCGTCGGCCAGCGCGTCGCGCGCTTCCCCGCTTGTATCCAGGAGGCTCAGGGCATCGACCCGGGCGGATCGCGGCCAGTGGTCGAGGTTCGCGCCATAAGCTGCAGCGTTGCGTTTGAACTCTTTGAGCGTCATGACCGTACACCGTCCTTCTGACGGATCAGGGGTTGAAGCCGGGCACGCACCACGCGGCGTGCCCGGACCAGCAGACTTTCCATAGCCGAAACCGACACCTGCAGTATTTCCGATGCCTCAGCGCACGTCATCTCCTCATGGTAGCAGAGGCTGAGCGCCGCCCTTTGCCGTTCAGGCAGGGCGGCTATCGCGGCGTCCACCGCCGCACCGATCCGCAGGCCGTCGATCACCGTCTCGGCGCTCCAGGCCGGGTCGGCAATCTCGTCGGCCGCATCCAGAGGGGCGAAGCTGCGCCGCCGCTTGTAGTCGATGGCGCGGTTTACCACGATCCGGTACAACCAGGTTGTGAAACGGGTGCCATCGCCCCGCCAGCGGTCGGCGTTGGCCCAGATTTGAAGAAACGCGTCCTGCGCCACCTCTTCTGCATCGGCAGCGTTCCCGACCACACGTTGGGCCAAGGCGATGCTGCGGCGCAAATGACGGCGCGTTAGCGTTCCAAACGCTTTCCGATCACCAGCCGCGGCGCTCGCCATCAGTGCCTCGTCGGTCACCGCATCCTCGGTAGGCTCCACGCCGTCTTCCGCCTGCTCCCGGTTGCTGTCTTGGCATGATACGCCGTAAGTGTGGGAGTCCTGCGCGGAAGGCCGTCGTTTTTTAACCGGAGGCCTCCGCCGCGCGGACGGTGCCGGAGCCATTGTACCGATCAAACCGACACATATAATTTCCATAAGATGACTTATGTGTTTTATATATAGGCGCGGCAGATTCTACTCTGAAGTGCAACTTTCTTGTAATCCCAAGGGGGGCCGCCTGCCTCGATAGCCCCGGCACGGGAACCAAAGCCGGGTTTGAGGGTTTGATCCAAGCGCAGGCGTAGCGTACCGGGGTTCGGCGACGTGACGTCCTTAGACATAGGCCACAGAGGACCGACTACCATGCTCAAGATTCTTGGATGGGCCATTCTCATCATCTTCATTATCGGACTTCTGGTCGTCACCGGAATCCTGAAGCTGATCTTCTGACACCCGGCCTGCCCGTTTCGACCCCGCCCGGCTTGCAGGCCTCCGGCAGGGCTCAATCTGCAAGCAGGCCTCCTATAGAAGCCGGTATATGATTTTCGATCTATGATCTAAGCCTAAACAGGACAAAACTTAAGGACAGTGCAAAATTCTATCTTATGATAATGAAAGTATAGGATCTGATGAATACCCTGCGGTGCGCCACACCGCAACGCGGCGCCCGAAAGCGAGCCGGGGTTCGTCAGTGCGTATCGCAGGGAATACCATTGAAGACCATGGTGCATTCAAGAGATCCTCGTTGCATCGGGCCTTTGTGGCCCGGACCTGCCGGAACGGGGGCCGAGATGGACAAAGGACGACCGTGACGCCTACAACCGGACCGGGGCGGTGGCCCCAAATCATACCGGACACTCTTGATCTCGATGCCTGCGCGCGGGAACCCATCCATATTCCCGGCAGCATCCAGCCTCATGGCCATCTTCTGGCGGTAGAGCTGGAAAGCCTCCGCCTCGTCCATGCCAGCGCACATGCCGGCGCGGTCCTGAACCAGCCGCTTGCCGACGCCTTCGGCCAGCCGATCGACCGGTTGATCGATGCCGATTCCATGCCGTCGCTTCTCCGCAGCCTGCACGCCGCCCCGCCTGAGCCGGTGCAGATTGGCATCCTGCGTCTGCCCGGCTGCAGCGACCATCAGGCGATCGCCCACCGGTCCGGCGCCTTGGCAATCCTGGAATTGGAGCATCTCGCAAGCGCAGGCGCGGGCACACTGGAAGCCCTGTATCCACAGATGCGCGAGGCCATCCGCCATATCCAGGCATCGCATGATTTCGAGACGCTGCTAGCCCGCACGGCGGAAAAGGCGCAGGCGCTGACCGGCTTCGACCGCGCATTGGTCTATCGCTTCGACGCACAGTGGAACGGGACCGTGATCGCCGAGGCCGGCAACGGCCGCCTGCCCTCCTACCGTGGACTGCGCTTCCCGGCCTCCGATATCCCGGAGCAGGCGCGCCGGCTCTATATCCTGAACCGTCTGCGGTTGATCGCAGACGCCCGCTACCTGCCGGTGCCGATTCTGGCCGCGGATGAAGATTGCGATCCGCTCGACCTCAGTTTTTCCGTGCTGCGCAGTGTCTCGCCGGTCCATCTGGAATATATGCGCAACATGGGCACCCCGGCCTCGATGTCCATCTCCGTCATGGACGGGGAACGGTTATGGGGCCTGATCTCGTGCCACCATGCGGAGCCGCGGCAGGTTTCATTCGCAGTGCGCACCGCTTGCGACTTGCTGGCCCAGGTGATGTCCAGCCAGATGATCGCACTGGAGCGGGCGGAGGATGCCAACCACCGGATCCGGTCGAAGAGCATTCAGGCCAGGCTGCTCGCCCACATGGCGGCATCGGAACGTTTCATCGACGGGCTGGCAGATAACCGGGACGATCTGCTGGAGTTGGTGAATGCCGACGGTGCAGCCATCCTGTTCGACGGCAATTGTCGCCTGATCGGCCGCACCCCGCCTCAGCCGGTGGTTGAGGCCATCGCTGCCGAACTGGCTGGCCGAGGCATCAAGGATCTGTTCTTCAGCCATCGGCTTCCGACCGAGATGCAGGCGACTGAAGGAACCGATGCCACGGCCAGCGGCCTGTTGGCAATCTCCATCTCGCAGCTCCACCCCAGCTATCTCCTGTGGTTCCGCCCGGAATTGGTCCGGTCGATCGACTGGGCCGGCGACCCCGCCAAGGCGGCCGACGCCAGCGGCCGGCTATCGCCGCGCAGTTCCTTCGAAATTTGGAAGGAGACCGTGCGCGGCCAGTCCCTGCCCTGGCGCCATGGCGAGGTCGAAGCCGCCGGCGACTTCCGCACCGCC
Source organism: Azospirillum sp. HJ39 (assembly GCF_041507355.1). NCBI lineage: Bacteria > Pseudomonadati > Pseudomonadota > Alphaproteobacteria > Rhodospirillales > Azospirillaceae > Azospirillum > Azospirillum sp. HJ39. The sequence goes on along the minus strand of NZ_CP167912.1, from coordinate 565,583 downwards.
ATCGTCAGCATTGTGCTGCGCAAGGCCGAGGAAATGGCAGCCCTGAACGAGGAGTTGCGCCGCAGTAACGGCGAGCTGGCCGCATTCTCCTATTCGGTGTCGCACGACCTGCGTGCCCCTTTCCGCCACGTCTCCAGCTATGCCGAGCTTCTGCGCTCCCGTGCTGCCGACAAGCTGGGGGAACGCGAGCGCCATTATCTGGACAGTATCATCGAAGCGGCGAGTTCGGCCGGAAGGCTGGTCGACGGCCTGCTGCATTTCTCGCAGTTGGGCCGTGCCCCGCTGGCGCAGGTCGACGTCGACATCGGCCGGTTGGTCAAGGAGGTGCGCCACTTGCTGGAACCGGAACTGCGCGACCACCGCGTGAACTGGACCCTGCATCGCCTGCCGACGGTGACCGGCGATCCGACCATGCTGCGTCTGGTTGTGCAGAATCTGCTGTCCAACGCCATCAAATACTCGCGCGACCGCAGCGTGCCGAAAATCGAGGTCGGATGCAGCACCACCTCCGATGCATACGAGATTTACGTGCGCGACAATGGCCGTGGCTTCGACATGGCCTATGCAGGCAAACTGTTCGGCGTCTTCCAGCGGTTGCACCGCGAGGAGGAGTTCGAAGGCATTGGCATCGGTCTCGCCAATGTCCGACGCATCGTCGAACGCCATGGCGGACGGGTCTGGGCCGAGAGCGAGCTCGGCCAGGGCGCAACCTTCCATTTTTCCCTGCCGCGGCCCGATGCCGCCAAATCGAGGTAGCCCAATGGCCGCGCTGAAACCGATCCTGCTGGTCGAGGACAACCCGAAGGATCTGGAGTTGACGTTGGAGGCCTTCGCCGAAGCGCAACTCGCCAACGACATCGTCGTCGCCCGCGATGGGGCGGAAGCGCTGTCCTATCTGTTCCATGAGGATGGCCAAGCGGTGTCGAAGCCGACCGATCCGAAATTTCCCGCGGTCATCATCCTCGACATCAAGCTGCCAAAGGTCGATGGGATAGAGGTACTGCACCGCATCAAGGCCAGCGACGCCACCCGTGCCATCCCCGTCGTCATGCTGACCTCCTCAAAGGAAGAACAGGATCTGATCCGCAGCTACCGGCTGGGAGTGAACGCTTTTGTGGTGAAGCCGATTGGCTTCAAGGAGTTCTTCGATGCGATCCGCGACATCGGCAGCTTCTGGGCGATCCTGAACGAGCCGCCGCCCGGCTGCCACCCCCGCAGACCGCGCGGAACCTGATGAGCAACCGGATCGATCCTTCTGCCAGCTCCGATGGCTTGGAAAGGTTGGCCATCGGGATCGGCCTGCCAATCCCCTGCCATGTTCTCCTGCTGGAGGACAATGGCATGGACGCCGATCTCGTGCGCGAGCATCTTCTGATGATCGACGGCCATGATTTCGATATCAGCCGCGTTGACACCAGACAATCCTACATCGACGCGATCACCGAAGGCGGCCCCTACGACCTGATCCTGTCGGACTTCGACCTACCGGACTTCGATGGAATGTCGGCACTGGCCATCGCACGTGACCGGCTGCCGCGGGTGCCCTTCATCTTCGTGTCCGGCATGCTGGGCGAAGAGAACGCCATCGAGGCGCTGAAGAAAGGCGCCACCGACTATGTCGTCAAGCTGCGGATGGAGCGCCTGCAAGTCGTGGTCCGCCGTGCCCTGGTGGAGGCACGCGACCGCAATGAACTTGCCGACAAGCGCAAGGCGCTGGCGGAAAGCGAGGCACGGCTGCGCTTCGCACTGGAAGCCGGGCGGCTCGGCTCGTGGGAGCTGACGTTGGCCACCGGCCGGCTGCACGTCTCGGCGATCTGCGCCGCCAACCTGGGTCTGCCCGATCCTTCGGCAATCGCGACCTACGACATGCTGCTCGACCGCGTCCATCCCGACGACCGCGAATATCAGCGTACGATGGTGCAGCAAGCGGTATCCACCGGCTCCGCTCTGGATATGGAATACCGCACGATCTGGCCGGACGGCAGCGTGCATTGGGTGCAGGTCCGCGGTCGTGGCGTGTATGACAGGGACGGCATCCCCACCGGGCTTGCCGGCGTCTCGCTCAACATCACCGCGCGCAAGAAGACGGAGGAGCGGCAGCTTCTGCTGCTCGAGGAATTGAACCATCGGGTGAAGAACACGCTCGCGATGGTACAGTCGATCGCAAAGCAAACCCTGCGCGCTACCCAGTCGGCAGAGGCATTCCCGGACGCATTCCAGTCGCGGCTGCGGGCGCTGGCCCAGGCGCACGACCTGCTGACCCGCCGCCAGTGGCAGGGTGCATCGCTGAGCGAGATCGCCGCCCTCACGCTGGAACCGCATGTCGATGCCGGCCGCGTGCGCGTCGGCGGGCCGCCGGTAACGCTGGCGACCGGCGTCGCGGTGTCGCTGCACCTCGCCTTCCATGAGTTGGCGACCAACGCCGCGAAATACGGAGCCTTGTCGGACGAGAGCGGTCGCATCGATCTGGAATGGGAAATCACGCGCGATGCAACGGCTGGCCGCAGCAATGGCGGTCACATCGGAGCGGGCATTTCCGAACCGGACCAAGGGGCGCTGATCCTGCGCTGGCGCGAAAGCGGCGGACCGCCGGTGGTGCCACCGACCCGCCGAGGATTCGGCTCCCGCCTGATCGAACGCGGCCTTGCCCATGAGTTGGAAGGCGATGTAGCTCTTGCCTTCGACCCTGCCGGCGTGCGATGCCGGCTTGTGATTCCCCTGTCGCCGCGAGTGAGCCCACAGTGACCGCCGCCAACTTGACCGACCTCACCGTCCTGATTGTCGAGGATGAGCCGCTGATCGCCATGAGTCTGGAAGACGTCCTGGTCGACCATGGGGTGATCTGCGTCGGCCCCGCCGGTTCGGTCGCCACTGCGCTGGAGATGATCGAAGACGGGGGTTTCGAGATCGCTCTACTGGACGTAAATCTGCGTGGCGAGCGGGTAGATGCGGTGGCGGACCGTCTGGCTGCCGACGGCATTCCCTTCATCTTCACCACCGGCCACGGGGCGGAGGGGCTTCCCGACGCCCACCGTGCACGTCCGGTGATCGGCAAGCCATTCCGGGACCTCGACATCACCGAAGCACTGGCCCGCCATCGCCCGTGCCGGCAATAGGCACAGACTGCAGGCTGTTGCCTGCATCGGGAAGGTTTGGGCCTTCCCGATGCAGGCAACTCCCGATTCCACAGCCCTAATCGCGGCGTCGCCTTTACTGTTTCTTTGCCTGATGGTCATGGCTCTGATGGCCAGCACCGGCCGCGGCAGCCCCCATGTGGTCTCCGTGCTCCGGCTTGCTCTCGCCGGCCGCCTGGACGGCAACCTCTACATCGACGTTGCCGGCCTTTTCAAAGCGCAGCGTCAGGGGAAAGTTGCTGCCCTTCACAAGCGGCTGCTTCAGGCCGAGCAGCATGACATGCAACCCGCCCGGCGCGAGCTTCACCGTCTCCCCCGGCGGGACGGCGATGGCGGGGACCTCCCGCATCTTCATCACACCGTTCTCGTTCAGATGGGTGTGCAGTTCCGCCTTCTCGGCAACCGGGGTGGAGGCGGCAAGAAGGCGATCCTCCGCCGTGCCGCCATTGGTCAGCGACAGATAGGCGCCGCCGTTGGGCGCCGCGGTTGCCGTGGCGCGGGCCCAGGGATGGCCGATCTCGATCGGGCCGGCACGGTATTCGTGGGCAAGGACGCCACCGGCGCCAAGCAGGGTCAGGGCGGTGGCAATACCGAGGATGCGCTTCATCGAACTCTCCTAAAGACGGGAATGGAACGCAGGCCGTCGCCGTCATGGCGGACGACACCATGGGGACCGGGACCATGCATGGGATAAGGAGGCATCGCTTGCCGTCCGGCGCGATCCGGGCTGGGATCGCGCAAAAAGTCACGCAACGCTTATGGAAGTCGGGAAATCCGGACTTTGCGGAAGCGGGGTCAGGCCGGCAACGGCGGTGCGCGGGCCTGGAGGGTGGACAGGAACCAACCAGCTGCGATCGGCCCGCCAGGCAATGGACGGGAATTCCCGCTTTCGACGATTGCAGGGCCAATGGACGTCGGCGGAGGCGGCAGCGCCAGCCCGGCGATCAGCGGACAGAGCGGACAATGGCCGGTGCCGGAGGGCATCGGCGTCGGCAAGTCGCCTGGGCCGCCGACGGCCTTATTGGCGGTCTGACCGCCCGGCCCGGCCTTATTCACATCATAGTCGGCAGGATCGACCTGGATCGTCGTCAACCCGCCAGCCGAGCAGATCAACAGCGGAATCGACTGGCCGGCACGGGCTGCGCCAGGGATCGGCGACATCCAGCCCCAGGCGATGACTTGCAGCAAAAGCGCAGCCATCCCGGCCACAAGGCCGAGCCTCCGCCCCCGCCACACTGTCCGCCGTCCGGACGCCATTGTTCTCCGTCGCCTTTGCCACACACCGGATACGCCCGGCGCGGCGCGCAAGATACCGCAGCCTGCGCAGCGGGACGAGCGGCAAATGTACCCACCGCCATCGCAAGGTCGAACCGCGGGTCAGGGGAGCAGGTCAGGCCAGCAGGCGGAAGACGGATTCCGGCCGGGACAGCAGGTTGCGACGCAACGCCTCGACTGTGGCATCGTCGCGCGCGGCGCGTGGAACCTCCACCGGCACGTCCGCCACCACCCGCCCGGGCGACGGCGCCAGCAGCAGAAGGCGGTCGGCGAGCGCAAGGGCCTCGCGCAGATTATGAGTGACCAGCAGCACGGTGGCCGGGCGCCGCTCCAGCAGTTCGGCAAGCAGGGCCCGCAGCTTCAGCGCCGTCAGCTCGTCCAGCGAGACGAAGGGTTCGTCCATCAGCAGCAAATCGGGTTGCACGACGAAGGCGCGGGCGAGCGCCACCCGCCGTGCCATCCCCAGCGACAGTTGCGTCGGAAAGCGGTCGGCGCAACCTGACAACTCCAGCGTCTCCAATATGGCATCGACGGCAGGCCCCTTGCGTTGCGGACGAGGCAGGACCAGCGTCAGATTCTGCCGCACCGTGCGCCAGGGCAGCAGCCGCGGCTCCTGGAACACATAGCCCAACCGAACCGGGGAGCCATCCAGCCGCGGCCCGACCTCAACCGACCCGTCATAGTCACGGTCCAGTCCGGCGACGATCCCAAGCGCCGTCGTCTTGCCGCAGCCGCTGGGGCCGACCAGCGCCACGACCTCTCCCGCCGCCGCGACGATGGTCAGGCCGTGCAGGACCTCGACCGCACCGAAGCGCTTGGAGCGGATTTCAAGCTTCAGCGGGCAACCGCCGCCAGCGCTGGCAGCGACGCTCGACCGGTTGGAGGATGCCGTATTCCAGAATCTGGACAACGGCCACGAACGCGACGGTGTAAGCCAGGATTCCTGCGACATCGAAGGTCTGAAAAAGGAGGTTGATCTGGAATCCAACACCGTCGCTGCGACCCAGCAGTTCGACCACCAGCACGATCTTCCAGATCAGTGCCAGTCCGGACCGCGCGGCGGCGGCGATGGTGGGGGTGAGTTGCGGCAGCAGCACATGGCGCAGCCGATCGGACGGTGACAGGCGGTAGACGCGGGCCATGTCGATCAGACCCTCGTCGATGGCGCGCGCACCGGCGCGCACCAGGACCACCGTGTTGGGAATCTTGTTGACGGCAACGGCGCCGATGGCCGCCGCCTCGGTCAGGCCGAACCAGACATAGGCCAGGACGATCACCACCAGCGCCGGAAGGTTCAGGAAGAAGACCAGCCACGGCCCGAACAGCCGGTCGATGACCATCGAGCGCCCCATCGGCAGGCCAAGTCCGATCCCGACCGACATGGCGAGCGCAAAGGCGGCGAGCACCCGCAGCAGGGTGACGCCCATATGATGGATGAGGGCGCCGCTCTCCGCCTCGCGCAGCAGCGCCTGCGCGACCAGTGCCGGTTCGGGCAGCAGGCGCCCGCCAACCGCCAACGCCGTCCCCTGCCACAGCGCCAGCAGCAGCAGGATCGACAGCAGCGGCATGAGGGCACGGCGCATCGGCTATTCCCCGCCGGTCCAGAATGTGCCGGGGGCGATGGCGGGCGCATCGCCGACCAGTTCCCGCCCGCCCAACCGGGCCAGAAGTTTGTATAGCCTCCCCGCCCCGTCCCGTTCCTCCGCCGTCCAACTGCGCGGGATACCTTCGCGGTAGCGGTCGCGCAGCGTTCGGAAGGTGGCATCGTCCTCCGCCTGCATCAGCGGCGCCAGCCTTTCCCATGCAGCGTCGGACTGGAGCAGCAGCGCCTTCGCCTTGGCGGTGGCCGTCTGAAAACCGCCGAGCGCCGCCGGGTTGGCCCGCGCCCATTCCTCGCGGAAGACATAGCCGATGGAAGGAAGCGTCACCGGCTGCCCCAGCGCCGCCAGCATGTCCGACACGGTCATCAGCACACGCATTCCTTTGGCTTCCAGTCGGGCTGCGAAAGGCCAGAAGGTCAGCACGGCATCCAGATCGCCATCGGCAATCTTGTTGTTCAGCAAAGGCGGAGCCCCGAAAAAGGCCTGCGCGTCGCGGTCCAGCGCCAGACCGTGGCGGTCGCCCGCCAGGGCCTTCAGCAGAATCCAACTCTTGTCGAGCGGGCTGCCGGCGATGCCGATCCTCCGGCCCCGCAGGTCGGCAATGCCGGCGATGCCCGATCCGGCTGGCACCACCAGGGCGCCGACCGCGGTCGAATAGGGGATGAAGGACAGAGCTTCCCCCTTCGCCCGCATCCGCGACACCCACAGCCAGTCCGAAACGATGATTTCCACCCCGCCGGCCTGCAACGCCACCTGGGTCGCGGGGGTGCCCGCCAACTCGACCAAGTGCAGATCGATCCCGCCAGCCTCGTCGAAACGGTTGGCACGAACGGTGTCGAGTTCCCAACTGACGGTGCCGAACTTCAACACCCCGGCGCGAATTACAGGCCGTTCGGCCGCCTGGATCGGGCGGGCGGCTGCGATTGAAAACAGTGCGGCGGCAGCCAGCAAGGTGCCCCGTCTCGTGCAGCCTGCAGTCCCCCTCCGCTCCGTCATGCCGCTCCCCCGGTGCCTTGTCGATCAGCCAGCTTAGGGGCTTTCAGATTGTTCGTATATTCAACGATGGGAGGAGGGGGAAGGTCATGCGGAGGTGCAGGTTCAATCGTCGTACGTTCCGGCCCCGACGATGTAGTTGCCGTCGCGCGTGACATAGGAGTGCTTGTGCTCGACCTTGTTGGACTGTCGGTTCAGCCAGACATAATCGATGACCGCGGTCGGCTTGTCCTTGGTCTCGGCGATCATCGCCTGGACGATGGGCTTGCCTTCCGCGTCCTTCAGGTCGGCGGCATCGGAACCGGCCAGCCTCGGGTTGGCACCGGAGGCGATGTAACGGCCGTTGGTATCGAAAACGAACACATAGAGTTCGCCGCGGCGGAAGCTGCCCTTGGGATCCTGGAACGCCTTGACTGCATCGTCCTGCCCCTTGGCCTTCAGATAGGCGACAGCATCGGAGACCAGCGACTTGGCCTGCTCGGGGGTGGCACGGTCGGCGGCGAACGCGGCGGAGGCCGGCAGCAGGGCCGCCAGGACGGCCACCAGGGAAGCGGTTCTGCGAATCATGGTAAGACCACCTTGTATGGAGACGATGGGAATGGGTGACCCGCTGAAGGTCGGCGGCCCGCGGGATCAGTCCTCGTGCACGGTTTCCAGCCAGGAGCGGATCGACCACAGCGCTTCCTGACCCAGTGCGTCGCCGAACTGGGGCATGTAGGTCACGCCGTTGCGGATCGAACCGTTGATGACACGCTCCTTGAACCACTCGTCGCCGGCATCGCCCTTCTCCAGATAGCGCAGGTCGGGAGCGATGCCGCCGGACACAGCGCCCAGCCCGTGGCAGCGCGCGCAATTCTGGTTGAACGCCGAGGCGCCGATCTCGATGGCCCGCGGGTTGCCACGGAACGGGTTGCTGTCGCGCCACTTGTCACCCAGCTTGTCCAGCCCGCTGGTGTCGACTGCCTGAGGAACGACGTCGCCATGGGCGAAAACGAGGCCGGGCAGTCCGACGGAGCCGATCAGACCAATGGCGGCTGCAATATGAAGAATCCGTGCATTCATGAGTAAGACGTTCCCTCTGTTTCTAACCGCCCTGCGGCGTTTGCTTCGCATGGCCGGACGTTATCAGCAGATTGGTCCACGAATAATTGGACTATGGTAGGACATATCCGGAAAACATAACAAACGACTGTTTCAATGATGGAGGTCGATGCGGAAAGGGGCAGGCCGGATCGCTCCGGCCCGCCTTGCTCCCTGCCCTCCCCGCCTGTGCGATCAGGCCTTGGGCAGCTTGAAGACCCAGAGCGAGCCGCCCTGGTTGATGTCCTTCACCAGCTTGGCGACGTCGCCGCCCCACAGCGGCACAGCGCCACCCCAGCCGGAAACAACGGCGACATACTGCTCGCCGTCCATCTTCCAAGTGACCGGGCTGCCGACCACGCCGGAACCGGTCTGGAATTTCCAGACCTCCTTGCCGGACTTGGCGTCGAAGGCCTTCAGGTAGCCCTCGGGCGTGCCGGTGAAGACCAGGTTGCCGGCTGTGGTCAGCACGCCTCCCCACAGCGGGGCCGGGTTCTTGTATTCCCAGACGATCTTGCCGGTCTTCGGATCGACAGCGCGCAAAGCGCCGATATAGTCGTCGTAAAGCGGCTTGATGGTGAAGCCAGCGCCGAGATAGGCCGCGCCCTTCTTGTAGGTGATCGCCTCGTTCCAGATGTCCATGCCCCACTCGTTGGCCGGGACATAGAACAGCTCGGTCTGTGGGTTGTAGGCCATCGGCATCCAGTTCTTGGCGCCCAGGAAGGCAGGTGCCGAGAAGACCGACTTGCCCTTGGTGTCATGCCCTTCGCCGGTGGCCGGAGCACCTGGACGGTTGTCGTCGATGTAGATCGGCCGGCCGGTCTCGATGTCGATGCCCTTGGCCCAGGTGATCTTGGTGACGAAGGGCGTGGCGTTGATCAGTTTCCCGGTGTTGCGGTCGATGACATAGAAGAAGCCGTTGCGGTCGGCCTTGCCGCCGGCCTTGATGACCTTGCCGTCCTTGTTCAGGTCGAAGGACACGAACTCGTTGACGCCGTCGAAATCCCAGCCGTCATGCGGCGTGGTCTGGTAGTGCCATTTGATCTCGCCATTGTCCGGATTGATGGCGAGCGTGGAGGAGGTGTAGAGGTTGTCGCCCGGACGCAGGTGCGAGTTCCAGGGCGCCGGGTTGCCGGTGCCGAAGAACAGCGTCTTGGTTTCCGGATCGTAGGTGCCGCCCAGCCAGGTGGCTCCGCCGCCGGTCTTGTACATGTCGCCCGGCCAGCTCGCGTTCAGCTTGCCGGTCATCGTCGAATCCTTGCCGTTCAACGTGCCGACATTGCCTTCGATGGTCGGACGCTGCCAGACCAGTTCGCCCGTCTCGGCATCGCGCGCCTCGACCATGCCGATGACGCCGAACTCGCCGCCGGAATTGCCGGTGATGATCTTGCCGTCGACGATCAGCGGCGCCGCGGTGTTGGAATAGCCTTCCTTGTAGTCCTGGAGCTTCTTGTTCCAGACGACCTTGCCGGTCTCCCGGTTCAGCGCGACCAGGCGGGCATCCAGCGTGGAGAAATAGATCTTGTCCTTGTAGATCGCCGCACCGCGGTTGACCACGTCGCAGCAGGGCATGATGCCGTCGGGCAGGCGGTGATTGTATTCCCACTTCTTGTGGCCGGTGCGAGCATCGACCGCATAAAGGCGGGAGTAGGAGCCGGTGACGTAGATGGTGCCGTCATAGACGATCGGCTGGGCCTCCTGCCCACGCTGCTTCTCGCCGCCGAAGGAGAAGGACCAGACCGGGACCAGCTTCTTGACGCTGTCGGCGTTCAGGTCGGTCAGCGGGCTGAAGCGCTGGGCTTGCGGCCCCATGCCATAGGTCAGCACCGCTTCGGTGTTGGTGGCGCTTTTCAGCAGATCCTCGCTGGACGGGCCGTCGGCGGCCAGCACGCCGGTGGCGCCGAGCGCGGTGAGCGAGGCCGCCAGGGCAAGACTTGTTACCAGACGCTTCATGATGCGGTTGCCTCCCGAGACTGATGATGACGGCGCCGCCCGGGCATGGTCCTGCCGTTGCCGCCGGACATGCGGGTCCGGCGGTTGAGGCGGGATCTGAGCGGCTTTTGAACTGTTGGCGGCCACACAAGGGCCACGGTGCTTCACGATATCGGCAGTGTAGACGGACGATCTGCCTAGTAAATTGTCGGATAGTAGCAGGCGCGGAGGACCTTCGACGGCGCTTCAGTTCACCCTGGGCAAACTGTCCTGCTCGATCCTCGGCCAGAGATGGGCGACGGAGCGACGATACTCTTCGCGCAATACGTCCAGTGCCGCAAATCGCTCGGGAATCGGCAATTCCAACGCTTCGGCCATGTCTAGACCAGACCCGGCCGCATGGCGCAGCGTACCGTCCAACCATGTCAGCCAGTCGCGGGTCTGGGCGACGCAGGACTTGTCTGGACGGATATGGCCGTGGTTGGGCACCAGCAGCCGGATGTCCAGCACGTCAACCGTATCCAGTTCCTTCAACCAATCCGACACAGTCGCATGCGGCGTGGTCGGCGTGCGGTCGCAGAAGACGACTCCGCCGGCGAACAGCACCCCCGTCGTCTCGTCGAGGATCATCAGGTCGGCGGCGGTATGTCCGCTCAGCGGGATCAGCCGCAGCCGGTGGTCGCCGAACCTCACGGTGGAGCCATAGACCGGCTCTGTCGGAATCGTCACCTCGGTCCCGCGCATCCAGTCGCCGACCAGCCGGTACATGTTGTCGGCGATGCCGTGCCCCTCCTCCTGGATGCCGGCGATGGTGCCGGGCAATGCCGCGACGGGCACGTCGGTGAACGCCTGGGACCCAAGCCAATAATCGGGATGCAGGTTGCTGACGAAAACCTTGCGGACCGGCTTGTCGGTGACCTTGCGGATCGCGGCACGCATCTCCTCGCCATAACGGCGCGAGGGGCCGGTCTGGATGACGATCACCCCGTCGGCAGTGACGATAAAGCCGGAATTCAGGATGTTGCCGCCGTTGGCGCGGGTGAAATGCTTGGTGGATCCCTCGAAGACATAGGTGTCGGGGGCGATGCGCGCCGGCTTCAGGTCGTAGGTCAGCGGTCCGGCAGCCCACGCCATACCCGAGAGCGCCCCTGCGGTGAAGACGGCGGTCAGCGCCATCCGGCGCAGCAAAGCCATGCTCATTGCCCGATACTCCGCAGCGGGTCGATCGCCTTCACGCTCATCGCCGGTCTGGCGCCGGGCGGCGGCATCGGGATGGTGGCGCGGATCTCGCCACCTTGGTTGTCGCGCCCACGCAGGACCAGCGCACTGGCGTCCGGCGGCGGACGGACGTCGAGCGAGTAGACCGGATTTTCCGACACCGGTTCCAGGCTGTCGATGCGCGCCAGTTCGGGCGAGCCTCGGGGGGTTTGCGCCTCGACCCGCAAGGTTTCGACGAAGTAGGCGGGGATGCCGTCGACGAGTCCGGTATCGTTGGGGTGGCGGATGCGCAGCCGCAGCCGCGCCACCCCATCTTCCGCCGCCGGCCACAGCCGTGCCTGCACCTCGCCGACATGGTCGGCCCAATCCTTCTGTGCATAGGACACCGGAGGCGCACTGCACCCGCCGCCCGCCGCGTCGACCAGCACGCCGGAGACATGCCAGACCCCGTCTGCGGTCCGCGCCGCGCCTCGCACGGCTGTCGCCTGCTGGATCTTGATGCGGGTCGCGATATAGGGCGCGGCGGTGCCGGGATGATAGCGCAGCACCAGCGGAAAGGGGTTGAGATCGGCGATCGCCACCATCTCCACCACCCGGCCCAGTGCCGTGGCGTCGACCGAGACCGGAACCGCCCGCGTGTCTTCCGCAGAAGCCGGGGCGACCACCTTCACCGCATCGTCGAAGACCACCGGAGCACCGGCGAAATACTGGTCGCGCAATGCATCCCACATTACCGAACCGAGCGGGTCGGACGGCGAACTTGCGGCGAAGACCGGAGAGGCGATGATAAGTGTCGCAGCCGCCAAGCCCGTCCGGCACAAGACATTTCGCATTCGTCCCCCCTCCCAAACGATGAGTTTCTCTTCACTCGACCAGCGGCGGCGGCGTGTGGGTCGCACCATAGCGGGCGAAGATCCGCGCAATGCTCCCGTCCTCGGTCAACGCCGTCACCGCGTCGCCAATGGCATAGGCGAGGTCACGGGAATTCTCCTTGGTCGCCATGCCGATGTTCCAGTTCGAGGTCATCATTCCCGGCAGCGCGACCGCGGTGACCGGGAACCGCTCCGCCCGCGCGCCCAGCGCCGCCTGCACCTGGCTCAGCGGCGCCAGCACCGCGGCAGCTTCCCCAGCGGTCAACTTCTCGATGGCGGCCTCCGGCGTCGGGCAATGGATGATGCGACCGCGCAGCCGCCCGCCCTGCATCCCCAGCAGGAAGAAATCGGGCACGCTATCGATCTCCACCGCGATCGGTTCGTCCGGCAACATCGACAGCATCGGCTGGCGCACCCGCTGTGGGTCGCGGGCCAGCGCAAAGACCTCGTGATGGTAGGGGGCGAACAGCACCGCCTCCGGATTCATCAAGCCGAACTGCTTGTCATAGGGGATGTGCATCATGACGTCGGCCAATTCCATGCCGAACAGGCTGCCGCGCCACACCGCGACGCGCAGGTCGTCGGACACCGTCTCGCCGGCGATCTGTTCGTAGATGTCGGGCCTTACCCCCAACCTCTCCGCGATGGCCGCGGCGATGTCGACGTCGATGCCCACCAGCCCGCCATCCTGACGGAAGGAAAAGGGGCGGAAATCGCGGTAGACGGCGACGCGCAGCCGCCGGCGCTCCATCACCTCGTCCAACGGGCGCGCCGCTGCCGGGCGCACGCCCGGCAGCAGCGGAACCGCAAGCCCGGCGGCAAATCCGGACAGAAGGCGGCGGCGGGTAACATGCGCCATCGGAGGTCCCGGCAATGGTGTCCTGAACGAACGGGAAGCCAGGATAGTGTTGATCAGCAAAGCAAATAATTGGACTTTCGTACAAGGCAGGAGTTGCGGGAAACCCTGAACGCCGCCCCTCCGTCCGCAAGCCTGTCCATTCTCCCATAGTCGCATTTCGGGTGCGGGGTTCGCCGGATAGGCTGATATCCGAACTGTTGGCATTCCGACGGATATGATGGCCAAGCCCCGCCTGCCCCGACCGCACCGCACCGGCCCGTTGATTGCGCTCACCATTGCCCTGCTTGCCACCGTTCCCGCGATGGCGCATGACAGCGGCGAGATTCGCATCGGCTTCCTGTCGCAGACGCCTGAACCGCCGCCCTCGGTCGCCAACCCGGACGAGCCGGCAGTGGACGATGGGCTGGCCGGCGCGGCTCTGGCCATTACCGACAACAACACGACCGGAAAATTCCTCAAGCAATCCTTCCTGCTCGATGCGGTAGAGGTCGCTCCGGACGGGGACGCCGCCGCAGCCCTACGCAAACTGGCTGGGCGCGGCGACCGCTTCGTCATCGTCGATGCACCCGGCGCGACGGTGGAGGCGCTGTCGAAGCTGCCGGAAGCCCGCAACCTACTGCTTCTGAATGCCACCGCGCCCGACGATTCGCTTCGTGGTGCCGCCTGCGCTCCCAACCTGCTGCATGTGGCACCCAGTCGGGCAATGCTGGCCGATGCGCTCGGACAATATCTGGTGAAGAAGCGCTGGTCGCGCTGGTTCCTGGTCACCGGCCACCGGCCCGAAGATGCGCTCTTTGCCGACGCCGTCCGCCGCGCCGCCAAGCGTTTCGGCGCCCAGATCGTGACGGAAAAGACCTGGACCGCCGAAAGCGACGTCAACCGCACGGCCGAGGCCGAGATTCCGGTCTTCACCCAAGCCAAAAGCTACGACGTGCTGGTCGTCGCCGACGAGGTGGGGGAGTTCGGCGACTACCTGCCCTACCGTACGGCAGACCCGCGCCCGGTGACGGGCACCCAGGGGCTCGTCCCCACCGTCTGGCACCGCACGCACGAACAATGGGGAGCGGCGCAACTCCAGTCCCGTTTCAAGGCGTCGGCAAAGCGCACGATGACTGCCCGCGATCATAATGATTGGACCGCCGTCCGCGTGGTGGGCGAGGCGGCGGCCCGCGCCCGTACCGCCGATCCCGACCGGCTGATTGCCTTCATCCAGTCGCCGGACTTCTCCATGTCCGCTTTCCGCGGCGCACCGCTCAGCCTGCGGACATGGGACGGTCAACTGCGCCAGCCGGTGCTGCTGGCCGCCGACCGTTCGCTGGTGTCGGTATCGCCGCAGGAGGGGTTCCTCCACCCGCGGACCGAATTGGACAGCCTGGGTTACGACCAACCGGAAACGCTCTGCAAGACGCGAGGAAAGACGACGCCATGATTGCTGTCCGCAAGCCCCTTCCCTTCCTGACCGCCGCAGTTCTCGCGGCCGGGCTGGCGTCGGCCGCCTCGGGCCAGACCATTTATGTGTCCAACGAGAAGGACAACACGCTGTCGGTGATCGACGGCAAGACGCTGGCGGTGACCGACACCATCAAGGTCGGCAAGCGGCCACGCGGAATCACCCTGTCCAAGGACGGTACACAGCTGTTCATCTGCGCCAGCGACGACCATGCAGTGCAGGTGCTCGACCTTGCCACCCGGAAGATCGTCCACAATCTGCCGTCGGGCGAGGATCCGGAGCAGTTCGCGTTGAGCCCGGACGGCAAGAGCCTGTTCATCGCCAATGAGGACAGCAACGTCGTCACCGTGGTCGACGTGCCCTCGCGCAAGGTTGCTTTCCAGGTCGATGTCGGGGTGGAGCCGGAGGGGATGGACGTCAGCCCCGACGGCCGCTGGGGCGTCAACACCTCCGAGACCACCAGCATGGTCCACTGGATCGACATCGAGAAGCGGCAGGTCACCGACAACACGCTGGTCGGCCCGCGCCCGCGCCACGCGGAGTTCAGCAAGGACGGCGCGCAGCTGTGGGTATCGTCGGAGATCGGCGGCACTGTCAGCGTGATCGACAGCACCACGCGCAAGGTGCAGAAAGTCATCGATTTCCACATCAAGGGTGTCGCCAAGGACCGCATCCAACCTGTGGGGGTGAAGCTGACCGACGACGGCCGCTATGCCTTCGTGGCGCTTGGCCCGGCCAACCATGTCGCCGTGGTCGATGTCAAAAATTTCGAGGTGAAAGACTATCTGCTGGTCGGCCGGCGCGTCTGGCATCTGGGGCTGACACCGGACCAGAAAACGCTCTACACCACCAACGGGATCAGCGGCGACGTGTCGGTCATCGATGTCGACAGCCTGAAGGTGACCAAGTCAATCAAGGTCGGGCGCTATCCCTGGGGCGTCGCCGTCAAGGGGTGAAGGGGGCGAAGCCATGGCGGTACCGGCACTGGAGATCGAGGGGGTGCGCCACAATTATGGCGGCGACCGCTATGCGCTGGAAGAGGTCTGCTTCCGGGTGATGCCAGGAGCCTTCACCTGCCTGCTGGGCCCCAATGGGGCTGGAAAGAGCACGCTGTTCGCACTCGCCACCGGCCTGCTGCGGCCGACCGCTGGACGCATCCGCATCCACGGCCACGACATCGCGACTGCCTCCGGCGACGCGCTGGCCTGCATGGGGGTGGTGTTCCAGCAGCCGACCCTCGACCTTGACCTGACGGTGATGCAGAATCTACACTATTTCGCTGCGCTGCACGGCATAGGCCGACGCGCGGCCGACCGCCGGATCGAGACCGAACTGACCCGCCTCTCGCTGTTCGAGCGACGGGACGTGAAGGTCCGCGCACTGAACGGCGGCCACCGCCGCCGGGCGGAGATCGCCCGCGCCCTGCTGCACCACCCCACGCTGCTGCTGCTGGACGAACCCACCGTCGGGCTCGACATCCCGGCCCGCCGCAAGTTGATCCGCCATGTCCATGACCTGTGCACCGATGACGGCATCGCAGTACTGTGGGCCACCCACCTGATCGACGAGATCGACCCGGTCACCGACCATGTCGTCGTCCTGCACCGCGGCCGGGTGCGCGCCAGCGGTCCGGTTTCCGCGGTGAATGCCGAGGCCGGCTGCGCCACGGTGGCGGAAAGCTATGACCAGCTGACTGCGGCTCGACCCACCACCGGTGTGGAGACGACGGCATGAGCGGCCGGGGGATGGGCGGTTGGTGGATCGCCTTCCAGGGGATCGTAGCGCGCGAGGTGCTGCGCTTCATCCATCAGCGCGAACGCTTCCTAGGCGCGCTGGTACGGCCACTGGTCTGGCTGCTCGTCTTTGCGGCTGGGTTCCGTGCGGCGCTGGGCATCGCCATCATCCCGCCCTATGAAACCTACATCCCCTACGAGGTCTATATCGTGCCGGGGCTGATCGGGATGATCCAGTTGTTCAACGGCATGCAGGGCTCGCTGTCGATGGTCTACGACCGCGAAATGGGCAGCATGCGCATCCTGCTGACCAGCCCGCTGCCGCGCAGCTTCCTGCTGGTGGCGCGGCTGGTGGCCGGCGTGGTGGTGTCGGTACTGCAGGTGGCGGCCTTCCTGCTGATCGTTCGACTCTACGGCATCGACCTTCCGGTCTGGGCGCCGCTGAGCGTGATGCCGGCCTTGCTGCTGAACGGGCTGATGCTGGGAGCGCTCGGCATGGTGCTGGCCTCCGCCATCCGGCAGCTGGAAAATTTCGCGGGGGTGATGAACTTCGTCGTTTTCCCACTCTTCTTCCTGTCCTCCGCCCTCTACCCGCTCTATCGCATGGAGGAGGCCGGGCCGCTGCTCTGGTGGCTGTGCAGCCTCAATCCCTTCACCCATGGAGTCGAGTTGATAAGGTTTGCCTTGTACGGCAAGGTCGAGGGACAGGCGCTTGCCGTCGTCGCCAGCGCCGCGCTGCTGTTCACAGTACTCGCAGTACACGGCTACTCCCCCACCCGCGGCATGGGATCGCGGGCTCCGTCGGCAGGGTGATGTTGGCCGACAAAGCGCTTGCGCGGCACGGATGGGACTTTTGTTTTCAAATTCCCGTAGGCTCCTCCATCCGCTTGCGCTGCTTCGCCTTGGTGACGATGGCTTCTATCGAGTCCAGCACGCGCACGGCATTGGCGAGCCGCGCGTCGGCATCGGGCGCCTCCAGCGCTACCGTCACGCGCTCATCCTGCGCGTGCAACAGACCCCTGGAACGTTTCGCCAGCGTCGCCGCACGGGCGACGGTGCGATCGCCGCGCAGGGTGGCCGCCACGCCGACAGGACCGCAGCCGAGCGACGCGATCCCGAGCGCCCGGCAGCGGCAACGTAGCGCCGCAATGGCCAGCAGTCGCTCTACCGGTTCCGGCAGCGGACCGAAGCGGTCCTCCATCTCCTCACGCAGGGCGTCCAACTCATTGGCATCACCGGTGCGGGCGATACGGCGATGGAGGCCGATGCGCAACTCCTCCTCGGGGATATAGGCGGCGGGGATGAAATGGGGCACGGCGACCGATACCTCCGGGTCCCAGCGCTCGTCGGGCCGGTGGCGGAGGATGCGGAGCGCGTCAGCCAGGATGTGCTGGTACAGTTCGGTCCCTACCGCGCGCAGATGACCGCTCTGGTCCCTGCCCAGCAGGTCGCCGGCCCCGCGCTGGTCGAGATCCAGCATGCTCAACACAAAGCCGCCCCCCAAGCTCTCGATAACCTCCAGCGAGCCAAGGCGCCGAGCCGCCCGTTCCTCCAGCGGCCGCTCGGGGTCGGTCAGCAGATAGGCGTAGCCCTGCACCGCGCCACGCCCGACCCGCCCACGCAATTGGTGCAATTGGCCCAACCCGAAAAGGTCGGGGCGGAACAGCAGCAGCGTATTGGCGCGGGGAATGTCGATGCCGGATTCGATGATCGGCGTTGCCACCAAGATGTCGCTCTTACCATCGACGAAGCCCATAACCCCATCGTCCAACGCCGCCGCCGCCATACGGCCATGCGCCACCGCGACGCGGGCGTCCGGCACCAACCCGCGAACCCACTCTTCCAATTCAGCCAGATCGGCGATGCGCGGCGTGACGCAGAAGGCCTGCCCGCCGCGCCCCAGCTCACGCACCAGCGCCGCGCGGACGGTCGCCGCATCGCGGGGCATGATAGCGGTGCGCACCGGCCGGCGCCGGGCCGGCGGCGTTTCGATAATGCTAAGGCCGCGCAAGCCCGCCAGCGCTCCCTGAAGCGTCCGCGGAATCGGCGTGGCGCTGAGCGCCAAGCTGTGGGCGCCCCTGGTCCGCCGTTTCAAGGCCTGCTTCTGCTCGGCGCCGAAACGCTGCTCCTCATCCACCACCATCAGGCCAAGCCGCTGAAACCGCAGGCGTTCGGACAGCAGTGCGTGGGTTCCGACGACGACGACGACCGACCCGTCGGCCAACCCTGCTTGCACCCGCTCCACTTCCGCCTTCGGCATGGCGCCGGTCAACGGCTCGACCCGGATGCCGAAGCCGGCGAAGCGGCGGCGAAACACCTCGAAATGCTGGCGGGCGAGAACGGTGGTCGGGGCCATGACCGCCACCTGATGCCCCGCGAAGGCCACCGCAGCTGCAGCCCGCAACGCCACCTCCGTCTTGCCGTAACCGACGTCGGCGCAGACCAGATGGTCCATCGGATGGCCGCTGCGCATGGCGTCGAGAACGGCATGGATGGCTCGGCGCTGCCCCTCCGTCGGGTCGAACCCGAAGCGGGCGCCGAAACGGCGCATGCGGTCGGCCGGCGGGTCGATCACCGGCGCGGTCTCCCGCGCACTGCGACGGGCGGCGCGCAGGATGCCCCGGGCTGTCTCGACGATCTCCGCCTCCAGCACGGCACGGCGATCCAGCCAATGGGCATTCTTCAGGCTGTCGAGCCGCGCGCCGGTATCGGCCGAACCGTGACGCCACAGTCGGTCGAAATCGGCGGTCGGTACCAGCAACCTGTCGTCATGGGCATATTCCAGCACCAGGAAATCGGCGGTCGACTCGTTCCGCTCGATGGTCTCCAGCCCGACCAGACGGCCGATGCCGTAATCGAGATGGACCACGAAGTCACCGGTCGCAAGATCCGAGAGTGCCAACAGCGTACGGGCCGGCGCCTCCCTTCCGCCTTCCTCCGCATGCCGCGGTGCCACCAGCACGGTCATCCCGTCACATACGAAGCTGTCGGCCGCATGTAGGTTCAGAACGGCACAGTCCCCTCCTTCCAACGGTGGATCGGGCCAGCGGTCGCGCATGGTCACCGGGCGCCCCAGCCCCGGCTCCAAAACAGCCGACGCCCGCTCCGCCAGCCGTTCCGCCTCACCCGAACCAGCGGCGGCGAGCAACACCGGCCTGCCTTCCCTTATCAGCGCACCGGCACGGCGCAACAGCGTGCGCTCCGTCCGCGCCGGTTCCATCGCGGGGCCGGGAGCGAAGTCCACCTGAACAATCTTGCGGGCGGCCAGCATGCCCTCCAGCGCATCCACGCCGATCAGCCGGCGCTCCAGAGCCGGAACCGGCAGGATGCAGGCATCGTCACTCCGGATGCGACGGTCGAGGGCGACATCCGCCAGATCGTCGGCCCGAGCCTCCATGCGGTCGCGGGCGCCGGCATCAAGCGCCAATATGGCCTCGGGCAGCAGATCGAGCAGAAGCGGGCAGTTGTCGAAGACATTTGGAAGCTGGAGGTCGAAACCATAAGGCCGATGCCCCTGCTCCAGCGCCTCGCGCAGACCGTCCGGCATCGCATAGCCCAGTCCGGCGAGGCTCGCCGTCAACCGATCGAGTGACTCCGGCGCGAGGAACAGATCCGTGACAGGACAAAGCGTGATGCTGTCAATGGACGCGACCGAGCGCTGGGACGCCGGATCGAACAGGCGCAACTCACGCACCACCCCATCGGCGATGTCGCAACGGACCGGGCGTTCGCCATCGCCGGGAAACACCTCGACCACTGCGCCGCGGATCGCCACCTCGCCGGGTTCGTCCACCCGCTCGTCCAGCACATAGCCGGCACGGGCGAACCAGTCGCGCCACATTGGCTCATCATAGGCCATGCCGCTGGATAGAGGAAATCGCGTGCCTCGCCAAGCTTGCGGAGGTGGCAGTCGCTGCAGGGCGAGGTCGGCCGACGCCACGATCAGCCGTCCGCGCCCAGCGTCTGCCCCCTCGGCCAGTTGCATCAGCCCTGCGGCCCGCCGGCCAAGCACGGCACGCGATGGAGCCGTGCGGTCGCCCGCCGCCGTCTCGTCGATCGGCAGCAAAACGATATGCAGATCGGGAGCAAGATCGCCGGTCAGCCGGGCCAGCCGGTGGGCATGGCCATCGCTGCGAGCCAGCAGCAGGACATCGCCCGGCCTGTTGCTGGTGCTTCCACCGACGGACCGGTGGGCGAGCGCCGCCAGCCGGACGGCCAGTTCGCCTTCGCTCCGCACGGCCAGGCTGCTCATCGCGGATCCCGGATCGGGGGACTCCGGGGACGGATCGGCGACGGGGACTCCGTCGAGCATGATGGAAAGCTCCGGTCGGTGGGACAGTGCGGCCGATGAGGCCGATGGGGTTCAACAGCGCCGGTTCCCTCCGGTTGCCTGCCCTTGAGTCTAACGGAACCTTCCTCCTCACTGCAGCATCAGCCAGCCGGCCAGAACCGCAAGGAAGGCGCCCGCTGTCGATCCCAGCACGGTCAGCAGTGGAGACATCCCGTAGCCCCCACCCTTTTCCGCCGCTCCGTCGTCCATCCCGCGCAGGGTCTGGTCCATCCGCATCAGAAACACCTCCAACCCGCCGACACGCTCGGTCAGGTCGCGCAGCGCTTCGGCCAGTGCGTCAAAGCGTTCCCCCGATGCCGTCTCGGCCCGAGTGGCGTCAGTACGCAGCGCTGCCAGGCCGTCGCCTGCATCGCGCAAAAGGCGGCCAACGGTCTGCTGGGCAGCCGCAATCTGTCGCTGGTCGCGGCGCAGCGCGTCGATCCGCTCGTCGATCCGTTGCAGATGCGGCCCTAACAGCCGGTCGAGACGCTGGTCCTCCGGATTCGGCTGGAGGAAGGTGGCGGTCTCGCCGGTGGCGGGCGCACGGACCACCGCCACCACCCGCGACGGATCGCTCCCCTCCGGAAAGATCAGTTCCGCTTCGAAGGCGTGGGCGCCATCACCGATGCCGCCACCTGCCAGATCAACCCGCATCCGGTCGGCCAGCACCCGCGCCAAGGTCTGCGGCGGCCCGCCGTCCCGCTCCAGCCGGAGTTCCACCTCCAGCCGGTCGGTCGGATGGTTGCCGTCCCAGGCCCAGCCGAAGATGCGGTCGCCCTGGACGGCATCGATATGGCCGATGATTGCGGCAGCTTGCGACGCATCGGGTGGCTCGGTTGCGGGCGAGGGCTCACGAAGCTCCACGATCGTGGCAGTGGCGGACATATACGCCGTCTCCGGTCGTTGGGGAGAGGGGGGGCGAAGTGCTCACGCCGCCTTGCGGTCCACGGTCTTGCGGATGGCGTGGCTCGGCATGCGGTGGGGTACGTAGTTCTCGTCGAGGAACTCCCGCATGTCGCGGTAACGCTGGTAGTAGGTGCGGTTGAATTTCTCGAACAGGCCCTGATCCCAATATTCCTCGAGAACGAAGGGCTTGTCGGAATAAACATTGTAGCAGGGGATCGCGAAGGTTTCCGCGAACTCCGCCGTGCGGCTGTCGTAGCTGAAATAGACCGACGGCGTGGCGTTCGACAATGCCATCAGGTTGCCGTGCAAGCGGTATCCCAGCACCAGATCCTTCGACCGCACAAGGGTCTCATAGTCCGCGACAACGTCCGAATACCACAGGCGGTTGCGGTAGAACGCATCCATCTCGTCGTCGAAGTACCACTGCTTCAGCCAGGCGCTGTCATGCAACTGACTCCATGCCTCGGCTTTCTGCTCGTCGGTGCCCCACAGCAGCTTCTTCTCCTCCACCTCGCCCTGCATCATCAGGACGGTGTCGAAGCGGCGGGAAATGTCCTTCACGAAATCGCGATGACGTTCCAGGTACTTGCGCACGTCGGGCGAGTAATGCTTGGACACCTCTCGGCGCATGGTGATGCCGACCTTGCGCACGCTGTCCAGTGCCGGCAGGTCGATGCGCAGTTTCGGGTCGCGGTTGCGGAATGCAGTCGGACAGCCGACGATGCGGGTGTTCTTGATGCCCAGGTCCCACAGCACTTCTGCGGTGTAGGTGCCGCGCACGCCCAGCGTCGTCGACTTGTCGGCAATGGTCCGCCAGATGCGTTTGCTTTCCTCGGTCAGCGTCAGCTTGCCGGTGGCCGGCGCCTGGGCGCCGACACCGAAGGCGATGACGGGGATGCGCAGCTTGGCCAGGACCTGCAAGGTTGCCGCCGGCCACTCCATCGAGTCATGGATGTAGTTGCTGCCGCGTAGGAAGACATAGTCGTATTCGGCATTGATGCGGTCGACGGCATCCTGCCGGAACTCGCGGATTTCCAGCACATCCAGCTTATCGTAGGTCAGCAGCTTCAGCGAGGAGTCGAAGACGAATGCGTCGCCGATATTGTGATAATGGCTGATGCTGCGCTGAATGTCCTGATAGCTGTACCAACGCACGCAGTCGTGATCATAGACTTCGCCCGACGGAATCATGACGAGGATGTTGGCCACGGCGATTCTCCCTAAGTGGTCTTCAGCAACAAATGGGATTGTTTCGGCACAAGACCGGTTAAAGCTCCAGACACACGATCATGGCCGCTGCGCCACCGCGCGTTCGGGGATGGACGGCGCGCTGCCGCCAGCGGCCAGCAAGGCGTCATAGAGCTCGGCGTGCTGGCGGGCGCATTCGGCACGATCGATTGGGCGGCGGATGCGCAGGCGCAGACGATCCCACAACTCCGGTGTGGTCAGCGCCTCCGTCATTCGGTCCACCAGATCTTCGACACTGCCGTTGCGGAAATGCAGACCGTCAACGCCGTGCGTCACCTTCTCCGCCATGCCGCCGATGTTGCTGGCGATGATCGGGCGGCCGTGCAGGAAGGCTTCTTGGATCACAACGGGGGAGTTCTCCCACCAGATCGACGGGATGATCATCCAGTCGACGTCCTTCATCAGCCCAGGCAGCTCGGCCGAGCGGTAGCTGCCATAGAAGCGTACCCGATTGCCGGCCTTTTCAACCGCATCGTTGAAGCGCTTCTGATAGGTCTCCGGCTGGCGTTCCAGGTTGCCGCCGAAGATCATCAGCGTGCCGTCCTCGCCCCACGCGTTTTTGGAGAGGCGGGACACAGCCTCAACCAGCAGATGGGCACCCTTGAACTCGGTGAGCTGACCGAAGAAGGCGAAGCGATTGCGCTTGCCGCCGCGGACTACCGGACGTGGCGGCGCAATACCTTCGATGGTCAGGCCGTTCTCGATCATGCGAAACTTCTCGCGCGGCAACCCCCAGTCGGCATAGCGGTCGATCAGGAAATTCGACGGACTGACATAGAAATCCGCCTGCTCCAGGAATGTCTTCAGGAACAGTTCGCGCTTGAAGAACTCGGCCTCGCCGATATGGGGGAAGCAGCCGGCACAATCGGCCGGACTGGCGCGGTAGCACAGCGCGTTGCGGCTGGTCTTCACCATCTGGCCGTGATGGTGGCAGATCGACAGATACTCGTGCAGCGTCACCACGATGGGTACGCGCGGCAACGCCTGCCGTACCGCCTGGATCGTCTCGATCCCAAGCCCGAGGAAATGGTGGAAGTTCACCACATCCGGCTGCAGGTCGCGGACATAGCGTACGAAATCCTTCTCCAACCCCGGCAGATTGCGGTTCGACAATCGGAAATGGTCGTAGTCATTGGCGTAATACAGCACTTCCCGTTCCTTCTGGCGTAGAGCCATCAAGGCGGAGCCGCGGTGTTGCGCGATGGGCGGGGCAACGCGTGCGAGATAGTGGCTTTCCCAGCCCGGGAGGTCGTGCAGACCGTTGTGCAGGTTGTAGGAAGCGACCTCACCCCCGCCCAGCGAGAAAGAGGGATGACCATGGCTGATGATCAGCGCGCGCTTGGTCTTGCTCATCGTGTGACCATTCGTTCAATCCGAAGGGGGAGTTATCGACGGAAGCTCTTGAAGCGCTTGTCCCACCTGACCTCCCCCGCTCCCAGCGGACCGACGGTCAGTTGGGGGCGGGGGAGGTCAGGTAGGGCAAGCGCTAGGCCGCAATAGACGCCTTCCAGCGCTCGGCGAAGCTCCACTGGTCGACCAGGGCGCTCATGCGCTCGAGCCGTGGGTCACTGACGGTACGCGTCTGCTCATCCACGGCCACAAGCCGCAGCTTCGGCAGCCACAGGCAAGTGCCGCCCGCCGCCCGCACCCGCAGGCACAGATCCAGCCCCTTCGGCTCCGGCCCGAGATAGCGCCCCCCGTCGGCCATCGCCCGCACCAGCAGTTCGCGCGGTAGCATGGCACAGTCGGCCGAGACGGCATCCACCGCCGACGCCTCCTGTTCCTTCAGCCAGTCACGCGGATATCCCGCAAAGCGGCGTTCATAGGTGACCACTCCGCCCGGCCTCTCCACCGCAACGATGCCGGCGAAACGGATCGAATGGTCCTCGTACAGCAAGGTCGGGCTCGCCATCACGGGCGCCAGCGCTACGGAGCCCACCGAGTTCGGCTTGCGAATAGCGCGCTCCAATGCCGACAGCCAGCCGCGCTCGGTCGGAAGCACCGACGGGGAAAGCAGCAGCACTCGATCGGCGTTGGCATGCGGCAGTGCCGCGGCGACTGCCTCGAACGGGTCGACGGCCCCCGGTGCCGCGACGAAGGCGACTGCCAGCCGGTAGAATCCAGCCGCCTGCCGCACCATGCCGGCCAGCCGCTCATGGGTGCCGGCCCCGGCCACCACCAGGATTTCCGCTTCCGCGAAGTCCGGGTCGTTGGCCATGCGGGCGAGGTTCAGATCGACATCCTCGCGCCCGTCGCAAACCGGCAGCATCACCGACACGCGCGGGCAATTCAACGCACGGCCCATCTGGTGCAGCACCGATTGCGGAGCGACTCGGTCCATCGCGGCGATTCGCAGCATCGGTCCCAGGTGCGCCTCGACGACGCGGTCGATGGCAGGACTGTCCGGATTGACTGCTCCAAGCATCCGGCGCAGCGCCTCGGCCGAAGGCTGCTGGCAGGGCAGCGGCAGGAAGGCAACACCGTCGGTCAGAGCAAGCTCCAGATGGAACTCGGCATCTCCGGCGACGCCGGCCGCCTCACGAGCAAAGGCGGTAAAGCCGTGAGCGTAGTCGCCGGGGGATAACCGGCCGACGAACAGCGGGTCGCGGGCGAAGGCGTCCGATACATCTTTGCGACCCAGCCGCGACCAGTCCTCATCCAGCCGTATCGCCATTCCGGCGCCCTTCAGCGTCACCGCCCGCACCGCCTGGGTGGGATCGAGCAGCCAGCCGCAGACGAACAGCCCGGCGCCCGGCACTCTCAATGCCATGTCCAACCCGATACGAACCGGCAGGTTAAGCTGCGAAACCGTCTCGACCCCGTTGTAGCGGGCGGCGACGGCGGCTGCCACACCGCGGCGGGCTGTATCGGGCTGCAACTGGCTCAGCATGTCGCGGGCATGGGCGGAGGCGACGCCGTCGGCCAGTACCTGCCGGTGCTCGAAGATCGCCAGATGACGCCAGCCGTCTGCAGTACGGAAATGGATGCGACGTATGCTCTCCGGCATCGCCGCCGGCCCTTCCAGAATCGCCAGCAGGCCGGCGGCATCGTCCGGCAAGTCGGGACGAAGGAATGGGGCGGCAGCGGCATCATGCAGGCTCAGGCCGGCGGCCTCGACCAACACCCGATGGCTGCCGGCCGGGAAGCCGTGCGACCAGCCCTGCACCATCAGCGCGCCGTCGCGGAAGCGGCCCAGCACCTCGGCGAAGCCATCGGGGCGCGATACGGTCTGAGCAAGTCCCAACAACAGACGCGTATGGCGGTCGGGATCCCCCTCCCCCTGCCCGGCCAGCATCGCTACGGCGATGTCCAACGCGCCGGTCAGCGCCTGCGGCTGCACCTCTCGCAATGCTGCGACCAGATGAGACGGATTGGTACGGACGTTCGACAGGCGCGGCAGCAGCATGCGCTTGCCATGGGAATCCAGAATCTCGATGCGCGATGGGCGCATGTGAGCCAATCCGGCGACCCGCATGGCGCCTAGAAACCAGCGCTCGCCCTCCTCGTCGATCCAGCAGCGGCCGTTGAAGCGGCCGTCGGCGGCACCATCAAGCAGGACCACGCCATCGGTCGGCAGCGGCAGGTCGATGGCGCCGAACAGGATCAGCGTGTCCTCATCCAGCAGGACGGCGGCGGTGATATCGGCCTTGGTACTGCGGTCCTTCATCGGGTGCGGATCCCCTGGCTGGTCGTGGTGGATGCGGATGTCAGGAGCTCGCCATAGAGGGCGAGGTGAAGCGACGCGGCTTCCTCGGTCGGGCGAACAGCGGGGATGCCGGCAGACAGCCGCTCCCACAGCCCGGGTTCGGTCATTGCTCGGGTCATGACGCGCGCAAGATCGGCCGGGTCGTTGGGGCGGACATGCAGGCCGTCGACTCCGTCACGCACCGCCTCCGCCATGCCGCCGATGCCGCTGACGATCACCGGTCGGTGATGCTGGAAGGCTTCCTGGATCACCAGAGGCGCATTCTCCCACCAGATGGACGGCATCACCACCCAGTCGGCGGCGGCCATCAGTGCCGGCATCTCCTCGCGCCGGTAGGGGCCATGGGCGGTAGCGAGGCCGCGCGCCGCCTCGAAGCCTTCCGTCACCTGCCGGCGGAATTCCGGCGCCTGATAGAGACTGCCGCCATGGACGGCCAGCGATGGCGTCAGCCCGCTGCGCGCCATGCGGGCGACGGCGTCGAGCGCGACAGTGACGCCCTTGAACGGATTCAGGTTGCCGAAATAGGCGAAGGCGTCACGTCCCATGCCCGGGCCGATGTCGCGTGCGGTGGCTGGCACAACCGTCGGGCGGCTGTTCGCCATCACCTCGATATGCTCGGGATCCAGCCCCCAGCCGACATACCGGTCGCGGAGAAAACGGCTGGGCGCCAGAAAGCGGTCGACCAGACCGAACATCGCCTTGATGTGCTTCTCGCGCAGCAGGAACTGGTCCGCCGGCCGAGCGGGGAAACAGCGGTGACAGGCATCGGGCGAGGCCTGCATGCACAGCGAATGACCTCCGCCTTCGCCCTGCGGCGGCGTCACCATCTGCCCGTCGTTGGCGCAGATCGGGTAATAATCATGAAGGGTATAGACGATCTTCGCATCCGGGCAGACGCGGCGGATCAGGAACAGCATTTCCACGCCAAGCAGCAGCGTGTGGTGGACATGCACGATGTCCGGCCGGAAGGCACACAACAGGTTCGACAAGTCGGGAACCAACCCGTGCAGATCAATCTGGCTCTGGTGGAAATGGTCGAAATGCCCCGCCCACAGCAACACTTCGTCCGCACTGCGTCCTAGCGTCTGAAAACCAGTGCCGGGACGGGGCGCGCGGTGAGTGTTATTGGTGCAGGCCAGGAACAAGCATTCCGCCCCCGCCGCCTTCAGGCCGCCGAACAGCTCGTGCGCAAAGATCTCGGTGCCGCCCGGATGCAGGCTCGGGTGGTTGTGCGCGATCAGCAGCACCCGCGGTGGACGGGCGGTCACCAGCGGACGGGCTGGAGTCCGCGCGGCGGGCCTGGACATGGTTTGGCCGGCGGGGACCAGCGGCAAGCGGCGGCGGCTCATCGTCCGATCCCCTTTTCCAGCACCAACAGATCCTGGAAATTCTCCGCCGCGCGCTGGCCGCTCCAATGACCGTACGCAATGGGGCGGGCGGGGCGTAGACCGCGGGCTGCGAAGCGGTCGATCAGGAATGCCTCGTCATAGGCGATCGCGGCGTTCGGATGCTCGAGATCGGCCAGCAACTCCACCCCCGGCCCATCGCGAAAGGCGGGTCGGGCAGTGCCCTTGGAGATGCCTGTCCGAGCCGTGGCGTCGGCCAGGAACAGGCTGAGGAAGCAACGCCCGCCCGGCTTAAGCACCCGAGCGATTTCAGCCGCATAGCGTTCGGTATCGGCGGAGCGCAGATGGGTGACGACCGAGGTCAGGATGACGAAGTCGTAGACCCCTGCCTTGAAGGGCAGCGTCGCTGTCTCTCCCTCGATCCGACCGTCGGGATTGTACAGCCCGTTGGCAATGTCGAGATGGTGGAAGCGGAATTCCGGATAGGCCGGTGTGATCGTCGCCGCACACCAGCGGATGCCATCGAGCACGATGTCGATGCCGTCGTAGGACGCTTCCAGATACTGGGTCAGCGGCATCGCCATGCGGCCGACGCCGCAGCCGATCTCAAGCACCCTGTGGTAGGGTCGCAGGCCGCCCAGCCGGACGAAATGGCGTAGGAATTCCACCCCGATAGCACGGAAATCGCCGTCGCCGATGAAATGCAGTTCGGGCGGCGGCACCGGCAGAAAGCGGTTGCGAGCGATCTGCGCACACAGCCATTCCAGCAGCGGATCGGTCTGGCGGCGCAGGACGGCAAGCTGCGGCTTCGGCAGAAGCGCGTTCATCGTGTCACCTGTACTGCTGTCTTGCCGGCCCGTTTGCGCGCCGGAGGAGGCGCCTTGTCCTGGGCGCACCAGTCGCGCGCCATCAGGTCGGCCATGCAGTCGGCCCAGCGGCGACCATGGAGCCAGCGGTTGTATTCGGAGGCGACTCCGCGGGTGTAACCCTGGTGCCGGCCGATGGAGCGGCGTTCCAGATGGTACAGTTCCACCGACGGCGCATATTGGATATCAAGCCCCTGGCCGCGGATGCGCAGGCAGAGGTCCGAATCCTCGAAATCGCCGATGACATAGTCTTCGCAGAAGCCGTCTGCCGCCGCGAAAACGGAGCGGGTGGTGAGCAAACAGGCGCCGGTGACGCCCGGTACGGACCGGGGCCGGCAAGCTGGTGCGAAATCGCGCGGCAACCCTTTGAAGTAATGATGATTATACCAAGCGCCTTGCAGATCGCGGTCGAAGTAGAGCCCAGCATGCTGGAGACTGTCGTCGTCGAACAGCAGCTTGGGCCCGACCGCGCCGACGCCCGGACGCTCCTCCAGCGCCACGACCAGTTGCGGCAGCCAACCGGCGCGGTCGGGCACCACGTCGGAATTCAGGAACAGCAGCCGGTTGCCACGCGCCACAGCGACACCGGCATTGTTGGCGGCCGAATAGCCGTAATTGGCACTCTGCACCAGCAACACCATCGGCAGGCCGTAAAGCCCGTGGAAGCCGCGCAGCAGATGCACCACCTCGTCGCGCTGTTCCGGGCTGTCGAGCACGAAGACCAGTTCAACATCGGCCATCGCCGGGTCGGTGGCAAAGCTGGATATCTGGAAGCGCAGGAACTCAAGCGTACGGTAGAGCGGAATGATCACCGAAACCGGGGGCTTTGCCTTCCGCTCGCCATAGACGACCAATTCCGGCTCGCCACGGGTGGCAAGGTGGGCCGCGTGCAGTGGGGCAACGGCCGGGAACATGACGTGCTCCAACAGGTCCGGCGTGACGAAGCGCGGCGGCAGGCTGCCCAGCACCACGGCACGGGCATCGGCATGCGCGTGCGGGCGCGGCGGCGGCACGAGGCGCAGGGCACCGCCCGACGCCAACCGCAGTTCCGCCGTCACCTGGAGCGCCTCCGCCGGCTCCGGGGAGCCCGGCAAATGCAGGATGAAGCCGCTGCGGTCGATGCCGGTGCTTCCGTACAGCGCCGCGACGTCATCACGCGGAAAGCGCTTCGCGAAACCCTCTACCCGCCGCTCGCCGCCGAAGGGAGTGCGCACCACCAGTTCGGCCGCCAGCCCATGCGGATCGTGCAGCCAGCCGGCGAGGAACAGTCCACCATCGGGCACTGGAATGGCAAGGTCGAGCGAGGCGCCGATCGGGCGCTTGGCGTCGGCCACCTGCCGGCGCGGCAGCGGTGCCAGCGCCTGCAATTCGCCGACGGCCGCCGCCGCGGAGGCGTTGCTGCGCCCCCGCTTGGCGAGACAGGCGAGCAGATAATGACGCAGTGTTGCCACCGTGCCGGGACGGCCGTTCAGTCGGTCGGTCAGGGTCGGCAGCGCGACCGGCTCGTCGGGAAAGCGTCGGCAGGCGACGCCGTTGGCGCCCAGCACCACCAGCAGGTTGCCGGGAGCGCACAGGCCTCGGTCGATCAGCAGATCGAAGGCGATTCGGCCCTTGCCTGCCGGGTCTATGCCGATGCAAGCATCGAAGGGCGCCCGCACCACTGCTCCCGGCGACAGCACCACCAGACTGCTTATGGCGCCGAACTGGCCCGACAATGCTCCGGCACACAGCAGCATGTCACCGCCTGCTATGGCTCGGATCGTCATTGCGGGCGGCTCCGCCGCGTGATCCAGCACCAGCCGGCGGCACAGTGCGGCGAAGACCGCGTCACGGCGCAGCAGCGGGGTGAAGCAGGCGAAATCGAAAAGGAAGCGCAACACCCGCAGCCGCGCCGCGCCATCCAGACTGCCCAGCAAGCCGGCGGTATCGATGTCGGCGCCGCCGGTTTCGGTCCGCAGTTCGGCAATGACCCGATTGTTGGCAATGAAATGGATTGGCGCCCGCGGGTCGCGGGGCGCCGGCAGGATCGACAGCATGCGCCGGCCGCCCCAGCCGGTGTCGATGCTCAGCGTGGTGAAGGGAGGGCGCACTGCTTCGCCATTGACGCTCGGCATGATCGGACCGATCTGTTCGGCCGCGCACCCCATCGGACTGTCCATGGACCAGGAAACCAGCAGAAAACTGCGGCCCAGCACCAGACGTTGGGCAGGAGCGATCGACACTGAATTCGGCAAAACGGCGATGACGGTCATGGATGGAATTCCCGGCAGCGTCGAAGAGTGGCGGAGTAGGACAGATCTGGGCGGAAGCGATCCGGACGGAATTCGGGCAAGGAAGGACCGGCGGCGGCTTTGAAACCACCGGTCCATCCTTATTCACGCCTTAAATCAGGACGCGTCGTTCCGTCAGTGGATGACGAAGAAGTCGTTCGGGTGGTTGTGGACTTCGTCGGCCGATACGCCCTTCAGCGTGATGCTGTCGCCATGGCCGAGGTCGATCACGGCATCACCATTGTGGTCAGTGACGCGAGCAGCCAATTCGGCGGCGTCCGCCACCTTCAAGCCGTTGATGTTGCGGGAGATCTGCAGCATGTCTTCACCCGCCTTGAAGTCCAGGACCACGTCCTGGCCGCCGCCGCCGGAGAAGATGAAGACGTCGTGGCCAGCGCCGCCGGACAGCAGGTCATCTCCCTTGCCGCCTTCAAGTCGGTCGTTGCCTTCGTCGCCGAACAGCGTGTCGTCACCGTCGCCACCGCTCAGCACGTCGTTGCCAGTACCGCCGCGCAGGATGTCATCTCCCTTGCCGCCGTCCAATACGTCGTCGTGACCACCGCCGAACAGGATGTCGTCGCCCTTCCCGCCAGTCAGGATGTCGGCACCGTCGCCCCCCGACAGCACGTCATCTCCATTGCCGCCGTCCAGCACGTCGCGGCCGGCACCGCCGATCAGAACGTCGTCACCATTCCCCCCCAGGATGATGTCGTCGCCCGAGCCGCCGTCGATGATATCGTTGCCATTACCCCCCAGCAACACATCCGCCGACGCCCCGCCATGCAGCACATCCTGTCCGTTCCCCCCGAACAGGGCATCGTGCCCATCGCCGCCGAGCAGGGTGTCGTTTCCGTTGCCCCCCAGCAACAGATCGTCGCCCTGCCCGCCGTCGAGCAGATCGGCATGATTGGTGCCGATCTTCACGTCGTCGTAGCTGCCCCCAGGAACCGTAGCCATCGTAGGTGTCTCCTTGCGATGTGATTGGATTTTTGGGCCGTCATTTGCGGCCTCGCTCGAAAGGGTGAGCTTGCCCTTTCGATGTAACCAAAACTATAGGGCGGATAGTGTGATAAAACATGGACCATGAAAAGAGAAAGTTGAGTCGAAACAAAAGATTCTCACAGAACAACGCATTGCTATTATTTTCAAAAAGACAGTTATTCTGATTTAATTCGAATTTCTGAGCAGTTTAAATTTTAAGAAATGATTGGTGTACAAACATTTCTGTCACGAATCCGCTGACATGCCTTAGACCGCAGGCCGTGGCTTTATTTGCAAAAAGAGAGTCTTGAAAGCCATCCCACCGGAAAGGACCTCGCGGCTCCTATGGCGCGGCCCCCCACTTCAAAGCCCACGCGCCGGACAATTGAAAGGGCCGGCGTGGGGGCGCCGGACCTTTCCCGGAGCCGCTGCGGAGGATGGAAGACCGCAAGGACCCCGGCCCCCACCGGCCCGAACGGGAGAGGCCGGTGGGACGGGTGATTCCGCTACTTCTCCCGGAACGCTCTCTGAAGGCCGTCAGTCAATGGCGTCAGGAAATACTCGATGGCGCGGCGGGTATGGCCGTGAATCATCACCTCCGCCGGCATGCCGGGATGCAGCTCGACTCCCGGAAGCGCCTTAAGCTCGGTGGCATCCATGCTGATCCGCGCGGCGAAATAGAAGGCGCCGGTGCGTTCATCCTCCAACTGGTCGGCGGACAACGCCACCACTTGGCCGGTGACCGGAGGAACGGCACGCTGGCGGTAACCGGTCAGCTTCACCATAGCCTTGCTACCGACCTCGACATTCTGCACATCGTGGGGCGAGACGCGGGCCTCGACTATCATGGCGTCATCCTGCGGCACGATGTCGAGAATACCTGCGCCGGCCGGAACGACGCCGCCCGGCGTGAAGAATTTCAGGCCGGTGATCCGCCCCGCCTGGGGGGCGGTGACCGCTTGACGCAGCAGCACGTCGTCAGCACTGCGCAGCCGTTCCGACAGGTCGGAAACAGTTGCCTGGGCGGTTTGGAGATCGGTCGACACCTCCGACCGCCGCGTGTTGCCAATATTGATCATCTCCAGTTCGGCGGAGGCAATGGCCTGTTCCGCCTTGGACTTGTTCGCCATCAGTTCCCCCAGCCGGCCTTGCGAATCCGCAACGTTGCGCTGGAGTTCCAGCAGACGCGGCCGGCGCTCGTATCCCTTGGCCAGCAGGCCTTGAACCACCCGCAGTTCGTCTTCGGTGTAGCGCAGCCGGTCTGCGGTGGCGACGCGCTGCGCCTCCAGCGCCACGATCTGGTCGCGCAGTTGCGAAATTTGTCGGCGCTGGATGCCCAACTGCGCCTCGTAGCTGTCGCGGCGAGACCTGAACAGGCGCTCCTCGACCGCCAGCGCCTCGGCCGCCACAGGGTTGTCATGCGCAGCCTTGACGAGATCGGCGGCGAACAGCGGGGCGGGCATGTCGGACTGCTCTGCTCGAAGGCGACCGAGCCGGGCCAGCGCCGTCCAATGCTGCCCCTGCAACTGAGCCACCACCGCCTGACTCTGCGTCGAATCCATCCGCAGCAAAACCTGTCCCGCCTGCACGAGATCGCCGTCCTTGACCAGCAAGTCGCGCAGGATGCCACCTTCGAGATGCGAGATGGTCTTGCGATGGCTTTCCACCATTACCGTCCCAGCAGCCAGAGCCGCGCTGTCCAGATCGGCGGTGCAGGCCCAGCCCAGGAAACCACCGAAACCGACCAGCACGGCCAGCGCTCCGGCCAGAGCGGTGTTGCGCAGCGATGGCTCGGCCGGCACCACATCCATCGTTGCCGTCCAGATGGCGGGGCTATCGCTCATCGCTGTTCTCCGCTGCGGACCAGTCGGGCGACACCGGCGGGCGTGCCACCAGGCTGCACCAGTTTCAGAACATCACCGCGTGTACCGAAATGCTCGACGGCGCCGTCCTTCATCACCACAAGCTTATCGGCCACCGCAACGATGGACGGGCGGTGGGCGATCATCACGACTGTCGTACCCTCAGCCTTCACCTTATGGACGGCGGCCAGCAGGGCCTGTTCGCCTTCGTGGTCTAGGTTGGAATTCGGCTCGTCCAGCACCAGCAGGCGCGGCCGGCCGAACAGGGCGCGGGCCAACGCGATGCGCTGCCGCTGCCCACCCGACAGCGAGAAGGCGCTCTCGCCCACCGACGTGTCGTAGCCGAAGGGTAGCCGGCCGATCATCTCATGCACCCCGGCCAGACGGGCGGCGCGCACGATCTCGGCCGGGTCGGCATTGGCCATGCGGGCGATGTTCTCGCCGATGGTGCCGTCCAGCAGCGCCACCGACTGCGGCACGTAGCCGACATATTTGCCGAAGCTCTCGCGCTCCCACAGGTAGGTGCTGGCGCCGTCCAGATAGATGCCGCCGGCCGTCGGCTGCCAGACGCCAACCAGAAGGCGGGCCAACGTCGACTTCCCGGCACCGGACGGACCGATGATTCCCAGCACTTCACCTGCCTCCGCCGCGAAGGACACGTTGCGCAGCACCGGGCGGTTCAGCCCCGCCGGCACATGGCTGACACGGTCGACAGCCAGTGTTCCCTGCGGTGCCGGCAGCGGCATGGTTGAGCGGGCGGACGCGCCGTTGTTCAGCAGGTCGCGGATGCGGCGATGGGCCTCCAGCGCCTTCACCCACTGTCGCCAGCCGTCCACCATCTGCTCGAACGGGTGCAGCAGCCGTCCGGTGATGAGGCCTGCCGCCATCATGCTGCCGGGCGTCACCAGATTGTCGATCACCAGGGTGGCGCCAGCCGCGATCACCCCGACCTGCAGCATCAGCCGCAGCGAACGCGAGGCCGCGGTCAGTCCGCGCGACATCGTAGCACCGCGGTCGATCATCCCGGCCGACCCGCTCTGTGCCGATTGCCAGCGCCGGGCCAATGCCGGCAGCATGCCCATCGCCTCGATGGCCTCGGCATGGCGAACGGTGCCGGCGATGTCGGCGAAGACGCGGGCCGACGCCTCGTTGGCCTGGGCCATCGGCCGTCTGGTCAACGCGTCGGTCAGCACGCCCATCACCAGCAGGATCAGGGCGGAGCCGATGGCGAGAAAGCCGTAGACAGGGTGCAGCAGAAATAGAATCGCCAGAAAGATCGGCGCCCAGGCAAGTTCCAGCGGAGCGGTCACCGCGCTGCTGGTCATGAAGCTGCGCAGGTCGTTCAGGTCACGCATGGTTTGCGCCGCATTACGCGGGCCTCCCGACAGTGCGTCGACGATGGAGGCCTCCAGGGCCGGCACGTTGAAGCGGTGCGCGATCACCGCGCTGGTCACCAGGAAGGCTCGGGCACGGATGAAGTCCAGGACGCCGTACAGCGCCAGCGCCCCGACCGCGATGATCGCGAGCATCGTCAACGTTTCCAGGCTGCGGCTGCTCATCACCCGGTCATAGACCTGCATCGTGAACAGCGGCACCACCAGCATCAGGATGTTCACGAACAGGCTGAGGATGCCGGCCAACAACAGGCCCTGTCCGATCTTCCGGTAAGCTTGGGTCAGCAGGGGCCGATCCACGGAACTCATCATCGATCCTTCCTGATGGAGGACAGGCCGCTTCGATACGGCGCGGAAAAGCGGGAAGATTGGGAAGAAACAGGAAAAGCTGCCGGCGGCGACGGGGCGCAGGACAGGAAGCCGGCCGGGGGCATGCCGGGCACGACCGTTTCACGAAGAACGGTCGCCTATGGGGACGGGTCCTGGTGCGGGGGGAGCACCGACGGACTGCGTATGCTTAAGCTTTACTCCGGAGACATTTTAGAGACGTGTGACAAGTTTCGGTCGATACCCCTTTCCAGTTTTCGAAAAAGGGGTGGCAGGGCACTGATAAGCCACTGTTTCACCGCGACAAAACTGCAATTCACCGAAGGATTTATGCCATTGGGGGCGGTTATAGAGGCCATCTGGTCAGACGCCGCGCCGATCGTGCATGCTGCGCCGCGATGAATTGCGCAGAGCACCGGGCTCCCCCCGTCCGGTCCCTGCCCCGCCCCAAAACCCCGCTCTCCTTTCCTTCCACCATGCCGGGGTCGCCCGAATTCCGGCTGCGGCCAGAAAACCGGTTCAAGGAAGCCCTTCCATGACGATTCCAAAGACCATCCTCGTCACCGGAGGCGCCGGCTATGTCGGCAGCCATTGCGTGGCAGAACTTCTCGACCGCGGCCACCGCGTCGTCGTGTTCGACAATCTGCGCCAGGGCCATGCCGCCGCCGTCCCGCCCGAGGCTGCCTTTGTCCAGGCCGACCTCGCCGACGAGGCGGCGCTTGCCCGTGTGTTCTCGCAATGGTGCTTCGACGCGGTGTTCCACTTCGCAGCCCTGTCGGTGGTCGGCGAATCGATGCGCGACCCCCATGCCTACCTGCACGGCAACAGCGTCACCTCGCTGAACCTGATCCGCGCCGCAGTGAAGGCCGGGGTGATGAAGCTGGTCTTCTCGTCGACAGCCAACCTGTTCGGATCGCCGAAGCGGATCCCCATCGACGAGGACGAGGGGGTCGATCCCGGCAGCCCCTATGGCGAATCGAAGTTCATGATCGAGCGCGCCCTGCATTGGGCGGACCGCTGCCACGGGCTGCGCTCCGCATGCCTGCGCTACTTCAACGCAGCCGGCGCACACCCCAACGGCCGGCTCGGTGAGGATCACAGCCCGGAAACTCACCTGATCCCGCTGGTGATGGACGCCGCAACCGGCAAGCGTCCACACATCGAAATCTTCGGCGACGACTACGAAACACGCGACGGCACCTGCATCCGCGATTACATCCATGTCTGCGATCTGGCCGATGCCCATCTGCGGGTGCTTGACGTGCTGGACGAGCGGTCGGTCCGCTACAATCTCGGCAATGGCACCGGCTACAGCGTTCGCGAGGTGATAGGATCGGTGGAGCGCATCACCGGCAGGACCGTGCCGGTCAAGATCGGCCCGCGCCGCGCCGGCGACCTGCCGGTGCTGATCGCCTCGTCGGAGCGCATCCGCCGCGATCTCGGCTGGCAGCCGCGCTTCCCCGATCTGGACAGCATCGTCGGCAGCGCATGGGCATGGCGCAACGCCAATCCTCAGGGCTTTCGCGGCATCGCCGCCGCCGCGGAGTGAGCATGGCCAAGAACATTTCTGCAATCGCAGCGCCGGGATCAAGGACGCGATGAGCAACCTGAACTGGGACGACGACACGCCTGAACCGGGAACTGGGGAGAAGGCTTCCGCCCAAGCGGCGGGCAAGCCCGGCGATGAGCTCGACCTCGCCGACTTCCACGGCATGGCCCGGCTGATCGAGCGCATGCACCGGCGTTACCTCGATGTCGTGCGCGTCGGCCTGTCCAAGCAGGGCGTCGAGGACATCGGCCCGGTGCAGGCGCTGATGGTCATGCTGATCGGCGGGGACGAGCTGTCGGTCCGCGACCTGATGGAGCGCGGTTATTATCTCGGTTCCAACGCGTCCTACAGCCTGAAGATCCTGGTCGATGCCGGCTACATCAACCGGGCGGCCAACCAGCGCGACCGCCGGACCGCCCGCCTGCAGCTGACCGACAAGGGCCGCGAGCTGTGGGAGGGCCTAAGGCGGATGGAGCAGGCGCAGGCCGAGGCGCTGGTGCGCAACGAGACCGAAGTGCGCGACCTGAAGGCCAGCTACCGCACGCTCCGCCGGCTCGACCGGCTGTGGGGCGACATGATCCGCTATTCGTGCCTCGATTTCGATTGACTGGATTTCGACCGATGCCGCAGCCGGATGCCGCCATGCCAAACGCTCCCACACCCGACGCCCCCCTTGCCAACTCCCTGTCGTCGAAGGACGTCGAACGGCTGCTCGCCTCGCCCACCGCGCAGACGCGGATCGAGACGATGAGCAAGCTGTTCCATGACCTGGAGGCCGGCACCCTCAGCCCGGCCGAACGGTCGCTGGCGATCGAGGTGGTCCATTGCTTCGCCGGGGATGCCCAGGTCGCGGTTCGCGAGGCGGTCGCCTGGCAGCTTCGCAACAGCCCGCTGCTGACCGGGGATCTGGCCGAACGGCTGGTCCGCGACGTCGGCCGGGTGGCCTTTCCCATCCTGCGCGACGCGGCGGGGCTGACCGACGACCTGCTGCTCGACGTGCTGTCCGATCCCGACCCCGGCAAGCATGTCGCGGTGGCCAGCCGGTCCAAGGTTTCCGCCCGCGTCTCCGGCGCGATCGCCGAGCGCGGCAACGTCGTCGCGGTGACCGCGCTCCTGCGCAACGACGGGGCCGAGGTGCCGGACAGCGCGATGAGCCGAGCGCTCGACCGTTTCGGCCGCGTCCGCATGGTCAGCGAGGCGGCGGCAACCCGCCCCGGCCTGTCGCTGGCGATGGTGGAGCGGGTGGTCGCCTTCGTCTCCGACAGCATGCGCACCACCCTGATGCAGGCGCACGGCCTGTCGCGCGAGCTGGTCGAGCGGCTGGTCGAGCGCGGGCGGGAGGCGGCGACCATGCGCCTGCTGCGCCCAGTGCTGCGCGGCGCCGAGGACATCGACGCCGTGATCCAGTGGCTGCATGCCAACCGCCGCCTGACGCCGGTGCTGCTGTTCCGCGCGCTGTGCGCCGGCGACGTGTCGCTGTTCGTCTCCGGCATGGCGCTGCGTGCCGCCATCCCGCCGGACAATGCCCGCCGGCTCGCCTGGGACGATGGCGAGCTCGGCATGGCGGCGCTGCTGAAGAAGGCCGTCGTCGCCCCCGGCCTGCTCCAGCCCTTCCAGGTCGCGGTCGGCGTCGCCAAGCGGCTGGGCTATGAGGGCGCCGAGGCGTCGCGCGAGGACTTCCAGGCCGAGGTGATCAGCGAGCTGTTCACCGCCTGCACCCCGACCAACGACTGGATGGTCGACGACCTGCTGCTGCAGCTGTTCGACCAGAAATCCGACGAGGTGATCGACCGCGCATTGGATCAGGCCGGCCTGCCCTTCTCGCCGCTGCGGACGATGCAATAGCAACTGGAGTCAGCCCTCGTCCGGCCGCTCCAGCAGGGTCATGAAGCGTTCGAGCACGAGGTTCGGCGGCACCCCCTTCTTGGTCACCGCGCTGAAACCCACCCGGTAATGGTGGGTATCGGGCAGCAGCGCCCGCATGGTGCCGCGCTCCACCCATTGGGCGGCGTAATGCACCGGCAGGAATCCGATGTAGCAGCCGGTCAGCAGCAGGAAGGCCACGCCCTCGCGGTCGGTGGCGGTCGCGGTGGCGGTCAGCGCGTGGGGCGGCTGGGCCTGGGTCGGGGCGACGGCGTCGGCCGCCTCCACCGCCTTGCGGGTGACGGTCCCGGCGGGCGCGTCGAACAGCGGATGGCCCCGGCCGCAATAGAGCCGCGACTCCTCCTCGTAGAGCGTCACCCGCTCCAGACCGGGCAGGGCGCGGCGGTCGGGCACCACGCCGACATGGAGCCGGCCGTCCAGCACGCCGCGCTCGATCTCGTTGGGCGGGATCATGCGGATGTTGACCCGCACCTCCGGCGCCTCGCGCTTCAGGCCGCGCAGGGCGTTGGTCACCCGCATGCGCGGCATGGTGACGAGGTTGTCGGTGATGCCGATGTTGAGTTCGCCGCGCAGCCGCCCATGCGCCGCGTTGATCTCGCTGCGGAAGCTCTCCAGCCCGGCCAGCAGGCGCAGCGCGGCCTCGTGGGCCAGTTGCCCTTCCTCGGTCAGCCGGAAGCCGCCCCGGCCGCGCCGGCACAGCGTCAACCCGAGCCGGCGCTCCAGGTCGGCCATATGCTGGCTGATGGCGGCGCGGCTGATGTTCAGCTCGACCTCCGCCGCGGAGAAGCCGCCGCACTCGACCACGGTCAGGAAGACACGCAGCAGGCGGATGTCGGCATCGGCGACGGCGGGCAGCGTGTGGCTTGGCTTGCTCATGTCCGGTCTCTGTCAGGTAAGCCGGCGCTTACGTGAGGTTCGCATGGTTTGGATTTAACCACAGCGACGGCCCCGGCACACTCCTGCACAGCACCCCACCCCATCAGCAGGAGACCGGCGGCATGGCCCCCCTGGACAACGAGTTCGAGCAAAGCAATCTGGGCTTCGGCACCGACCGGGCGGCCGGCGTGACCCGCGAGGAACTCGACGCCCACTGGATGCCCTTCACCGCCAACCGCGAGTTCAAGAAGAACCCGCGCATGATGATGAAGGCCGAAGGCGCCTGGTACTGGGACGCCCAAGGCCGCAAGATCTATGACAGCCTGTCCGGACTGTGGTGCAGCGGCGCCGGCCATTGCCGCAGCGAGATCGCCGAGGCGGTCGCCCGCCAGATCGCCACGCTCGACTACAGCCCGGCCTTCCAGTACGGCCACCCCGCCGCCTTCAAGCTGGCGCACAAGCTGGCCTCGATGACCCCGGCCGGGCTCGACCATGTCTTCTTCGTCAATTCCGGCTCGGAGGCCGCCGACACCTCGCTGAAGCTGGCGCGCGCCTATTGGCGGATGAAGGGGCAGCCGGCCAAGACCAAGCTGATCGGCCGGGTGAAGGGCTATCACGGCGTCAATTTCGGCGGCACCAGCCTGGGCGGCATCGTCGGCAACCGCAAGCTGTTCGGCACCGGCGTCGATGCCGACCACCTGCCCCACACCCTGCTGCCGCAGAACGCCTTTACCAAGGGCATGCCGGACGAAGGCGCCCATCTGGCCGACGCGCTGGAGGATCTCGTCGCCCTGCACGACGCCTCCAACATCGCCGCGGTGGTGGTGGAGCCGATGGCCGGATCGGCCGGCGTGCTGCCGCCGCCCAAGGGCTATCTCCAGCGCCTGCGCGAGATCTGCACCAGGCACGGCATCCTGCTGATCTTCGACGAGGTCATCACCGGCTTCGGCCGCATGGGCACCGCCTTCGGCGCCGATTACTTCGGCGTCGTGCCGGACATCATGAACGTCGCCAAGGGCCTGACCAACGGCGCCGTGCCGATGGGCGCGGTGGTGGCCAGCCACGAGATCTACCAGACCTTCATGGACAATGGCGGACCCGAATATCTGGTCGAGTTCCCGCACGGCTACACCTACTCCGCCCACCCCGTCGCCTGCGCCGCCGGCCTCGCCGCGCTGGAACTGTTCGAGCGCGAGAAGCTGGCCGACAAGGCGGCGGCGCTGATGCCGCATTTCGAGGGACTGATCCACGGGCTGAAGGGCCTGAAGAACGTCGCCGACATCCGCAACTGCGGCCTTGCCGGCGCGGTCCAGATCGCCCCCCTGCCCGGCGAGCCGGCGCGGCGCCCCTACGAAATCGCCATGAAGTGCTGGGACGCCGGCTATTACGTGCGCTACGGCGGCGACACCCTGCAGTTCGGCCCGCACTTCATCAGCGAGCGTGAGGATCTCGACCGGCTGTTCAACGTCGTCGCCGACGCCATCCAGGCGACCGCGTAAGGGCGCCATAGGCGGGGCCCCCTCCCTCCCACGGCTTCGCCGCGGGCCCCTCCCTCCCCCGCCTCTGGCGGGAGAGGGGGGATCTGCGATGCGGCAGCAGTTCCCTCTCCCGCAAAGCGGGGGAGGGTTAGGGAGGGGGCACACCCTATACACACTGCGAAATCTCCTCCCAGGAACCGTCCCATGCCCATCGTCCCGCACCTGATCGGCGGCAAGACCGACGCCCCCGCCGGCAGCCGCACCGCCGACATCGTCAACCCGGCCACCGGCGAGGTGGCCGGCCAGGTCGCGCTCGCCGGCCGCAAGACGGTCGAGGAGGCGATCACCGCCGCCGAGGCCGCCTTCCCGGGCTGGCGCACCACGCCGCCGGCCAAGCGCGCCCGCGTCATGTTCCGCTTCAAGCAGTTGCTGGAGGAGAATGCCGAGCGCATCTGCGCGCTGATCACCCAGGAGCATGGCAAGGTGCTGGACGATGCCCTCGGCGAGCTGACCCGCGGCATCGAGAATGTCGAATATGCCTGCGGCGTCCCGGAGCTGCTGAAAGGCGAGTTCTCCAAGAATGTCGGCCCGGCCATCGACAGCTGGTCGGAGTTCCAACCGCTGGGAGTCGTTGCAGGGATCACGCCCTTCAACTTCCCGGCGATGGTGCCGCTGTGGATGTATCCCATCGCCATCGCCTGCGGCAACACTTTCATTCTAAAACCGTCGGAGCGCGACCCGAGCGCCGCCCTCCTCGTCGCCCGGCTGGCCGAGCAGGCCGGGCTGCCGCCGGGCGTGCTGAACGTCGTCAACGGCGACAAGGAGGCGGTCGACACGCTGCTGACCGACCCCAGGGTGCAGGGCGTCAGCTTCGTCGGATCCACCCCGATCGCCGAATATGTCTATGCCACCGCCAGCGCCCACGGCAAACGGGTGCAGGCGCTGGGCGGGGCCAAGAACCACGCCATCGTCATGCCCGACGCCGACCTCGACAACGCGGTCAGCGCCCTGATGGGGGCGGCCTACGGCTCCTGCGGCGAGCGCTGCATGGCGATCTCCGTCGTGGTCGCTGTGGGCGACGAGGTCGCCGACCGGCTGGTGGAGAAGCTGTCCGCCGCGCTCCGCGCCCTGAAGGTCGGCGCCGGCACCTCGGCCGGCTGCGAGATGGGGCCGCTCGTCACCCGCGCCCACCATGACAAGGTCAGGGCCTATGTCGACCAGGGCGTCTCCGAAGGGGCCGAGCTGGTGGTGGACGGGCGCGGGCTGGTGGTGCCGGGCCACGAGAACGGCAACTTCCTCGGCGGCTGCCTGTTCGACCGTGTCACCCCGGACATGACCATCTACCGGGAGGAGATCTTCGGCCCGGTGCTTTGCCTCGTCCGGGTCAAGTCGATGCAGGAGGGCATGGACCTGATCGACGGCCACGAATACGGCAACGGCACCTGCCTGTTCACCCGCGACGGCGAGGCCGCCCGCTATTTCAGCGACATGATCAAGGTCGGCATGGTCGGCATCAACGTGCCGCTGCCGGTCCCGGTCGCCTATCACAGCTTCGGCGGCTGGAAGCGGTCGCTGTTCGGCGACCTGTCGGCCTACGGTCCGGACGGGGTGCGCTTCTACACCCGCCGCAAGACCATCACCCAGCGCTGGCCGACCGGGGGCCTGCGCGAAGGCGCCCAGTTCGCGTTCCCGTCGATGAAGTAGAGCCGGGTCCGGCAGCCCCTCTCCTCCGCCGGAAGAGGGGCTGCCGCGGTTCAGCCTCCCCCCGCGGTCACGCCGCGCAGGATGTCCGACATGCTGAGGATCGCCTCGGCGACCTCGATGATGCGCTTGTTCTGGTTCATCGCCGTCTTGCGGATCAGCTTGTAGGCTTCCTCCTCCGACAGGTTGCGGGTCGACATCAGCAGGCCCTTGGCGCGGTCGATCACCTTGCGCTCGTTCAGGGCCGCCTTCGCCGACTCCAGTTCCAGGCTGACGTCGCGCAGCCGCTGGGACTGCGCCTGCACCACGTCGAGGACCGAGCGCATCAGCTTCGGCGGCAGCCCGTCCGGAGCGAACAGCCCGGTTTCCTCCTGGCCCCCCGGCGGCGAGCCGGGATCGACCAGCATCATGGCGACCGGCATCGCGGCATCGGGACCATGGACGCCGGCCCGCTCCAGATCCGCCCGCTCCAGATCGGCCTGCTCAAGGTCGGCGCGGGCCTGGGCCAGCTTCGCCTCGCACAGCCGGCGCAGATCCCCGGTCATCAGGTCCTCCACCGTCTTCATCCGGTCCATACGGCGGGTGGCCTGCGCGAACCAGGCTTCCGGCGCGATGCCGGACAGCTCGCCATGGCGGGCGCCGTCGCCGAGCGCAACCGCCCGCATCCGCTCCACCTCCGTCACCGCCGGGTCGGACAGGGCGGCGCGGAAGGCGGCGGTGTGGGCCGGGTCGGCGAACTCGGAGAAGATGCGGAAGGCGCGGTTCTGCGCATCGATCAGCTGGGCGAGCCGGGCATGGTCCGCCC
Source organism: Azospirillum sp. HJ39 (assembly GCF_041507355.1). Taxonomy (NCBI): domain Bacteria; kingdom Pseudomonadati; phylum Pseudomonadota; class Alphaproteobacteria; order Rhodospirillales; family Azospirillaceae; genus Azospirillum; species Azospirillum sp. HJ39. The sequence goes on along the minus strand of NZ_CP167912.1, from coordinate 521,907 downwards.
CGTCGAACCGCCCGCGCGAGAAGCCGGCGCCGGCCGTCGCCCGCTCCTGCCCGGCGAACTCCTTGCCCTGGACGATGTTGAACAGCGCGACCAGCGCCCGCGAGATCGCCGGATCGGCGGCGATGTCCGCCGCCTCGACCAGCACGGCCAGCAGATGGCCGATCAGGTCGGTGAAGGCCTTGACCGAATCCTGCGGCACCAGCGCCAGCGAGGCCACCTGTTCCCGCAGCGCCGGCAGCCGGTCCAGCGCCTGCAGCGCGACGGCGACCCGGCCGTAGAAGCGGGCGCCCGAACTCATCCGGTCGAGCTGCTCGTCGAGACGGTCCAGCCGGTCGCGCAGCACCGCCTCCAGCGCCAGCGCCTCGGCGGCCCGGCCGGCGCGGTCGGCGGCGAAGCGCTTGCCGCAGGATCCGAGATAGATCGAGGAGGCGCCGCGTTCGGCCTGCAGCGCGTGGATCAGGCCGCCCATGTCGCGGACCAGCGCGCCGACCGCCAGCAGCCGCTCGACGTCGCGGATGCGGCACAGCCGGGCGGCACGCAGGAAGCGCAAGGCCATGGCGCCCGTCCCGCCGTCGCCGGTCCCGCGCTCATTCTCCATATGCCCCGCCCCCGCCGTCACGCTGCCCTTCCGGCAGTCAAGCAACCGACATGCCAGCAAAGGCCCCGCCCGGCTGGGGGACACCGCGGCGGGGCAAGCCAGCGGGGACAGCGGCATCTGCTTAAAAAGCCGGCTGCCCTGCCGAAAAACCGGGCGATGCGGAGATGGACCTTTGTGCAGCGCGACATTCGCGGCCCGGCGCTGTTGTTCCGGCAGTCGCCCCAACTCCGGAGTCGTCCTGCGATGACCAAGAACCCCTTCATGAGCGCGTGGCTGTCCTGGGCCAACCGCGCCACCGGCCAGGCCACCGGCATGTGGACCGCGGCGGCCGTCGCGGCGGCCAAGCGCAACCAGTCGGCGGCGCTGAAGGCCATGATGACGCCGCCCAAGGCGGCCAGCACCGGAGGCGGTGCGAAGAGCGGCGCCAAGCCCAAGCGCAGGAGCGGTCCGGCGCGCTGACCGGCGCGGACAGTCCGCCGAACGGCGTGCAAAACGTCGCCTGCGCCGCGGGCGTGCTTGACGATGTGCGGACGGGATGGCCAAATCCTACCCCCTTCCGTTTCATGCGCAACCGTCGAGACACGTCCCATGACCTCCGTTCGCATGCCCTCCGCGCGGCCGCCGTCGCGCTGGGCGAACCTGTTCACCGACCGGCCCGTCACCTGCATCGAGGATCTGCGGCAGCTGGCGGAATGGCGCGTGCCGCGGATGTTCTACGATTACGCGGATTCCGGCTCCTACACCGAGCAGACCTACCGCGCCAACGAGTCCGACTTCGGCCGGATCAAGCTGCGCCAGCGCGTGGCGGTGGACATGACCAACCGGACCCTGGCCAGCACGATGGTCGGCCAGCCGGTCGCCATGCCGGTGGCGCTGGCGCCGACCGGGCTGACCGGGATGCAGCATGCCGACGGCGAGATCCTGGCCGCCCGCGCCGCAGCCAAGGCCGGCGTTCCCTTCACCCTGTCGACCATGAGCATCTGCTCGATCGAGGACGTGGCCGAGAATACCGACAAGCCCTTCTGGTTCCAGCTCTACGTCATGCGCGACCGCGCCTTCATCGACAAGCTGATCGACCGGGCCAAGGCGGCGGGCTGCTCGGCCCTGGTGCTGACGCTCGACCTCCAGATCCTCGGCCAGCGCCACAAGGACATCAGGAACGGCCTGTCCACCCCGCCGAAGCTGACGCCGCGCAACATCCTCGACATGGCGACCAAGCCGCGCTGGTGCCTGAACATGCTGCGCACCGAGCGCCGCACCTTCCGCAACATCGTCGGCCACGCCACCGGGGTCAGCAACCTGTCCTCGCTGTCCTCCTGGACGGCGGAGCAGTTCGACCCGGCGCTGAACTGGGACGACGTGCGCCGCATCCGCGACCGCTGGGGCGGCAAGCTGATCCTGAAGGGCATCCTCGATCCGGAAGACGCGGCGATGGCGGCGGAAACCGGCGCCGACGCGCTGATCGTCTCCAACCATGGCGGACGCCAGCTCGACGGCGCGATCTCCTCCATCGCCGCATTGCCGGCCATCGTCGAGGCGGTCGGCGACCGCATCGAGGTGCTGATGGACGGCGGCATCCGCTCCGGCCAGGACGTGGTCAAGGCGCTGGCGCTGGGGGCCAAGGGCACCTTCATCGGCCGCGCCTTCCTCTACGGGCTGGGAGCCGGCGGCGAGGCCGGCGTGTCCCAGTGCCTGGAGATCATCCGGAAGGAGATGGACGTCACCATGGCGATGTGCGGCCTGCGCGACATCAGGACCGTCACCGGCAACATCCTGGCCGGCAAGCCCGATTTCGCGGGCTGAGCGGTCCGGCGGCGGTCCGGCGGGGCGGCGGCCTGGAACGGCGTGGAACGGTTTTCCGCCGGTGTTCCATCGCCAGGGCCGGCCTTACAGGCGGCGGGAGAAGGCCGCGCCCCGGCGGCTCCCCCGCCGCGCCTCGGGCACCGGCGCGAGGTTCGGGAAGGGTTCGTCCGGGTTGAGGGTCCAGGGATAGACGCCCTTCGGCCCCGCCGCCTCCGGACAGGCGAGGATGGCGGCGATGGTCGCCGCATCGGGCGGCAGGCGTTCGCGCAGCGCCCCGGGCAGATCGTCGTCGAGTTCCGGAACCGTGACGGCGAACGGGGTGGGGCCGAACGGGTCGGCGGAGGATTCGGCTGCCGCAACCGGGGCCGGAACCGGGGCCGGGGCCGGAGAATGCGCCCGGCCGGCGCCGGCCATGGCGTCGAGGCCGGTGAACAGGCCGAGCCGCTCGGCCAGCCAGCGCACCGTCGAGGGGTCGCCGGACGCGACCAGCCGTTCGATCTGTTCGGCCACCAGGGCGCGCAGCGAGGAGAGCCGCAACTCGGCCTCCCGGCTCAGCGCCTGCCGCTCCCACCAGACACGGACGCGGAGGGGCTTGGAGCCGTAATAGGCCCGCCATAACGTGGTGCGGCTGCATCCCATGGCACGGGCGACCTGCTGGAAGGAGTTGCCGCGCGCCAGCATGCCGGCAGCCATGATCCACTGCTCTTCATGGAACTGCGAGCCGGGAACCAGCGAGCCGTCGGGCGGGACCGGCGGCTCGGCGGCCCAGCAGGGAAGGCTGTCCTGATTGAGGGTGCGGGTATCGATGGGCATGGCCGGGCTCCATGGGTTAGGATTAAAGCGGGCATAATATGGGAATATTTTCTGTTTTTGGGATTTTTTATCGATTCGTCAGGTGATCTGCGGAAGCATCCTTCCTCCATCGCCGGAACGCCCGGAAACGCCGCCGCCCCGCCCGGCGAAACCGCGATATCCCAGCTCCGCGCTCTGCCATGACAATTTTGTTAACCAGAGCTGCGCCGATTTCCGGCAGCCGCCCGTTGCCGGCGCGGCGATGGGGGACTATGTGACCGCTCCGCAGAGCTCACGCCTGTAAGGCATTGGAAATCAATACAATCCGTCATGCGGATCAATTTTTCCGGCGCCTCCGGCGATGCCGAGGGAAGAAAGGTCCGGGCCCCGGCGTCCATGGCGCAGGGGACCGGCGAATAAAGGTCTGGCCGCCCCGGTCGGGTGGCCGAATAAGGTTAGGGAAAGGGTCAGTCACCATGCTTTGCAACATCGTCACCGTGGCCTCGCTGGGCGTTCTCCTGCTGACGGGCATCGGCTTCAGCGTCACGAAGCCGCCGAAGCAGGATCGCGAACAGCGTGCGGACATGCCTCGCCGCATGCTGGACGAGAACATCATGGGGTAAGCGGTTGCGGGGGCGGGGGCCACATGCCCGCCGCCCCCATCCGCCCCCTCGCCCTCCCCGCCCCCGGCGGCGGCGCAACCGCATGCGCTTGCCGGCGGCGCTGCGGATCCCATCTGGTAGAGGAACGAGGCGCCTGTCGCGGGTGCCGAATTCGCGGAAACCAGATCCATGAAGCTCTCCGGTTCCTGTCGCTGCGGCGCGGTCCGCTTCACCCTGAATTCGCCGACGCCCGTCCCCTACATGCGCTGCTATTGCAGCATCTGCCGCAAGAGCGCCGGGGGCGGCGGCTATGCCATCAATCTGGGCGGCGACGCCGACACGCTGGAGGTCGAAGGGCGCGAGGCGGTGGCGACCTGGCGCGCGCCCATCGACGATCCCGGCCATCCCGGCCACACCCATCCCGGCCCGTCCCACCGCCATTTCTGCACGCATTGCGGCACGGCGCTGTGGGCGGAGGATCCGGCCTGGCCGGAGCTGGTCCATCCCTTCGCCTCCGCCATCGACACGCCGCTGCCGACGCCGCCGGAACGGGTGCATATCATGCTGGAATTCAAGGCGCCCTGGGTCGAGGTGCCGGACGGCCCGAACGATGTGCGGTTCACCGGCTATCCGGAGGAATCGCTGGAGGACTGGCATCGCCGCCACGGGCTGCTGGACCGCTGATGCCCGCGACGCCACCGGCCCGGCGACCGGCAGCCCGGCGGCCGGCAGCCCGAACGTCAGCCCGGCCGGCAGCCGGCGATGGCTAGGGCGTTGCGCTGGCTGGCGCTTGTCCTCCTGCTGGCGGGGGCCGGGACGGCGGCGGCGGTGTGGCGCGGGCTGGTCGAGGTGCCGGCGACATACGATCCGTGGGCGCCGCTCGACCTGCGGGCCGAGCCGGACTGGCTGACCGGCTTCAAGCTGGCGCGGCTGGAGCGCGACCCGGAGCAGTGCCGGGCCGCGCTGGGCGACACCGGCCTGCGCTTCACCGCCCTGCCGGATCGCGGGTCCGATGAAACCTGCGCGCTCCGCGGGGTGGTCCGGGTGTCGCGGTCGGAGGTCGCCTTCAGCAGCGGCTTCCTCGCCACCTGCGGGCTCGCCGCCGCCTGGACCCTGTTCGAGACGCATGCGATGCAGCCGGCGGCCGAGCGCCATTTCGCCAGCAGGGTGGCAAGGGTCGAGCATCTGGGCACCTATGCCTGCCGCAACGTCTATGGCCGCGCCGAGGGCCGGCGCAGCGAGCATGCAAGCGCCAACGCCATCGATCTGGCCGCCTTCGTGCTGGCCGACGGCACGCGGATCGGGGTTCTCGACGATTGGGCCGCGGCCGGGGCCGGCGCGAAGGCCGCCTTCCTGCGCGACCTGCGCGACGGCGCCTGCCGCTTCTTCGACGTGGTGCTGGGACCGGATTACAACGACGCCCACCGCAACCATTTCCACCTGGACATGGGAGCGTTCCGCAGCTGCCGCTGAAGGGCATGACCGAGGGAACCGCCGCGCCGCCGCCCTGTTGCCGCGCCCACGGCTTCGCCGGCACGGCCGCCGGCTCCGATCCGGCGCCCGCCGACGACGTGACGGGGCGGCAGGCCAAGGCAGCAGACCGGAGGATGAATTGACCGCTTGACGGGACAAGGCGTGCTCGTGCCATCGTCGCCCCTCGCCCGGCCGCGGTGGCCGGGTGCCGAGGAGATCCGTGCCCGATGAACGCCTTGCGGCGTCTGTCCGCCCCTTGCGCCGTCCTGGCCCTTCTCGCCGGGCTGGCGGCGGCCAAGCCCTGGCTGCATGCCCATCTGGAGCCCATCGCCGGATCGTCGCTGAGCGGCGGCTTCGACATCGCCGTCGCGGCGGCGGCCTGGCTGGCCGCGGCCTGGGGCGGGGCCCGGCTGATCGACCTGCTGGCGGCGGGCAGCGGCGAGGCGAACGGCGGAGGCGGCGGGGCGAACGGGCAGCGGCCGCCCCGCATCCCGCGGCTGCTCGCCGACCTGCTGCGCTTCTTCGTCTATGGCGTCGCGGTGCTGGCCATCCTGGCCTTCGTGCTGGAACAGCCGGTCACCGGCCTGCTGGCGACCTCCGGCGTCGCCATCGCCGTGCTTGGCTTCGCGCTGCGCAACATGATCGCCGACATCTTCGCCGGCATCGCCCTGAACATCGAGCACCCCTACCGGCTCGGCGACTGGCTGGAGCTGTCGCCCGGCGTGGCCGGCCGGGTCGACGAGATCAACTGGCGGGCCACCCGGCTGATCTCGTCGGACGGCACCGCCATCATCGTGCCGAACGGCATCGTCGCCGGCAGCCGCTTCACCAACTACAGCCGCCCGACCCCCGCCTTCCGCGCCGCGGTGCCGATCCTGCTCGACCAGGAGGTGCCGGTGGAGCGGGCCAAGCGCATCCTGCTGTCGGCCCTGCTGTGCGCCGACGGCGTGCTGCCCACCCCGCGGCCGGACGTGATCGTCGAGGGCGTGACCCCCAACGGCGTCGCCTATCTGGCGCGCTTCTGGGCCGACGACGGCGCCCGCCTGTCGCTGGTGCGCGACGCCGTGCTGACCGCGGCGCTCGCCAACCTCGCCCGCGCCGGGATCGAGCCGGCCCGCCCGAAGCAGGAGATCCACCGCCGCCGCCCCGCGCCTCCCGACGGCGACGGCCTGCGCCACGGCCTGCTGCGGCGGCTCGACCTGTTCGACGCCTTCGACGACGGCGAGGTCGAGGCGCTGGCCCGGGCGATGCGCCCGCACCACCTCCCCGCCGGGGCCGCCGCCGTCCGCCAGGGCGACGCGGGGGAATCGCTGTTCGTCATCGCCGAAGGAGTGTTCGACGTCCAGGCCGCCGCGCCCGCAAACGCCATTCCGGCCGATGCGGAGGGCGGCCAGCATCCCCGCCTTCTCCACCTCACCCGCCTGCAGCCGGGCGACCTGTTCGGCGAGATGTCGCTGCTGACCGGCCAGCCGCGCAGCGCCTCGGTGGTCGCCTGCACCGACGCCCTGGTGTTCGAGCTGGAGCGCAGCCATCTCGACCCGCTGCTGCGCCGCCGCCCGGAACTGGCCGAACGGCTGGCCGAGCTGATGGCCGAGCGCCAGAGCCGCAACAGCGCCGAACGCGACCGCCACCACGGCACCGCCCCGCCGCCGCCGGTGGAATCGCAGGCGCTGCTGGCCCGGCTGCGCGGCTTCTTCAGGCTCTGATCCGGACCGATGCTCGTCCTCATGCCCGACCCCTCGAGGGAACCCCTGCCCGCCTGAACCGTTATCCGGGCGGGGAGCATGCTGGCAGTGCCGGAATTTCACGCCGGACTTTCATGGCCGCCTGCAAAAGAGCGGCGGCGACACTCCGCGGCCGGCGCTCCCCCGGTGTTTGGCCCGTCCTGCGGGTCGAGCGCCCCTTCGTCCTAACCCAACGAGGAGGCTCGACAGCCGATGTGCGGACTGAGCGGCGAGATCAGATTCAAGGCAGGGAGCGCGGCGAGCAGCGCCGCGGTCCAGGCGATGTGCGACCGGATGGCGGCGCGCGGACCGGACGGACACGGGCTGTTCGCCCATGGGCCCGTCGCGCTCGGCCATCGCCGGCTGAAGATCATCGATCTCAGCGAAGCCTCGCAGCAGCCGATGGTGGATGCGGCGCTCGGCCTCGCCATCGTCTTCAACGGCTGCATCTACAACCACCGCGAGCTGCGCGACGAGCTTGCCGGGCTCGGCTACCGCTTCTTCTCCGACGGCGACACCGAGGTCCTGATCAAGGCCTATCACGCCTGGGGACCGGAGTTCGTCAAGCGCCTGAACGGCATGTTCGCCTTCGCCATCCATGAGCGCGACAGCGGCAGGGTCGTGCTGGGGCGCGACCGGCTCGGCATCAAGCCGCTCTACCTCGCCGACATTCCGGGCGGCCTGCGCTTCGCCTCCTCGCTGCCGGCGCTGGTGGCCTCAGGCGGGATCGACACCGACGTCGATCCGGTGGCGCTGCACCATTACATGAGCTTCCACGCCGTCGTTCCGGCGCCGCGCACCATCCTGAAGGGCGTGCGCAAGCTCCCCCCCGCCACCGTGCTGGTGGTGGAGCCGGACGGCACCCGGCGCGAAACCGCCTACTGGTCGCTGACCTTCGGCCCGCAGCCGGGCGACGAGGGGCGCGGCTTCGAGGACTGGCGCGAGCTGGTGCTGGAGACTCTGACCCGTGCCGTGCGCCGCCGGCTGGTGGCGGACGTGCCGGTCGGCGTGCTGCTGTCGGGCGGGCTGGACAGCTCGCTGATCACCGCGCTGCTGGCCGAGAATGGCCAGAGCGGGCTGAAGACCTTCTCCATCGGCTTCGAGACGGTGGGCGACGAGCGCGGCGACGAGTTCCAGTATTCCGACATCGTCGCGGAGCATTTCGGCACCGACCACCGGCGCATCTTCGTCGACAGCGCCCGCGCCCTGCCGGAGCTGCGCGACTGCGTGCGCGCCATGTCGGAACCGATGGTCAGCCACGACAACATCGGCTTCTTCCTGCTGTCGCAGGAGGTGGCGAAGCAGGTGAAGGTGGTGCAGTCCGGCCAGGGCGCCGACGAGGTGTTCGGCGGCTATCACTGGTATCCGCCGCTGCTGGAGAGCCGCGACGCGGTGGGCGACTATGCCCGCGTCTTCTTCGACCGCGACCAGGCCGGAATGGCCGAGGCGCTCGACCCGCGCTTCGTCGGCGAGGACCATTCCCGCCGCTGGCTGGAGCAGCGCTTCGCCATGCCCGGCGCCGAACGGCCCGTCGACAAGGCGCTGCGGCTCGACACCACGGTCATGCTGGTGGACGACCCGGTCAAGCGCGTCGACAACATGACGATGGCCGCCGGGCTGGAAGCGCGCGTGCCCTTCCTCGACCATGAGCTGGTCGAGCTGGCCGCCCGCATCCCGGCGGAGATGAAACTGGCCGAGGGCGGCAAATACGTGCTGAAGGAGGCGGCGCGGCGCGTCGTCCCGGAGGCGGTGATCGACCGGCCGAAGGGCTATTTCCCGGTGCCGGCGCTGAAATACCTGCGCGGCCCCTTCCTGGAACTGGTGCGCGACGTGCTGGACGCCCCGGCCGCGCGCGAACGCGGGCTGTTCCGCCGCGACTATCTCGACCGGCTGCTGGCCGATCCGGAACGCCACATCACGCCGCTGCGCGGGTCGAAGCTGTGGCAGGTGGCGCTGCTGGAACTCTGGTTCCAGGAACAGGGCTTCTGACCGCAAGCCAGTCGGCCGGACGACATTCGGCCGGACGCCGCAGGAAAACCAGAGCCCAACACCAGGGGGAATCCCATGAGCTACGCCCGCGTGAAACCGCACAGGCTGGAACGCGCCGCCAGCGCCACCCTGCGCCACACCCGGCGCTACACCGGCCGCCCTCCGACCGAGGGCGAGGGGGAAGCCGAGGCGCCGCGCGCCGACGTGACGGTCGATTGCGGCTGGGGCCGGCTGATCTTCGCCCACACCTTCGAGGACCAGGGCCGCATGATCGACACCCTGCGGCAGGAGGCGCCCGGCACCCGCGACATCGTGTTCTACCTGCAGGATCCGCATGTCGCCCTGTCCCTCGCCCCGCAGGAACTGTTCCTCGACCCCTCCCACAGCTTCCGCCTGTGGCTGAGCGACTACCGCCCGTCCCGCCGCCGGCCCAAGGGCTACAGCGTCCGCCGCCTGCGCACGCGCGAGGATGCCGAGGGCGTGCAGCGCATCTATGCCCGGCGGCGGATGGTCCCGGTCTCCTCCTCCTTCCTGGTGGCGTCGCGCAACAGCCGGGTGCTGACCCATTTCGTCGCCTGCGACGACGCCACCGGCGCGGTGATCGGCGCGGTGACGGCGGTGGACCATGCCCACGCCTTCGGCGATCCGGAGAATGGCAGCTCGCTGTGGTGCCTGGCGGTCGACCCGCAGGCCGCCTTCCCCGGCATCGGCGAGACGCTGGTCCGCACCGTCGCCGAGCATGTGCAGGCGCGCGGCCGCGCCTTCCTCGATCTGTCGGTGCTGCACGACAACGGGAACGCCATCGCGCTCTATGAGAAGCTGAATTTCCGCCGCATCCCGGTCTTCGCGCTGAAGACGAAGAACCCGATCAACGAGCGGTTGTTCACCGGCCCGCAGCCCGGCGAGGCGCTGAACCCCTACGCCACCATCATCGTCAACGAGGCGCGGCGGCGTGGCATCGGGGTGGAGGTGCTGGACGCCGAGGCCGGCTATGTCTGCCTGAGCTGGGGCGGGCGCAGCGTGGTCTGCCGGGAGTCGCTGAGCGAGCTGACCACCGCCGTCGCCATGAGCCGCTGCGACGACAAGGCGGTGACCCGCCGCGTGCTGGAGCGCGCCGGGCTGGCCGTGCCCGCCCAGATGGTTGCCGGCGATGGGGAAGGGACTGCGCGCTTCCTGGCGGAGCATGGCCGCATCGTCGTCAAGCCGGCGCGCGGCGAGCAGGGGCGCGGCATCACGGTCGACGTCCGCGACGCCGATACCATGGAGCGCGCAATCGCCGCGGCCCGCCAGCATTGCGACACGGTGCTGCTGGAGGAATTCTGCGAGGGGCAGGATCTGCGGATCGTCGTCATCGACAAGAAGGTCGTGGCCGCCGCGGTGCGCCGTCCGGCGGAAATCACCGGCGACGGCACCCACAGCGTGCGCGAGCTGATCGAGGCGCAGAGCCGCCGCCGCGCCGCCGCCACCGGCGGGGAGAGCCACATCCCGCTGGATGCCGAGACCGAGCGCTGCCTCGCCGCCGCCGGCCGGACGCTGGACGACGTGCTGCCGGCCGGCGAGCCGCTGCCGGTGCGCAAGACCGCCAACCTGCACACCGGCGGCACCATCCACGACGTGACCGACAGCCTGCATCCCGAACTGGTGGAGGTGGCGACGGTGGCCGCCCGCGCGCTCGACATCCCGGTCGTCGGGTTCGACCTGCTGGTCGAGGCGCCGGACCGGCCGGGCTACGTCTTCATCGAGGCGAACGAGCGGCCCGGCCTCGCCAACCACGAACCGCAGCCGACGGCGGAACGCTTCGTCGACCTGCTGTTCCCCCAGACGCGGGGGGTGTTCTGAGGGGGAGCTGTCGCGACGGTGCCCCCTCCCCATCCCTCCCCCGCCCTCGGCCGGCCGAAGGCCGGTCCGATCGCGGGAGAGGGGGTAGGACGCCTGGTGGCGCGACGTACCTGTCGAAGCGGCGGCAGTCCCCTCTCCCACCGCAGGTGGGGGAGGGTCAGGGAGGGGGCCGGCGCCGCCGCAGCATAGCCCCCCAGCAGGAGGAAAAACCGACCATGGCCGTGCCTTTGCCCATCGATATGGGCTATGTCACCGACGTTCTCTACCGGCTGCTGACCACGCCGAGCCCGACCGGGCACACCGGCGACGTGGTGCGGCTGTGCTGCGCCGAGCTGGAGCGGATGGGAATCCGCTACGAGCTGACCCGGCGCGGCGCCATCCGCGCCGACCTGAAGGGCGTGCGGGCCAGCCCGGACCGCGCGCTGGTCGCCCATGTCGACACGCTGGGCGCCCAGGTGAAGATGCTGAAGGACAATGGCCGGATGGAGCTGGTGCCCATCGGCCACTGGTCGTCGCGCTTCGCCGAGGGGGCGCGCTGCACCGTGCTGACCGACCGCGGCCCGTGGCGCGGCACCATCCTGCCGCTGAAGGCGTCGGGCCACACCTTCAACAAGGAGGTCGACAGCCAGCCGGTCAGCTGGCAGCAGGTGGAACTGCGCGTCGACGCCCCCTGCAGCAACCGGCGGGAGCTGGAGGAGCACGGCTTCAACATCGGCGACCTGGTCGCCATCGATCCGCAGCCGGAATTCCTGGAGAACGGCTTCATCGTCTCGCGCCACCTCGACGACAAGGCCGGCGTGGCGGTGATGCTGGGGGCGGCGAAGGCGGTGGTCGATGCCGGCGCGTCATTGCCGGTGGACTGCCACCTGCTGTTCACCATCTCCGAGGAGGTCGGGTCGGGCGCCTCGTCGATCCTGCACCAGGACGTGGCGGAGATGGTGACCATCGACAACGGCACCACCGCCCCAGGCCAGAACAGCAGCGAATACGGCGTCACCGTCGCCATGGCCGACAGCACCGGCCCGTTCGACATGGCGCTGACCCATGCGCTGCTGGCGCTGTGCAAGGCGCAGAACATCCCGCACCGGCGCGACGTCTTCCGCTATTACCGCTGCGACAGCGCGTCGGCGATCGAGGCCGGCAACGACATCCGCACCGCGCTGGTCTGCTTCGGCATCGACGCCTCGCACGGCTACGAGCGCATCCACGCCAACGCGCTGGAAAGCCTGGTGCGGCTGCTGGTGCTCTACATGCAGAGCCCGCCCAGGGATTAGCCGGCGGTCTTCCCGTTGCGCCGCACCTCCTCCAGCACCCGGCGCAGTTCGTCGGGATGGAGGGGCTTGTGCAGGAAGGCGCAGCCGCGGCGCTGGCCCTCCAGCAGGCTCTCGGGCGCGGTCTCGCCGGTCAGAACGACCGCCGGGATGTCGGCCCTGAACAGCTTGCGCACGCGGTCGATCACGTCGAAGCCCGATACCTTCCCCGGAAGGCGCAGGTCGGTCAGGATGGCGTCGGGCGGCCCCTCCAGCCCGTCGACCGCGGCGAATACCTCCCGCATGTTGGCGGCCGGGACGAAGGCGCAGCCCCAGCTCTCCAGCGTCAGCAGCAGGCCGGACAGCACCATGCTGTCGTCGTCGACCACCAGGATGCGCATGCCGTCGAGCGGAACGCCGGCAGCGCCGCCGCCGTCGGCCGGCACCGCCGGGACCGCGGCGGCGTCGGCCGCCCCCTCGCCGTCCGCCAGCCGCTCCACCGTCACCGCGAAGACCGAGCCGCGGCCGGAGCGCGACTGCACGTCGATGGGAGCGTTCAGCAGCACCGACAGCCGCCGCACGATCGCCAGCCCGAGCCCCAACCCCCGCGTCGGGTCGCGGCTGGGGTTGGTCAGCTGGTGGAACTCGTCGAAGATGACGTCCTGCTTGTCCGGCGGGATGCCGAAGCCGGTGTCCCACACCTCGATCCGCCACCGCCCGTCGCGCTTGCGCAGGCCGAGCAGGATGCCGCCGCGCTGGGTGTAGCGGATGGCGTTGGCCAGCAGGTTGCGCACGATGCGGCCAAGCAGCACCGGGTCGCTGCGGGTGAAGGCCCGGCCGGCAGCATCGGCGGGGACATGGATGCGCAGCCGCAGCCCCTTTTCCTCCGCCTGCGGCCGGAACTCCTCGGCCAGCGACTGCAGCAGCGCGTCGAGCGACACCGCCTGCAGATCCGCCTCGACCGTTCCGGCATCCAGGGTGGAGATGTCGAGCAGCGCGTTCAGCAGCCGCTCGCCGGCCGTCATCGCGTTGGCAAGCATGCCGGCGGTGCGCGTCGCCCGCGCGTTGCCGTCCACCTGGGTCGTCAGCGCGTCGAGGAACAGCCGCATCGCCTGGAAGGGCTGGCGCAGGTCGTGGCTGGCCGAGGCGAGGAAGCGCGAGCGCGCGGCGGTGGTGCGCTCCACCTCGGCCCGCATGGTCTCGGCCATCCGGGCGATGGCGTCGTCCAGCGTCGCCGTCGCCAGCACCCCGACGACCCGCCCATCGGCCAGCAGCGGCGCGGCGCGCAGCGTCACCGGCGGCTCGGTCGGCAGCCGCAGCAGCGCGACGTCCGGGCGGAGGGGTGCGGCGGCCCCCCCCTCCGTCTTCGCTTCCCCCTCGTCGACATAGAGCGGGCGCAGCGCCTCGGCCACCGCGGGCCAGCCGCCCGGCAGCAGGCCGTGCCCGCTTTCGTCGCGGGTCGCCGCACGCGGCCGGTTCAGCAGGGCGGCCAGCGCCTCGTTGCAGCGCACGGCGGCGATGTCCGGCCCGCCGATGACGAGCATGGCCGGGACCGTGCCGGCCGCGCAGACCCGGCGTGCATTGTCGAGGCACTCGCGGTGGCGCTGATCGGTCGGTGGCAGCGGGGTGGCCGAAGATCGGGGCATCGCGTCGGCGTCTCTTGGGATCGGGGTCTCGAGGATGGGCTGGAGGCTGATCGCCATGGGCACCGGATCGACCATACGGTAGGTTTCGGAATGTCCACAGACAATAAACGGACCCGCCGACTTGGGAAATCACACGATGGCTCTACTCCCTCCTATGCGGAAGGTACAGATCGCGGAAGCCGCAACAGGTGATCCTCGACGAAGTATTTACGGCGCAACAGTGCCATCAGCCGGATCTTGAGGACATCCATCGTCTGCGATTTGCCGACGAAATCATCGGCCCCGGCGTTCAGGCTGATCATCAGCTGCTCCTCGTCGTCCTGGCTGGTCAGGATGACGATCTGGAAGAACAGGCCGCGCCTGCGCCGGAAGCGGTCGAAGCGCTGGCAGAGCTGCGTGCCGCTGGTGCCGGGCATCACCAGGTCGAGGATGACGCAATCGAGCCCGCCGCCGGCCAGCGCCGCCACCGCCTCGTCGGCATTGCGGGCGGCGGTGACGCTGCACCCCTCCTGTTCCAGCTCGCCGCGCAGGAATTCGCGGTAGGTGGCGCTGTCGTCGACGATCAGGATGCGGGCGCGGCGGAAGATCTCCGGCGCCGTCGGGGGGGCGCTGCGCCGCTCGATCGTCCGCCACGCCTCGGCCACCAGCGCCTGCGGGTCGGAGGTGTCATGCTCCCCCTCGCCGCGGCCGAGCACCATGACCGACGCGTCGCTGCGCGCGCGCAACTCGGCCAGCCCGGCCGGACCGGCAAGCTCGCCCTCGACGATCAGCAGATCGTGGGGGGCGCGCGCGAGTTCGGCCAGCGCCGGCTCGACGCCCTCGACGCAGACCGCCTCCACGCCGCGCTCCTCCAGCAGCAGTTTCAGCAGAAGCCCCTGCGTCTGGGAGCCCATGAGAACGAGGGTGCGCAGTCCGTTCATGACGCCATCTTATCGTCGGAGGTCAGTTGCAGCAGCCGTGCGGCCACCCGGTCGAGAGGCAGTTCCTCCACGGCGCCGCCCAGCCGGACGGCGGTGCCCGGCATGCTGTGGATGACGGCGGTGGAGGCGTGCTCGGCGATGGTGTAGGCGCCGGTCCGGTGCATGTCCGCCAGCCCGCGCGCGCCGTCCTCCCCCATGCCGGTCAGCAGCACGCCGATGCCGGCGGCGCCGTAGCCGCGCGCCATCGATTGGAACAGCACCTCGCCCGACGGGCGCTGCCCGCACACCATCGGGGCGTCGGACAGGCGGATGGTGGCGTTCTCCACCTGCATGTGGCGGTCGCCCGGCGCCACATAGACGGTGCCGGGACGCGGGGTCGTCCCCTGCTCGCCCAGCCGGACCGGCAGCGCGGAAACGGTGCCGAGCCAGTTGGCGAAACCGGCCATGAAGGGCGCCCCCATATGCTGGACCACGAAGACCGGCAGCGGGAAACCGGCCGGCAGCTCCCTCAGGATCCGCGACAGCGCCGCCGGCCCGCCGGTGGAGGCGACGAGGCCGAGCGCGCGGAAGCGCCGGATGTTCCCCTCCGCCGTCACCGCCGCGGCCGTCGGCGGGGGCACCGGCGGCAACTCGGCAGAGGCGTTGGCCGGCCGCGCGGCGCGGGCGGTGATGCGGTGCCGGATCACCTTCACCTGGCTCATGATGACCAGCTGGGTGCAGAGATGGTGCGCCACCGTCTGGTAGTCGGCGCGCGCCATGCTGCCCGGCTTCTCCACCACCGCCAGCGCGCCGGCCTGCAGCGCCCGCATGGGGATGTCGAGGTCGCGCACGTCGGACGCCACCACCACGATCGGCAGCGGGGTCTGGCGCATGATGCGGCTGGTCACCTCGAAGCCGTCGATGCCCGGCAGGCGGATGTCGAGCGACACGACGTCCGGCGCCTCCCGCTCGATCATGCGCAGCGCCTGTTCGCCGCTCGACGCGATGCCGGCCACCTCCAGCCGCGGATCGGAGCCGATGACGTGGCTGAGAAGCTGCTGGATGACCGGGCTGTCCTCGACCACCAGCACGCGGATGCGGCGGGCCGCGCCCTGCACCCCGGCCTCGGCCCCTGCCCGCGCGGCCCCGCTCACAGCAGCCGCCGGATGCCGGCCAGAAGCTCGTTCTGGTCGAAGCGCGTCTTGACGATGTAGGCGTCGGCACCGAGCCGCAGGCCGCGCTCGCGGTCCTCGTCGCTGGCGCGCGAGGTGACCAGGATCACCGGGATCTCCTCCAGCCGCCTGTCCGCCTTGACCGCCTGCAACAGGGCGAAACCGTCCATCCGGGGCATCTCGACGTCGCTGATGATCAGGCCAACCTCCATCCCTTCGGACAGGCGCTCCAGGGCCTCGCGCCCGTCCACGCACAGCGTCACCCGATAACCATGGGCTTCGAGGATGCTCTTTTCCAGCGTGCGGGTGGTGATGCTGTCATCGACGACCAGGATATGCGCCCGGACGGGGGGCGCCTCCTCCGCGGGCCGTGCCGGCGGGGGCAGGATGCTGCCGGGCAGCGGCATCAGGCCGGAAATGTTCAGCACCAGCGCCGGACCGCCGTCGTCCATCAGCACGGTGCCGAGATAGCGGCCGGACTCGAGCCCGGTCTCGTCCGCCGCGGTCACCACCGTCTCGCGCGTGGCGACGAAGCGGTCGACCGCCAGGGCCAGCCTGCGGTCCGCCGCCCGCACCACCACCAGGGCCAGCGCCCGCTCGGCGGTCGGCACCACCGGCGCCTCCATGCCGAGCAGCGCCGCCAGCGAGGTGACGGGGATCTCCTCGTCGCCGATGCGGATCATCGGCGTGCCGACGCCGGAGAACAGCGCCTCGGCCGGGGTGGTGCGCAGCCGGACCACGTCGGCCGAGGGGATCGCCAGGATCTGGTCCTGCACGGCGACGAAGACCAGCCGCTGGCTCAGCAGGCTGAGCGGCACCTCGATGGTGACGGCGGTGCCGCCGCCCGGCCGGTCGGCGATGGTCAGGTTGCCCTGCAGCCGCTCCACCTCCCGCCGCGCGATGGCCAGCCCCATGCCGCGCCCGGCCAGCTCGGTGGTGTGGACGGCGGTCGAGAAGCCGGGGTGGAACAGGAATTCGGTCAGCCGCTCCAGCGGCACCTCCTCGGCCTCGCCGGCCCCGTCGGAGGAGCTGGGGTCGAGAAGCCCGCGTTCCTCCGCCCGGCGCCGGATCGCCGCGCGGTCGAGCCCGCGCCCGTCATCCTCGATGCGCAGCCGCAGCCGCGCCCCCTCGACCGATGCGGCGATGGTGACGCGGGCGGCCGGCCGCTTGCCCAGCGCCAGCCGCTCGGCCGGCGTCTCGATGCCGTGGCTGATGGAATTGCGGGCGATGTGCAGGATGGGATCCTTCAGCCGCTGCAGGACGGCGCGGTCGGCCTCGACCTCCAGCCCGCGGACGTCGACCTCGACCTCCTTGCCCTCGGCCCGGCTGATGTCGCGGACCATGCGGCCGAGCCCGCTCAGCTGGTTCTCGGCCGGCAGCATGCGCAGGCGGCGCATGTCCTGCTGCAAGCCGCCGCCCCAGCGCCGCATCGACCACAGGAGCCGGTCATGGCTGCGGTGCGCGCTGTCGAGCGCGCCGCCGAGCGCGCGGAAGCGCCGTTCGAACGACATCAGGGCCGGCAGCGCGCCGCGCCCGTCGGCCGCATCCGCCGGCACCCCGCGCCCGACCTGCACCCGCAGGTGCCGCCACGCCCGGTCCAGCGCCCGCCATTCCTGGCGCATCCGGCGCAGCTGCTCGCCGAGCCCGGCCTGCGCCTCCACCTCCGGCAGCAGGGCCGAGGCCGTCTCCGACAGGCGCTCCAGCCCCTGGGAGGCGATGCGGACCAGCGCCGCGCTGTCGGCGTCGACCGGCCGCTCGCGCGGCGGCACCTGGGTGCGCCCCCGCCCCCGGTTGCCCGCGGGTGCGGCGGCGGCGGACGAGGAGGCGGTCCCGCCGGACCCGCCGCCGGCCAGCCGGTCGAGATCGGCGAGCACCCCGGCCGTCTCCACCGCCTCGCCGCCCTGGAGCGACCAGGCGACCAGATCCTCGATGGCGTCGAGCGCGCGGCGCACCACGGCGGCGCTGGCGGCGTCCAGCGCCGTCCCGCCCTTCTGCACCGCGATGAAGGCGGCCTCCAGCCGGTGGGAGATCGCCTCCACCTCCGGCAGGTCGACGGCGCGCGCCGCCCCCTTCAGGCTGTGGGCGCGGCGGTGGATGTCGACGAGGTCGGGCTCCTCCCCGGTGGCCTCGGCCTCGCGGAGCGCGTTGCGGATCGCCGACAGATGGTCCTTGTGCTCGATGTCGAAGGCGGCGAGCAGGCGCTGGCGGATATCCATCAGGAGCCTCGGCTGAACATCGTCACACCCGGTAGTTCCGCACCGCCTCGACCAGGCCCTGGCCGAGATTGTTCAGGTTGGCGGCGGCGCCCTCCAGCTGGCGGGTGCCGGCGGCGGTCTGGCTGCTGGCCTCGCGGATGTTCTGCAGCGCCTGGATAACCTGCTCCAGGCCGATCTGCTGCTGGTTGGTGCCGGCGACGATCTGCTGGAAGGCCAGCACGCTCTCCTGGATGTTCTCCGCCATGGTGCGGATGGTCGACTGGGTGGCGTCGGTCTGGCGCTTGCCGGCGGCGACGCGCTTGACCGCCTCCTCCGTCAGCATGACCGAGGCGTTGATGCCGTGCTGGATCTCCGACAGGTTGGAGCGGACCTGCGCGGTCGCCTCCTTCGACTGGTCGGCGAGGCTCTTGATCTCGCCGGCGACGATGGAGAAGGTCCGGCCATGCTCGCCGGCCGCCGCCGCCTCGATGGCGGCGTTCAGCGCCAGCAGGTGGCAGCGCTCGGCGATGTCGTTCACCGTCACGATGATCTCGCCGATCGCCTGGGTGCGCTCGGACAGCATGACGATGTTCTCGGCCACCGCCTCGGCCTGCTCGCGGATGGCGTCCATCGCCTGGATGGTGTCGTCCACCGCCTTCATGCCGGAATGGCTGGAGGCCGCCACCGTCTGGGCGCCGTGGGAGACGTCCTGGGCGCGGCGGTTGATCTGCGCCCCCGATTCGGTGATCTCCGACAGGGTGGCCGTGGTCTGCTCCACCGCCGCCAGCTGCTCGGCGACGCTGGCCGACTGCTGCTGGGTGGAGGCGCGGATCTGCGCGGTGGCGGCGTGGACGCTCTCCGCGGTTTCGCGCGTCGTCCGCGCCATCGACTTCAGCCGGCCGGCCATCTCGTTCAGATGGTCGCCCAGGATGGCCAGCTCGTCCTTGCCGGATATCGCGATCTCCTGCGTCAGGTCGCCGTGGCCGACCTTGGTGACGAAGTCGATGGCGCGGCCGAGCCGCCGCGTGATCGAGCTGCCGATCATGTAGGCGACGGCGACGGCGGTCAGGAAGACGACGACCAGGGCGATGACCGACGACTGGATGGCGGAGTCGTAGATCGCCCGGATGTCGTCGCGCCCCGACGCGGTCAGATGGTCGATGGCGGTCTGGGCGGTCTCGATGCGCTGCTCCATGGCCTTGCGCAGCTCGTCGACCCTCTGGCGGCGCTGGAGCGCCTCGGCGACCTGGTTGCGCTCCAGCATCGTGTAGATGGTGCGCGCCTCGTCGCCGACCGCCATGATGGCCCGGTTCATCTCGTTGACCGCCGTGTCCAGCTCGACCCAGCCGCGGCGGCGGTTGTCGGTCACGCTGTTGAGCGAGCGTTGCGCCACCATCGCGCGCAGGCTGCCCAGATCCTGGCGCAGCTTGGCCCCGACCTCGTCATAGTGGCGGCGCAGCGGCGTCAGGATCGCCGGGATTTCCGCCGCCCGCCCCTCGGCATTGGCGATGGACACGGCGTTCAGCGCCGTCTCGCGCGTGCTGCGCAGCTCCGCCTGGAGGTTGCCGACCGTCGTCACCAAGTCGGCCGCCTCGGTGTCGTAGCTGGACACCGCCATGATCACGCCCAGCGCGTCGGAAAAGCGCGACATCTGGTACAGCGCCAGCAGCGCGGTCAGGATGCACACCACGCCGAATCCCAGGACCAGCTTGTGCGCGACTTTGATGTTCATTCTTGGACTCCAGCCCCTGACGGCTTCTGCGAGTGGATCGGACGGGTCTCAGCTCTTCACGACATCGAGCAGCGCCGCCATGTCGAGGATCGCCATGCGGTCGGCGGCGATGGCCTTGACCAGCGGCCCGGCCTCCGCCGGGGCGGCGCGCTGGGGGGCGATGCTCGCCACCCGCTCCACCGCATGCAGGCGCAGCGCCGCCGGCCGGCCGCTGCCGGTGCGCAGCACCAGGGCATAGCCGGGCTCCGCCGCGCCGCCCGCAGCGCCGCCATCCCCCGCCGGCAGGGCGCCGGGCCCGCCGCACAGCCGGTCGAGGTCGAACAGCCGCATCACCCGGCCGCCGACGGCGATCACCCCGAGCATCGCCGGCGGCGCTCCCGGCACCCGGGCCAGCCGCGGCATCGGCGCGATATGGCCGAGATGACGCAGCTCCAGCCCGTACAGCGTCGCCGCCCCGCGCGCGACCAGCATCGGGATGCCGGTGTCCTCACCGTCGAGGACGGGCGGCGGTTCGGCCAGATGTTCGGTGCGGCGGTCCAGCAGGGCGTCGGCCCAGGGGCCGCGTCCGGCGAAGGTCTCCTCCAGGATCGCCCTGCGCTGCGCCAGCCCCTCGCGCACATCCTCCCAGTCGATGGCGGACCGGCGCGGAGCCGGGCGGGGATGGGAATCGGGCCGGAAATCGGGATCGGTCTCGTCCATCAGCCCTCCTCGCCCGACAGCCAGAGCGCGAGCATGCCGCGCAGCTCCTGCACGGTCAGGCCGCCGCCTTCCGTCACCGCCTCGTCGTCGGGACGGTTCTCCAGCGCCTCCCGCGCGTTGCGGAAGTGGCGCTGCGCCGGCACCAGCCGGCCGCGGCGCCAATAGGCCAGCGCCAGATGATAGTCGGCCAGCACGAAGCGCGGGTCGAGATAGAGCGCCCGCTTGAAGGCGGCGACCGGATCGCCGACGCCCAGCTCCTCCTCCACCAGCCCGAGCTGGTAGTGGGCGCCCGGATCCAGCCGGTTGGCCTCGATGCGGGCGATGCAGCCCTCCAGCACCGTGGAGCGCTCGTTGGCGTCCGCCGCATCGGGCGGGCCGGGGACGGCGGGCGGCGCCGCGCCGGGCGCGGGGGCGGGGGCGGGGGCGGGCGGCGCCCGCCGCGCGGCGGGAGCGCGCCGCGGCTTGGCCGGGGGAGCGGGCGAGGCCGCGGCGGGCGGCAGGGTGGACAGGGCGGCCGGCGGGGCGGCGGACGGGGGCACGTACGGCGGAGGCGGGCGGTCGACCTGCTTGCGGTAGAGCGTGGCGCCGGGCACCGACACCGGGATGAACAGCTCGTTCAGCTGCGGCCCGGCCTCGGCATGGCCGACCACCAGCCAGCCGCCGTCCGCCAGCGCCCTGTGCAGGTTCCCCAGCAGCCGGTGCCGCGTCGCCTCGTCGAAATAGATCATGACGTTGCGGCACAGGACGATGTCGAAATGCCCGATGCCGTGGGGATATGAGGGGATCGCCCCGTCCACGAGGTTGAAGGGCATGAAGCTGGTCCATTGCCGGTATTTCGGCTTGACCGACCACAGCCGGTCCTGGCGGTCGAAGCAGGCCTCCAGCGTGTCCGGCGACAGGCCGCGCACCGCCCAGTCGCCGTAGGCGCCGCGGCGGGCCTGCTCCAGGAAGGCGCCGTTGATGTCGGTGCCGACGATGTGGACCTGCCAGCCCTCCAGCTGGTCGGCGAAATGCTGCTTCAGCAGGATTTCCATCGTGTAGGCCTCGGGCCCGATGGAACAGCCGGCGCTCCAGATCCGCAGCAGCCGGCTGGTCTGGTTGCGGCGGATGCATTCCGGGATGGCGACGGCGCGCAGGGCGTCGAACTGTTCGATGTAGCGGAAGAAGAAGGTTTCCCCCACCGCCAGCTCGTTGATCAGCCCCTGGTATTCGGCACCGTTCGGCCCCTCCGCCTCCAGCGCGGCGAGATATCCCGACAGAGTCGCGATGCCGCCGAACGGCAGTCGGCGGTTGATCCGCTCGGCGAAGGCGGCGTCCTTGTCGGCGTAATAGGCCAGCCCGGTGGCGTCGATCACCATCGCCTTCAGGCGCGGGAAATGCGGGTCGCGGCGGATCGCCTCGATCGCGGCGGATGCTGCGGTGACGATCACGGCGCGTGCCCTCCGCCATCTTCCCATGGGGCGAGCCGGCGTTCCGCCGCCGCGCGGAAGGCGTCGAGAATCCGCCCCTCGGCCTCGCTCAGCAGCAGGGCGGGATCCAGAAGCGTCACCGCGCCGCCGCGGCCGGTCACCCGGTCGGCGAAGGCGGCGGCGGCGCAGCCGTTGAAGGACAGGGACGGGTCGGACGGCATGCGGTCCCCCGGCTCCACCGCCACGTCGCCATGCACCCGGTCGACCAGCAGCGCGGTCGGGCGTCCCCGCCATGCGATCAGGATCAGCGGCGCATACAGCCCGCCCGGCGCCGCCCCGGCGCCGAGATCCAGCAGCGCGTCCAGGCGCAGGACCGGCACGATCTCCCCTTGATAGCGGAACACGCCTTCGACCGGCCGCGGCGCCGTCGGCAGGCGGTCCAGCCGCGGCAACGGCAGGAAGCGCCGCACGGCTTCCACCGGCAGCGCCAGCGCTTGACCGGCAACCGAGAACACGACGCAGCGGGACGGCGATGGCAGGGAAAGGGCGTGCGCGGGGTTGGGTGACATCCGTCCGTCGATGGTCTGGAATCCGAACGGGAACATGCCTGATCGAGGGCGGAATGCGAATTACGCCAAAGGTTTACGCCATACGGCCTATGCCCTGGCGTCATGCCGGCCCTTTGGCCGTCCCATGCCGGCGCAGGAACGCCTTCGCCATCCTGCCGCGGCGGGCTACCCTGCTGCTGCGATCGGGAAACCACCGGGGAGAGAAGAGACGATGCGAGGCCGCCATTTCGAGGATTTCCACATCGGCGACGTGATCCTGTCGGAAGGGGCGACCCTGACGGAGAGCCAGATCATCGATTTCGGCCTGCGGTTCGACCCGCAGCCCTTCCACATCGATGTGGCCGCCGCCGCGGACGGCCCGTTCCAGGGGCTGATCGCCAGCGGCTTCCACACGCTGTCGCTGACCTTCCGGCTGCTGCGCGACACCGGGATCGTCACCGGCACCAGCCTGGGCGGCTCCGGCATGGACGAGCTGCGCTGGCTGAAGCCGGTCCGCCCGGGCGACAGCATCCGCGTCCGGGTGGAGGTGGTGGAGACCAGGGCATCCCGCCGCGGCGACCGCGGCACGGTGCGGATGGCCTACACCACGCTGAACCAGCATGGCGAGCCGGTGATGACCTGCACCATGGCCCACATCGTGGCGACACGCACCGTTCCGGCCTGACCCGGCGAAGCTGGCCCGGGAGGGAGGCCGGCGGCGTCAGAACGGGTTGATGGTGCTGCCCAGCGTCGGCTTCTTGGCGCTGTCGAAGGCGAAGCCGGCACCGGCCAGCCACAGGAACTGATAGGTGGTCGCGGTCTGGTGCTTGGCGAGGCCGACCACCTTCGCGAGGCCCGTCGGGTACTGGATCCAGAAGACGGTCGCCGTCTTCTCGGTGCCGGGCTTGCCGGCCGAATGGTGGAACACCTCGCAGGTCTTGCCGCCGGCCTGGACCGTCAGCGCGGTGACGCCCGACCCGCCGCCCACCGAGGTTCCGTCATGGCCCTCGACGTCGTTCAGGCATTGGGCGGCATTGGCTTCGGTGCAATTGAGCACATCGACGATCCAGGAAACCATTTCCTTGCGCTTGGCCTGATATTCCTTCGAAATCACTTCGCCATGAAACAGCTTCATCATCCCCTCCGACTATAAATCGAAGGAATACTTCACAGGCAATCGGGCCGATACAAGCGCCAAGTTGCCGGCAACCGCGTCATGCCCGTACTGCGAGCGTGCGGATCGCCAGCGCCGCGGCCGAGGCGCGGTTCTCCACGCCCAGCTTGGTGAAGACCTGTTCGAGATGCTTGTTCACCGTGCGCGGGCTGATGCCCAGGATCTCGCCGATGTCGCGGTTCGGCTTGCCGTTGGCGATCCACAGCAGCACCTCCGCCTCGCGCGCGGTCAGGCCCAGCACGTCGCGCAGGATCGCCTCCTGCCGGCCGGCGGTCGGCTCGCTCAGGCGGAACAGATATTCGTCGGGACCGGCCGGGCTGAGATAGGAGAAGTCCAGCCGCCTTGCCGCGTCCCCATTCGCCCCGCCGTCCGGCACCTCCAGCGCGAAGCTCTCGGGCGCTCCGGGGGTCGCGCGGCGCAGGCGGGTCAGCCCCTCCGCCAGGGTGGCGGCGACAGCCGGGCGCGACCCGTCCGGGCCGGGCATCAGGCAGCCGAGCAGCCGTTCGGCCTGCGGCGTACACCACAGCAGCCGCCCCTCCCCGTCGGCGGCCAGCAGGAAGCGGCCGGTGGCGTCCAGCGCGGCGCGGGCGCCGTAGGCGACGCGGGCATTGGTCAGGTGGACCCGGATGCGGGCGATCAGCTGGTCGACCACGATCGGCTTGGTGACGTAATCGACGCCGCCGGCCTCCAGCCCCTTGACCACATGCTCGGTGTCGCTGAGGCCGGTCATGAAGATGACGGGAATGTGCGACAGGTGGGGGATCTGCTTCAGCCGCCGACAGGTTTCGAAGCCGTCGAGCCCCGGCATGATTGCGTCCATCAGGATCAGGTCCGGCGTGATCTGCCCGAGCAGCTCCAGCGCGCTTTCGCCGTCCACGGCGACCAGCACGGTCAGGTCGGCCTGTTCGATGGCCTCCGTCAGGAATCCCAGCGTGTCGGGGGTGTCGTCCACCACCAGGATCATGTCGCGGCGCTTCATCCCGTCACGGCCCCAACCCCATCGCGAGTCCCATCCGCATCGTCATCGCCATCCCCATCGCCGTTTCCGCCGTCCGCCGGTTCGAGCGCCGCCGCGGCCGTCTCCACCGCATGCCTGTAGCCCTTCAGGTCGAAGGCCCGCAACAGGGCGCGCAGCCGTTCGACGAAGGCCGAGGCACCGGCATCCTCCGCCTCGATCTCGCCCAGCTTGGCCTCGATCCCCCGAATGTAGCCGATCCGGCCGAGCCGGCGCAGGTCGTCGAGATGACGCAGAACCGATTCAGGCGGTTTTTCCGCAGGCTGGATGGCGGACGGCATGGCGGCGGGGACCGGGGCGGGCTCGGGGGCGGGCTCGGGGGTGGGGGCTGGGGTCGGGGCTGGGGGTGGGGGAGTGGCGGGGAGAGCGGCCGGCTCCGCCGCATGGATCCATTCCAGACCGGTCAGCGCCTGGACCCGGTCGAGCAGGGCGTGGATCTCGATCGGCTTGGCGACGAAGGCGTCGTGCGGCGCCCGGCCGTCGCCCGGTCCCTGCGCCTCGTAGGCGTTGGCCGAAACCATCAGGATGCGGATGCGGTCGCCGAACTGCCGCCGCAAGCCCTCGGCCACGTCCCAGCCGCTTTCCCCCGGCATCGAGATGTCGAGCATGGCGAGGTCGGGCTTGCATTGCGCCGCCAACTCCAGGCAGCCCGCGGCGTCCGAGGCGGTGAACAGCACGAAGCCCAGCGGCCGCAGGATGTCGGTCATCAGCGCCAGATGGTCGCGGTCGTCGTCGGCCAGCAGGATGGTGATCGGCGGCCCGGCATAGCCGGAGACCGCCCGGCGCTCCGCCAGCTCGCCCGGCCGCTGCGCCGCCTCCGACAGCAGCAGCCGCACGGTGAAGACGCTGCCCTGCCCCGGCGTGCTGCGCACCGCGATGTCGCCGCCCATGATCCGGGTCAGGACGCGGGTGATGGTCAGCCCCAGCCCGGTCCCCGCCACCGCCCGCACCGCCGCGCCGCGCCCGCGCTCGAACGGTTCGAAGACGCGGTCGAGATCCTCCGCCCGGATGCCGATGCCGGTATCGACGATCTCGAACTCGGCGACCTGGCTGCGGTAGCGGACATTCAGGGCGACATGCCCGGTCTCGGTGTATTTCACCGCGTTGGACAGCAGGTTGATCAGGATCTGGCGCAGGATCTTGCTGTCGGTGTGGACCCAGGCCGGTAGGTGCGGCACCCGGCCATAGCGGAATTCCAGCCCCTTGGCCGTGGCCTGGATGCGGAACATGTCGGCCAGCTGGTCGAGGAAGTCGATCAGCTGCACCTTGTCGCGGCTGAGCCGGCGCAGCCCCGATTCGATCTTGGAGATGTCGAGCAGCCCGTCGATCAGGTTCGACAGATGCTCGGCGCTGCGGCGGATGACGCGGACGGCGTCCTGCGGGCGCTGGGTGCTGTTGCTCTCCAGCAGCTGGGCATAGCCGGAGATCGCGTTCAGCGGCGCCCGGATCTCGTGGCTGACGCCGATGATGTAGCGGCTCTTGGCGGCGTTGGCGGCCTCCGCCACCTCCTTGGCCTTCTGCAGCGCGGCGTCGGTGCGCTCGTGCGCGGCGATCTCGTCCATCAGCATGGCGGTCTGGCGCCCGCTCTCCTCCTCCGCCTTGCGGCGGCTCTCATGGGCCAGCACCAGCAGCCAGGCGGCGACGCCGGACAGGATGAACAGGCAGACGAAGACCGCGACCAGCGCGGTGTGGATCGCCGCCCGCTCCGCCGCGTCGGCATTGGCGTACTGGAAGTCGATGACGACCAGCACCCCGCCCAGCACCAGCGAGAACAGCGTCATCACCCCGATGAAATGGCCGGTGCGGGTGTGCACCCCGGCGGCGATCCGTTTGGGGAGCACCCGTTGCAGGCTGTGGGCGATCTGGTCGGCGAAGCGGCTGTCGGTCTTGCACAGGTCGTGGCAGCGCGCCTCCAGCGTGCAGCAGAGCGAGCAGATCGGCGCGTCGTAGGCCGGGCAGAAGGCCATGTCCTGCCGCTCGAACCGGTTCTCGCAGATCGAGCAGCGCAGCTCCGCCTCGCCGGCCGGCAGCTCGGGCGAGCGGCGGGCGATGTAGTAGCGGCCCCCCGTCTTCCAGGCGATCAGCGGCGCCGCGGCGAAGGCGACCACCAGCCCGATGAAGGGCGCCAGCGCCTGTGCCACCGGCCCCAGCAGCCCGAAGAAGGCGGTGGTGGAGCACAGCACCGACAGCGCCATCGCCCCCGTCCCCACCGGGTTGATGTCGTAGAGATGGGCGCGCTTGAACTCGACCCCCGGCGGGCTGAAGCCCAGCGGCTTGTTGACGGCGAGGTCGGCGGCGACCGCCCCCAGCCACCCCACCGCGACGTTGGCGTAGAGGCCGAGGATGCTCTCGATCACGCTGAGGATGCCGATCTCCATCAGCAGCAGCGCCAGCAGCACGTTGAACACCAGCCAGACGACGCGGCCGGGGTGGCTGCGGGTCAGGCGGGAGAAGAAGTTGGACCAGGCGATCGAGCCGGCATAGGCGTTGGTGACGTTGATCTTCATCTGGCAGACCACGACGAAGATGCCGGTCAGCGCCAGCGCCGCGGCGGGCGAGCCGAACACGTCGAGGAAGGCCACGTGGTACATGATGTTGGGCTGCACCGCGTCGGCCGCCGGCAGCCCGTGGCGGATGGCGAGGAAGGCCAGCAGCGAGCCCGCCGCCAGCTTCAGGCTGCCGATCAGCACCCAGCCCGGCCCGCCGGCCAGCATCGCCGCCCACCAGCGCAGCCGGCCGATGCGGGCCTGCGAGGGCAGGAAGCGCAGATAGTCGACCTGCTCGCCGATCTGCGGCAGCAGCGACAGCAGCACCGACGCCGCCATGCCGAAGGGCAGCAGCGCCAGCCCGCCGTCCGGCGCATAGACGCCCGGCAGCGACATCCATTCCGCCAGCGTCTCGCGGTCGAGCAGGAAGAAATAGGCCAGCGGCACGCATTGCAGCAGGATCCACACCGGCTGCGTCAGCCACTGCATGCGGCTGATGACGCGGATGCCGTAGATGGCGATGGGGATCACCGCCAGCGAGCTGATGACATGGGCGACCGACGCCGGGATGCCGAGCACCATGGTCAGCCCGGCCGACATGATGCTGGCCTCGATCGAGAACAGCAGGAAGGTGAAGGAGGCGTAGACCAGCGAGGTGATGGTGGAGCCGAGATAGCCGAAGCCGGCGCCGCGGGCCAGCAGGTCGATGTCCACCCCGGCCTTGGCCGCATGGTAGGTGATCGGCAGCCCGACCAGGATGCTGAGCACGGCCACCGCCAGGATCGCCGCCATGGCGTTCTCGAAGCCGTAGGTCAGCGTCACCGCCGCCCCGATCGCCTCGCAGGCCAGGAAGGAGATGGCGCCGAGCGCGGTGTTGGCGACGCGCCACGCGCTCCAGCGCCGCGCCCGCTCCGCGGTGTAGCGGAGCGCGTAATCCTCCATCGTCTGGTCGGCGGCGAGCTGGTTGTATTGCCGGCGTTCCCGGACGATGCGTTGCCGCGCGGTCATGCCGGCCAGCCAGTCCCGATAGTGCCGCTCCCGTCCATCCCCGCTCCCTGTCTGCCGCCCGGTCTGCCGCCCAGTCGGCCACCATGCCCCGGCCGCCCGCATCGTCGGGAGTTTGCCCGCCGTTGGCAAGCCGGAAGCGGCCGGCCGGCAAAGCCGCAAGCGGCCGGTTGACAGCCCGCCGCCCCGCCTCTAGCTCTGCATGGCCCGGCTTGCCGGACATCTGCCGCGCCTCCCGGCCCGCCTCATCGTTGCGAAAGCGAAATCATGACCGTCGAGCTTGTCGTCTGTGAGACCTGCCGCCGCCCCGACGACCCGCCCGAGGCGGTGCGGCCGGGGGCCGAGCTGCTGGCGCTGATGGAACGGGCGCTGGCCGGCGCTCCCGATCTCGCGGCGCAGGTCCGGCTGCGGCCGCTGCGCTGCCTGATGAGCTGCCGCCGGCCCTGCGCCGTCGCCGTGCGCTCGGCCAGCCGGATGAGCTATGTGCTGGGCGACATGGCCGCCGACGAGGAGGCGGTGGAAACGCTGACCGACTATCTGCGCGCCTATGCCGCCACCCCGGACGGGCTCGTTCCGTTCAAGCAATGGCCGCAGGGGGTCAAGGGCCGTTTCGTCGCCCGCCTGCCGCCGCTGGAGTGACAGGGGGAAGGACAGGCGGAGGCTGGCGGTACCTAGGTCTTTCCCTCGCTTGCCAAGGATGCATTTGACAGACCAAGGTGGCGTTCCGATTATTGTTGGCAAGACCAACGAATCTCGCCCTGCGGGCGGGGAGGAGCGCCCGATGAAGGTCGACCCCGAGGTTCTGAACTGCGCAACCGGTCTGTTGCAGATGGTCCGCGAGGCGGAGCGCGCCAACGGCTGGGAGGCCGGCATGCTGATGCGCACCACCCTGCACCTGCTGGTGGTGGCCGGCGCCGACGGCCATGGCTGGAACGCGGACGACCTGACCGGAGAGGTGCGCGATCTGGTCGAGGCGGTGCGGAGGACGAACACCGGCGAGCCCGCTGCGTTCGGAGCGGCCGGCGCGGCGCGGGCAGCGCTCCATTGAGGGGAGCCGTTCGTATCCGTTCCCAGGCGCTCCCTCTACCGATGGCCCCTCAACCGATGCCCCCTCCCTAACCCTCCCCCTCTTCGAGGGAGAGGGGACTGCCGCCGCTTCGCAGAAGGCACCCTCTCCCGCTCGCGGCGGACCGAAGGTCGTCCGGGACCGGCTAACCCTCGGAAACCTCGGGGTTCAGCTGGATCAGCACCTTGTCGATGCGGCGGCCGTCCATGTCGACCACCTCGAAGCGGATGCCGTTCCAGTGGAAATGCTCGGCCGGCGACGGGATGTGGCCGAAATGGTCGAGCAGGAAGCCGGCGATGGTGTGGAAATCGCCCTCGCCCTTCAGGTTCTTGACGCCGACCAGCGCCTCGACCTCCTCCACCGGGGTCATGCCGTCGACCAGCCAGCTGCCGTCCTCGCGCTGGACGGCGCCGGCCTCGTTCTCGTGGCTGCTGTCGGGCATCTCGCCGGCGATGGCCTCCAGGATGTCGGTCATGGTGACCAACCCCTCGACGCTGCCATATTCGTCGACCACGATCGCCATGTGGACGCTGGCCTGCTTGAACAGCTCCAGCAGGCGGAAGACCGGCGTGCCGTCATGGACGACCAGCGGCTGGACCATGGCGGTCCGCAGGTCGAAGGCGATGCCCTTCAGCGACTGGTCGAGCAGCGCCTTGGCCGCGACGACGCCCTGGAGCTCGTCGACGTCGCCGCGGCAGACCGGGAAGCGGGAATAGCCGCTCTCGCGGATCTCGCGGCCGACCGTCTCCGGGCTGTCGTCGATGTCCAGCCAGATCAGGTCCGGGCGCGGGGTCATGATCGAGCGCACCGTCCGGTCGGACAGATGCATCACGCCCTCGATCATCTGGCGCTCGGCCGGCTCGAAGACGCCGCTCTGGGTGCCTTCGGCGATCAGGGTCTTGACCTCCTCCTCGGTCACCGTCTGCTCGCGCGAGGTCGGCAGCCGCAACAGCCGGAGCACCGCGTCGCTCGACACGCCGAGAACCCAGACCACCGGGGCCGACAGGCGCGACACCGTGCGCATCGGCGCGGCGACCAGCACCGCGATCCGCTCCGACGAGATCAGCGCCACGCGCTTGGGCACCAGCTCGCCGATGATCAGCGAGAAATAGGTGATGGCGGCGACCACCAGCGCGAAGGCGACGGTGTGGCCGTAGGGGGCGATCCACTCGACCTGCTCGTTCAGCACGCCGCCCAGCCGCTCCGCCAGGGTGGAGCCGCCATAGGCGCCGGCGATGATGCCGGTCAGGCTGATGCCGACCTGCACGGTCGACAGGAAGCGGCTCGGATCCTCCGTCAGCTCCAGCGCGATGCGGGCGCCGATCCCCCCCCTCTCCTCGGCCATCTGTTGCAGCCGGGCCCGGCGGGCCGACACCAGCGCCATCTCCGACATCGCGAAGAAGGCGTTGAGCAGGATCAGCAGGACGATGACCAAAAGTTCCCAGATCATGGCGGTATGCCCAAAGGGCGCTCCCTCAACCGATCAATTGTTGCGCCACCGCGACCGCAGCCTGCCCGATGCCGAGCAGGATGGCGGCGATGATGGCGATGGACAGAAGGCCGGCGACGAGGCCGGCCGACACGAAGACGCCGTCGGATTCCATCAGCCCCAGCGCGATCAGGGCGATCGCCAGGGCCGGCGGCTGGTTTCCGAACATGATGGGAAGGGCCAGGATCCCGGCCAGCAGCATCACCGCCAGCCCGAGCAGCCGCTCGGCGGCGGGGCCGCTCAGCGCCGGCAGGCGGGGGCGCAGGCGCCGCTCCAGCCGTTCGGCCCAGGGCCTGGCCCGGCGGATGACGCCGAGGAAGGCCTTGCGGTCGAGGGTGACCGCCAGCATGCGGCGCGGCAGCCAGGGCGCATGCCGCCCCAGCGCCATCTGCGCGCCGATCAGGATCATCGGCACGCCGGTCGCAGTCGACAGGCCGGGAACCGGCAGGATGTTGGGAATGGACAGGATCAGCAGCAGCGCGGCGAAGGCACGCTCGCCCAGCGTGTCCATCACCTCGCCCAGGGAGACGCGGTCCGCCGGGACGCCGCCGGCTGCGGTTCCGGCCATGGCGGCGTCGCCGCTTGCCAGGAACCCGTCCAGCAGGTCCGAAACACGGGCGTCCGAAATGCCGGAAGCAGCGGCCGATGCACCATCCGGCGATGCGCCGTCCGGGCCGCGAGCACGGAGAGGGGACGCACCGGGGGGACGGGCGTCGTACGACCTGGGGGACGACCCGGGAGGTCGGTCTTTGCTCACGGCTCTCCCCGATGCCGGAAACGGGATCGGAGCGGGCCGGGCGAAGGATGGCAGGAAACCATGGACCTTTCGCGTCGCGGCGGCATCGATCTCCCTTCTACAGCAAGGGCGGGCGAAGCGCCAGTGCGGGTTGGGGCAGGCCGGCGGGACCACCCGTCCGCCCCCTATGCCCCCCCATTCGCCGAACTCCCGTCGCCGGCGCCTATTGCTGTTTCTGCATGGCGAAGGCCAGGCGCTTCATCAGGTCGGCCTTCGACACCGGCTTCACCAGATATCCGGAGATGCCGTAGGCGATGGCACGCTTGACCACATCGGCCTCGCGGTGGCCGGTGAGCACCAGCACCGGAAGGTCGGCGAGCGGATTGCCGGTGGCGGTGCGCAGCGCGTGCAGCAGGTCGAGCCCGCCCATGCGCGGCATTTCCAGGTCGCAGATCGCCAGATCGACGTCCTCGCCGCTCTTGCGCAGGATGTCGAGCGCCTGCACGCCGTCCGCCGCCTCGAACACGACGCGGACCCTGATGTCGTGCAGCAGGCGGGAGATCAGCTTCCGGGTGAAGTCGTCATCCTCGACCAACAGCACACCCAGGTCGTGAATCGTCCGGATCCGGCGGGTGCCTCCGCCTGCCTCCACCACCATGAGTCTCTCCGTTCCGTCCGGCTTCCCCCAGCCCATCCCGGGGACACCGGAGAATACAGTTTCTTCAATGCATCATTGAGCAGTCGTTAACGGTTTTCCGTATCCGCCCCTTCGGGGTGTCGCCGATTGTGCCGGGGAGGAATGGCATTCGGCTGGACAACGCCTTATCCTGCGACTCACGCCCAACCGTCCCCCGACCAGGATCGCCAGCAACCGTGTCCCCGCCAGCCGATCCCAGCCAGCCCCCCTTCGGCACCCTGCCGGAGACGGCGATGCTCGCCGCCGTGGTCGAGGCAAGCGACGCCGGGATCGCGGTGATGGACGCGACCCGGCCGGGCCACCCCATCGTCTATTGCAACGCCGCCTTCCTGGGGATGGTGGGCTATGCGGCCGACGAGGTGATCGGCCGCAACGGCGCCTTCCTCCAGGGGCCGGAAACCGACCCCGGCACCGCGGCCGCGATCCGGGCGGCGCTGGAAGAGGCCCGGCCGCTGACGGTGGAGGTGCTGAACCACCGCAAGGACGGCAGCACCTTCTGGAATGCCCTGTCGCTGCGGCCGGTTCCGGGACCGGACGGGCAGGTCCGCTGGATCGCCGGCACCTGTGCCGACGTCACCCGCAGCCGCAAGTCGGAGCAGGAACTGCGCACCGCCGAGGACAAGCTGACCCGGCTGGCGGCGGAGACCTTCGCGCTCGCCGAGGATCTCGACCGCGCGCGGGAGGAGGCGG
Source organism: Azospirillum sp. HJ39 (assembly GCF_041507355.1). Taxonomy (NCBI): domain Bacteria; kingdom Pseudomonadati; phylum Pseudomonadota; class Alphaproteobacteria; order Rhodospirillales; family Azospirillaceae; genus Azospirillum; species Azospirillum sp. HJ39. The sequence goes on along the minus strand of NZ_CP167912.1, from coordinate 489,179 downwards.
ACGCCGCCCGCATCGCCGCGGAGAATGCCAGCAGCGCCAAGTCCCGCTTCCTGGCGATGATGAGCCACGAGCTGCGCACGCCGATGACCGCGGTGATCGGCATGGGCGACCTGCTGATGGGCACCGGGCTGAACGAGCAGCAGAGGTCCTTCGTGAAGACCCTGCGCTCGTCGGCCGGCACGCTGATGACCATCCTGAACGACGTGCTCGACTTCTCGAAGATCGAGGCGGGGCAGCTGACGCTGGAGGAGATCGACTTCTCGCTGCCCCGGCTGGTCGAGGATGTCGTGCAGCTGTTCCTGGTGCGCGCCGCGGCCAAGGGGCTGACCCTGTCCGCCTCGATCGCCGACGACACGCCGCGCCACATCCGCGGCGATCCGACACGGCTGCGGCAGGTGCTGTTCAACCTGGTGTCGAACGCCATCAAGTTCACCGACCGCGGCGCCATCGAGATCGCCGTCTGGTCGCCCGATCCGCCCGCCGCCTGGAGTCCGGAGGCTCCCGGCCCGCAGCCCATCACCCTGCGATTCGAGGTGGAGGACAGCGGCATCGGCATGACGGCGGAGCAGCGGTCCCGCCTGTTCGACGCCTTCGTCCAGGCCGACGTCTCGACCAACCGGAAATATGGCGGCACCGGGCTGGGGCTGGCGATCTGCAAACGGCTGGTCGAGGCGATGGACGGCGAGATCGCGGTGTCCAGCGCGCCCGGCCGCGGCTCGGTCTTCCGGTTCTCGATCCGGACGCGCATGGCCGAGGCGCCGCCGATCGGGGAGCTGGGCAACCGTCCCGCCTTGTCGCCGGTCCAGGACGGGGATGGGCGGAGCCCCGTCGCCCTGCGGCTGCTGCTGGCCGAGGACAACGACATCAACCGCATGCTGATCGTCGCGATGATGACCCGCCTGGGGCACCGGATCGACGCGGTGAGCGACGGGCGCGCGGCCTTGGACGCGATCCAGAGGGACGCGATCCAGAGGAAGGCGATCCAGGGGGAGGCGATCCAGGGGAACGGCTACGACGCGCTGATCCTCGACATGGAAATGCCGGTGCTGGACGGCCGTTCCACCGCCCGGGCGATCCGGCGGCTGGATGGGCCGGTCGCGCGCATCCCCATCGTCGGCCTGTCCGCCGACGCGCTGCCCGAACACCGCGACGGCCACATGGCCGCCGGGCTGGACGCCTATCTGACCAAGCCCATCGACTGGGACCAGCTGAACGCCGTTCTCGTCGAGCTGTCGACCCGTCCGAGCGAGGGGCGGACGGTGCCGGTCCCCAGCCGCCCGGAGGCGGAGGGCAACCGCTTCTCCGCCCTGCCGCTGATCGACCGGGTGAAGCAGACGGAGCTTCGGCTGGCGCTGGGCGGCGAGGCGCTGGACGGCATGCTGGAGCTGCTTCCCGAAACCGCGCTGCGCGAGCTGAACGCCATCCGCTCCGCGCTGCAGGCCGGACGCCCGCGCGAACTGAAGCAGGCCGCCCATACGCTGGCGGGACTGGCGGCCAATTTCGGCACGCCGCGCATGGCCGCCATCGCCCGCGCCATCAACGACACCCCGTCCGACACCGACAGGGTGGCCGCCCTGCTGCCCCTGCTGGAAACCACCGTCACGGTGACCAGCCGCCTGGTGCAGGACCTCGCCGGCGGGGACGGCTGACGGAAGGCCCGGCAATCAGGTGGGAAGCAGGCGGGCGCGAAGCCGGCCGGTGCAAGGCCGGCGGGCACCCCCGTCGTCCCGACGCCCCCCTGGCACGGCTTGGGCCACGGCTTGGGCCCCGGCTTTGGATTTGGACTTGGATAAGGTGACCGAAATGCAGCAGCTGGACCTGCTCAAGCGACCGAGCGGCCGGACCGCGATGCTGATGGCGTCGGGATTCACGTTCGATCTCGAACATCCCTGTGCCGACGGCATGCCGATCGCCGACGTGGCGCGGTCGCTGGCCTATCAGCCGCGATGGGCAGGCGCCACCCGCGAATTCTATTCGGTCGCCGAGCACAGCGTCATGGTTTCGCGTCTGGTCCCGCCGGCCTTCGCGCTGGACGGCCTGTGCCACGACCTCGACGAGGCGATCAGCGGGGACATCGCCTCATGCGTCAAGCTGCTGATCGGGCGGGAGCATCTGAAGAAGAAACTCGACCCGATCAAGCGGGCGCTCGCCCGGCGCTTCGGCTTCCGCCTCGACGGCGCCGAGGTCAAGCGCGCCGACCTCGTCTGCATGGCGACGGAGTTGCGCGACCTGCTGCCGCCGGCCTGGATGGATTTCGGCCACCTGCCGCCTCCCCATCCCGACAGGATCGTGCCGGTCGGTCCCGAGCGGGCATTCACCCTTTTCCTCGAACGCTACGAGGAGCTGAGGCATCTGGCCGTACCGGCCGCAGACGGCCAGCGCAAGCGCAGGGCGCCGGGCTGATCCGTCTGAATCAGTGGTCAGAAGCGGCCCTCAGGCATGGCCGCCCTGCTCGGCCCGGCGGCCGCGGCCGCGCCGGACCTCCGCCGCCCCGACTCCTTCCCCGGCCCCTGCCCCAGCGCCGGCATCCGCCGGTTCGGCGCAGCGTTCGGCCAGTTCGCGGATGGCGGCACGCACCTGCGGATCGCGGATGCTCTGGAAATAGCGCGCCAGCATCAGCGCCTCGCGCGATTGCAGGGTGTTGTCCTGCTCCTCCCTGCCCGCGGCCGGCACCTCGCCCTCCGGCACCGTCTGGCGGTTCTCCAGCCCTTCGAAGAAGACGGAGACCGGGACGCGGAAGAACTGGCCGAGCTTGAACAGCCGGCTGGAGGACACGCGGTTGAAGCCGCGCTCGTATTTCTGAAGCTGCTGGAAGGTCAGCCCCAGCGCCGAGGCGACGTCGCTCTGGCTGAGGCCGGCCAGCATGCGCAGTTCGCGCAGGCGCTGGCCGACGAACACGTCGACCTCGTTCAGGCCTTCCTTCTTCTCGCGGCCACGCCGTTTCATGGCTCTTTCCCTTCGATACTGTACTGGACCCCGATGCCCGGTCCGCCCGCCACCGCCCGGGATGCCCGGAACCCCATCGCTCCGGAAAACGCCGCCAGCGGCGCCGGTGCAGGGAAGGACGTCACCGGGACGGACGAATCGGCCGGATGCGGGTGTGGAATGCAACTCAGCTATGACCGCCATAGGTCGATGTCAACCGCCGCTCGACCGAATACCTCCTTTGGACAAGTCTTGCCTGCCCCGACTCATCCGGTGCTTCATACCGGCGTACCCGTTTCGCGCATCGCGCGCCGTCGCCCCGCCCGCGGTCGCGTTCCGCGCACCGTTGCGCTCAAGCCGGGGAAATGCTGCGTCATTGTGACCCAGGGTTGCGCGCAGACCCTGCACGGGGCTGCAATATTTGCGGGGCACTAGGCATATTTTGCCGGGCACTGGGCAAATTCTGCCGCCGATTAACCCTCTGTTCATCAAGACCACGCAGCATGCCCCAGAGTAGGCAAAGCCCGGCGCGGAACTTGCACAAACCGTCTCGCATTCGCGAAACAGGCCGTGTGGAGAGCATGCCGGACAGACTTCCGATCGGGGACCGCGCGTGAACAACCTGCTGCAGACCTTGCGCAATCTCGGACCCGCGCGCCTCGCCGCGATCGGCGGGGTCGGGCTGCTGCTGATCGGATTCTTCGTCTACCTGACCACCCGGCTGTCGACGCCGGAGATGGAGCTGCTCTACGCCGAACTCCAGCAGACGGAGGCGGCGGCCATCGCCAAGAAGCTGGAGGAGGCGAAGGTCCCCTACAGCGTCGACAAGACGGGCACCAAGATCATGGTGCCGGCCGACCAGGTCGGGCCGATGCGCATGCGCATGGCGGCGCAGGGGCTGCCGTCGGGCGGCTCGGTCGGCTACGAGCTGTTCGACAAGGGCGAGGGCTTCGGCGCCACCAGCTTCATGCAGAACATCAACCACCTGCGCGCGCTGGAAGGCGAGATGGCGCGCACGGTGCAGACGCTGAACGGCGTCCAGCAGGCCCGCGTCCATCTGGTGCTGCCCAAGCGCGAGCTGTTCGCCCGCCAGCAGAACCCGGCGACCGCCAGCGTCTTCCTGAAGCTGCGCCCCGGAGCCCAGCTGAGCCGCGAGAACATCCAGGCGATCCAGCAGCTGATCGCCGCCTCGGTGCCCAACCTCGACCCCAACCGCATCTCCATCGTCGACGACAAGGGCAAGCTGCTGGCGCGCGGCACCGGCAGCGACACGGCGGAAGCCATGATGGCTAGCGCCGAGGAGAAGAAGCAGGCCTACGAGGGCCGGCTGGCCCGCACCATCGAGGATCTGCTGGGCCGGACGCTCGGCTACGGCAAGGTGCGGGCGGAGGTGTCGGCCGACCTCGACTTCGACCGCATCACCACCCAGTCGGAAATCTTCGATCCGGAAAGCCAGGTCGTCCGCTCGACCCAGACGGTCGCCGAGTCGAACGAGAGCGCCGACCGCGACCCGCTGGCCCCGGTGACGGTGGACCAGAACCTGCCGACCTCCCAGGCCAGCAGCAGCGCCAGCCCGCTGTCCTCGAACAAGTCGAACCGCAACGAAGAGACGATCAACTACGAGATCACCAAGACCACCAAGTCGCATGTGCGCGAGAGCGGGCAGGTCCGCCGCCTGTCGGTCGCCGTGCTGGTCGACGGCACCTACCAGCTGTCCAAGGACGCCCCCCCGGCCTACCAGCCGCGCAGCGAGCAGGAGGTCGAGAGCATCAAGGCGCTGGTGCGCTCCGCCGTCGGGCTGGACGCCGTGCGCGGCGACTCGCTGGAGGTGATCAACATGCGCTTCTGGTCGCCGGAAGACGACATCCAGAAGCCGGAAGAGCTGTTCATGGGCATGACCAAGGACGACCTGTTCCGCATCGCGGAGATGGTCGTCCTGGGCATCGTCGCCGTCCTGATCATCCTGCTGGTCATCCGCCCGCTGATCTCCCGCGCCTTCGAGAAGGCCGAGATGCAGGAGGAGGACGAGATGGACCGGCTGCTGACCGACCAAGCCGGCATGCCGGCGGCGCTGGCCGCCCCCACCGGCGCGCTGGCCCAGGATCTGGCGCTGGAAGCGGCGCAGGCCGACGAGGAGCTGGAGCAGATGATCGACATCAACCGGGTCGAAGGCCGCGTCCGCGCATCCTCCCTGCGCAAGGTCGGCGAGATCGTCGACAAGCATCCGGAAGAGGCGGTCTCGATCCTGCGCAACTGGCTGTATCAGGAGAGCTGAGCGATGCCGGCCTCCGCCCCCGCCTTCACCTTTGGCCCCCATGAGGGAGCGCACCGGCCATGAGCGTGCGCAAATTCCTTTTCGACGAGTCCTTCGACGTGGACGCCGTGCCCCGCATGACCCATGTCGAGGAGGACGACCTGCTGCCGGAGGACGAGCCGCCGCAGCCGGAGGAGCCGCCGCCCCCGCCGGCGCCGACCTTCGGCGAGGAGGAGCTGGCCGCCGCCCGTGCCCGCGGCTATGACGAGGGCCTCGCCGCCGGCAAGTCGGAGGGGACGGCCGCCGGCTACGGCAAGGGCTTCACCGACGGCATGGGCGCCGGCCAGAACACCGGCTACGAACGCGGCAAGGCGGAGATCGAGGCGACGGTGAACAACCGCATCGCCGGCGCGCTGTCGCAGATCGCCGACGGGGTCGCCCGCCTGCTGGCCGAACGCGAGGCGGGCAGCGCGGCGCGCTCCGAGCAGCCGGTCCATCTGGCGCTGGCCATCGTCCGCAAGCTGATGCCCGAATGGGCGCGGCGCGGCGGCATGGTCGAGGTGGAGGGGATGGTCCGCGCCTGCCTGACCGACCTGATCGACGAGCCGCGGCTGGTCATCCGGGTGGCCGACGACACGATGGATCTGGTGCGCGAGCATCTGGACCGCACGGTCGGGTCGCGCGGCTTCGGCGCCAGGCTGATGGTGATCGGCGATCCGGCGATCGCGCCCGGCGGCTGCCGCATCGAATGGGCCGAGGGCGGCATGGAGCGCGACACCGCCCAGCTGCTGGCCGAGATCGAGCGCCGCGCCGCGCACATGCTGGAGGCTCCGGCCCCCGTCTGAGGGGACCGGAATGAAGGAGGTTCGAGACCGTCATGCCGAGCGACAATTTCTCGCTGAACGACCTGAACAGCAGCGGCGACGACTACGCCAGCCCCGGGATCGCCAAGGATCTGGAGGCGGTGTACGACATCCCGGTCCAGATCTCGGCCGTGCTGGGCAAATCGACCATGCAGGTGGCGCAGCTGCTGAAGCTGGGCCGCGGCGCCGTGGTCGAACTCGACCGCAAGGTCGGCGAGGCCATCGACATCTACGTGAACAACCGTCTGGTCGCCCGCGGCGAGGTGGTGGTGGTGGAGGACCGGCTGGGCGTGACCATGACGGAAATCATCAAGTCGGACCGGGGCTGATGGCGATCTCCTCCGACCCGGTCCCTCCCCGCGCCAAGGCGGCCGCCTCCGGCGGCGCTGCCGGCATCGCTGCCGGCAACGCCCGTCCGGCAACGGCGGGCGAGCCCGCGGCCTCGCCGGGGCGCGGCGTGCGGCTGCGCGGCGGGCTGGACGTGGCGACGCTGGTCGGGCTGGCCGCGGCGGCGGGGGTGATCCTGCTGGCGATCACCACCGGCGGCTCGGCCCGCGCCTTCCTCGACCCGCCGTCGCTGCTGATCGTGCTGGGCGGCACGCTGGCGGTCACCACCGCGTCCTTCTCGCTGGGCGACGTGGCGGTCGCCTGGAGGAGTGCGGCGGCGGTGCTGGTCCACCAGACGCTCGACCCCAAGGGCGTGGCGCGGCAGGTGCTGCTGCTGGCCGAGGCGGCGCGGCGGGCCGGGCCGGAGACCCTGCGCAACGTCCTGCCGGAACTGCGCGCCGAGCCCTTCCTGCACCGCAGCGTCACCCTGATCACCGAAGGGCTGCCGCCCGACGCCATCGAGCGGATGCTGGTCGGCGAGGTCGAGGCCACCGCCGGCGGCCACGGCAAGAGCGCCGGCGTGCTGCGCCGCGCGTCGGAGGTGGCGCCGGCCATGGGGCTGATCGGCACGCTGGTCGGGCTGGTGCAGATGCTGGGCAGCCTGAGCGACCCGTCGGCCATCGGCCCGGCGATGGCGCTCGCGCTGCTGACGACCTTCTACGGGGCCGTGCTCGGCAACGTCGTCCTCGCCCCGCTCGCCGCCAAGGTGGAGCGGGCGGCGGAGGAGGACGCGCTGGTCAAGACCCTCTACACCATCGGCGCCGTTTCCATCGCGCGCCAGGAGAATCCGCGGCGTCTGGAGATGCTCCTGAACGCCGTCCTGCCGCCTGGAAAGCGGATCCAGTATTTCGACCGGGAAGCCCCGAGAGTGGGAGCGTAAGGCTATGCGTCTGCTGATCGTTGGAACGTTGGAAGGCTACATCACCGCCGCCGGCAAGATCGCCATGAAGCGCGGGGCCAAGGTGTCGCACACCGACAGCATCGAAGGGGCGCTGAACGCGTTGCGTGCCGCCGCCGGCGCCGATCTGGTGATGATCGACGTCAAGCTGGACATCGCGACCTTCATCGACAGCCTGAAGGCGGAGCGGATCACCATCCCGGTGGTGGCCTGCGGCATCGGCACCGACGCCGCCGCCGCGGTGCGCGCCATCCGCGCCGGGGCCAAGGAGTATCTGCCGCTGCCCCCCAACGCCGAGCTGATCGCCGCGGTGCTGGAGGCGGTGGCCGAGGAGAGCCATTCCATCGTCTGCAGCGACCCGGCGATGCTGGCGACGCTGCGGCTGGCCGAGCAGGTGGCGCCGAGCGACGCCTCGGTGATGATCACCGGCGAGAGCGGGACCGGCAAGGAGCTGATGGCCCGCTTCATCCACCGCAAGAGCCGGCGGTCGGGCGAGTCCTTCGTCGCGGTGAACTGCGCCGCCATCCCGGAGAATTTGCTGGAATCGGAGCTGTTCGGCCACGAGAAGGGCGCCTTCACCGGCGCCGTCGCCCGCCGGCTCGGCAAGTTCGAGGAGGCCAACAACGGCACCCTGCTGCTGGACGAGCTGTCGGAGATGCACCCGAGGCTCCAGGCCAAGCTGCTGCGCGCCATCCAGGAGAAGGAGATCGACCGCATCGGCTCCAGCCAGCCGGTCAAGGTCAATGTCCGCCTGATCGCCACCTCCAACCGCAACCTGGAGGCGGAGGTCAGCGCCGGCAATTTCCGCGAGGATCTGTATTTCCGCCTGAACGTGTTCAGCGTGGCGATCCCGGCCTTGCGCGAGCGCCCGGCCGACATCCCGATGATCGCCGAGCATTTCCTGAAGAAATACGCGGAGGCCAACGGGCTGGGCGACAAGCGCCTGAGCGAGGACGCCATGCAGATGCTGCAGGCCCACCATTGGCGCGGCAACGTGCGCGAGCTGGAAAACACCATGCACCGCGCCGTCCTGCTGTCGCGCGGCGAGGAGGTCGGGCCGGAGGCAATCATGCTGACCAGCAAGATGCTGGCGCCGGAAGGGGGCGTCCAGGCCTCGATCCCCGCCAACTCGCCGGTCGCCAACCCGTTCGCCGGCACCGGCGGCACCGTCCCGGCGGCTCAGCCCCACCCTTCGGGCCAGCAGCCCGCCGCTCCGATGTCCATGCAGCCGCCGGGCCCGCTGCCGACCAGCTACGGCCCGCCCAAGGGCGGCAAGGCCGGGCCCTACGGCATGGCGGCCAACAGTGGCGCCGCGGCGGCGGCCAATGCCGGCACGTCCGGCGCCGGGCTGGCGGCGCTGATCGGCCGCACGGTGGCCGACGTCGAGCGCGACCTGATCCTGGAGACGCTGACCCATTGCCTGGGCAACCGCACCCACGCCGCCAACATCCTGGGCATCTCGATCCGCACGCTGCGCAACAAGCTGAAGCAGTATGGCGACGAGGGCCGCAGCGTGACCGCCCCGGGCAACGAAGAACGGGCGACCGCCTGACGGCTTCGTCCGGGACCGGGCCCCTGAGCGGCGGGAGCAGACATGGCGCTGACCGAACATAATGCAGGCGGAGGCGGGGGCGGCGGCCCCGGCAACATGGCCGCCTTCGGCGAGATGTGGGCGGTCGTCAAGGCGTCGCTGAAGCGCGGCGACGTGGCGATGGCCATCGGCATCCTGATCGTCGTGGTCGGGCTGATCATGCCGCTGCCCAGCGTCATGCTCGACATGATGCTGGGGCTGAACATCACCGTCTCCATCCTGATCCTGATGGTGGTGCTGTTCATCGAGAAGCCGCTGCAGCTGTCCTCCTACCCGACGATCCTGCTGATCACCACGCTGCTGCGCCTGTCGCTGAACATGGCCTCGACCCGCCTGATCCTGACCCAGGGGCACGAGGGCACGGCGGCGGCCGGCCATGTCATCGAGGCCTTCGCCAATCTGGTGATGGGCGGCGACTTCGTCATCGGCGTGATCATCTACGCCATCCTGACCATCGTGAATTTCAAGGTCATCACCGCCGGCTCGGGCCGCATCGCCGAAGTGGCGGCGCGCTTCACCCTCGACGCCATGCCCGGCAAGCAGATGGCGATCGACGCCGACCTGTCGGCCGGCATGATCGAGGAGAGCACCGCGCGGGCCCGGCGCAAGGAGCTGGAGGACGAAAGCGCCTTCTTCGGCTCGATGGACGGTGCGTCGAAGTTCGTGAAGGGCGACGCGGTCGCCGGCCTGATGATCATGTTCATCAACATCATCGGCGGCGTCACCATCGCGGTGCTGCGCCACGACATGCCGGTGATGCAGGCGCTCGACACCTTCACCAAGCTGACCATCGGCGACGGCCTGGTGTCGCAGATCCCGGCGCTGGTGATCTCGATCTCCGCCGGCTTCCTGGTGTCGAAGGCCGGCATGGGCGGCTCGACCGACAAGGCGGTCGTCGGCCAGCTGACCGGCCACAGCCAGGCGCTGGCCCTGTCGGCCGGCGCCATCGGCGTGCTGGCCCTGCTGCCGGGCATGCCGATCCTGACGCTGGCCCCGGTCATCGGCATCGTGGGCTTCGCCGCCTGGTACATGCCGCGCCTGCGCGCGAAGAAAGATGCCGAGGAGGCCGCCGCCGCCGAGGAGGCCGCCGCGACCGGCGGTGCCGGCGGCATGCCCGGCGGCGGCCCGGCCCCGGACGAGCCGATCTCCACCGCGCTCTCCATCGACCTGATCCGGCTGGAGCTGGGCTACGGCCTGTTGTCGCTGATCAACCAGCCGCAGGCCGGCAGCCACCGGCTGACCGACCAGATCAAGGGGCTGCGCCGCCAGATCGCCGGCGAGGTCGGCTTCGTCATGCCGGCGGTGCGCATCCAGGACAACCTGCAGCTGCCGCCCAACACCTACATCATCCGGGTGAAGGAGATCGAGGCAGGGCGCGGCGACATCCGGCCCAACATGCTGCTGGTGATGGACCCGCGCGGCGACGCCATGAGCCTGCCCGGCGAGCAGACGGTGGAGCCGACCTTCGGCCTGCCCGCCATCTGGATCGAGCCCGGCTATCGCGAGGAGGCGCTGTTCAAGGGCTACACCGTGGTCGACCCGTCGACCGTGGTGACCACCCACCTGACCGAGCTGATCAAGGACAACATGCCCGAGCTGCTGTCCTTCACCGAGACGCAGAAGCTGCTGGACGAAACCGACAAGGAACACCAGAAGCTGATCGCCGACGTGGTGCCCGGGCAGATCACTGTGGGCGGTTTGCAACGGGTGTTGCAGAATCTCCTTGCCGAACGCGTCTCGATCCGGGATCTTCCCACGATCTTGGAAGGGGTATCCGAAGCGACCAGCCAGACCCGCAGCATCACCCAGATCACCGAACATGTGCGCTCGCGCCTTGCCCGGCAGATTTGCGACGCGAACACCAACGAGATGGGTTTCATCCCGCTCGTCACCCTGTCGCCCGAATGGGAACAGGGGTTCGCCGAATCGCTGGTGGGCGACGGGGACGACCGGCAGCTGACGATGGCACCCTCCCGCCTGCAGCAGTTCATCACCTCCGTCCGCCAAACCTTCGAGCGTCATGCCATGATGGGCGAGAGCCCCGTTCTGTTGACCAGCCCGCTGATCCGGCCCTTCGTCCGCTCCATCGTCGAGCGGTTCCGGCCTGCGACCGTGGTCATGTCGCAGAACGAGATCCACCCGAAGGCGCGCATCAAGACCCTGGGGCAGATCTGATGACGCGCGCCGTCCCCCCTCCTCCGGCTGACGGAAGGCTCCGCCGATGCGGCTGAAGTCCTTCCACGCCCGGACCATGTCCGACGCCATGCGGATGGTGCGCCAGTCGCTGGGCGACGACGCCATCATCGTCGCCACGCGCGAGGAGGAAGGCGGCGGCGTGCGCGTCACGGCGGCGGTGGAAGAGGATGATCTGCCGGCGGCCCCCGCCTCCGGCGACCGGGGCGGCGGTCGCGGCGGCCGGGCCAAGGCGCCGCCGCAGCCGGTCGAGCCGGAGATCGACGTCGGCGAGGTGGTGGCCGACGCGCTGCAGCGCCATGGCGTCCCCGCCGCGCTGGCCGAACAGCTGATCGACGCGGCATCCGGCCTCGACACCGAGGATCCGCGGCTGGCGCTGGGCTCGGCGCTCGATTCCATCTTCGGCTTCAAGCCGCTGCCCGACGGCCGCAGCCAGGTGAGGCCGCTGGTGCTGGTCGGCCCGCCGGGCTCCGGCAAGACGCTGATCGCCGCCAAGCTGGCGGCCCGCGCCGTGTTCCGGAAATGCTCGGTTGGCGTCATCACCACCGACACCGTGCGGGCCGGCGGCATCGACCAGCTCGCCGCCTTCACCCGGCTGATGAAGCTGAAGCTGGCGACGGTGGAGGATCCGGACGCGCTGGCCGGTGCCTACGAGGTCCATCGCCGGACCGACCTGGTGCTGGTCGACACCGCCGGCCGCAACCCCTACGACAACCGGGACATGCAGGATCTCCGCGGCCTGCTGAGCGTCGGCGAGGTGGAGCCGGTGCTGGTGCTGCCCGCCGGGCTCGACGCGCTGGAGGCCGCCGACATGGCGCTGGCCTTCAAGGCGGTCGGCGTGCGGCGGATGCTGGTCACCCGGCTGGACATGGCCCGCCGGCTGGGCAGCCTGCTGGCGGTCGCCGCCCGCGCCCGGCTGTCCTTCAGCGACGCCAGCGTCTCGTCCAAGGTGGCCGAGGGGCTGACGGCGCTGAACCCGCTTGCGCTCGCCCGCATGATGATCCCGCCCGAGGAGAAGGCGCCCGCCGTGAAGCAGCCCGCCACGCGCAGCGCGCCCAGGCGCGCGGCCTGGGACGAGGAGCATGGCGGGGCTCATGACGAGAATCATCAGCAGGATCATGACGGCGGGCATGACGGCGGGCATGACGATCGTCATGACGACGATTACGGTCATGGCCGCCGTCAGGGCCGCCATCATGGTCACGATCAGGAGATGGAGCCCGAGGAACTGGCGCCACCATCTCCGCCACCACCGCCACCACGCCGGGCCGCCGCGGCGGCCAAACCCGCAAAACCCGCAACCAAGGCCAAAAAAGCCGCCAGTTCCCCCTCGTCGAGGACCCTGCCATGACCGATCCGGTGTTCCCGGCCGCCCTCAAGAACGTTCGCCCGCTACGCGGCGCCAACGTCATCGCCGTGGCCAGCGGAAAGGGCGGCGTCGGCAAGACGTGGTTCTCGATCACGCTCAGCCACGCCCTGACCAAGGCGGGGCTCAACACCCTGCTGTTCGACGGAGACCTCGGCCTCGCCAACGTCGACATCCAACTCGGATTCTCGCCCAGGAACGATTTGGGTGCCGTCATCAACGGCGAGGTGACGCTGGCCAAGGCGGCGCAGCGCTTCCCCGACACCGGATTCGACATCATCGCCGGCCGGTCGGGATCGGGCACGCTGGCCCAGCTGCCGAGCCAGCGGCTGTCCGGCTTGCGCAACGACCTGCTGGAGCTGGCCCGGAGCTATGACCGGGTGGTGATGGACATGGGGGCCGGCGTCGACCGCACGGTGCGCACTTTGTCGGGACCGGCCGGGACGACGCTGGTGGTGACGACGGACGAGCCGACCTCGCTGACCGACGCCTACGCCTTCATCAAGCTGACCCACGCGACCAACCCGTCCGCCGACCTGCGGATCGTGGTCAACATGGCGCAGAGCGTGAAGGACGGCGAGCGGACCTACGGCACCATCCTGAAGGCCTGCCAGAATTTCCTGAAATACAAGCCGGCGCTGGCCGGCATCATCCGCCGCGACCTGAAGGTGCGCGACGCCATCCGCAACCAGACCCCGCTGCTGACCCGCTCGCCCTCCAGCGACGCGGCCCGCGACGTCGAGGCGATCGTGCAGCGGCTGCTGGCCAACGCCAAGTAACGGGGCACCGATGGGCGGGTCGATCCCACCGTCGGTCAGCCCCGCCGCCGCCACCGCCGCGGCGGCCCCGGCCGCGCCTGCCCCGGTGACGGCCGAGGCGACGGTCGTGCAACTGCCCGACCGGCTGCCGGAGGTCACCCGCCCGGTGGTGCTGACCGGCACCGTCGCCGGCCAGACGCCCGAGGGGCTGACCCGCATCCGGACATCGGCCGGGGAACTACTGCTCGACAGCGCGGCGGAGCTGCCGGCCGACAAGCCGGTGACGGTGCAGCTCACCCCAGCCAGCGCGACCTCCACCTCCCCTTCCCCCGCCGCCGGTCAGGCCAAGCCGCTGGCGCTGATCCTGCTCCAGGCGCTGGCGACCCCGGCCGGCGGCACGGCGGCACCCGCCACCGGCAGTGGAACGGCAGCCGGAGCGGCACCCGGGGCAACGCCTCCTGCCGTCCTGCTGCCGGCCGTCCCCCCCTCGCCCACGCCGTCCAGCCTGCCGCCGCTGCTGCCGGGGACGGTGGTGCCGGCGCTGGTGCTGGCCAGCGGATCGGGCGCCAAGCCGCTGACGCCGACACCCGCCGGAACGCCCGCCGCCGGCAGCCCGGCCCAGCCGCCGACCGCGCCCTCTCCTGCCGGCACGGCTCCCGCCGGGGGCGCCAAGCCCGAGGCGCCGGCCGGGACGGCGGCTGGGGCGATGCCGGGACCGGGCAGCGCGACCTTCGGCACGCCGGTCGAGCTGGGCGGCGATGCGGCCCACCCCGGCGCCGAGACGCCGACCCGGCCCTCCGGCGAGCCGGCGGAACCGCCCGACCTGCCGCGCGGCGCCACGGTGGCGCTGAAGATCCTGACCGTGACCCCGCCGCCGCAACAGCCCCGTCCGCCCGGCGATCCGCAGGAAGCCGGCCGCGGCGGCCAGGGCGCGAACCAGGGCGCCAACCAGGGCGGCGGCCAGCCGCCGGCCGCGGACGGGTCCGCCGCCCAGCCCGATGCGTCGCCCGATGCGCCCCCCGACGCGCGGGTGCTGCGCGGCACGGTGGCCGGCAGCACGCCGCAGGGCCAGCCCATCCTCGCGACCAAACAGGGCATGCTGGCGCTGAACGTGGCGGCCAGCCTGCCGCAGGGCGCCACCGTCACCGCGGCGCTGACCGACCGGGCGCAAGCCGCGACACTTGCGGCGACCCAGGCGGCGGCAACCGGTCCGCCGGGACCGCTGGGCGAGCGCGACTGGCCGGCGATGCGGCAGCTGATGGCGACGCTGGCGGCGGCCGACCCGGCGCTTGCCCGGTCGATGCAGGCGACCATGCCGCAGCCCAACCGCAAGCTGACGGCGGCGCTGGGATTCTTCCTGGCGGCGATGCGCGGCGGCGACGCCCAGGGCTGGCTGGGCGACGAGGCGTCCTCGGCGCTGGACAAGGCGGGGCGGCGCGACCTGCTGGAGCGGCTGGAGAAGGATTTCGGCGAGCTGCGCCGCGAGGCGGCCGAGCCGCTGCCGGGCGACTGGCGCTCCTACACCATCCCGCTGATGGACGCCAACGGGCCGAAGCCGATCAAGCTGCACGTCCACCCGCTGAAGGAGGACGAGGAGAGCGGCGGCGGTGAGCGGTCGAAGCCGGGCAGCCGCTTCGTCATCGACCTGGATCTCAGCCGGTTCGGCCCGATGCAGCTGGACGGGCTGGTCCGCCCCAACCATTTCGACCTGATCCTGCGCAGCCACGCCGCCCTGCCGCCGGAGCTGCGGGTTGAGCTGATCCAGGTCTTCGCCGACAGCGTGCGCGCCGTCGGCTACACCGGCGGCCTGTCCTTCCAGTCCGGCGCCCGCAGCTGGGTGAAGCTGACCCGCGCCGGCAAGGCTGGGCTCGGGGTGTCGGCATGAGGCGCGAGCTGCTGGGCACCCTGCCGTCGCCCGACGCCCGCCATGACTATCTGGTGGAGCTGCGCGGCGAGCCGATGCCGGGCACCCGGCTGACCCTGCGGCTGGTGCCCGACCGGCTGGTGCTGGAGCCTGCGTCCTTCGCCGCCTATCTGGCGTCCTTCGCCGGCTTCGACGGCGGGCCGGAGGCGCTGGCGCTGGCCCTGCTGGACGACCTCAACAACGAGCTGGTGCCGCGCTGGGTCGAGCTGTCGGTGGAGCGGGACAGCCCGCTGCCGCACCGCGTGGTGATCGAGGACCGTCAACCGACCTGGGACAACCCGCAACTGCTGGGCCGGCTGCGGCGGGTTTGAGGGGGAATGGTCGGGTTGTGAGTGCCCTCGGTGCGGGTCGGCCATCGAGGCCGGTCCTGGCGCTCCGCGTTGCGGCGGGTGCGCTGACGCAGGGGATCAGGCGGCGACGGCGACCGCCCGCGTCCGCACGCCTCCCAGCACGACCAGCGCCGCCAGCAGCAGCACGACGCCGCTGACGCCGAAGACCCCGCTGGCGCCGGTGAACCCGAAGATGGCGCCCCCCGCTGCCGCGCCGGTGGCGATGGCAAGCTGCACCGCCGCGACGAAGAGGCCGCCGGCGCTTTCCGCCTCGTCCGGTACGGTGCGGGTGATCCAGGTCGACCAGGCCACGGGCACGGCGCCGAAGGCGACGCCCCACAGCGCGATCAGCGCCGACGCAACGACCGGCGAACCGCCGAGCGCAGCCAGCCCGAGCCCGAGGAGCCCCATGGTCAGCGGCATGACGGCCAGGGTCAGCCGCATGCTGCGCTCCAGCAGCGCGCCGCCGAGATAGGTGCCGGCGAAGTTCGCCACGCCGAAACCCAACAGGATGCCCGACACGCCGCTGATGCCGACGCCGGTCACCGTCTCCAGGAAAGGCCGGACATAGGTGAAGAGCGCGAAATGCCCGGTGAAGACGAGGATGATCGACAGCATGCCGAACCCGACGCCCGGCCGCGCCAGCACCTCGCCCAGCGTCCGAAGGCTGGTATGGCCGTTCGGCGCCATGCGGGGCAGCGTCAGGAACTGCGCCACCAGCGCCACGAACCCCAACCCGCCGGCCATCAGGAACACCGCGCGCCAGCCGAGCAGGTCGCCCAGATAGCTTCCGACCGGCGCCGCGAAGACCGTGGCCGCCGACACGCCGCTGAAGATCATCGACAACGCCCGCGGGATCATCGCCTCCGGCACCAACCGCATGGCGATCGCGGCCGACATGGCCCAGAAGCCACCGAGCGCCACCCCCAACAGCACCCGTCCGACCAGCAGGGACAGCAGGTCGGGGGCAAAGGCAACCATCAGGTTGGAGACCAGGAGCAACACAGAAAAGGCGAGCAGCACATGGCGCCGGTCGATCCGGCGGGTCGCGGCGGAAATGAGCAGGCTGGCGACCAGCGCCACCATGGCGGTCGCGGTGACGGCCTGGCCTGCCATCGCCTCGGTCATGTGCAGGTCGGCCGCCATCGGCGTCAGCAGGCTGGCCGGCAGAAACTCCGCCGTCACCAGCCCGAACACGCCGAGCGTCAGGGAGAAGACGGCGCCCCAGGCGGGCTCCATCGGCGCGGCACCGGCCGGCCTCGCAGATCCCATCATGTCAGTCCTCATTGGAAGGTTATGCTGCGATGCAGAATAGGATGGAGCTGCCGGACGATCCATGTCACAACGTCCGTATCTTTTGATCTGGCGTCCGGATATGTCTGACCCGACCCGACCCCACTCCAGCACCGACCTCGTCAGCGAGCTTCTGCTCGGCATGCGGCTGACCGGCGTGCAATACCGCCGCATGCAGGTCGCCCCCCCCTTCGGCATCGGCTTCGGCACGGTGGAGGGGCGGGCGCAATTCCATTTCATCGCCCGCGGACCGGTCATTTTGCGGATTCCGGCCAGCGGCACCTTTATGCTGAGCACCGGCGATGCGGTGCTTTTGCCACGCGGCGGCGCGCACGAACTGCTGTCGGCGCCGGAGCTGCCGGCCCGCGATGTCTCCAGCTTCGCGACGGCGCCTCTGTGCGGCAACGTCAGCGCCCTCGAATCCTGCCCGGCCGAAAGCTGCCGCACGAAGGACGCGGTCATCTTCACCGGCTGCATGGAATTCGACCTCGGCGCCATGCAGCCGCTGGTCGGCCTGATGCCCGAGGTGATGCAGGTCGGCACCCTGATCGACCGCTACCCCGAGATGCTGCCGATGCTGGAGGCGATGGAGCGCGAGGCGCGGGCCGAACGCGCCGGCTACGCCGGTATCCTGGCCCGGCTGGCCGACGTGGTGTCCGCCTCCATCGTGCGCGGCTGGGTGGAATGCGGCTGCGGCGATGCGCATGGCTGGGTCGACGCGCTGCGCGACCCGCGGCTCGGCCGCGTCATCTCCGCGCTGCATCGGAACCCTGGCCGCAACTGGACCGTGGCGGAACTGGCCGCGGAGATGGGCGCCTCGCGTTCCGTTTTCGCAGAGCGCTTCCTGGCGGTGACCGGCGTGACCCCGGTCCGCTATGTGACGGAACTCCGCATGCGGCTGGCCGCCCAGTGGATCGGGCAGGAGCGGTTGACGATCGAAGCCGCCGCGCATCGGCTCGGCTACGGCTCTCAAGCCGCCTTCAGCCGCGCCTTCAAGCGGATCATGGGCCACTCGCCGGGTGCATCGCGCGACGCGGCATCATAACACCGGCATGAGCGGGACCGGGTGGCGGACCGCCACGTCGTCGCGGGCAATCGAGGGCAATCGAGGGCAACCTGACCGACCGTCACCGCGCGGACTCCGGCAACGCTCTCGCCGACCAACGCAGGATCGCCTTGCAAGGCGCCGGACGCCCGGCTTCGGGTCGAAAGCGGTCGCGTGGAAGCGTGGTAGAAAGCAAGGGCCGGCTCCCCGGCCTTCGCCGCGAAAGGGACATCCGATGCCCAGCCACCCCCTCATCCCCGACCTCTCCACCGACAGGCTGCTCCTTCGTGGCGTCACGGAAGCGGATGTCGAGGCCTACGAGCGGCACTTCATCGACTATGAGGTCGTCCGGCATCTGGCGGCCGCCGTCCCCTGGCCCTATCCGGCGGGCGGCGTCCGCGCGTTCATCCGCGATCAGGTGCTTCCCACCCAGGGGCGGGGGCGCTGGGTGTGGGGGCTGCATCGCAAGGACGCGGACGGGCTGATCGGCGCCATCGACCTCTGGCGGGAGGGGCGGCCGGAGAATCGGGGGTTCTGGCTCGGGCGGGCCTTCTGGGGGCGCGGCTACATGACCGAAGCCGTCGTCCGCGTCACCGATTTCGCGTTCCAGGACCTGGGCTTCGACCGGCTCCTCTTCACCAACGCCGTCGGCAACCGGCGGTCACATGACATCAAGGCGCGCACCGGCGCGACCCTGGTCGGCGTGGCCCCGGCCTCCTTCGTCGATCCCGCCTACGGCGAGCACGAGATCTGGCGCCTCACCAGGGAGGACTGGGCGCACTGGCGCAACCCGTCCGGACAGCCCCCGGCGGGGGCGTGACGGAAAGCGGGGCGAGGCGGGGCGCACCGTCGCCGGCACGCCCCGCCGCCCCGATCTCAGTCCACGGTCTCAGCCCGCCAGGAAGCCCGTCAGCGCATCGACCACCGCGCGCATCTCGGCCTCGGTGCCGATGGTCACGCGCAGGCAGCTCGGCAGGCCGTAGGAGGGCATCTGCCGCACCAGGATGCCGCGCGCCTTCAGGAACAGGCGGGCGGCCTCGGCGTCGTCCTTGCCGGCCGGCTGGCCCTTGAAGTCGATCAGCACGAAGTTGGTCACGCTGGGATGCACGGTCAGGCCCAGACCCTGGACCGCCTCGCAGAACCAGCCGCGCCACTGCTCGTTGTGGCGGCGCGAGCGGTCGAGGAACTCGGCATCCTCCACCGCGGCGATCCCGGCGACATGGGCGGCGGTCGAGACGTTGAACGGGCCGCGCACCCGGTTCAGCACGTCGACGATCCCGGCCGGGCCGTAGCACCAGCCGATGCGCAGCGAGCCCAGCGCGAAGATCTTCGAGAAGGTGCGGGTCATCACCACGT
Organism: Azospirillum sp. HJ39; assembly: GCF_041507355.1. NCBI lineage: Bacteria > Pseudomonadati > Pseudomonadota > Alphaproteobacteria > Rhodospirillales > Azospirillaceae > Azospirillum > Azospirillum sp. HJ39. The sequence goes on along the minus strand of NZ_CP167912.1, from coordinate 469,997 downwards.
TGGGGAACCGCTCCACCAGCTCCTCGCCGGCGGTGTAGTCGTCCTTGTTCATGTACTCGGCATAGGCCGCATCGATGACCAGCACGACGTCCGGCGGCAGGCCGGCATGCAGCCGCGCCACCTCCGACGCCGGCAGATAGGTGCCGGTCGGGTTGTTCGGGTTGGCGAGGAAAACCAGGCGGGTGCGCGGGGTGACGCGGGCCAGCAGCTGGTCGACGCTGGCGGTCAAGCCGTCCTCCGGCGCCGTCACCGGGGTGGCGCCGACCGACTTGGCGCCGATCGGATACATCAGGAAGCCGTGCTGCGAATACAGCACCTCGTCGCCCGGACCGGCATAGGAGCGGATCAGCAGGCTGATGATCTCGTCCGACCCGGCGCCGCAGACGATGCGGTCGGCGTCCAGGTTGAAGCGCTTGGCGATCGCCCCGCGCAGGGCGGCCGAGCCGCCGTCCGGGTAGCGGTGCAGAGTCGAGGCCGCCGCCGCATAGGCCTCCATCGCCTTCGGGCTCGGACCCAGCGCGCCCTCGTTCGACGCGAGGCGGATATGACCCTGATGCTCGCCGCCGACATAGGCGGCGATGTCGAGAATCCCCGGACGCGGCTGCGGGCCGTTCGGTTGGGTCATGGCTTGCGGACCTTCTGGAAGGTTGGGCTTGGAAAGGTTGGGCTTGGATAAGGTGGGGCGGAACGAGGCGGGGCGGAACCGCCCGGCGCGTCAGCCCAGATGCAGCGGCACGGCATAGCCGCCGACGACGTTGACCCGCACCGGGATGTCGCCCGACCGCTCGGCCAGCGCGGCCAGACGGGGGTCGCCATGGTCGACGAAATCGGCGATCTCGACCAGATGGACCGACGGCCCGCCGCCGCTCATCCCGGTGGCGTGGCCGGCGGGATGCCAAGTGCAGAAATTGACCGGCGGCAGGCGGCAGGCCTCCAGCATGTCCTTCAACCGGCCGCGGCTGAGGTCGCCGCCGATCTCGATGCTGAGCAGCGAGCGGTCGTCGCCCGTCGGCTCGTGCGGGACGGCGGCGATGGCCAGCGCGTCGCGATTCTCGCCGCGGGCGTTGCCGCGGCCGCAGAAGGGAAGCCGCGCCACCACCTGCGGCCGGCCGGGGTCGGCCGACACCAGGAAGCGCCACCAGGGATCCGAATCGTCGTCGGCCGGATAGGGCACCACGGCGACGGTCGCCGTCCCCTCCGACACGGCGCGGAGCGCGGCGGCCGGGGTGTTGACGGCGCTCATCGGCACGAAGCCGCCGAAATGGTCGCGGGCGATGTCCCAGAAGCCGCGGCGGTCCTCCGGCGCATAGACGGCGACGGCGAAGGGCCCCTGCATGCGGGTGAAGGCGGTGATCATCTCGCGCCAGATGCGGACGACGACCTGGGCGGGGAAGGAGCCGGCATGGCGGGCCATCAGGCGGCGCAGGATCGTCGCCTCCCGCGCCGGGCGCAGGTAGACCGCCTGCCCGCCGTTGCCGTTTCCGGCGGCGCCATTGCCCTTCGCCGCCCCGATGCGTTCCACCACGGCGGCGCGGCGCATCAGCAGGTCATGGATCGCGTCGTCGATCTGGTCGATCTCGCGGCGCAAATCGTCGAGCGGGGTCCGGGCGGGAGACATCGATCACGAAACCATCGGAAGCAGAGCCGGTAAGTAGTAGTCCGCATGCGCCGGGAAATCAAAGAAAACATTGACACTCCGAAGGCCGGCTTCGTAGCTATACGCTCCCGTTCCGCCCCAGCTCGCCCAGGGTGCCCAGCCAAGGGTTCCGGCGGCTGGAGTCCGTAAGGCCAGCAACGCCCGAAGGCAAGAATCGAGATGTCCGCGCACCCGACCGCGCAACAGCCCCAGCTTCATGCGGAGGGGCAGGTTCCGGATGACGCCGCCGGCCGGGCCCAGCCCGGCAGGCGCGTGCGGCTGGCCGTCGACCGGCCGATGCGGCTGGACAGCGGGATCGAGATCGGCGGCTTCCAGATCGCCTACCAGACCTACGGCACGCTGAACGCCGACCGCTCGAATGCGATCATGGTCTGCCACGCCCTGACCGGCGACCATTTCGTGGCCGAGACCCATCCCGTCACCGGCAAGCCCGGCTGGTGGGAGATGCTGGTCGGTCCCGGCAAGCCGGTCGACACCGACCGCTATTTCGTCATCTGCTCCAACGTGCTGGGCGGCTGCCTGGGCAGCAGCGGGCCGAAGGACACCGATCCGGCGACCGGCCTGCCCTATGGCCTGTCCTTCCCGGTCGTCACCATCGGCGACATGGTGCGGGCGCAGAAGCTGCTGGTCGAGCATCTCGGCATCGACAAGCTGTTCTGCGTCATCGGCGGCTCGATGGGCGGCATGCAGGTGCTGCAATGGGCGGTGGCCTACCCCGAATCGGTGTTCGCCGCGGTGCCGATCGCCACCGCCGCCCGCCATTCGGCGCAGAACATCGCCTTCCACGAGGTCGGGCGCCAGGCGATCATGGCCGACCCGCAATGGCGCGGCGGCAGCTATCTGCTGGACGGCACCCGGCCGGAAGCCGGGCTGGCGGTGGCGCGCATGGCCGCGCACATCACCTACCTGTCAGAGGCGGCGCTGCACCGCAAGTTCGGCCGCAACCTGCAGGACCGCAAGGCGATCACCTACGGCTTCGACGCCGACTTCCAGGTCGAGAGCTACCTGCGCTACCAGGGCGCCGCCTTCGTCGAGCGGTTCGACGCCAACTCCTACCTCTACATCACCCGGGCGATGGATTACTTCGACCTCGCCGCCGATGCGGGCGGGTCGCTGGCCAACGCCTTCCGGCCGGGGGGGAAGACGACACCGGTGCGCTTCTGCCTCGCCAGCTTCTCCAGCGACTGGCTGTTCCCGACCTCCGAATCGCGGGCCATCGTCCATGCGCTGAACGCGGTCGCCGCCAATGTCAGCTTCGTGGAGATCGAAACCGACAAGGGCCACGACGCCTTCCTGCTGGACGAGCCGGAGTTCCATCAGGTGATCCATGGCTTCCTGGAGGGCTGTGCCGAGCATCGCGGCCTGTCCGTCCGCCGCCGCGCACGCTGACCGGGACCAAGGCCGACCATGCTGGACATTCGCGACGACCTGAAGCTGATCGCCGAGATGGTGGAGCCGAACAGCCGCGTGCTGGACGTCGGCTGCGGCGACGGCGCCCTGCTGGACCATCTGGCCCACACCAAGAACGTCGACGCGCGCGGCATCGAGCTCAGCATGGACGGCGTGCGGCAATGCGTGGCGCACGGCCTGTCGGTGATCCAGGGCGACGCCGAGACCGACCTGAAGGACTATCCGGCCGACGCCTTCGACTATGTCATCCTCGGCCAGACGCTGCAGGCGATGCGGCAGCCGCGCGACGTGCTGGAGATGATGTGCCGCATCGGCCGCCGCGCCATCGTCTCGGTGCCCAATTTCGGCTATTGGCGGGTCCGCATGCAGCTGATGCTGACCGGCCGCATGCCGGTGACCGAGAAGCTGGGCTACCAGTGGTGGGAGACGCCCAACATCCATTTCTGCACGCTGCGCGACTTCGTCGTGCTGACCGGGGAGATGGGCATCACCATCGAGCAGACCCGGATCATCGACCGCGCAGGCCGGGTGACCAGCCGCGCCCATTCCGGCTTCGCCAACCTGCTGGGCGAACAGGGCGTCTTCCTGCTGCGGCGCAACGGGGCCTGAGGGAATAGGCGCGGCGCCGGCAACCCGCGGGCGGTTGGGCTGTTAACAGGGCGATACCGAATCCGAACGGAAGGGTCGCCCGCCATGCTCCGCCCCACTCTCCACCGAACGCTCCGCCCCCTGTTGAGCGCCCTGCCGGCCGCAGCGCTGCTGCTGTCCGGTGCCGCCATGGCTCAAACCCCGGCGCCGGCGCCCGAGGCGGCGGCACCGGGGGCCACCCCGCCGCTGATGACGGCGCCCCGCCCGGACGACCAGTCGACCACCGATCCGGTCGCGTCGCCGCCGAGCATCAGCGGGGAGGCGCCGTCGCGCGAGGGGCAACAGGGCACCGCTCCCACTGGCGCCGCCGCCGCCGGCTCCCCGCCGGCCGGGTCGCCGCCGGTCGCCGCCCTGCCGCCGGCCGCCCTCAACCCGGATCAGGCGCGGGCGATGGTGGGAACGGAGCTGCGCACCCGCGACGGCCGGCCGGGCGGCCGCATCCTCGACTTCACGCTGGCCGAACCGGCAAATCCGGCCGATCCTGCCAATCCGGCGGGCGACCGGCTGAACCGGATCGTGGTGGCGCCGAACGACGTGCTCGGGCTGGGCGAGAAGCTGGTGGCGGTGCCGCTCGGCGCATTGACCAACGGGCCGGACGGGCCGGCGCTCGACCTCGACCAGGCCGACCTCGCCCAGGCGCCGACCTTCGCCTATGGCAGCGAGCGGACCCTGACCCGGCCGGACCGGCAATAGGGACAGGAACGGCTCAGGCCGCCGCGGCGCGGCGGCGGAAGAGGCCGGTCAGGCAGGCGAGCACGCACAGCCCGGTCCCCAGCCACATCACCGCCACCGTGCCATCCGCCTTGCCCATGGCGGTGAAGACCAGCCCGACCGCCGCGGCGCCCAGCGTCTGGCCCAGCAGCCGGCCGGTCGCCTGGATGCCGCTGGCGCCGCCGCTGCGCTCCTTCGGCGCGCTGCTGACCAGCACCTTGTTGTTCGGTGTCTGGAACAGGCCGAAGCCGAAGCCGGCCAGCGCCATCCGCCACGCCACGTCCAGCGTCGACGGATCGGCCGGCAGCAGCGCCATCAGGGCAAGGCCGGCGGCGAACAGCGCCAGCCCGGCCGCCGCCATCCGGGTCGGCTCGTAGCGGTCGGCCAGCCGGCCGGAGATCGGGGCGATCAGCGCCACCATCAGCGGCCAGGGGGTCATCAGCAGCCCCGATTCGGCGAGCGAGCGGTGCAACACATCCTCGAAATAGAAGGGCAGCGCCACGAAGGCGGCGTTCTGCGCCGCGAAGGAGCAGACCGAGGTCACCACCGTCAGGGCGAAGACCGGCCGGCGCAGCAGGTCGACCGGCAGCAGCGGCGCCGCCTGCGCCAGCTCGCGCCGCACCAGCGTCACGCCCAGCAGCAGCGCGCCGCCCAGCCCGGCGGCGACCAGCCAGGCCGGCTGGCTGCCGTCCACCCCCTTGAAGCCGACGATCAGCAGGCCGAGCATGCCGGCGTTCAGCGCGGCGCTCAGCCAGTCGAAGCGGTGCCCGGCGGGGGTGGAGGCCGGCATCGCCCGCGCCGCCACGACCAGCGCCGCCAGCCCGAGCGGGACATTGACCGCGAACAGCCAGGGCCAGGAGGCGACGGACAGGATCAGCGCCGCCAGGGTCGGCCCGGCCGCCGAGGACACCGCGACGATCATCGCGTTGTAGCCGACGCCGCGCCCCAGATGGGTGGAGGGGTAGATGTGGCGGACCAGCGCCAGATTGACGCTCATGATGCCGGCGCCGCCGATGCCCTGGAGCACGCGGGCGACGGTCAGCGTCGCCAGGTTGGGCGACAGGGCGCAGGCGAGCGAGGCCGCGGTGAAGACCGCCAGCCCGAACCAGTAGACCTTGCGGTAGCCGACGATGTCGCCCAGCGAGGCCAGCGGGAACAGCGAGACGGTGACCGCCAGCTGATAGGCGTTGACCACCCAGATCGCGCCGGCGGCATCGACCGCGAATTCACGCTGGATGGTCGGCAGGGCGATGTTGGCGACGACGCCGTCCAGCACCGCCATGATCAGCGCGACGGTCATCGCCGCCATCGCCCAGTAGCGTTGCGGGACGGGCAACCCGTCGGTGGCGGGAACGTCCCTGGCGGGGCCGGTGGCGGGATTGGCGGCGGGACTGGCGGCAGGCTGGGAGCCGAGAGTCGGAGCGGGAAGGTCGGGCATGGCCCCGAGCATAGAGGCAGCCAAGCGTTGCGCGGACGCAGCAATTTCGCATGAAAGCGTTGCGGCGGGAGGACATGCCCTCCTTTAGGACGCCAGATCCTTCAGGATCGGGCATTCCGGACGCTCGTCGCCGTGGCAGGCGTCGGCCAGCTCGTGCAGCGTGTCGCGCATCGCCTGCAACTCGGCGATCTTCGCGTCCAGCTCGTCGATGTGCTGCCGGGCGATCCGCTTGACCTCCTTGCTGCAACGGGAGCGGTCCTGCCACAGCCCGACCAGCTTCTGGATGCGCTCGATCCCGAACCCCAGAGTCCGCGCCCGCTTGACGAAGCGCAGCACATTCACATCCGCCGCGCCGTAAAGTCGATAGCCGGACGCCGTCCGCCCGGCCTCCGGGATCAGGCCGATCGATTCATAGTAGCGGATCAGCTTGGCGTTCACGCCCGACGCCTTCGCGGCGTCGCCGATGGTCATCGCGTCCTTCATCGCCCGTCCTCCCGCCTGCCCTCCGGCTTGACCTGCGGCGGCGACCAGCCGCGCAGGGTCAGGGCGTTCACCACGACGCTGACCGAGCTGAGCGCCATCGCCGCCCCGGCCAGCACCGGGCTGAGGTTGCCGGACGCCGCCAGCGGAATGCCGACCACATTGTAGGCGAAGGCCCAGAACAGCCCCTGCCGGATCTTGGAGTATGTGCGCCGCGACACGTCGATGGCCCCGGCCACAAGGCGCGGGTCGCCGCGCATCAGGGTGACGCCGGCACTGTGCATCGCCACGTCGGTTCCGGTCGCCATGGCGATGCCGACATCGGCGGCGGCCAGCGCCGGGGCGTCGTTGACGCCGTCGCCGACCATGCCGACGATCTTCCCCTCCGCCTTCAGCGTCGCGATCACCCCGGCCTTGTCGCCCGGCAGCACCTCGGCGAACACCCGCGCGATGCCGAGCGCCGCGGCGACCGAGCGGGCGGCGCCCCAGCCGTCGCCGGTCACCATCACCGGCTCGACCCCCTGCGCCTTCAGCGAGGCGACCGCCGCGACCGCGCTGTCCTTCACCGTGTCGCCGAAGGCGACGAGGCCCAACAGGCGTGGCGCGACACCAAGCTCCATCAGCCAGGACAGGGTCCGGCCGCTCGCCGCCAGCTCCTCCGCGCGGGCGGCCAGCGCTCCTTGCGACAGGCCGGCCTCCTCCACCGCGCGGGCGTTGCCGAGTTGCAGGCGGCGGCCCGCCACCGTCCCGGCCACGCCGCGCCCGGCCAGTGCGCGGAACTCCGTCACCGCCTCGGGCCCCGGCCCCACCGCAATTCCGGCCTGCCCGGCCCGGTCGCGCAGCGCCTGGGCCAGCGGATGCTCGCTGCCGGACTGGAGCGCGGCGGCAAGGCGCAGCAGCGACGCGTCGTCGACACCCTCGGCGGGAATCAGGTCGGTGACTCGCGGCTTGCCCTCGGTCAGGGTGCCGGTCTTGTCGAAGGCGACGGCGGTCAGGGCGTGGGCGCGCTCCAGCGCTTCGGCGTCCTTGATCAGGATGCCGTGTCGGGCGGCGGCGCCGGTGCCGACCATGATCGCGGTCGGCGTCGCCAGACCGAGCGCGCAAGGGCAGGCGATCACCAGCACCGAGACCGCGGTGACGATGGCCGTCTCCAGATCGCCGCCGACGATCCACCAGCCGGCCAGCGTCAGCGCCGCGACCGCCAGCACCGCCGGCACGAACACCGCGCTGACCCGGTCGACCAGCCGCTGGATCGGCGCCTTCGACGCCTGGGCGCCCTCCACCATGCGGACGATCTGCGCCAGCATCGTCTCGGTGCCGACCGCCGTGGTCTCCACCACCAGCAGGCCGTCGCCGTTGATCGAACCGCCGGTGACGCGGGCGCCCGGCTCCTTGTCGACCGGCAGGCTCTCGCCGGTCAGCATCGATTCGTCGACGCCGCCGGCCCCCTCTTGCACCCGGCCGTCGACCGGCATCCGCTCGCCGGGGCGGACGACCACGAGGTCGCCGACGCGCACGCGCTCCACCGGCACTTCGGTCTCGACGCCGCCGCGGCGCAGCCGGGCGGTGGCCGGGCGCAGATCCATCAGCGCGCGGATCGCCGCCGCGGTCTGGCCCTTCGCCCGCGCCTCCAGCCATTTGCCGAACAGCACGAAGGCGATCAGCACCGCGGAGGCTTCGAAATAGAGATGGGGCTCATGTCCGGCCCCATGACCGGCGGGCGCGGTCAGCATCAGGTACAGGCTGAGCCCCCAGGCGGCGGAGGTGCCGAGCGCGACCAGCAGATCCATGTTGCCGGCCCCGGCCCGCAGCGCGTTCCAGCCGGCCCGGTAGAAGCGGGCGCCGAGCCAGAACTGCACCACGCTGGCCAGCACCAGCTGCACCCAGCCCGGCAGCATCCAGTCGGCCCCGAACGGGGCGCCGGCCATGCCCGCCAGCAGCGGCAGCGACAGGGCGGCGGCGATCAGCACATGCTGCAGGTCGCGGCGGCCGCGGTCGGCCCGCGCCTGCTCCTCGGCATTGCCACCGTCCTCCCGGAGGGGCGAGGCGCCGTAGCCGGCCTTCTCCACCACCGCGATCAGACCGGCGCCGTCGACGCTGCCGGCGAAGGCGACGATGTGGGCGCGTTCGGTCGCCAGATTGACCGCCACCGTTTCCACGCCGGGCAGCCGGCCCAGCGCCTTCTCCACCCGGCCGGCGCAGGAGGCGCAGGTCATGCCGGTGACCGACAGGTCGAACTCCTGCCGGTCGGCGTGGAAGCCGGCGGCCTCCACCGCGTCGGCCGCCGCCCTGACCGCCGCCTTGATGTCGGGTTGGCCAGCGAAGGTCAGCCGTGCCCGCTCGGTCGCCAGATTGACCGACACGGCGGTGACTCCGGGCACCCGGCCCAGCGCCTTCTCCACCCGGCGGACGCAGGAGGCGCAGGTCATACCCGAGACCCCGAGATCGAGGTCGGCCGGCGGAGCTGCCGCCGCGGGCGCGCTGTCGTGCTGGGTCGTGGTCATGCCGGTTCTCCTTCGACTGGTCTCGGCATGGAGTGATATGGGGCTTCCAACGATTGGAAGGTCAAGGGGCGGATCGCCGCAACCATGCCGTCCCGCCGCGCGAATGAACAAATGGCCGGCTGAACAAAGGGCCGGGCCGGGCGTTCCCTGCCCTGACCACCGAGCAACTGCGCGAAGGGAGCGCCCGCCCGTGACCCGCCTGACCATCGCCGAGGCTCAGAGCCGCGTCTCGCACCTGCTGACCCATGACGTCGTCGAGGATCTGCGCGCCGTGGAGTACGAGACGCCGCCGCTGGCCGACGCCCCCTCCGCCACGCCGCTGGCCGAGCTGCGGCGCGCTGGCGTCAGCTTCAGCCACGCCTCCGGCTCGCCCGACTGCCTGTACCGCATAGGCGCCTTCGGCGATTCCCTGCTGATGCGGTTGCAGCTGAATGTCCGGCGCTTCGTCGCGATCTATCAGGTGCCGGTGAAGGATCCGATCGACAGCAACACCATCGCCCCGCATTTCGAGCGCTGGGCCATCGGCGCCGGTCATGCCGGCTGGACCATCGGCTGGCGCGACGGCGTCGATCCCTGGACGCAGGATCTGCGGGTGGTGGAGACCTATTGCTACGCCATGCTGCCGGAAGACTTCCTGGACGAGCCGCTGACCCAGCTCTACTGGCGCACCGACCTGTTGCAGATGACCCGCGCCTTCATGCTGGAGGCGCGGCGGATGGGAATCCGGCTGTCGGCGCTCGACAGCGTGTAGCGGAACGGGGGGTAGCGGAGGTTTCGCTTGGCCGGAGGGGGTGGGGCATGCTCAATCTGTGGGCAGACCTCCCTGCGCCGAGCCAGCCATGCCACCTTTTCCGCTTCCGATGCCGACCGACCTCTCCACCCTCTTGATGGCGATGGATCTGGTCGGCGTGTTCGTCTTCGGCCTCAGCGGCGGCACGCTGGCGGTGCGCAAGAAGCTGGATCTGGTCGGGGTGATGGTGCTGTCGCTGGCCGCGGCGCTGGCCGGCGGCGTGGTCCGCGACCTGCTGATCGGCGCGCTGCCGCCGGCCAGCCTCGGCGACGACCGCTATCTGCTGGCCGCGCTGGCCGCCGGGCTCGCCGCGTTCCTGTTCCACCGGCCGATCAACCGGCTGGGCAAGCCGGTGATGGTGCTGGACGCCGCCGGGCTGGGGCTGTTCACCGTGGCCGGTTGCAGCAAGGCGCTGGCCTACGGCCTCTCGCCGCTGCCGGCCGCCCTGCTCGGCGTCATGACCGCCTGCGGCGGGGGCGCGGTGCGCGACCTGCTGGTCGCCGAGGTGCCGCGGGTGCTGCGCGAGGAGATCTACGCGATGGCGGCGCTGCTGGGCGCCGCGGTGGTGATCGCCGGCCAGCGGCTGGAGCTGCCGCCGGTGCCGGTCGCGGTGGTCGGCGTGCTGGCCGTCTTCACGCTCCGCGTGGTGAGCGTGCTGCGCGGCTGGAGCGCGCCCAGGGCTCCGGGGAGTTGAGAAGCGCCCTCTCCCGCCTCGGGAGGGGGCGCTCCGGTGACTATCCTTACGCCCGCTTGCCCCAGCCCGGCATCGGGAAGACCGGGTCGGCTTCCGCCGAGCCCTTGGGCAGCACCACGGTCGGGCGCAGCTTGTGGTTCTGGATGCAGGCGGACACCAGGCTGGTGTTCTGGCCCTTGTCGTCGAAGGTGATCGCCGGGCCGACCATCAGCTTGTCCGACAGGTTGGTCTGGCGCAGCGCCGCCAGCATGGCGGAGGATTCGGCGGTGCCGGCCCGCTTGAAGGCGTCGGCGGCGATCAGGATCGCCTCGAAGGTGAAGGCGACGTTGAAGGCGTAGCCCTCGAAACGGTCGTTCGGATACTGCTTCCTGAACGCCGCCTCGACCCGCTTGGTCATCGCCGCCTTGGGATCGTACCAGGGCAGGTTGGTGATGGCGTAGTCGGCGTATTTGCCGAGAACCTTGTAGAACTGCTCGTCATACAGGCCGGGCGAGCCGGGGGAGACGATGCCCTTGGGCTCCCAGCGCTGCTTGACCATCTCGCGCACCATCATGATGGCGTCGTTGGCGCGGGTGGTGACGATGGCAAGCTCGGCGCCGGTGGCCTTGGCCTTCGCCACCTCCACCGCCAGATCCTGCGCCTTGGGATCGTAGGAGATCGATTCCAGGATCTGGAACGGCATGTCGAGCTTGGGGAACAGCGCGTCGATCGCCGCCTTGTTCGCCATGCCGAAGGTGTCGTTGGCGTGCAGGAACACCGCCGTCTTCGGCGTGGTGCCGGTCGCGGCGAACAGATCCTTCATCAAGGACATCCCGTTCGACACCAGCATGGTGGAGGTCGGGAAGTTGCGGAAGACGGTCTTGAAGCCCTGTTCGGTCAGCTTGTCGGCGGCGGCGATGTTCATCACCAGCGGCACGCCGCGCTGCTCGCAGACCTGGGCGGCGGCGGCGGTCTGGCCGCTGTCGAAGGCGCCGACGATGACATGGGCGCCGTCGTTGATCAGCTTCTCGGTGCGCGAGCGGGCGACGTCGGCGTTCGATTCGGTGTCGGCCGACATCACCTCGACCTTGTAGCCGAGGTCGGACAGCACGGCCGGCGCGATCTCCGCACCGCGCTGGCAGGCCTGGCCGGCCTGGGCCAGCAGGCCGGAGCGCGGCAGCAGCACGCCGACCTTCAGCGTCGTGTCCTGGGCGAACACCGGGGCGCGGCCGAAGCCGGCCAGCACGCCGCCGGCGACCGCCGCCTGGCCGAGCGCGCGGCGGGAAAGGGCGAATCCTCCGGTGGAACGGTTCTTATGATCGTTGGTCATGATGGAACTGGAGCCTTTTGCTGGACGCAAAACCAATCGGGTCGGCGGAAGATTCCACCGGAGGCCCCCTCTGTGTCAAAGTGGAATCGTCGCAAGCCTTCAGAACGCAACGGATTTCCCAGTCATGCCAAGCAGCGTCCAGACCGTCACGCTCGACGAGGCGCTCGCCATCGCACTCGACCATCTCAAGGCCGGCCGGCTGGAGGAGGGCGAGGCGCTGTACCGCCGCATCCTGGACGCCGATCCCGGCAACGCCGAGGCGCTGCACCGGCTGGGCTTCATCGCCGCCCGCAACGGCGATGCCGGCCGCGCGCTCGACCTCCTGACCCGCTCGGTCGAGAGGGTGCCCGACGCCGATGCCCTGTTCAACCTGGGCACCCTGCACCACCGCGCCCTGCGCACCGAGGAGGCGGTCGCCATCTACCGCCGCGCCGTCGCGGAGCGTCCCGACTTTCCCGACGCCGAATACCATCTGAGCGAGGCGCTGCAGGGGGCCGGCCGGCTGGACGAGGCGCTGGAGGTGCTGGGCGTGCTGCTGGGCCGCCACCCCCATTTCCCGGCCGGCTGGCGCCAGCGCGGCGACATCGAGGCGGAACTGGGCCGGCCCGGCGCCGCGGTCCATCACTATGAGATGGCGCTGGCGCTCAATCCCGGCGACGCCCTGTCCCAGGCCCGGCTGGCGGAACAGGATGCCGCCTACCGGGCGCGGCGCGCGGCGATGGACGCGCGGCTGGCGGACGGCCGCCACGACCTGCGCGACACCACCGTCATGATCCCCTTCCGCGCCGACAGCGAGGACCGCAAGCGCAACCTGCGCTGGATCGTCGCCTTCCTGCTGAAGCATGCCGACACCACGATCCTGATCGGCGAGGACAAGGACGGGCCGAGCGACGTTCCCGACGCGCTCGGCCCCGAGCTGGCGTCCCGCTGCCGCCACCTGCATCTGCGCGGCAACGACACCCCCTTCACCCACAAGGCCCACCTGATCAACCGGATGGCCGAGGCGGCGGAGACGCCGATCGTCGCCCTGCACGACACCGACATCGTGGTCGACCCGGTGCAGTATGTGCTGGCGCGCGACGCGGCGCGGCGCGGCGACGGCATGGTCTTCCCCTACAACGGGCTGTTCTTCTGGATCATGGGGCGCGAGGTCCTGCGCTTCGGCCACACCCTGTCGGCGGCGCCGCTGGCCGGCGCCGCCCTGCGCTTCCCGCTGATGCACCGCAACTCGCCCGGCGGCGGCGCCTTCTTCGACCGTGGGCTGCTGCTGGCCAGCGGCGGCTACAACGAGGCCTTCCTGTCCTGGGGCTATGAGGACGACGAGATCGTCGAGCGCTTCCGCGGGCTTGGGCTGCGGGTGGAGCGGGTGCCGGGGCCGCTCTATCACCTGGAGCATGCGAGGCCGGAGAATTCGTCCGACCAGAACCCCTTCTTCGTGGCCAACCGGCTGGAGTTGGAGCGCATCCGCGCCGCCGGTGCGGACCGGCTGCGCGCCGACATCGCCGCCGGGCGGCTGAAACGCCCGCTGCTGTCGTCGCGCGACCTGCCGCACGACCTGCCATGACCGGCAACGGCGGGCCTTTTGCGGTGCAACAGAGGGGGGCCCTTGAAGCGGCGCCGGCCCGCACACAGGTGAGACTGGGCGTGACGGATTTGAGAACGGACTCGTGTTGAAGCTGGCGCGCAGATTGTGGTCTGAGGCCACCTCCGGCAAGACGGCGGGCAAGCTGGCCGGCAAACCGGCGGCAGGCCCGGCGGCGGTGCCGCGCGGCATCCGCGTCTATGCGGTCGGCGACATCCACGGCCGGCTCGACCTGCTCGACCAGCTGCTCGGCCAGATCGCCCGCGACGCCGGACAGGGCTCCGAACTTCTGCATTATCTCGTGTTCCTCGGCGACTATGTCGACCGCGGCCCGGATTCTCGGCTGGTGATCGAACGGCTGTCCTGCGGCCTGCCCCCGGCCTTCGGCGCCGTCTGCCTGCGCGGCAACCACGAGGACACGATGCAGGGCTTCCTGTCGGACCTGCGGATGGCGCCCGGCTGGCTGACCTACGGCGGCGACGCGACGCTGGAAAGCTACGGCATCACCGCCCCGGCGGCCGACGCGCCGATGGAGCATCTGCACCAGGCGCAATGCATGCTGAACAACGTCCTGCCGCCCCACCACCGCGCCTTCCTGGCCGGGCTGCGCAACCACCTGACCATCGGCGACTATCATTTCGTCCATGCCGGCGTGCGCCCCGGCGTGCCGCTGGACCGGCAGGAGGACAAGGACCGCCTGTGGATCCGCGACGCCTTCCTGGGCTCGCGGGCCGACCATGGCAAGGTGGTCGTCCACGGCCATACCATCGCTCCCGAGCCGGACCTGCTGCCCAACCGCATCGGCATCGACACCGGCGCCTACGCCACCAACCGCCTGACCGCCCTGGTGCTGGAGGGGACGGAGCGGCGGTTCCTCTGCACGGTGTGACGGATGCCCGCGGCGCCGGGCATGACGGCACGGGCGGCCATACCAGTTGCATCGAATTGCGGCATGCGACGCCTCGGTGAAGAATGCTTCGCATTTTGTTAATGTTTCTCGTGTTTGAAGCTTAAACATAGCTTTTCGTGCTATGCCTCCAGCGTCAGGACATGGCCATGCCACGCGCCGATCAGGTCAGGGTCATCTGCGTCGACGACCAGGAAAGCATGCTGCGGCTGCACCGCTTCGCCTTCGCGCAGCTCGGCATCCGCGACGTCACCGAATGCACGTCGGCGGTCGCCGCCATCGACGCGGTGCTGACCGGCAAGTTCGACCTGATGACGCTCGACTGGAACATGCCGGGCACCGACGGCCTGACGCTGTTCAAGATGCTGCGCAAGGACGAGCGCACGGCCAAGCTGCCCATCATCATGGTCACCGGCAACGCCGAGGAAAGCTCGGTCAAGACCGCCATCGCCGCCGGGGTCCGGCTGTTCCTGCGCAAGCCGGTGGCGGTGAAGGATCTGAAGGTGCGGGTCGAGGCGGCCATCGGCAAGCTGGGCTGAGCCTGGTCGATCTGAGCTGGGCCGAGCTGACGACGCGCCGGCCAGTGGGGCCTGCCGCCGGGCCGGCAACCGAAGCGCAAAGGGGATGCGGCAATGAAGAAGACCTTTTCCGTACCGATCGTCGGCAAGGTCGTGCTGATCCTCGCCATCCTGGCGGCCACCGTCTTCGCCGGCATCGCCCGCATCACCGCCATCCAGGCCGACAGCGAGACGGTGCTGACCGGGCTGGTGGAGCACGAGGCCGCCGGGCTGATCTGGCTGGCGCGCGCGCGGGCCACCGCGATGAACGTCACCCGCCTGACCTTCGAGATGACGAGCGAGCCGAGCGGTTTCCGTGCCCGCCAGATCGGCGGACGGCTGAAGGAGGAGACGGTGACCTTCGCCGTCCGCATGACCGACGCGGAACGCAGCCTGCCCGCCGGCACGCTGGACCTGAAGATCGCCCGCGACGCCTTCGACCGGCTGGGCCAGCGCATCGACGTGGTGGCCGCCGCGAAGTTCGCCGCTCCGGACGGTCCCCCGGGCGAGGCGCTGCGCGACCTGACCCGCGCCGTCACCACCTCGGCCGAGGAGTTCGACGGCCTGATGACCAAGCTGATCGACCAGGGGCAGGAGCTGGCGGCGCGGCGCGCGCACGACGCGTCGGCCCGGGCCCATGCCGACAGCACGATGGTGATCCGGCTGGTGGCGCTGGCGCTGGTCGCGGTGCTGGTCTTCGCCTTCCTGCTGATGCGGATGACCGTGGTCCGGCCGCTGCACCGCCTGATCGCGCTGGCCAAGGAGCTGCTGGGCGGACGGCTCGACCTGACGGTGCCGGGGGTGGCGCGCGGCGACGAGGTGGGCGACATCGCCCGCATGGTCCAGCTGCTGAAGGACACCATGGCCTCGTCGGACGAGCTGGCGCGGCGCACCCACATCGCCGCCCAGCAGATGGCCGCCGCCACCGCCCAGGCCGCCGTCGCGGTGGAGCAGGTGTCCGACGGCTCGCAGCGCCAGATGCAGGCGGTGGAGGCGATCACCGGGTCCGTCTCGCGCACCACGGCGATCATCGGCACCATCGCGTCGGTCAGCTTGTCGGCCAAGGACCGCTCGCGCGACGCCGCCACGCAGCTGGCCAGCGGGCTGACCCAGATCGCGGCGATGACCGCCGCCGTGCAGGAAATCTCCGTCACCAGCGCCCGCATCAACGCCATCACCCAGAGCATCGGCGAGCTGGCGACCCGCTCCAACATCCTGTCGCTGAACGCCGCCATCGAGGCGGCGCGGGCGGGCGAGCATGGCCGCGGATTCTCGGTGGTGGCGGAGGAGGTCGGCAACCTCGCCCAGCAGACCGCCGACCTGGCCCAGGAGATCGCCCTGCTCGCCGCCGACAGCACCGACCGCATCCAGAAGGGCGTCAGCATGGCGACCCAGGTCGGCGGGGTGATGAATGCCGTGACCGCCGCCATCGACGAAACCGACAGCCTGTCGGAGGACATCGCCCAGTCGATGGAGGAACAGGGCGGCATGCTGCGGCAGATCGAGCAGAGCCTGCAGCGGCTGACCGACATCTCCAACGCCAACGCCACCGCCGGCGAGGAGATCTCCACCACCATGATGGAACTGACCCGGCTGGCCGACGGCACCCGCCGGCAGGCGGAATCGGTGCGCCGAGGCGGCGGGGACGGCCCGGCGGCAACCGTGGCAGGGGCGGCATCGGCGACCGGGGCGGCCCGGGCGGAGGCGATGCCCGCATGACCGGCGCGGACGCCCCGTCTCCTTCCATGCTGCCCCCGTCCGTGTTGATCGTCGACGATTCGTCGATGATGCGGGTGCTGCTGTCCAAGCTGGTGAATGGCGACCGCGAAAAGGATGGGGACGGCCCGGAGGAGTGCGGGGGGGCGGCGCGCTGGCGGCTGGCCGGAACCGCGGCCAACGGGCGGGAGGCCATCGAACGGGCGCGGGCGCTGCAACCCGACCTCTGCCTGCTCGACCTGGAAATGCCGGTGCTGGGCGGGCTGGACGCGCTGCCGGCGATCCGCGCGGTCAGCCGGGCGGCGGTCGTCGTCGTCTCCTCCATCGCCGGGCCGGGATCGGCCGAACGCCGCGCCTGCCTGGCCGCCGGGGCCTCGGCCGTGGTGCCGAAGCCGTCCGGTGCGGTCAGCGCCGATCTGGTCGAGACGAGCGGCGGCGCCATCCTGGCCGCGATGCGCGCGGCACTGCGCGCGGCACCCCGAGGCGGCCTGCCATGACCCGCAAGCCGCCTCATCCGCAGGCGCCGCCCGCCCTGGCGCTCCCCGCCCTGGCGCCCTCGGCCCTGGCGCCCTCGGCCCTGGCGCTGGAGATCTGCCGCCGGATCGGCGCGAACCCGGCGGGACCGGTCGGCCTCCGGCTGATCGGGGCCTGCGCCGCCCCGATGCCGGGCGATGCGCCGGAAGGCGGCCCGGACGGTTCAGGGGATGGCTCTGGAGATGCCCCAGGGGATGCGGCACGCACCCGCGAGGCGCGGATCGCCCACCTGATCGACGGCGCCACCAACCGCGAAACCTATTTCTTCCGCGACCGCCGCCAGCTGGCCGCGCTGTGCGCGCTGCTGGCCGGCGGCACCGCTGCCGCCCAGGGAGGACCGTCGGTCTGGTCGGCTGGCTGCGCCACCGGGGAGGAGGCCTATTCCATCGCCATCCTGCTGCGCGAGTCCGGGCTGGGCGGCAGCGTCACCGCCACCGACGTCTCGCGCGCCGCCCTGGCCGCGGCGGAGGCCGCGCTGTACCGCACCGGGCCGATGTCGCCCTGCCGCGAGGTCAAGCCGGCCGACCATGCCCATCTGCCGGCGCTGCCCGACGGGCGCCGCACCGTCGCCGCCGCGATCCGCGGCATGGTCCGCCTGCGCGAACACAACATCCTGTCCGGCCCGCCGTCCCCCTGCCCCTTCGACGCGGTGCTGTGCCGCAACGTCCTGATCTATATGGATGACGCCGCCCGGAGGACCGCCTTTTCCGTGGTGGCGGCGGCGGTGCGGCCGGGCGGGCTGCTGCTGCTCGGCCCGGGCGACCTGACGCCGACGCTCGACCCCGCGGCCCATGGCCTGCGGCCGTGCTTCCATGACGGTGCCGCCCTGTTCGTGAAGGACGGTCCCGCATGAGCCCGGACCGTCCCGCCCTGCAGCCCCCCGTGCCGCCCCCCGTGCCGGTGTTCGACCCGGTGCTGGTGTTCGAGCGCAACGGCCAGCCCTATTGCTGCCCGGCCGCCGACGTGGTGGAGATCGTCGAGGAGCCGGCGCTGGACGATCCCGGCTATGCCGCGCCGCTGGTGGCGGCGGTGCTGTCGCATGGCGGGCGCTTCATTCCGGCGATCGACCCGGCCGGCGTGTTCGACCGGCCGGCGGCACGCCGGGGGGATGCCATCCTGATCCAGGGACCTTTGGGCGTCGTCGCGCTGCTGGCCGACCGCGTGGTCGGGTTCCGCAAGCCTGACTCCGTGGCCCCGGCGCCCTGGATCCCGCCGGGGCGGCTGTGCCGGTCGGCGGCGACGATCGACGGCATCGGCCGCGCCTTCCTGTTCGGCGCGGACGGCATCGGCGACGTGCCCGCCGCAGCGCCGGTCGCGGCGCCGGCCCCGGCGACCGCCGCAGCGCCGGCCGGAAGCGTCGCCACGCCTGCCGACGCAGGCGCCATGCATCTGGTCTTCACCATCGGCGGCCGGCTGCATGCCGCCGCCTATGGCGAGGTGCGGCGCATCCTGCACCGGCAGCGCAGCTTCCGCATCCCCGGCGGCACCGCGCCGGTGCGCCATGCGGTGGAGGTGACCGGCGCCGTCGTGCCGGTGCTGGACCTGACCGGCGCGCTGGACCGGGTGGATGCGGCAGGGAGTACAGGGGACCGGCGTTGCGACTTCGTGGTGCTGAGCTGCGCCGCCGGGCCGCTGGCCCTGCGGGTCGACCGCATCGAGCGGCCACTGGCCCTGGTGCGCGACGCGACGGAGCCGGGATGGTTCCCCTCGCCCGGCATCGCCGGCATCGCCCGGCGCGACGACCGCGACTATGCGCTGGTGACGGGCGCGTCGCTGTGGCGCGACCTGCTGGACGGGACGGCGGCGGAGGCACCAGCGCGATGACCTTCTCCCCGCCGGCACATGCCCTGACGGTCCTGATCGTCGACGATTCCGCCTTCATGCGGGCCTCGCTGAAGCACATCGTCGGGGCGACGCCAGGATATGCCGTGATCGGCGAGGCCGGCGACGGCCGGGCCGCGGTGGAGGCGATCCGCCGCCTGCGGCCCGACATCGTGACGCTGGACATCGACATGCCGGTCCTGGACGGCATCGGGGTCCTGAAGGCGATCCGCCCGGCCGCCGGGGTCGCGCCGCTGGTCGTCATGGTCAGCGCCTTCACCACCCAGGGCGCCGACCTGACGCTGACCGCGCTCGGGCTGGGCGCCATCGATTTCGTGCCCAAGGCGTCGGAGCATTTCAAGACCGACCTCGCCCAGGTCGGCGACCTGCTGCGCAGCAAGCTGGCGACCGCCGCCGCCGTGCTGACCGGGCGCGACCGCCTGCCCCATCCGCCGGCATCCTGCACGGCGCCCGCCCGTTCCGCCGCCGCCCACCCTGCTGCCGCCCACCCTGCCGCCACCCCTCCAGCGCCGCGCCCTGCGCCGGCCCGCGGACCGGCAGACATCGTGGTGATCGCGTCCTCGACCGGCGGCCCGCAGACCCTGCCGGAGGTGCTGCGCCCGCTCTGCCCCTGCCCGGCCCCGGTGGTGGTGGCCCAGCACATCCCGGCGATGTTCAGCCGCAGCCTCGCCGCGTCGCTGGCCGCCGCGCTGGGCGTCGCCGTGGTGGAGGCGGAAGACGGCATGGCGCTGGCCGCCGGGACCGTCCACATCCTGCCCGGCGGCTGCAACGGCGAGATCCAGCGGCTCCGCCCCGGTGTCTTCGCCATCCGGCTGAGCGAGGGCGGCAACGCCGTGCACCGGCCCAACGCCGACATCCTGTTCCGCTCGGCCGCGCTGTCGGCCCGCCGGCCGGTGGCGGCGATCCTCAGCGGCATGGGCAGCGACGGGACCGAGGGCGCGCGCGCGCTGGCGCAGCGCGGCTGCACGGTGCTGGCCCAGACCCCCGAAAGCGCGGTGATCTGGGGCATGCCGCGCGCCGCCATCGACGCCGGCATCGTCGCCGAGGTGCTGGACCCCGCCGATCTCGGCCGGCGGCTGGCGATGCTGACGGGGAAGGCGCCATGAGCGACGGCGATCCGATCGAGGAGTTCTGGTCGCTGTTCGGCGCCGAGCTGGACGAGTATCTGGGCGCCATCGAAGCCATCCTGGCCGCCGGCCGGGTCGATCCCGGCCGGGTCGACGAGCTGTTCCGCGCCTTCCATTCGGTCAAGGGCGGGTCGGCGGCGCTGGCCCTGCGCTGCATCGAAACGGTCGCCCATGCCGCGGAGGACGTGCTGCATCTGGTGCGCGCCGGCAAGCGCGACCTGTCGACCGATCTGGTCAGCGCCCTGCTGGAGGCGGTGGACGAGATGCGCCGGCTCCAGGGCACGGCGATGGAGACCCGCACCGACCAGCCGGTGAACGCCGCCATCGTCGCCCGGCTGAAGTCCCATATGGACGCAGGCGCACCCTCTGCGCCACCAGCCGTGGCGCCATCCGTGGCGCAATCCGCGTTGCCGCCCGTGTTGCCCGGCGCCGCCGGTGCGGAACCGCCCGGAAAGCCGCCGGCCGGCGAACCGGTGCTGACGGTCGGGGATGCGGCGCTGGAGGCGATCCAGGACGCCGTTCTCGGCCTGCTCGGCGCCATCGACGCGGAGGATCCGTCGGACACCGCCGCGATCCTGGCCGAGGCCGCGGACGCCGCCGGGCTGTGCGGGATCGCGGATTCCGCCCGCCGCCTGACCGCCGGCGACCGCTGGGGCTGGCTCGACCTGACGCTGCGGCTGCGCGGGGTGGAGGCTGCGGGCGGCGGCACCGTCGGCGCCTTCGCCCTGTCGGCGGCGCTGGAGGTGCCGTTCGCCGACCTGCTGCTCGAGCATACCGGCACGCTGAGGGACGAGGCCGGCGATCCCGCGGCCTGGATGCGCGCCGCCCGGCTGCTGTCCGCGCTGGAGTTGGACACCGGGGCCGAACTGGCCGATCTGGTCGTCACCCGGCTGCTGTCCGGCGGCCGGTCGTTGGAGGAGGACGGCGCCGAACGCGACGAGCTGACCGACCTGTGCGCCCTGATCGGGATTTCCGCCAGCTCCGGCATGGAGATGCCGCATGACGAGCTGGCGGCGTTGCGCACCCGCTGGTTCGGCGGCGCCCCGGCCGCGGCGGGGGAGGACGGCGACGTCATCGCCGACGCGGCCGGACGCGCCCATCCCTGGCCGCCCGACACGCTGGCCGCCATGGCGGAGGCGGCGGAGGCCGGCTGCGGCCTCGTCCTCGTGCTGCTCGACCTGGAGAGCGATCCGGACGCCGCCGACGCGGTGAGCGACCGGATGCGGGCGGAACGCTGCCTCTACAACCGCTCGCGCCTGGATCTGGGCGCCGGGCTGTTCGAGCATGTGGTGGCGCTGGCGCGGACGGACGCGGCCGACGCCGACGCCTTCGCGCTGGCTCTGTACGACGCCGATCCGGCCGGGCGCTGCGTGCGCGCCATCCACGCCGCCAGCCCGGCCGCGGAGGAGGGCCGCGCCCTGGGCCGCCCCGCAGCAGGGGGGCCGGTGGCGACGGCGACGCCCACGGCCGGGGCAGCGGACATGATGGCGGCGCCGGCACCTGCCGACCGGGCGGCCCCCGGAGTGGCGCCCGCGGTGGCGCCCGCGACGGAGGCCGCGCCGCCCGCCGCCCGGCCGGCGGATGCGACGGTGCGGGTGCCGAGCGCCGCCATCGACGGATTCATGGACGTGATCGGCGAATTGCGGCTGGGGCTGACCTCGCTGGCGACGATGCTGGAGGGCAAGGCGGGGCAGCCTGCCCGCGGGATGGCGGATGGCCCCGCATCCGGACAGGCTCCCGGCAGCGCCAGCGATGCGGCGCGCGCGCTGCGCGACGAGCTGCGGCGGATGGACCGCGCCGTCCGCCAGCTCTATGACGGCGCCATCGCACTGCGGGTGGTGCCGATCGGCGGCCTGTTCACCCGGCTGATGCGCCCGATCCGCGACACCGCCGTGCTGGTCGGCAAGGAGGTCGGGCTGACCACCTCCGGCGAGGACGTCCAGGTCGACAAGGCGATGATCGAGATGCTGGTCGATCCGCTGACCCACATCGTCCGCAACAGCGTCGATCACGGCATCGAGACGCCCGAGCGCCGGCTGGCATCCGGAAAGCCCGCCGCCGGCAGCATCCGCATCCGGGCACGCCAGACCGCCAGCCTCGCCATCGTCGAGGTGGCGGACGACGGCGGCGGCATCGACACCGCGAGGGTCCGCGCGAAGGCGGTGGCCAAGGGCCTGATCGGCGCGCGCGAGGCCGACGCCCTGCCCGAGGCCGAGGCGCTGAACCTGATCCTGCTGCCCGGCTTCTCGACCCGCGACGAGGTGACGGCCACCTCGGGCCGCGGCGTCGGCATGGACATCGTGCTGACCGCCATCCGCAAGCTGGGCGGGCGCCTGTCCATCGACAGCCGCATCGGCGAAGGCACCCGGATGACCATCGAGTTCCCGGTGTCGGCGGCGATGCAGCGGGTGCTGGCGGTCGAGGCCGCCGGCCAGACCCTGGCGCTGCACGAACGGACGGTGCGCGAGGTGGTCGACGTGCCGGCCGGCGGGCTGCGGCGGATCGGCCGCCGCCTGACCCTGTCGCTGCACGGACGCTTCCTGCCGGTGGTCGATCTGGCCGCCCTGCTGGACCTGCGCCCGCCGGCCTCCCCCGCCTTCTCCCCTGCCTTCTCCCCTGCCGCCCCCGATATCGCTGCCGGCCGCTGCGTCCTGGTCGTGGTCGACGACGGGCAGGCCCAGGTCGGCCTGCGGGTGGACCGGGTGGCGGCGCGGCGCGAGGTGTTCTTCAAGCGCCTGCACCCGCTGATCGCTCGCAACCCGCTGGTGGCGGGAGCCGCGGCGATCGGGGCCGGCGGCATCATGTTCGCCCTCGACACCCAGACCCTGTTCGAGCGCGCCGCCGCCTGGGCGGAACCGGACCCGGACACCGGTCCGGACGCCGGTCCGGACGCCGGTCCGGACGCCGCCGCCCTGACCGTGCCCGCCATTGCCGGGACCAAGGAGACTCCATGCTCCGCCGATTGAGCATCGCGACCCGCCTGGGCCTGACCGCCCTGCTGTTCCTGGTTCCGACCGGCTATGGCAGCTGGCTGCAGTACCGCACCACCCAGGACGCCATCGACCGCGCGCGGATGGAGGCCGAGGGGGCCGCCTATCTGCACGGGATCGACGGCGTCTATGCCGCCCTGACGCGGTCGCTGGTCCTGCGCCGGCCGGTCCACACCGGCGACCTCGCCCAGGCCCTGGGCGACCTGCGCCAGCGCCACGGCGGCGCTTTTCCGGGCGATCCCGACATCGCCGCGCTGTCGCTGGAGGCCGAGGCGCTGGTCCGCTCCAAGGACCGCTCCGCCGCCAAGGTGGAGACGCGGAGAACCCTGCGCCGGATGGTCCAGCAGATCGCAAGCCGGTCGGGCATCATCCTCGATTCCGAACTGGCCACCTACGCGCTGGGCGACATCTTCGCCTTGCGGCTGACCGACCTGCGCGAACAATTCATCGAACTGCGCCGGATGGAGGCCGCCGGGGACGCCGCGGCGGGCGGCCGGCCGGGTGGGCAATCGGGTGGGCAGCCGGGCGGCCGGTCCGGAGAGCGCCGGCTCGACGCCGCGCTGATCACCGGGCGCATCGAGACCCTGCTGGTGTCGATCGAGGATTCGCTGGCCGCCGCCACCGGGCCGCAGGGGATGCCGGCGATCAGGGCCGCGCTGGACGAGAGCTTCCAGCCCTTCGGCATGCTGGTCGGCCGCGCCCTGGCGGTGATGGACGAGCCGGAGGGCGTGGGCGCGGGCGAGGCGGCCGAGGGCGAGGCCGCCCTGATGGGCGCGGCGCTGGACGCCATCGACCGCTTCGGCCAGTCCGCCAACGGCCATTTCGTGGCGCTGGTGAACGAGCGCGCCGACCGGCTGCGCCAGGAGTATCTCCGCACCGTCGCCATCGGCGGCGGGCTGTCGCTGCTGGCGCTGCTGGGGGTGGTGCTGCTGGTCCGCGTCGGCGTGATCGCGCCGCTGCGCCGCATGACGGAGGCGCTGGGGCGGCTGGCCGACGGCGACATGACGGTGCAGGTGCCGGCCACCCGCTTCGCCGACGAGATCGCGGCGCTGGCCGCGGCGATGCGCCGGTTCAAGCGGGCGCTGGAGGATTCGCGCACCCTGTCGCGCGCGGTGGTCGAGTCCACCATGCAGGTGTCGGTCGCCACCGGGCAGGCCGCCACCGCCATCGCCCAGGTGTCCGACGGCGCGCACGGCCACATGGCCTCGGTCGAGCGGCTGCGCCACGCCTTCCTGGAGATGCAGGACGCGATGAAGGCGGTCGCCGTCGTCGCCCACACCGGGCAGGAGCATTCCCGCATCTCCGCCGAGCGGTTGGGCGAGAGCATGACCGACATGGAGGCGATGACCGCCGCCGTGCGCGAGATCGCCGGGATGAGCAGCGAGATCAACCGTGTCACCGCCACCATCGGCAAGCTGGCCGCCCATTCCAACATCCTGTCGCTGAACGCCAGCATCGAGGCGTCGCGCGCGGGCGAGCATGGGCGCGGATTCTCGGTGGTGGCGGCCTCGGTCGGCACGCTGGCCCAGCAGACGCTGGCGCTGGCGCAGGAGATCGCCGGGCTGGCCCAGCGCAGCCACGACCGCATCGCCCGCGGGCTGGAGGTCGCCGCCGCCGTCGGCCGGCGCATGCAGGAGGTGTCGACCGCCATCGCGGAGAACGACCTGCTGTCGCAGACCATCGTCGATCAGGTGGCGCAGCAGCGCCAGGGCGTCGACCGGATCGAGGCGGCGCTGCTGGAACTGGTCGACATCTCGCAATCCAACGCCTCGGCGGCCGAGCAGATCGCCGCGACCATGCATGGCCTGGCCGCCCTGACCGACGACACCCGGCAGCGCGCCGAAACGGTGATGGGCGATCCGCAGGGATAGACCGGGGAAGCAGATCGGGGAAACGGGCCCCGAAACGGCGAAGGGCACCCGCGAGGGGTGCCCTTCGTCATCGGTCTTGCGACCGGTTCTGGTCGGAGAGAGAGGATTCGAACCTCCGGCCCCTGCCTCCCGAAAGCAGTGCTCTACCAGGCTGAGCTACTCTCCGGTCCTGTCACCGCCGGGCGTTGCCGTCCGCCGGTGGAGCGGGTGTATAAACGGTTCCGGTCCGCCGCGCAATGCAAAGTCACAGCTGCGGCGCCGCATTCTTGCCATGTCCGCCGCACATGAAGTGTTTGGCGCACAAAGAAAAAGGGCTCCCGGATTTCTCCGGAAGCCCTTTTCCATATGGTCGGAGAGAGAGGATTCGAACCTCCGGCCCCTGCCTCCCGAAAGCAGTGCTCTACCAGGCTGAGCTACTCTCCGGTCCTGTCACCGCCGGGCGTTTCCGTCCGCCGGTGGAGGGGGTGTATAAACGGTCCCGCCTGGGTGCGCAACGCAAAAAATGCGTCATCGGCAAAAAGATCCGGCCCCCCGGCCCGGGCCGCCGCACCCCCTGCCGCGGCCCCGCCCGCAACCCGGTCAGAAGTCGCGATCGATCACGAAATCAATGACTTCCAGCAGGGCCTGCTTGACCGGCCCGTCGGCGAACAGGCCGAGGCTGTCGCGCGCGATGGAGCCGTAATGGCGCGCACGCTCCACCGTGTCCTTCAGCGCGTTGTGGCGGGCCATCAGCGCCTGGGCGTGTTCGAGGTCGCCATCCTTCTGGTCGAGCTCCTCCATCACCCGGCGCCAGAAGGCGCGTTCCTCGTCATTGCCGCGGCGGAAGGCCAGCACCACCGGCAGGGTGATCTTGCCCTCGCGGAAATCGTCGCCGACCGTCTTGCCCAGCTTCGCCTGCAGGGCCGAATAGTCGAGCACGTCGTCGACCAGCTGGAAGGCGATGCCGAGATTCATGCCGTAGTCGTAGAGCGCCAGCTCCTCCGCCTGGGGGCGGGCGGCGACGACGGCGCCGACGCGGCAGGCGGCGGCGAACAGCTCGGCCGTCTTGCCCTTGATGACCTCCAGATAGGCCTGCTCGCTGGTCTCGGTGTCGTTGGTGGTGCGCAGCTGCAGCACCTCGCCCTCGGCGATGATGGCCGACGCGCCGGACAGGATGCGCAGCACGTCGAGCGACTGCACCTCCACCATCATCTCGAAGGCGCGGGAGAACAGGAAATCGCCGACCAGCACGCTGGCCTTGTTGCCGAACACCGCGTTGGCCGAGGCCATGCCGCGCCGCAGGTCGCTTTCGTCGACGACGTCGTCATGCAGCAGGGTGGCGCTGTGGATGAACTCCACCACCGCGGCCAGCAGCCGGTGATGCTCGCCCTGATAGCCGCACATGTTGGCCGCAGCCAGCGTCAGCACCGGGCGCAGGCGCTTGCCGCCGGCAGCGATCAGGTAGCCGGCCAACTGGGGGATCATCTCCACCGACGACTGCATCCGGTCGAGGATGATCTGGTTGACGGCGCTGAGATCCTCGGCCACCAAAGCGGTCAGGTCGTCGAGCGGGGTAGACTTGCGCCGTTTCGGCTCGAAGTTGGTCACGACCGCCAAGGTCGACTCCACGGGTGATTGACGCCAGAATTTGCGCTAGGGAGCATAACGGCCTAGCCTCTTCGGTCAAGTCCGCAGGGGACCGTTCTTTCGAGACGCCCGTCCTTACGAGACACCATGACCGAACTGCTGCGCACCACCGACCCCGTCCGCCTGTCCTGGCTGGTCGCCCTGCTGGCCGACGCCGGGATCGAGACCGTGGTCCTCGACACCCACACCAGCATGCTGGAAGGGTCGATCGGCGCGATCCCGCGCCGGCTGATGGTCGATGCCGGCGATGCCGTCCGCGCCGCCCGCATCCTGCGCGAGGCCGGCGAAGCATGAGCGGCCAGCCCATGCCGGCGGCGGAGGCGCCCCCTGTACCGCCCCCGCAGGGGCATGCGGATTTCCTGCTGAACGGCCGGGTGACGCTGCTCCAGCCCGACGGCGGCTATCGCGCCGCCATCGACCCGGTCTTCCTCGCCGCCATCACCGCCGCCGTTTCCGGGGAGCGGGTGCTGGATGCCGGCACCGGCACCGGGGCTGCGGCATTGTGCCTCGCAGCCCGGGTGGCGGGCGCGGCCGTGGTCGGGCTGGAACAGCGGGCCGACGCCTGCGCCTTCGCCCGCCGCAATGCGGAGCTCAGCGGGCTGGCCGGCCGGGTGACGGTGGTGGAGGGCGACCTGCTCGACCCGCCCGCCACGCTCGGCCGCGGCGGCTTCGACCGGGTGATGATGAACCCTCCCTATCTGAAGGCCGATGCAGCCAGCCGCCCGCCCGACGACTGGAAGGCGGCGGCGAACGTGGAGGGGACGGCGCGGCTGCCCGACTGGGTGCGCTTCGCCGACCGCATGCTGAAGCCGCGCGGCACCCTGACCATGGTCCACCGCGCCGACCGCATCGACGACATCCTCGGCGCCCTGCGCGGCCGCTTCGGCAGCCTCGTGCTGGTGCCGCTGTGGCCCAAGCCGGGGGTGGAGGCCAAGCGCCTGCTGCTGGTCGCGCGCAAGGGCGGCAAGGCGCCCGCCCGCCTGACCGCCGGCCTGACCGTGCATGACGCGGATGGCGGCTACAGCGCGGCGGCGGCACGGGTGCTGCGCGACGCGGGGGAGCTTGCATTTTAACAGGGGCATTTTGATGGGGGCGTTTCAGCGCGGACCATTTTAGCTGGGACGGCGCCTTTCAAACGGAAGACTTCAATCCCATCTCTGCCGGCATGAGCCTGAAATCCCTCCTCGCCAAACTCCCCTTCGGCCCCTGGCGCAAGGCCGGGCCGCTGGTGTCCGTCGTCCGCCTGACCGGCGTCATCGGCCAGGGCGGCCCGTTCCGCTCCGGCCTGTCGCTGGCCGGCGTCGCCCCGCTGCTGGACCGGGCCTTCGCGCCCAAGGACCAGAAGGCGGTGGCGCTGATCGTCAACTCCCCCGGCGGATCGCCGGTGCAGTCGGCGCTGATCGCCAAGCGCATCCGCGATCTGGCGGAAGAGAAGAAGATGCCGGTCTTCGCCTTCTGCGAGGATGCGGCGGCATCGGGCG
Organism: Azospirillum sp. HJ39; assembly: GCF_041507355.1. NCBI lineage: Bacteria > Pseudomonadati > Pseudomonadota > Alphaproteobacteria > Rhodospirillales > Azospirillaceae > Azospirillum > Azospirillum sp. HJ39. The sequence goes on along the minus strand of NZ_CP167912.1, from coordinate 442,123 downwards.
GCTATTGGCTGGCCTGCGCGGCCGACGAGATCTGGGCCGACGAAAGCTCCATCGTCGGGTCGATCGGCGTGGTGTCCTCCGGCTTCGGCCTGCATGGGCTGATCGAGCGCCACGGCATCGAGCGCCGCCTCTACACCGCCGGCGACAAGAAGGTGCTGCTCGACCCCTTCTCGCCCGAGCGGGAGGACGGCGTCGCCCATCTGAAGGCCCTGCAGGCCGACATCCACGAGGCGTTCAAGGCGATGGTGCGCGCACGGCGCGGCGCCCGCCTGACCGGGCCGGAAGAGGAACTGTTCTCCGGCTCCTTCTGGGCCGGGCGCAGGGCGCTTGCACTGGGGCTGATCGACGGGCTGGGCGACCTGCGTTCGGTCATGCGCGGCCGGTTCGGCGAGAAGGTCCGCCTGCGGGTGGTCGACCAGGACCGCGGCCTGATGCGGCGGCTTGGGCTGCGGGCCGGGGCCGGCGGCGCCCCGGCGCTGGAGGCCGGGGCGCAGGAGGCCTTCGCCGAAGCGCTGGTGGCCGCCGCCCGCACCTCCCTGGACGATTGGGCGGCGCGGGCGCGGCTGGGACTCTGAAAGCCGCGGCGCCGTCAGCGGTGGCCGGCGCCAGCCCGTGATCGTCCGCCTGGATGAAGCTCGCCCGCAGCGGCTTCAGGACGAACAGCGCCGGCACCGCGGCAACCAGATTGAAGCTGGCGGCGATGTCGAACACGGCACGCCAGCCGGAATGGCCGGCGATGAGGCTGCTGAGCTGGAACCAACTGTTGTGCAGAAGACCGCGGTCTTCGGTCGTCCCTGTGGTCATGCCCCAAAGTCCCGTTGAACGTGGGGACGCATGGGCTGCGGAACCGACTGTCAGTCCAGACCGGTCTTGCCGGGCGCCCAATAGGCCTTGGCGACGATACGGGATGCCGGAACCGCGTGGCGCTTCAGGCTTTGTCGAAGCCGCTGGATGGTCCCGGCCTTCCCGGTCAGCACGAAGCTGGCGTCAGTGCCGACCAGCGCCGAAAGACCATCTTCCATTTCCGCGAGGTGCCCGTCCCCCGGGCGCCGTCCGTACAGGGTGGTGACGGCATCGATGCCGAGCGTCGTCATGATCGGCCCGGCGTCGCCGACATCGTCCACCTCGAAATGGCATGAGACGGACCTGGAGCGGTCCTGGCGCATCAAGGCGCAGGCCAGCCCGATCGAGGTTTCGTCCCCGACGACGGCAAGCGGCCCGGACGGGTGGCGCAGGGCCAGGGACCGGCGCGGGCCGAAGATGTCGCATCCATCGCCCGGCCGGACGGTGCGGACCCACGCGCTGCCGGGACCGTCGCCATGCGCACAGCCGAGGATGCCGGTTCTTCCGACGGCTGCACTCCACTCGATCGGCGTATAGGTCCGCGCGGCGAAGGCGGAGCCCATCGCGATCTGGATCTTCTGTCCGGGACTCCACTCGATGCCCCTGAAGGCGGGGCTTTCGAGCGAGACGAGCCGAAGGCGGGCACCCAGAGGTTCGCTTGCCACGACGGTCGCATGCGTCGTCAGGAGGCGCATCAATGCGCGGCCCAACCGGCCGGGACCGCCGGCGGCGGGCCGGTCGGCCGACTCCACCGGGGGCATCATGCGATCCTCACGGCGAACGCATTGCCGCGCCCTTCATCCAGCGGCAGGGATTGGGCGAGGTAGCCGTTGGCCGGATCGCCGACATAGTCCTGATAGGCCGGCTCGAACGCATTCTCCGCCAGGATGGCGGCACCGGAGGCGAGCTGCGGCTCGACCAGCTTCAGCACGGACAGATAGAGCGAGAAGGCGCCGTCGAGCAGCAGCAGGTCGATGGGACCGCCGACATCGCGGAGGGTTTCAAGCGCATCGCCCTCGCGGATCTCGACCAGGTCGGCAAGGCCGGCCGCCTGGAGGTTGGCACGCGCCCGCGCCACCTTGGAGGCTTCAAGTTCGCTGCCGACAAGCCGTCCGCCGCCGTTGTCGCGCAGGGCGGCGGCAAGATAGATGGTCGAAATCCCCATCGAGGTGCCGAACTCGACGATGCGACGCGCCTTGCAGGCGCGCGCCACCATGTAGAGGAACCGGCCGTAGGTCGGCGAAACGGCCAGGAAATTGCCCGCATAGCCGCGATAGACCGCCCGGTAGTCCGCCCGCTCCTGGGCAAGCATGCCCGCGATCGCCTGCTCGGGCGAGGCGTCGGGGGCGTTCATGATGGCCATCATCTCCGCCATGATCTTGCTGTCGGACGCATCGGCGTCCCGGTGCAGCATCTCCAGTGTGGCGGCGGCAGGGCCGGTCGTCAGTGCGTGCACGGCGTTTCCTTTCGCATCGGCGGGGGCCGCATCGGCCCCGATCACCCGTCTGCGAAGGATTAGCCTGCGGATGATGCGGCGTCATTCCGAAGCCAGGACAAATCATTATCCGATCATGCCATAGTGGGATCGCCCACGAGGATGCAGCCATGCCGATCTTGACCGAGCTTTCCAAACCGGAGGACTGGATCGAACCGGACGACGTCCATCGGCCGGTCGTGACCTATGGCTTCGTGGCCGAAAAGTTCGACGGGATCGAGTTGGAGCCTCACAGCCACGCAAAAAGCCAGATCATGCTGGTGCTGCGGGGAGCCCTCAGTTGCGAGGCGGACGGCGGACTGTGGATCGTCCCGCCCCGCAGCGCGGTCTGGATCCCCGGAGGCGCCGTCCACGCGATCAAGGCAAGCGGGATTCTCGAAGGCTACAATGCCTTCATCGATCCATCGGTCTGCGACCGGCTGCCCAGGACCTGCTGCGCGGTCTCCGTGACGCCGCTGCTGCGCGAACTGCTCACCCGGGCCGCGCGGCTTCCGCTGCTGTACGAGGAGGACGGGCCGAACACACGGATGTTGTCGGTTCTGCTCGACGAACTCGCGGCCGCCAAGGCCGAGGATCTTCATCTCCCCATGCCAGGCGATGCGCGTCTGCGCAGGATCGTCGACATGATGATGGCCTCCCCGGCGGATCGATCAACCCTGGAGGCCTGGGCGAAGCGGGCCGGCCTCAGCAAGCGGACGCTGCTGAGAATGCTCCATCGGGAAACGGGCATGAGCTTCGGCCGCTGGCGCCAGCAGTTCCGCGTCATGCTTGCGATCAAATGGCTGGCAGACGGAGCCTCGATTCAGAAGGTCACGATCGATCTCGGCTATGAAAGCGTGCCGAGTTTCGTGACCATGTTCCGCAAGACGCTGGGCGCCTCGCCGGGGCGCTACATGGCGGAGCGCCATTCGGGAGCATCGGGTCTCATGACGTAGCGCGGGATCGACCACCCGGCGACGCCGAACCGGGACGAAGCCGCCGCCTGCGATCCATCGGACGATGACCGGTGCCGGCCCCCGCAGGAAGCCCGCGCCGCAGCCGGCTCAGGCGGCGGAGTTCTGGGTCAGCAGCGTCGTCAGCCAGCGGAAATTGCTGCCGTCGCCGGCCTGGATCGCGCTTTCCACCACCTGGGCCGCGGTGGCGGGATCCTGGGGATCGGGAATCGCCGTTGCGGGCGCCGCGGCGGACCCGTCCTGCCCCTCCTCCTGGGCGAACAGGGTGACGGCGCCGACGCCGAGGCGCAGCGCCGGCTGGGCATTCGCCACCACACCGGCGCCGTCGGCGGCGGACGCGCCGCCTTCCACCCCGTTCAGGGTTTCCAGCATCGCCGCGAACTGGCCGGCCAGCGCACCCGCCTGCCGGGACGCAGGTGTCCCCTTGCGCTCCAGGACGTCTTCCGCCCGGATGCGCATGGCTTGCGTGGCATCGCTGTTGGCCATCATCGACATGGGGAAAGTCCCTGCGGTTTGTGGCGAACCGCAGGGACACAGGCAAAAATCACGCCATCACCGCAGTCCAGGGGGCATAAGCCTCACGGCGGCCCCTGCGACCTTTTGCCCGGCAAAAAATTCCCAGTCACCCGGCAGAAGATTCCCGGCGGCCGGCAAGCCTTGCCCAGCCGGCGGCGCTCCGCCGGCCGAGCGGGGTGGCCCGGGGCGGTGCTCAGTCGCGGAAATTCTCGTACTGCAGCGGCTGCTCGATGCCCATCCGCTTGACCAGGGCGATGGCGTCCTGCAGATCGTCGCGCTTCTTGCCCGTGATCCGCAATTCGTCGCCCTGGATCGAGACCTGGACCTTCATCTTGCTGTCCTTGATCCCTTTGACGATGGTCTTCGCCAGATCCTGCGCAATTCCCTGCTTGACGGTGACGGGATGGCGCAGCGCATCGCCCGCCGCCCGCTCCGGCTTGGCCGAGAAGTCGAGCGCCGCGGCGTCGAGCTTGCGGCGGGTCACATGGACGCGCAGCAGCTCCTGCATCTGCTCCAGCTTGGTGGCATCGTCGGCCAGCAGCACGATCTCGTTCTCGGTCCGCTCGACGGTGCATTTCGAGCCCTTGAAATCGAACCGGGTCTCGATCTCGCGACGGACGCCGGCGATGGCGTTGTCGATCTCGTGGACGTCCGTCTTGGACACGATGTCGAACGACGGCATGGCGGCACTCTCCCTATAGGACTTCTGAGGAACGGATCGGCCGCACCGTAAAGAAGACGGCCGCCGCACTCAACAGCCGCCTTCCCCGATGGTGTCCACTCACTCCATCTGTTCGGCGTAGTGGCAGGCCACCAGCCGTTCGTCGACCGGGCGCAGCGCCGGAACCTCCGCCGCGCAGCGCTCGGTGGCGTAGGGGCAGCGCTTGTGGAAGGCGCAGCCCGGCGGCGGATTCAGCGGCGACGGCAGCTCGCCCTTGGGCACCACCCGCTCGAGCCGCAGGTCGGGATTCACCCGCGGCGTCGCCGCCAGCAGGATGCGGGTGTAGGGATGGCGCGGCCGGGTGAAGACCACGTCCTTGTCGCCATGCTCCACCGGCTTGCCGAGATACATCACCATCAGCGAATCGGCGATGTGCCGCACGACGCTGAGATCATGGGAGATGAACAGGTAGGCGAGATTCAGCTCCTCCTGCAGATCCATCATCAGGTTCAGGACCTGGGCCTGGATCGACACGTCGAGCGCCGACACCGGCTCATCCGCCACGACGACGCGCGGGTTCAGCATCAGGGCGCGGGCGATGGCGATGCGCTGGCGCTGGCCGCCGGAGAACATGTGCGGATAGCGGTCGACCTGATCGGGCCGCAGGCCCACCTTGCCCATCATGGCGACCGCGCGGTCGCGCCGCTCATGCTTGTCCATGGCGGTGTTGATGACCAGCGGCTCGGTCAGGATCGATCCGACCGTCTTGCGCGGGTTCAGCGAGCCGTAGGGATTCTGGAAGACCATCTGCACCGTGCGGCGCAGCTCCTTCATCTCGGCCGCGCTGCGCCCGACGACGTCGCGCCCGTCATAATGCAGCTCGCCCGAGGTCGGCGGCTCGATCATGGTGACGGAACGGGCGAGCGTCGACTTGCCGCAGCCCGATTCGCCGACCACCGCCAGCGTCCTGCCGGCCTGGAGACGGAACGACACGCCGTCCAGCGCCTTCACCGTCGCCAGCGGCTTGAAGGCGCCGCGCTTGACGGCATAGTGCTTGCGCAGGTCGCGCGCCTCCAGCACGACCGAATTGCCGGCCTCCGCCTCGAAGATGTGGGATTCGGTGCGGATGCTCATGACAACGCCTCCCCGGCGGCACTCTGGCCGTCCGGCAGCGGGTAGAAACAGCGCGCCCGCCCGTCGTCGACGTCGAACAGGGCCGGGCGCTCGGCGCGGCAGCGGAGGTCGGCGAAGCGGCAGCGCGGGCTGAACAGGCAGCCCGCCGGCCGGTCGGCGATGCCCGGCACCATGCCGGGAATGGTCGGCAGCCGGCGCTTGCCCAGCGCCCGCTCCGGCAGCGCGTCGAGCAGGGCGCCGGTGTAGGGATGGCGCGGCCGCTCGAACAGGGACTGGACCGGCCGCGTCTCCGCCACCTGGCCGGCATACATGACGACGACGCGCTGCGCCGTCTCCGCCACCACGCCCATGTCGTGGGTGATCAGGATCAGCGCCATGCCGCGCTCGCGCTGGAGCTGGACCAGCAGGTCGAGGATCTGCTTCTGGATGGTGACGTCGAGCGCCGTCGTCGGCTCGTCCGCCACCAGCAGGCGCGGGTTGCAGGCGATGGCGATGGCGATCATCACCCGCTGGTTCATGCCGCCCGACAGCTGGTGCGGGAAGGCGGACAGCCGGGTTTCCGGCGCCGGGATGCCGACCTGCTCCAAGAGCGCGATGGCGCGGTTGCGCAGAGCCTTGCCGGACAGCCCCTCATGCACCCGCAGCGTCTCCATGATCTGGAAGCCGACGGTGAAGCAGGGGTTGAGGCTGGTCATCGGCTCCTGGAAGACCATGGCCACGTCCTTGCCGGTGATCTTCCGGCGCTGGGCGGGCGGCATGGTCAGCAGATCCCGGCCGGCGAACATCATCCGGTCGGCGACGACCCGGCCGTTGGAGCCGAGCAGCCCCATCACGGCCAGCGAGGTCACGGACTTGCCGGAGCCGGATTCGCCGACGATGCCGACGACCTCGCCCTCGTCAACGGTCAGGTCGATGCCATCCACCGCGCGGAAGGTGCCGGCGCGGGTGGTGAACTCGACCGACAGGTTCTTGATGTCGAGAAGAGGCATGGGGTCAACGTTTCAGCTTGGGGTCGAGCGCGTCGCGAAGACCGTCGCCCAACAGGTTGAAGGCCAGCACGGTCACCAGGATGGCGACGCCGGGCCAGGTGACGACCCACGGCGCCCGCTGGAGGAACTGCAGCGACGAGGCCAGCATGGTGCCCCATTCGGGCGTCGGCGGCTGGGCGCCGAGCCCGAGGAAGCCCAGCGCGGCGGCGTCCAGGATGGCGGTGGAGAAGCCCAAGGTCGCCTGCACGATCAGCGGCGCCATGCAGTTCGGCAGCACCACGATCAGCATCAGGCGCAGCGGCCCGGCCCCGGCGACGCGCGAGGCGACGACATAGTCCTTGTTCACCTCCGCCAGCACGGCGGCGCGGGTCAGGCGGGCATAATGCGGGATCACCACCACCGACACCGCGAGCATGGCGTTCACCAGCCCCGGCCCGAGGATGGCGGCCACCACCACCGCCAGCAGCAGCGAGGGCAGCGCCAGCAGGATGTCCATGCCGCGCATGATCAGCACGTCGGCCATGCCGCCGAAGAAGCCGGCGACCAGCCCCAGGCCCAGCCCGACGGCCAGCGACAGGGTGACGACGATCAGGCCGATCATCATCGACAGCCGCGCGCCGTACATCAGGCGCGACAGCATGTCGCGGCCGATGTCGTCGGTGCCGAGGAGGTAGGTCCAGGTCCCGCCCTCCTGCCAGACCGGCGGGGTCAGGATGGCATCGCGGTACTGGATGTCGGGATCGTGGGGGGCGATGACGCCGGCGAAGACGGCGATGGCGGCGATCAGCAGGATCACCACCAGGCCGGCCAGCGCGCCCTTGTTCTGCCGGAAATGATACCAGAACTCGGCCAGCGGGTGCGGCGGACGCGATGCGGCGACCGTTTCGGGGGTGGCCGGCTCTGTCTTGGCGGAAAGTTCAGTGGACATGGTTCAGCCTCACCGCGCGTGACGGATGCGGGGATTGAGGACGCCGTAAAGCACGTCCACCAGAAGATTGACCAGGATGACCGAGGTGGCGATCAGCAGGACGCCGCCCTGCAGGGCCGGATAGTCGCGGCGGTTGATCGATTCGATCAGCCATTTGCCGACGCCCGGCCAGGAGAAGATGGTCTCGGTCAGGATGGCGCCGCCCAGCAGCGTGCCGACCTGCAGGCCGATGACGGTCACCACCGGGATCAGCGCGTTGCGCAGCGCATGCATGCCGATGACCCGGCCGCTGTCCAGCCCCTTGGCACGGGCTGTGCGGATGTAATCCTCGCCCAGCACCTCCAGCATCGCCGAGCGCGTCATGCGCGCCACCACCGCCAGCGGCACGGTGCCGAGCACGACGGTCGGCAGCACCAGATGGCCGAGCGCCGAGCGGAAGGCCTCGTATTCGCCGGCCATCAGCGTGTCGATCAGCATGAAGCCGGTCACCGGCTCGATATAATGGACCAGATCCAGGCGCCCCGACACCGGGGTCCAGCCCAGCCCGACCGAGAAGAACAGGATCAGCAGCAGGCCCCACCAGAAGATCGGCATCGAATAGCCGGTCAGGCTGGCGCCCATCACCCCATGGTCGAACAGCGATCCGCGCTTCACCGCCGCCAGGATGCCGGCCGGCAGCCCGATCAGCGTGGCGAACAGCATGGCGCACAGCGCCAGTTCCAGCGTCGCCGGGAACAGCGTCAGGAACTCGCTCAGCACCGAATTGTGGGTGATCAGCGACAGGCCGAAATCGCCGGACAGCACGTTGCCGACATAATCGAGGAACTGCTGCCACAGCGGGCGGTCGAGGCCCAGCTCGTGGCGGAGCACGGCCAGCCGTTCGGGCGCGATGCCCCGTTCGCCGACGCGCACCTCGATGGGGTCGCCGGGAACCAGCCGGATCAGGATGAAGGTCAGAAAGGTGATTCCGAGAAAGGTCGGAATCACCAAGCTCACCCGCGTCAGGATGAAGCGAAGCATCGAAGGGGACTCATTATTTTAAAACTGCGATAAAAACTGGAACGGAGCGCTGTCTGGACAACGCCCCGTTCCGCCGGGGGAACTCCCCCGTCCCGAACCCGCCCCAGCTCACGCCGGGACGGGACACTCATGCACCGGGAACGCACCGACGCCCGGCAGCGCGCCCCGGATCACGTCCGGATCACGCCAGGCTCACTTCAGGTCGACGCCTTCGAAGCGATGGATGCCGAACGGATCCATCTTGTAGCCGACGACATTCTTGGCGAGCCCCATGTAGACCACCGAATGGGCGATGGTGTACCAGGGCGCCTCTTCCTTGAAGATGACCTGGGACTGTTCGTACAGCTTGGTGCGCGCGGCGATGTCGGTGGTGCGCTTGGCCTGGACGACGAGATCGTCGAACTCCTTGTTGCACCATTTGGACAGGTTGTTGCCGCCCGGACGCGCCGCCTCGCAGCCCAGCAGGGTGTAGAGGAAGTTGTCGGGATCGCCGTTGTCGCCGGTCCAGCCGAGCATGCCCATCTGGTGCTCGCCCTGCTGCATCCGCTTTCGGTATTCACCCCACTCGTACTGCACGATCTTCGCCTTGATGCCGACCTTTGCCAGATCGGCCTGCATCATCTCGGCGATGCGCTTGGCGTTGGGGTTGTAGGGACGCTGCACCGGCATCGCCCACAGATCGGTTTCGAAGCCGTTGGGATACCCGGCATCGGCCAGCAGCTTCTTCGCCCGCTCGATGTCGTAGGGATAATCCTCGATCGCGGTGTTGTACGACCACATGGTCGGCGGGATCGGGTTCTTGGCCGGGACGCCGGCGGCCTGGTAGACCGCGGAGACCATCGCCTTCTTGTCCATCGCCATGCTGACGGCACGGCGGACGCGCACGTCGTCGAACGGCTTCTTGGTGACGTTGAAGGAGACGTAGCCGACGTTCAGGCCTTCCTGCTCCTGCACGACGATCGAGCCGTCCTTCTTCATCGAGTCGATGTCGGCCGGATTCGGATAGGGCATGACCTGGCATTCGCCGGCCTTCAGCTTGGCCAGCCGGACCGCCGCGTCGGGCGTGATCGCGAAGACGAGGTTGTCGAGCGGCTGCTTGCCGCCCCAATACTGCTCGAACGCCTTGTAGCGGACGACGGCGTCCTTCTGATAGGCGACGAACTGGAAGGGACCGGTGCCGACCGGCACCTGGTCGATCTTCTCGGGCGTGCCCTTCTTCAGCAGCATCGCGCCGTATTCGGCCGACATGATCGGCGCGAACGGCATGGCGAGGTTGGCCAGGAACGGCGCCTCGACCGCGTTCAGCGTGAACCTGACCGTCAGGTCGTCCACCTTCTCGATCGACTTCAACAGCTTGGGCATCGCCATGTCGTTGAAGTAGTCGTAGGCGCCGCCGGAGATCTTGTGGAAGGGGCTGTCCTGCTTCCACTGGCGCTCGAACGAGAAGAGCACGTCGTCGGCATTGGCGTCGCGCGTCGGCTTGAAGTCGCCGACGCTGTGCCACTTGGCGCCGGCACGCAGCTTGAAGGTGTAGACCAGCCCGTCGTCGGAGATGGTCCAGGATTCCGCCAGGCCGGGAATGACCTTGGTTCCGCCATGCTCGAACTGGACGAGGTTGTTGTAGACCGGGAGAGCCACGTCGAAGCTGGTGCCGGTCGTATTCAACATCGGGTTGAAGTTTTCGGGGCTTCCCTCGGAGCAATAAACAAGGGTCTTCGCCGCCTGGGCCGGCGCCGACAGCGCCAGCGCCGCGGCCATACCAAGCCCGGCACCCAGCAGGATGCGCTTCATTCGTCTTGCCTCCCGATTTCGGTTGAGCGTAGAGAAAATTTGCCAGAACGCATTTGGAAATAGCGCCGTCATTTGGCGCGTGCCGATGGCCCCTGTCAACGCCTACATGCATACGTGGCTATACCGTAGCGCAGAGCATCTTTTGGCGCGCCGATCCGTTTGCAGGACGGCTTTTCGGTGCCGGAAAACGAAACAGTTGCAAAGCCAACCATCCGGTTGACCGAATCGGCAGCTTCCTGACCTTGCGAATCAGGACGCCGGACGGCTGCCATGCGCACCCGCCATGAAGGCCGCTGCCGGGCCGCATGCTAGGCTGGGTTGCAGCCTTTGCGGAACCACCCTTTCGGACACCGATCCAGCGATGCCGCTTCCCACATTGCCGCTTTCCCTGCGCTCCGGTCCGCTGGCCGCCTATGGCCTCTATCTGATCGGATCGGCGCTGATGGCCGCGAATCCGGTGATCGGCCGGGCAGTCGCGCATGTGGTGCCGCCGATCGGCATGGCCTTCTGGCGCTGGCTGGTCGCCTTCCTGATCGTCCTGCCCTTCGCCCTGCCCGGCCTGCTGGCCCATCGCCACCGGTTGAGGCGGCAGTGGCGGCATTACCTGCTGCTCGGCGTGCTGGGCCAGGGGATTTCCGGCGCCATCGTCTATTACGGGCTGGAGCGCACCAGCGCCACCAATGCCAGCCTGATCTACGCCACCAGCCCGGCGATGATCCTGGCGCTCGCCGCCGTCTGGCTGGGCGACGCCATCCGGCCCCGGCAGGTGATCGGGATTCTGCTGGCGATGGCCGGCGTGCTGGCGATCCTGACCCGCGGCGACGCCGAGGCGCTGCTGCACCTGTCCTTCAACGTCGGCGACCTGCTGGTGCTGGCCGGGGCGGTGTCCTGGTCGGTCTACACCATCCTGCTGCGGCAGTCGGGCACGCCCCTGCCGGTGGTCACCGCCTTCGCCGCCAACGCGTTCGCCGGAGTCCTGGTGCTGGCGCCCTTCTATGCCTGGGAGACGGTGGCGGTGCGGCCGGTCCCCGTCTCGGCCTCCACCATCCTGTCGATCGTCGCGGTCGCGCTGTTCGCCTCGGTCCTGGCGCTGCTCACCTACCAGAAGACCATCGCCATGATGGGCGCCGCGCGCGCCTCCACCGCGCTGTACGTGTCGCCGCTGTGGGCCGCACTCGCCTCCTGGCTGCTGCTGGCCGAGCCGTTGCAGGGCTTCCACCTGATCGGCGTGCTGCTGGTCCTGCCGGGGGTGACGCTGGCCACGCTGCCCGCCCGCAGGCCGGCGGCGGAGGCCGCGGCAGAAACCGCCTGACCGGGCGCCCGGCACGCGGTTCCCGCATGGCGCCGTCTTGATCGGAACCGCCGGCCGGGCCATGTTGGCCGACTCCATCGTGCCGGTGCGAATTCGCGAATGACCGAGACGTCCCCCACCCGACTTGTTCTCTGTGCCGACGATTACGGGCTGGCCCCCGGAGTCGATGCCGCCATCCGCGACCTGATCGCCGCCGGCCGGCTGACCGCGACGTCGGTCATGAGCCTCTGCCCGCACTGGCGCCCCGACGCGGCGGCGCTGCGCGAGCTGAAGGACAGGGCCGATGTCGGGCTGCACTTCACCCTGACCGACCAGCCGCCGCTGGGGCCGATGCCGCTCCTCGCCCCCGACGGGCGGTTGCCGCCGCTGGGGCGGCTGATGGGCTGGGCCTATCGCGGGAAACTGAACGGCGCCGCCGCCCGCGCCGAAATCCGCTCCGAACTGTCGCGCCAGCTCGACGCCTTCATCCAGTCCTGGGGCGGGCCGCCGGACCATATCGACGGCCACCAGCATGTGCACCAGCTGCCCGGAATCCGCGTGGCGGTGGTGGACGCGCTTGCCGCCCTGCCCGGCGTCTATGTCCGGCTGTGCGGCGAGCCGGTGGCCGCGGTCCTGCGGCGTGGCGTCGCGGTGCCGAAGACGCTGCTGATCGGCGGGCTCGGCGGTGGGCTGGCCCGCATGGCGCGGGCGCGCGGCATCCCGGCCAACGGCCGCTTCGCCGGAGTCTACGACTTCGCCGGCAAGCGTCCCTTCGCCGCGCTGATGCCGCGCTTCCTCGACGGGCTGGATGACGGAGCGGGCGGCCGTCCCCTGGTCATGGTCCACCCCGGCCTTCCCGACGCCGAGCTGCGCCGCGTCGACAGCCTGGTCGAGCCGCGGCGGGCGGAATACGACTATCTGCGCGGACCTGATTTCGCCGCCCTGCTGGAGCGGCGCAACATCCGGCTGAGCCGCTTCGCCCGGTAGAAGCCTTGGCCGGCCTTATCCGGCCTCGTCCGGCTGCCACGCCCGCCGGCGCAGCTTGAAGCGCTGGACCTTGCCGGTTTCCGTCCGCGGCAGGGAATCGAGGAACTCGATCGCCCGCGGGTACTTGTAGGGGGCGATGTGCTCCTTGACGTAGCTCTGGAGTTCCTCCGCCAGGCGCTCGTCGGGGTACAGCCCGTCGCGCAGCACGACGAACGCCTTGGGAATCGTCCCGCGCACGGGGTCGGGAGCGGCGATCACCGCGCATTCCTGCACCGCCTCGTGCGCCAGCAGGATGTTCTCGACCTCCAGCCCGGAGATCTTGTAGCCGGCCGAGACGATCAGGTCGTCGGTGCGGGCGTGATACCAGAAGAAGCCGTCCTCATCGACGTGGAAGGCGTCGCCGGTCAGGTTCCAGCCCTGCTGGACATAGCTTTCCTGCCGCGGGTCGTCGAGATAGAGGCAGCCCGTCGCGCCGCGCACCGCCAGCCGGCCGACCTGCCCCGGCGGCAGCTTGCGGAACTGGTCGTCGACCACCATCGCCTCGTAGCCCGGCACCGGCTTGCCGGTGGAGCCGGGACGGACGTCGCCGGGCACCGCATGCAGCACGGCGTTCAGCAGTTCGGTGGTGCCCAGGCTGTCGAGGATCTCCAGCCCGGTGGCGTCGCGCCAGCCCTCGAAGGTCTGCTGCGGCAGCGGCTCGCCGGCCGACACGCACAGCCGCAGGGAGCGCAGCCCGCCGGCCAGCGCCGGATCCGCGGCCATCCGGCCGATCATGCCGCGATAGACGGTGGGCACGGTGAACATCACCGTCGCCTTGTGCCGGGCCGCCGCCTCCAGCAGCCGGTCGGCGGTCCCGCGCTCCAGCAGGATGACCGAGGCGCCGATGCGCAGCGGGAACAGCAGCAGCCCGCCCAGCCCGTAGGCGAAGGCCAGGGTCGGCGAGCCGCAGAACACGTCGTCCGCCCGTGTCCCCAGCGCCGAGCGCGGCGACAGGTCGGCGATCGCCAGCAGGTGGCGGTGCAGATGGGCCGCCGCCTTGGGCGTGCCGGTGGTGCCGGAGGTGAAGGCGATCAGCGCCACGTCGTCGGCCGCGGTGTCGGCCGCCTCGAAGCCGGCTGGCTTGGTGGCGATGCGATGCTCCAGCTCGCCGTCGCGGAAGCCGACGATCCGCAGCGAGGGCAGCGCCGCCTCCTCCAGGTCGTCGAGGAAATGGGTGTCGCACAGCGCCATGTCGATCCGGGCGCGCGTCAGCACGTCGGCCAGCTCCGGCGCGCGCAGCAGCGGCATGGTCGGCACCAGCACGCCGCCGGCCTTGATCACCGCCAGCCAGCAGGCGGCCAGCATCGGGGTGTTCGGCCCGCGCAGCAGCACGCGGTTGCCGGTGACCAGCCCGTAATCCTCGGTCAGGACGCGGGCGATGCGGTCGACGGTGTCGCGCATCCGGCCATAGCTCCACACCGTCCCGTCGCCGCCGATCAGGCAGGGGCTGTCGTCCCGGCCGCGGCCGCGCCAGCCGTCGATCAGGGCGGAGACGGCGTTGAGGCGTTCGGGATACTGGAGTTCGGGACGGTCGAGAATCAGGTCGGGACGCTGCGGCGGGGCCGGCAGCCGGTCGCGGGTGAAACTGTCCAGATGTCCGGATCGTGCCCCGGCTGTCGTCATGCGCTGCGATGCCTCCCCCCGTTGCAGGACGGGAAGAGCGGGGCCGGCGTGATCGGTGGGCGGATTTGGCCGCCACACGCGCGGTTCAGACACGGCCATGCCATCGGCCGGCGCGAATGCGCAACCCTTCATCGGCAATGCTCCATTTCCCCCCGCAGAGGACGCATGACCACGCCTCCGTCTTATTTTTATGATCCGACTATAGTGCCGGGGAGCGCCTGCGAGCCATGCAACGAACGAATGGTTGGTGCACCATCAATCACCATTTCTGCCGGGGCAAGTGACTGAAAACGCCTGTCTTTCGTTGGTAAGACGCACGATTTGGAACGAAAGTATGGGGACCCCTGCCCCGTTACTGCCCGTTTTGCAGATACAGGTCGATCTCGCCCTGCTCCATCACATGGGCGGTGCCGTGGATGATGCCGTTGGCCACCTGGATGATGCGGTGGATCATGGCGACGGAGGTCTGGCAATCCAGTCGCAGCTTGTCCGGGTCGCCGCTGTCGATGTCGGTTCCGATCCGCTCCAGCGTGTGGGCGATCACCTGATGGGCCTGGACGATGGTGTCCTCGAAAGGCCGGCGGAATTTCGACGGCACATGCCCATAGGCCTCGATCGCCAGCTCCTTGTCGGAGAAGCCGCTGTCGCGGAAATGCTCGGCATAGCTCTTGGGCTGCCAGATGCGGCATTCCTCCAGCATGTCCGGCATGTCCGGGATCATCTCGATCAGCATCACGATTTCGTTGAAGTGATTGAGATAATCGGTGGCGAGCAGAGTCTTTTCGGAGATGTTCGTGCCGCGCACGCGCTCCCGCCACCGGCCATAGTCGGCCAGTTCATCCGGCGGGACGCCATCCATCAGGAACCGATCCAACTCTTGATCTTCCATGCGCAAACCCGGACCCGATGCGGCAATCGGCGCCAGCCCCGGACGGTTGGACCGGCAAGGGCCTGCCAGAGCCTTCCATGACCGACGACACGCTCCAACCGTGAGCCGATGTCCTTAACGTCGGATTAAGCGCGATGCAAGGGTCGGGCGCAGCCACCGAGGCAGATTTGCCCGAACATGGCCGGCCGGGCAGGCCGGCACCGCCGTTTTGGCCGGCCGGGCCGGAACTGCCGCTTCGCCGGCCGGGCCGGCACTGCCGCTTCGCCGGCCGGGCCGGCACTGCCGCTTCGCCGGCCTCCCGTCCGACCGCCCTCCGTCCGCACGCCGCCGCCGACCGGGTGGAAGAGGGTCATGCGGAAAGCCGGACAAGAAAATGCGCGCCGGCATGGGGGATAGCCGGCGCGCATGAGGATCGGGAACACTCGCCTCGCCCTCGCACAGTCATCGGCACAACCAATGGCCGGAGGGCAATGTCAGAGTAGGTTTGCAAGTATTTCCCAAGAGTTAAGAATGCCCTTCCGGCATCCCCTATGCCGGGATTGTCATAGGCCGGTCCTCGGCGGTCCGGAGGATGGTCCGGTCGACCCGCATACCACGCATAGAGAGTAATCCTTTATCGGTATCTCGAATAAATCTTTCGGGCTCACTCCCGTTGGGCCGTGACCTGCGCCATATGATTTGGACTGTTGCAGGTCCGAATGCGTCACTCTGCTGATCGAAGCAGCGTCGGCAACGTCGCGACCTTCGGCGGGACCGCCCGGCGCAGCGACCGCATCCGGAACCCCGGAGCGGCTTCGCCGGATGGAATGCCAGGAACACGCGCCGCAGAAAGGCACGGGGAGAGAGATGGAGCAGTACACCGGTCATTTCATGCAGCATTTGCCCTACCTGCGCCGTTACGCCCGGGCATTGACCGGGACGAACGGGCGTGGCGACGCCTTGGTGACCCGCACCCTGGAGTGGTATCTCGAGGCCGAAGAAGCGGAAACCGGACGGAACGGCGACCTGTCGCGCGGCGCGCTCTACCGCCATCTGAACGAGCTTCAGGACAAGGAAGGCGCCACTCCCGCGGTCGCCCCCTATCATCCGGTGGAATCCGCGCTGATGACGCTGGACGAGACCGACCGGCGGCTCTACCTGCTGGTCAACCTGGAGGACCTGCCGGTCGGCGATGCCGCCGCCGTCCTGGGCATCGCACCTGAAAATGCGATGGAGCGGCTGACCCATGCCCGCGAGCGTGTCCGCGCCCGCCTGACCGCCACCATCCTGATCGTCGAGGACGATGCGATCATCGCCTATGATCTGGCTGAGACGGTGCGCGGCATGGGCCACATCGTCTGCGGCAACGCGGCGACGATGGACGAGGCGCTGGCCCTGGCGGCCGAGCACCGGCCGACGCTGGCCCTGATGGACATCCGCCTGGCCGACGGCGACAACGGGCTGGAGGTGGCGCGCGAATTGCGGGCCCGCCGTTTCCTGCCGGTGATCTTCGTCACCGCCTTCCCCGACGACCTGGCCAAGCATGGGCTGGAGCATCTGGGGCCGGTGATTCCGAAGCCCTTCACCCGCGACCAGATCGAACAGGCGATCACGCGCGCGGTGTTCATGCCGCAGCCGGAAGACGCCCGCGAGACGGCGCAGCCCCATTGAGGGACGGCGCCGCGTCTCCGGCCGGCTGAAAACCCGGCCGGAGACGCTTGGGGGTTCGTGCGTTCAATATGAAACGCACGAAACTCCAGCCTTGTGTCCGGCGATCGGAGTCACGCTTCAAATCGATGCCGATCTTGCGCGATCCGTTCCTGCGCGGCAGGTTCGCCGGAAGACCCTCGGCGCAAGACCCTCAGCGGAAGACAACCGTCTTGCTGCCGTTCAGCAGCACGCGGTGCTCGACGTGGTAGCGCACGGCGCGGGCCAGCACGATGTTCTCGATGTCGCGCCCGATGGCCACCAGATCGTCGGGCGTCATCGTATGGTCGACGCGCTCGGCCTCCTGCTCGATGATCGGCCCCTCGTCGAGGTTGGAGGTGACATAGTGCGCGGTGGCGCCGATCAGCTTGACGCCACGGGCATGCGCCTGGTGATAGGGCTTGGCCCCCTTGAAGCTGGGCAGGAAGCTGTGATGGATGTTGATGACCCGCCCGGCCATCCGCTCGCACAGCGCACCCGACAGCACCTGCATGTAGCGGGCGAGCACCACGAGGTCGACCCGCTCCTCGTCGACGATCTCCAGCAGGCGGGCCTCCTGCTGCGCCTTGTTGTCGGACCCGACCGGCAGATGGTGGAACGGAATGTTGTGCCAGGCCGCGAGCTGGTAGAAATCGCGGTGGTTGGAGACGATGGCCGGGATTTCGATCGGCAGGTAACCGGTGCGGTAGCGGTACAGCAGGTCGTTCAGGCAATGGCCGAACTTCGACACCATGATCAGCACGCGCGGCCGGCGGCGGGCGTCGTGGATCTTCCAGGTCATGGCGAAGCGTTCCGCCACCTGGGCGGCGAACTCGGCCTCCAGCTGCGCCTTGGACGGCCCGCCGTCGCTGCCGTTGAAGCTGACGCGCATGAAGAACAGGCCGGAGATGCGGTCGCCGAACTGGGCACTGTCGATGATGTTGCAGCTCCGCTCCGCCAGGAAGCCGGACACCGCGAAGACGATGCCGACGGTGTCGGGGCAGGAAACGGTGAGGATATAGTCGGAGCCGGTCTCGGACATCGCGCATCCACCATGACGTACAGCATGAAAAGGGGGCTGCTTCCCTAGCACGAACGCCGCCATGTTGCACTTGCTTCATGAGCAGGTCCGGACATCAGGCGGCGCACGGTGCCCCGGCGGCCATACGCCGCGCTGGCGTCCGCCGTCCGGCGGTGCGACAATCGCCGGCAGCGGCAACGGTCGGCAAAAGCAGGGCAGGCTCCCATGGCATCCGGCGGCAAGGTCATCGGCGAATACACCAAGGGCAAGGTCGACAAGCTGCTGACGGCCGATGCGGCAGACAGCAGCCGCAGCCAGCGCATCCGCCATTTCCTGGAAAACATGGATGCCGCGATCCTGGAGGCCAATTGCGAGGTCATCGGGCGCGAGTTGCCCAACCTCAACCGGGACAGCTTCCTGCACATGGCCGTGCGGGTGGCGGAATTGCGCGCCGACTATATCCGCGCCGGCCTGAAACTGTCGGAATCGCGCCATCCCGACCAGACGGCGGTCGCCAACCTGGCCCGCCTGCGGGCCGCCTACGAGGAAATGCTGGCCGTCTACGAAGCGGCCGAGCGCGTGATCGAGCGGGGCTACGCCAAGCTCGGGTGACGGGCGTCCGGCCGGAAAACGGGAGCCTGAAACAAAAACCCCTCCTCCGCACGGTCGCAGAGAAGGGGGCATGACCATCCGGTCATATCCAATCCAGTGGCGAAATCAGTGGCGATGCCCGGCCGTCACGGGTCGGACCCCGCCGTCAGACGTCGCCGTCAGACGTCGCCGTCAGACTTCGTTGAAATGCTCCAACTCCCGGCGCAGGCTGGTCGCCTCCTGCTTCAGGCCGACGATCCGGCCGACGTCGGGCCTCGGCTGCTGCTCCTCGCGTTCGAGCTCGTCCTCGACCTCGCGCTGCTCTTGCCGGATGATGTTGAACAAGGCTTTTCTCAACATCGACACCTCCCGAGCTGATCGCTAAAATTTTAGCGCTTTTCCAATCGGTCATCAAGCAACCAATGACATTTGTCGAATCCTCGGCCGGTCAAGGCTGCCTGCATGGCAAAGCGCTCACAAATATTCAGGATTGGTAACCTGCCCGACCTTGACAATACTTTTTCGTAGCCGCATTGGTTAATGAATGAGGTAGGAAGATGGACGCCGCGATCTGACGTCGCGGCATGTCCACACTTTGCGGTACGGTGATTTCCGCCATGGATCGACGACAGCTGCTTGGGCTCGGGCTGAGCAAGCTTTGGTTAACGGCGCTCGGCACGGCCGGCCTCGCGCTGGCGCAGCCGTTCGGGTCCGGCACGGCCCTCGCCGGCCAGCGGCGGCCTGACCGCAAGCCGGTCGCCGCCCCGCCGGCGCGGGCACGGCTGGTGATGCTCGACCCCGGCCATGGCGGCAACGATCCCGGCGCCATCGGCACGCGCGGCACCTTCGAGAAGGACGTGACGCTGGACATCGCCCGCGGCGTCGCCCGGACGCTGGCGGAGCGGAATGGCGTGGCGGTGAAGCTGACGCGGCGCGACGACCGTTTCCTGGCGCTGGACGACCGGGTTGCCATGGCGCGCGAGGCCGGCGCCGACCTGTTCGTGTCGATCCACGCCGACAGCGCGCCCAATGCCGATGCCCGCGGCCTGTCTGCCTACATCCTGTCGGACAAGGCATCCGACGCCTTCGCCTCGCGCCTCGCCCAGCAGGAGAACCGGGCCGACCGATTCGGCAAGCCGGGGACGATGGGCGGCGGGCGGATCGTCAAGGACATCCTGCTCGACCTGACCGCCCGCCACACCCGCCATGCCTCGCTGGCCGCACGCCAGCTGCTGGTGGAGGGGGCGGGAAAGGAGCTGCGCCTGCTCGACAACCCGATGCGCGCGGCCAATTTCGCGGTCCTGAAGGCGCCGGACGTGCCGTCGGTGCTGGTCGAGACCGGCTTCCTCACCAACCCGAAGGACGAGGAGATCCTGCGCGACCCAACCGCGCGGCGGGTGGTCGCCCGCGTGCTGGCGCGCGAGATCGCCGCCGTGCTGTCCAGCCCAGCTTTCGCCTGATTCTGTCCCGAGACTGCGGGAGGCGCTGCGCCCGGAATCACTTCGCGACCGCAGCGACTGCAACATCCGTGCATCACATCGGGACAAAGTGACGATGACTGGCGAAGGCTCCGAATTTCCCCATTGCAAACTCCGTTCCGCCGTGACTTTTTCCGGCCGCGCGCCGCATCCGCAAGGCGCTGGCCGTGCAGGCGAAGGGAGGCACGCTGTGACCGGTTCGAGCCGCCTTGGGACACTGTTCGCGCTTGCCTGCGCCGGGGCCTCGCTCGCCGGCTGCGGCCCGCTGCTGCTCGGCACGGCCGGCGGCGCCGCGGTGGTCGCCACGCAGGAACGCGGCTTCGGCGGCTTCGTCAGCGATACCGAAATCCGCGCCCGCATCAATTCGCTGTGGCTCCAGCACTCGGTCGACATGACCAACCGGATCGGCCTGACCGTCGACCAGGGCCGCGTCCTGCTGACCGGCCGCGCCGCCGACCCGCAGATGCGGCTGGACGCGGTGCGGCTCGCCTGGCAGGCGCAGGGCGTCAAGGAAGTCATCAACGAAATCCAGATCGACAACGGGTCGAGCATCGTCGACAGCGCGCGCGACACCTGGATCTCGACCCAGATCCGCAGCCGCATCACCTTCGATGCGGCCATTCATAGCCAGAACTACAGCATCGATACCGTCGATGGCGTTGTTTATCTGATGGGCGTCGCCAGTTCACAGGAAGAGCTGGATCGCACGCTCCAGCACGCCCGCTCGGTCGCCAACGTCCAACGCGTCGTCAGCTACGTCCGCCTGCTCTCAAACCTCCAGGGTTGAAACCCGACCGCCATGGCCTCCGCCCTTCCCCGCGTCCTCGCCTTCATCCGCCGTGCCGCTGTGGCCGCCGCCCTGCTCGGGCCGGCGGCGCTCGCGGCCGGTCCCGTTCTGGCGCAGGATGGGGCCGTGCAGGGCGCGGCCATGCAGGATGCCGCGGTCCAGCGTGTGGTGGCCCAGGATGTTGCGGCCCCGGATGCTGCGGTGCAGGATGGTGGCGGGGGCGCGGATTCCCCGGCCGCCGGCACGCCGGGTCCGGCCAACCGCCTGTTCGTCCAGGCGCTCCAGCTGATCCGGCAGGCCGACAACACCTATGACGCCGCCGAGGAGTCCCGCCTGCTGAAGGAGGCGGACAAGCTGTTCAACGAGATCGTGACGAAATTCCCCGACAGCCCGCTGGCGGTGCAGCTCGTCACCAACCAGTTCGTCGGCGACTTCGACTTCTACGAATTCCGCTCGCGCATCCGCGCGCTGGTCTGCAACGACGCGCTGAGCAGCCTGTGCTTCCTCCACCGCGTCGGCGAGATGCTGCCGCCGGTGGAAACGCCGATCAACGCGGCGCGCTGGGACTGGCTGTCGCTGGCCGTCGCCTACCAGCAGCTGGGCGACAGCGGCCGCGCCAGGGAGATCATGGCGCCCTTCGTCAGCGTGGTGCGCCGCGGCGGCGCCGCCGACAGCTCGGGCCAGGATCTGTTCGTCGCCCGCGCCCTGTCGCTGATGGGACAGACCCAGCTGGCGCTCGACATCACGCGGCAGATCAACGACTGCTCGACCCGCATCTACAACCTCGCCGACATCGCCAAGGCGGCGGCCTGGCGCGGCGACGGCGCGCTGACCGGCGCGCTCGCCGACGAGGCCAAATCCTATGCCTCCAGCCACAATTGCGCCTGGGAGCTGGGGCTGGTCGCCCAGACGCTGCTGCGCGCCGGCAAGGAGGCCCAGGCCCGCACCCTGTTCCTGAACACGGTCGAGACGCAGTTCTCGAAGTTCAAGGAAACCCGCGGCGACTGCTGTCCGCCGGAGCTGGCGGTGGCGGCGGCCGACATCGGCGACGCGAAGCTGGCGCTCGGCCTGCTCAGCACCGTGCAGGACGAGAATCCCTGGACGATCCCGGCGGTGCTGGGCCGGCTGGCCAAGCGCGGCGAGATGGTCATGGCGGTCGCCTATGCCGAGCAGGTGGCCGACATCGACACCCGCGGCGAAGCCTATGCCGAGCTGGTCGAGGCGGCGATGAAACGCGGCGAGCCGGCCACCGCCAACGACCTGATGAACCGCCTGAACAAGCTGGTGGACGACGCCGCCGGCCGCCGCCCCGGCCTGCTGGCGCAGAAGGCCAAGGCGGAGAAGACCTTCTACAACGACGACCGCTGGCGCCGCAGCTTCCAGTCGGCGATCAACGCGGCGGAGAAGGCCAGCAACTTCGTCCGCCGCGACATCGGCGCCCCGCTGCTGGCCGCCTTGGTCCGCATCGAAACCGGCCTGCCGATGCTGGATTGAGGGGAAGGAAGCCCTCTCCCGCCCCGGGAGAGGGAGGGGACCCGCGCCGAAGGCGTGGGGAGGGTGAGGGGTGACCGGAGAATCCCGAACCGCATGGCTCCTTGGATTGCCCCTCACCCTTCCCACTTCGTGGGCCCCTTCCCTCTCCCGGGGCGGGAGAGGGAGCTATTCACCCCACCGCCAGCACGATCTTGCCGACATGCCGGTTGCTCTCCATCAGCCGGTGGGCGTCGGCGGCCCGTTCCAGCGGGAAGACCTCGTGGACGACCGGCCTGACCCGCCCTTCGGCGATCAGCGGCCAGACGCGGGCCTTGAGCTGCTCGGCCACCGCCTGCTTGTAGGCGACCGGCCTCGCCCGCAGGGTGGAGCCGGTCAGGACCAGCCGCTTGGTCATCACGGGGAAGAAATTCACCGTTGCCGTCGCGCCGCGGACGAAGCCGATGCAGACATAGCGGCCCTCGACCGCCAGCGCGTCGATGCTGCGGGCCACATAATCGCCGCCGACGATGTCGAGCACCACATTCACGCCCAGACCGCCGGTCGCCTCCTTGACCACCGCGACGAAATCCTCCTCGCCGTAATCGATGGCGCGCTCGGCCCCCAGCTCGACGCAGGCGCGGCATTTGTCGGCGCCGCGGGCGGTGGCGAAGACACGCGCGCCGAAGGCGACGCCAAGCTGGATCGCCGTGGTGCCGATGCCCGACGTGCCGCCATGGACCAGCAGCGTCTCGCCGGGCTGGAGGGCGCCGCGCTCGAACACGTTCGACCAGACGGTGAAGGCGGTCTCGGGCAGGGCCGCCGCCTCGGCCATCGACAGGCCGGCGGGAACCGGCAGGCATTGGGCGGCCGGGACCACGCAGAACCCGGCATAGCCGCCGCCGGCCAGCAGGGCGCAGACCGGATCGCCGACCGCCCAGCCCACCACACCCTCGCCCAGCGCGTCGATCGTGCCGGCGACCTCCAGCCCGGGAATGTCGGTGACGCCCGGCGGCGGGTTGTACTTGCCGAGCCGCTGGAGCACGTCGGGGCGGTTGACCCCGGCCGCCTGGACGGCGATGCGGACCTCGCCCGGCGCCGGGTCCGGAACCGGGCGGCGCACCGGGACCAGCACCTCCGGCTTGCCCGGCTGGCTCACCTCGACCGCCGTCATGGTTCTGGATTCGGCCCTATGTTCGGCCATGTCTGAACACTCCCCTGCCCTGTTGCGTCGATGGGTATGGGGGGCACTGTGTCGCCGCCGGAGCGCGGGCGGCAACGCGCGGCCGGATCCGATTTCACCCTGCGGAAAACAAAAAAATGGCCGTGCTGCACACAGCACGGCCAGTCTCCGAGAGAAGCGCGAACATGCAAAACAACACATCCGCCCGATGAGAAAGGAACGCCTTTCCCGAGACAGACAATCGCACCGATCCGGCCGGCACGCCCGAGAAAATCGCAGGTTTTCCACCCCGCGGAAACAGTATCGCGGCCGAGAAAAAGGCCGCGTTCCATGCGGAACGCGGCCCAGTTGCGCCAGGGAGGAAATGCCGACGGGCACCACCTGCCGTCAGCTCTTGGCGTTCATTGTCCGTATGGAGCGGGTCAGTTGGGAACGGGCACGCGCCCGCCCAGTTCCTGCGTCACCGCCGCGGCGGCACGCTTGACCATCTCGCCCAGGGCGCGCAGCCGCTCGTCCTCGATGCGCCGGCTGGAGCCGGACAGCGACAGGGCGCCCATCACACGGGAATTCTCGTCGAAGATCGGGGCGGCGACGCAGCGCATGCCCGACACCCGCTCCTCCTGGTCCAGCGCATAGCCGCGCGTCCGCACCAGCGACAGGTCGCGATACAGCGCCGGCAGCGACGACAGGGTGCTGCGGGTGAACTGGCGCATGCCGCGCTGGGTCACGATGGTCTGCACCTTGGTCTCGGTCATGCCGGCCAGCAGGGCCTTGCCGACGGCGGAGCAGTGCAGCAGCGTGCGGTCGGCCTGCGGCACCGCGACCTGCGCGGCGCGCGGGCCGCCGACGCGGGCCAGATACAGCGCCTCGCCATTCTCCTCGACCGCCAGATTGACGATCTCGCTGCTCTCCTCCATCAGGCGGCGCATGCGGGGACGGGCGACGTCGACCAGATTGCGGGTCTTCAGGAAATTGGCGCCGGTCATGTAGGCCTGGACGCCGATCACCCAGCCGCGCGCGCTCTGGTCGAAGCGGACGTAGCGCTCGTACTGCAGGGTCGTCAGCAGGCGGTGGGTGGTGGAAGGCGACAGGGTCGCGGCCTCCGCCAGTTCGGTCAGGGTCATCGGCCCGTCGCTGGCGCCGAGGATCGTCAGGATGTTCAGCGCGCGGCACAGCGACTGCACGACCTGGCCGCGCTCGGCCTTGGCCTCGCTCTTGCCGTTGTCGTTCTTGACCCGCGGCGTCTCGATGATCGCGGTCTTGATGATCGCCGCGGCGCCCTCGCTAGGGTCGTCGTGGATGATGCGGCGGGCCATCGTGCCGGCCTTCATGCCGCTGGCGGTCATGCTGTTGGGCTTCATGCTGCTGGTTTGGGCTTGCGCTTTCATGTCCCATCTCCCTCGGGGTCCGGCGCGTTGCCTGCGCCTGTCTGTTGCGGCTGATGGCGTGAGTGACAGAAGCTTGCTGGCACCGCGGGACCGTCGCGGACGGCGGCCCCGCGGCTTCTCCTCAACCCTTGAAGATCGACTGCATGGTGGAACCAAGGCTGGCCGGGCTGTCGGCGACGGCGATGCCGACCGACTTCATGAAGTCGATCTTGAAGTCGGCGGTGTCGTTGCCGCCGGAGATCACCGCGCCGGCATGGCCCATGCGGCGGCCCGGAGGAGCCGTGCGGCCGGCGATGAAGCCGACGACCGGCTTCTTCGTGCCCGACGCCTTGATGAACTCGGCGCCGCGGACTTCGGCGTCGCCGCCGATCTCGCCGATCATGATGATGCCCTCGGTCTCCGGGTCCTTCACGAACAGCTCCAGGCTGTCGACGAAGTTGGTGCCGTTGACCGGGTCGCCGCCGATGCCGATGCAGGTGGTCTGTCCCAGGCCGGCCGCCGTGGTCTGCGCGACGGCCTCGTAGGTCAGCGTGCCCGAGCGGGACACGATGCCGATCTTGCCGCGCTTGTGGATGTGGCCCGGCATGATGCCGATCTTGCACTCGTCCGGCGTGATGATGCCGGGGCAGTTCGGCCCGATCAGGCGGGTGCCAACTCCATTTTTATTGGAGCCGTCGAGCGCGCGCTTGACGCGGACCATGTCCAGCACCGGGATGCCCTCGGTGATGCAGACCACCAGCGGGATCCCGGCGTCGATGGCCTCCAGGATCGCGTCGGCCGCGAAGGGCGGCGGCACGTAGATCACGGACGCGTTAGCGCCGGTCTTCTCGACGGCTTCCGACACGGTGTCGAAGATCGGCAGGTCGAGGTGCTTGGCGCCGCCCTTGCCCGGCGTCACGCCGCCGACCATCCTGGTGCCGTAGGCGATGGCCTGCTCGGAGTGGAAGGTGCCCTGGGCTCCGGTGAAGCCCTGGCAGATCACCTTCGTGTTCTTGTCGACGAGAACAGCCATGTCACGCGGCCTCCTTCTTCACGGCGGCGACGATCTTCCTGGCTGCGTCGTCCAGATTGTCGGCGGACAGGATCGGCAGGCCGGACTCGGCCAGGATCTGCTTGCCGAGCGCCACGTTGGTGCCCTCCAGCCGCACCACCAGCGGCACATGCAGCTTCACGTCGCGGGCCGCGGCGACCACGCCCTCGGCGATCACGTCGCAGCGCATGATGCCGCCGAAGATGTTGACCAGGATGCCTTCGACCGCGCTGTCGGACAGGATCAGCTTGAAGGCCGCGGTGACGCGCTCCTTGGTGGCGCCGCCGCCGACGTCGAGGAAGTTGGCCGGCTCGGCACCGTACAGCTTGATGATGTCCATCGTCGCCATGGCGAGGCCGGCGCCGTTGACCATGCAGCCGATGTTGCCGTCGAGCTTGACGTAGTTCAGCTCATGCTTCGCCGCCTCGATCTCCGCCGGGTCCTCCTCGGCCTCGTCGCGCAATGCCGCGACGTCCTTGTGGCGGAACAGAGCGTTGTCGTCGAAGCTCATCTTGGCGTCGAGCGCCAGGATGTCGCCCGCACCGGTGACGATCAGCGGGTTGATCTCGACGATGGCGCAGTCGAGATCCACGAAGGCCTTGTAGGCGGCCTGGATGAACTTGGCGGCGGCAGCGACCTGCTTGCCTTCCAGGCCGAGCGCGAAGGCGACCTTGCGGGTGTGGTGGCCCTGGATGCCGGTGGCCGGGTCGACCGCGACCTTGACGATCTTCTCCGGCGTGTTGTGGGCGACCTCCTCGATCTCCATGCCGCCTTCGGTCGAGGCGATGATGGTGACGCGGCCGGTGCCGCGGTCGGTCAGCAGGCCGAGATACAGCTCGCGCCTGATGTCGGCGCCTTCCTCGACATAGAGGCGCTTGACCTCGCGGCCCGCCGGGCCGGTCTGCTTGGTCACGAGAACGTGGTTCAGCATCTCGGCGGCGTTGGAGGCGACCTCCTCGACCGACTTGACGACGCGGACGCCGCCCTTGCCGTTCGGATTGTCCTTGAAGCGGCCGGCGCCGCGGCCGCCGGCATGGATCTGCGACTTCACCACCCAGACCGGACCGCCCAGCTCGCGGGCGACCGAGTCAGCCTCTTCCGGGGTGAAGGCCACGCCGCCGCGCGGAACGGCGACGCCGTACCCCCGCAGCAGATCCTTGGCCTGATATTCGTGAATGTTCATGGTTTGCGTCTCTGAATTTGTCTTTTGGAGGCCGCGGGGAGCCGGGAATGCTTCGGCTGACGGGCGGCGGATTTTTAAAAGTCCGGGCTTCGGCTCTCGCGCGACCGGGAAGGGGACGGCCGGGGAGAGGGGAAGCGGGGGTGTTTCAAAAAGCCGTAGGCGTATGAATTGTCAGGTGCTGGCCCCCTCCCCGACCCTCCCCCGCTTCGCGGGAGAGGGAGTAGGCATCGGAGTGGCGGCAGTCCCCTCTCCCACGATCGGACCGGCCTTCGGCCGGCCGAGGGTGGGGGAGGGTTAGGGAGGGGGCATCGGAGCGGAACCTACTCCGCGGCCAGCCGCTCGACGGCGCCGACGGCGCCGCTGTCGCGGATGTCCAGGATCTCGCGCTCGCCGAAGCCCAGAACCTCGCGCAGGATCTCGTCGGTGTGCTCGCCCAGCAGGGGGGAGCGGGTGACCTCCGTCGGGCTGTCGGACAGCTTGATCGGGTTGCCCACCGTCAGGTAGCTGCCGCGGGTCGGGTGCTCCACCTCCACCAGCGTGCCGGTGGCGTAGAGCGACTTGTCCTCGGCGATCTCCTTCATCGACAGGATGGGGCCGCAGGGGATGTCGTACTTGTTGAGGATGTCCATGACCTCGAACTTGGTCAGGGTCTTGGTCCACTCCTCGACGGTCGCGAAGATGCTCATCAGCCGCGGCAGGCGGGCCGCCGGGGTGGCGTAGTCGGGATCGGCGATCCACTCCTCCTTGCCGATGACCTTGCAGATCGACTTCCAGACCGGCGCCTGGGCGATGAAGTAGATGTAGGCGTTGGAGTCATGCTCCCAGCCCTTGCACTTCAGGATCCAACCCGGCTGGCCGCCGCCCGACGCGTTGCCGGCGCGCGGCACCGTGTCGCCGAACTCGCCGTTGGGGTATTGCGGGTATTCCTTCATCGGCCCGTGGGCCAGGCGCTGCTGGTCGCGCAGCTTGACGCGGCACAGGTTCAGCACGGCGTCCTGCATGGCGGCCAGCACCTTCTGGCCCCGGCCGGTCGTCTTGCGCTGGTAGAGCGCGGTGACGATGCCGAGCGCCAGATGCAGGCCGGTGCCGCTGTCGCCGATCTGGGCACCGGTGACCATCGGCGGGCCGTCGTCGAAGCCGGTGGTCGAGGCGGCGCCGCCCGCGCATTGGGCGACGTTCTCGTACACCTTGCAGTTCTCGAACGGCCCGGGCCCGAAGCCCTTGACCGACGCGACGATCATCGCGGGGTTCAGCTCCTGGATGCGTTCCCAGGTGAACCCCATGCGATCGAGCACGCCGGGGGCGAAGTTTTCGACCATCACGTCACAGGACCTGATCAGCGCCTCCAGCACCTCCTTGCCCTTGGGCGTCTTGGTGTCGAGGGTGATCGACCGCTTGTTGTGGTTCAGCATGGTGAAATACAGGCTGTCGGCGTCCGGCAGGTCGCGCAGCTGGCTGCGGGTGATGTCACCCTCGCCCGGCCGCTCCACCTTGATGACGTCGGCGCCGAACCAGGCGAGCAACTGGGTGCAGGTCGGTCCCGACTGCACATGCGTGAAGTCGAGAATCCGCACGCCCTGAAGTGCCTTGCCCATGTATCTCTCCCCCTGCTTTTCAAAGTCGTGATGGTCGGCCTGGATTTATGGGGCCGTCTTTTCTTAGGACGGCATCTTCCGGACCGAGCTGGTCGGGTTCAGGCTGCCGATGTTGCCGCTTTCGGTGCCGGCCGCCGGATCGATGACGGCGTTGACCAGGGTCGGACGGCCGCTGTCCATCGCCTCGCTGACGGCGCGGTACAGCTCGTCCGGGTTGGTGACGTGGACGCCGACGCCGCCGAAGGCCTCCATCATCTTGTCGTAGCGCGAGCCGGGGACGAAGACCATCGGCGACGGGTCGGCCCCGCCGGTCGGGTTGACGTCGGTCCCGCGATAGATGCCGTTGTTGTTGAAGATGACGATGCAGACCGGCAGGTTGTAGCGGCAGATCGTCTCCACCTCCATGCCGGAGAAGCCGAAGGCGCTGTCGCCCTCCACCGCCAGAACCGGCTTGCCGCTCTCCACCGCGGCGGCGACGGCGTAGCCCATGCCGACGCCCATGACGCCCCAGGTGCCGACGTCCAGCCGCTTGCGCGGCTCGTACATGTCGATGATGCCGCGGGCGAGGTCGAGGGTGTTGGCGCCCTCATTGACCAGCATGGCGTCCGGCCGCTCCTTGACGATCCGGCGAAGAGCGCCGAGCGCACCGTGGAAGTTCATCGGCGACGCGTTGCTCATCAGCTTCGGCGCCATCTTGGCGACGTTCTGCTCACGCTTGGCGGCGACGGTGGCCATCCAGTCGGTCGGCGGGGTCAGCCCGCCCTCGATGCCCTTCAGCAGCACTTCCATCACCGAGGCGATGTCGCCGACCAGCGGGGCATGGATTTCGACGTTGCTGTCCATCTCCCGCGGCTCGATGTCGACCTGGATGAATTTCTTGGAGCCGGGCTTGCCCCAGGTCTTGCCCTTGCCGTGCGACAGCAGCCAGTTCAGCCGCGCGCCGACCAGCATGACCACGTCGGCCTCCTGCAGCACCAGCGAGCGCGCCGCGCCGGCCGACTGCGGATGGGTGTCGGGCAGCAGGCCCTTGGCCATGCTCATCTGCAGGAAGGGGATGCCGCTCTTCTCGACGAAGGAGCGGATCGTCTCGTCGGCCTGGGCGTAGGCAGCCCCCTTGCCGAAGATGACCAGCGGGCGCTTGGCGCCCTTCAGCAGGTCGAGGGCGCGGCTCACCGCCTCGGTGGACGGGTATTGCGCCGGGGTCGGATCGACCACCTTGACCAGCGACTTGGCGCCTTCGGCGGCGTCCATCACCTGCGAGAACAGCTTGGCCGGCAGGTCGAGATAGACGCCGCCCGGACGGCCCGACACCGCGGCGCGGATGGCACGCGCCACGCCGATGCCGATGTCCTGGGCGTGCAGGATGCGGAAGGCGGCCTTGCACAGCGGCTTGGCGATGGCCAGCTGGTCCATCTCCTCATAGTCGCCCTGCTGGAGATCGACGACCTCGCGCTCCGACGAGCCGCTGATCAGGATCATCGGGAAGCAGTTGGTGGTGGCGTTCGCAAGCGCGGTCAGGCCGTTCAGGAAGCCCGGCGCCGAGACGGTCATGCAGACGCCCGGCTTCTTGGTCATGAAGCCGGCGATGGCGGCGGCATTGCCGGCATTCTGTTCGTGGCGGAACGAGACGACCCGCATGCCCTCGGCCTGCGCCATGCGCAGCAGGTCGGAGATCGGAATACCGGGGACGACATACAGGTTCTCGATGTCGTTGAGCTTGAGCGCGTCGATGACGAGCTGGAAGCCGTCGGTCAGCGCCGGCGCGTCTTCGACAACAGATGCTTCCGTGGCCTGGTTCTTAGTGATCGTTGCAGCCGCAGTAGACATATGGGTGACTCCTCCCCGAGGCTCCAAAAAGGTTCAAGATCGGTTAGTCGAGGAAGGCGCAATGCCGTTCCACGTACTGTGCGAGACCGAGCGTGTGTTCGCGCACGCGGCGTTCCGCGAGATCGGCATCGCGGGCGGCCAGCGCCTCGATGATGTCCCGATGCTCGTGGATGGACTGGTCGGCACGGTCGCCGATGCCCATCGTCGCGCGGCGGATCGCACGCATATGGATGAAGAAGCGGTCGGTCAGGTCCGAGATCAGGGTGGACCCCGAAGCCTGGACGATGCTCTGATGGAAGACGATGTTGGCGTCCGAATATTCGGCGACATGCTCCGCCAGTTCGGCCTTGGTGTATTTGTCGAACGCGGCGTGCAGGAGTTCCAGCTTGTCGGTGGTGGCGTTCTCGACGAACAGGCGGGCCGCCATGCCTTCCAGGGCGGCACACACCGTGATCATCTCCACCAGTTCGGCCTTCGTCTTGCGCACCACGAAGATCCCGCGCCGCGGTTGGGAGCGGATGAACCCCTCCTGTTCCAGCAGCGCCATCGCCTCACGCACCGGGGTGCGGCTGACACCCAACGCTTCGCACAGACGGCGTTCGTCCAACCTGATTTCGCTGCTCTGGCCGTAGATGTTCATCTGCGTGATCGCCTGTCGCAACGCCTGGTAGGCCTTCGCCTTGAAGCTCATCCCCTGCTCGAGGGGTTCCACACTGAATCTTTCTCGGTTCATCACGGTTCCGACCCTTTGCGCGCCGACGCCGGCGGCGCCGCTTGTTGTCGTGAGCGTTGCTTGTGCGAGCGTTCCGATGATCGCCCGTGCCCTTCGTTGTGAGTGGCGCGTCGTTTTTGAATTATCGATACGGTATACCAGATGCCAGACGCCCGCAAGACCAATTGCGGGAACTCCAAACTATTTCTGTCGCAGACGGAGTTGAGCGGGCTCTCGTTCGATTCATCTGGTCAATGAGCGATAATCGCCCTATTTTGACGGTCAAACGACCGTTCACCGGGAAGGAGCCCGCGCATGGCCGAAGCCGGCACCAGGACGACGCCCGCCGCCGCAGCAGCAACCGTCGCAGCAACCGCCGTGACGGCAGGCGGGGCGGCGGAAGAGGCGTCCGATCCGAATTTCATGACCTCGCTGGCCCGCGGCCTGTCGGTGATTCGCGCCTTCACCGAGCGCGAGCCGAACCTGACCATCGCCGACATCGCCAAGACCACCGGCCTGCCGCGGGCGGCGGCGCGGCGCTGCCTGCTGACGCTGATGCAGCTGGGCTATGCCGGGTCGGACGGCCGCAGCTTCTATCTGAAGCCGAAGATCCTGGCGCTGGGCTATTCCTTCCTGTCGTCGGCGCCGCTGGCGACGATCCTCGACCCGCTGATCGAGCAGGTCAGCGGCGCCGTGCAGGAATCCTGTTCCGCCGCGGTGCTGGACGAGGACGAACTGGTCTATATCGCCCGTGCGGCGACCAAGCGGATCATGTCGGTCGGGCTGAATGTCGGCAGCCGGCTGCCCGCCTACTGCACGTCGATGGGCCGGGTCCTGCTGGCGGCGCTGCCCGAGGCCGAACTGGACGCCTATCTGGCGCGGGTGCCGCTGAGACCCTATACCGAGCGCACCATCACCGCCGCCGACGCCCTGAAACGCGAGCTGGAGCGGGTGCGCGAGCGCGGTTTCTCGCTGGTCGACCAGGAGCTGGAGCTTGGCCTGCGGTCCATCGCGGTGCCGATCCGCACCGCCGCCGGCGGCGTGGTCGCGTCGATGAACGTCAGCGCCCAGGCCGCCCGCGTCACCTGCCCGGAGATGGAGCTGCAGTTCCTGCCCCGCCTGACCAAGGCGGCGGAGGAGGCGCGGGTGCTGCTGGTCCGGGCGCGCGGAATTTGATGGGATGCCGGCGGGCCGGCCGCCGGCCGCCCGCGGATCGCCCTGTCTTCATCGCCAGGCCTTCATCGCCGGGCCTCGATCAGCGCGCCTCGATCAGCGCGCCTTGATCAGCATGTCTTCCAGATTGTGGTTGATCGCCTCGACGTTGCTCCGGGCCTGACGCATGCCGGACACCACGCCGCCGGTGAGCGCCTTCTGCTCCTCCGCGCTGTGGGTCACGCCATGGACCGTTTCCTTGACGCTTTCGACCGACTGCGCGATCCCGCCCAGGCTCCCGACAACCTGACGCACCACCTCCTGCATCGACTGGATCTCGACGGCGATCCGCTCGGTGGCCGAGCTCGTCTGCTCGGCGAGCGACTTCACCTCCGTCGCCACCACGGCGAAGCCGCGCCCCGCCTCGCCGGCACGGGCCGCCTCGATGGTGGCGTTCAACGCCAGCAGCTTGATCTGCGAGGCGATCGAGTCGATGAATTTCGCCACGCCGTCCATGGCGGCGGCGGCATCGTTCAGCCGGGCGGTGGCGGCGTCGGCTTCGCCGGTGCGGCGGTCGATGTCGTCGACCACGTCACGGGATTTGAGGATGTCCGCCGAAATCTGGCCGGCCGAGCCGCACATCTGTTCGATGGCCTCCGCAACCGCCGTGACCTGCTGCACCGTCTCCTTGGAAAAGCGGATGGCTTCCAGCCGGGCCTTGATCATCGGGGTGACGTTGGTCGCGAACTTGACGACCTTCAGGACCTGGCCGTCGTCGGCAAGCACCGGATTGTAGCTGGCATTGATCCAGACGTCGGACCCGTCCTTGGCCCGGCGCCGGTAGAGCGAGGTGTGGAAGCGCCCGCTGCGCAGGATGTCCCAGAAGTCGCGGTATTCCTGCGTTTCGCGGTATTCCGGGAAAACGAACATGCTGTGGTTCCGGCCGACGACCTCGTCCAGGTCGTACTGCATCGCCTTCAGGAAATTGACGTTGGCGTCCAGGATTGTGCCGTCTGTCTTGAACTGGATGACCGCCTGGGACCGGCCGATCGCTTCGATCTGGCTGCGGAAATCGGCGTCGCGGTCGTGCTGTCCGGTGATGTCGCTGGCGAACTTCACGATCTTCCAGGGCCGGCCGGCGGGATCGAGGATCGGGGCGTAGGTCGCCTGGATCCACACCTCGCGCCCGTCCTTGGTCTGGCGCCTGAACTGGGCGCTGCGGAACTCGCCGCGGCGCAGCCCGTCCCAGAAGGCGGCATAGTCTGGCTTCGCCGCCTCCGCCTGATCGACGAAGATCCGGTGATGGCGGTTCCGGATTTCCTCCAGCCGGTAGCCCATCAGGCTCAGGAAGTTATCGTTGGCGCTCAGGACCGTGCCGTCCAGCGCGAACTCGATCATCGCCTGCGACCGGCCGATCGCGGCGAGCTTGCCTTCCGCATCGGCGGATTTCAGCTTTTCCTCGGTGATGACGCTGGCGAACTTCACGACCCCCTGCGGACGGCCGTCGAATCCCAGGATCGGATTGTAGGTGGCCCGGATCCACACCTCCTTCCCGTCCTTGGCGATCCGCCGGAATTCCCCCGTCTGGAAGCGGCCGGCCCGCAGCTCGTTCCAGAACTGCCGGTATCCGGTGCTGATCGCCTGTTCGGGATCGACGAACAGGCTGTGCGGCCGGCCCTTGATCTCCGCCAGGCTGTAGCCCATCGCGTCGAGGAAATTCCGGTTCGCGTCGACCACCAGCCCGTCCAGCGTGAACTCGATCACCGCCTGCGACCGGTCCAAAGCGTCCAGCCTTGCCTTCTCATGGCGGCTGTTGGTCGTGAATAGAAACATGTGGCGTCTCCCCGTCCCTTGGCGACCGTCCGCGTCGCGCATTTCCCGGCAGGCCTTGCCTGCCTGTCCGTTTCTTTCGCAAACCGGGAAAGAAACGACGAGAAATCGGAAAGATTGGATCGCCATGGTCAGCATGGAGCTTCCCAACCTTTCCGGCGGATTATGGTACGGACAATCGACGCCGCTGTAGTCGGGGCTTTCCCTTAGGATGTCTGCTTGTTCAAAGCATCGCTTCCGGCGAAATCTCGTTCAGCGCCGCGCGAATCCTGGGCACCATATGGTCGGCGAAGGCCTTTACCTTGGCCGGCACCAGCGCCCGGTGCGGGTAGAGCACCGCCAGCGTCACCGGCTCCGGCGGGAAATCCGGCAGCACCGGCACCAGCGCACCGCTCGCCAGATGCTCCGCCACCTCCCACAGCGGCTTCATGACGATGCCGCGCCCGTCCAGCGCCCAGCCGGTCAGCACGTCGCCGTCATCGGCGTCGAAGCGCCCGGACACCGGCAGCTTCACCGGCTCGCCGCCGTCCAGCACGCTCCATTGATATTGCTGGGTGCCGGGAAAGCGCAGCAGCAGGCAATTGTGCCCGGACAGGTCGGCCGGCTTGTCCGGCCGGCCGCGCTCCGAGAGATAGGACGGAGCCGCCACCAGCACCCGGCGCATGTCGGCGATCTTGCGGACGACGAAGCTGGAATCCTTCAGCGCCGCCATCCGCACCGCGACATCCACCGCCTCGCGCAGCAGGTCGAGCAGATGGTCGGACAGGCGCAGCCGCACCTCCACCAGCGGATGGGCGGTGCAGAAATCCGGCACCAGCGGCGCCAGGATGCGCCGGCCGAAGCCCAGCGGCGCCGTCACCCGCACGCTGCCCGACGGCACGCCGGAGCCGGCGGCGATGCTGCTGTGCGCCCGCTCCACCGCCTCCAGCACCTCAAGGCAGCTGTGGTAGAACTCCATGCCGGTCTCGGTCGCCTGCAGCTGCCGCGTCGTGCGGTTCAGCAACCGCACGCCGAGATGGGCTTCCAGCTGCTGGATGCGGTGGCTGACCATGGCCGGCGACATGCGCAGGTTCCGTCCGGCGGCCGACAGGCTGCCCAGCTCGACGACGCGGACGAAGATGCGCATGTTCTCGAGCAACGCCATGCTTTTCGGAGACTCCCTGCCGGACCGGTGGGTTACGGGTCGGGCCCGACGCTAGCACGCCTTGCCCGATGCTGGGAATTTGCCACTCCCGTTCGCAGCGTTGCAGCGCAAAAACTCCCCCATCCGGCGATCCGGCCGGAGATATGTACGGATGCCCGCCCGGCCGCCGGCCCGTTCCGGCGCTATGATCAACGAAAGGTCGCGCAGCCCGTGGCCTTGGACAATGAAGACGTTCAAATGGGAGGGCAGCATGTTCGGACAGGATCGATTCGGCCCGCGCTGGAATGGCCATGGGCATGAAGACCGCCATGGCCATGAAGACCGTCATGGCCGGGGGCACGGTCACCACGGCAACGGAGGCGGGGGTGGACATGGAGGCGGAGAAGGAGGCGGTGGCGGAGGCGATGCCTATGAGGGGCTGTACGTCGTCGACGTCCAGGGCGTCGTCGACTTCCCGGCCCCCTTCCTCGATGAGGAGGTGCAGGTCGGCGACCCGTTCCGCATCACGCTCGCCATGACGTTCGACGAGCCGGTGGTCTCCACCGACGGTACCACCTACCGCCGCTATTTCGACGACCAGCCCAACCAGTTCCTGCTGTCGGCCCAGGTCGGCGACACCGAGATCGAGCATGTCGTCCAGGCCACCGTCCTGCCCACCGACGGGACGACGCTGGTGGTCGGCGACGGCACCCTCTATCGCGAGTTCGTGGACGATCCGCCACCGCCGCTCACCCCGGAGGACTTCCTCGCCGTCATCGCCCCCGGCACCACGACCGACCCGGCGAACGGTCAGGAGCTCTGGGTCAGGGCCCAAATCTATCTGGACGACCCGGCCGGCCAGTTGATCGGCGACCTGAACCTGGATGACGAGGCGACCTTCATTCCGGTGGAGGGCGGACAGGCAAGCGCCAGGTTTGGTCGCTTCCGCGAAGGCCCGGTGAATTTCGACGCCGATATCTACGGCATCCCGGCCTCTGTGACGCTGAACGCCATCGACCCGGCCGAGGTCTTTTCGGCGGAGAGCCTGGCCGCCATCGGCTATCCGCTGAACAGCAGCGGTGGCGGCGGCGGTGGCGGCGGCGGTGGCGGCTGCTTCGCGTTCGCCTGAAAACAGGAAAGGCGCGCCGCCGGGCGCGCCTTTTCCATCCGAAGACCGGATCGTCAGACCAGGACGGTCTCGCTCTCCTCGACCGGCAGGTCCAGCGTCTCCTCGAACTCGGTGACGTTGTCGATGTCGGCGCCCATGGAAATGTTGGTCACCCGCTCCAGCACCAGCTCGACGACGACCGGAACCTGATACTCGTCCATCCAGGCCTGGGCCTGGACGAAGGCCTCCTGGATGCGGTCGGGCTCGGTGACGCGGATCGCCTTGCAACCCAGCCCCTGCGCCACCGCGACATGGTCGACGCCATAGACGCCGATCTCCGGCGCGTTGATGTTCTCGAAGGACAGCTGGACCTGGAAATCCATCTGGAAGGCGCGCTGCGCCTGCCGGATCAGGCCGAGATAGGCATTGTTCACCAGCACATGGATGTAGGGCAGCTTGTGCTGGGCGCCGACCGCCAGCTCCTCGATCATGAACTGGAAGTCGTAGTCGCCGGACAGCGCAACGATGCGCCGCTTGGGATCGGCGACCCGGACGCCGAGCGCCGCCGGCAGGGTCCAGCCGAGCGGGCCGGCCTGGCCGCAGTTGATCCAGTGGCGCGGCTTGTAGACGTGCAGGAACTGCGCCCCGGCGATCTGCGACAGGCCGATGGTGGTGACGTAGGTGGTGTCCTGGCCGAAGGCGCTGTTCATCTCCTGATAGACGCGCTGCGGCTTCATCGGCACCTGGTCGAAGTCGCTGCGGCGGTGCATCGACCGCTTGCGGCCCTGGCAGTCCTTGACCCAGCCGCCCAGATCCTTGAAGCGGCCCTCCGCCTTCCACTCGCGCGCGACCTCGATGAACAGGTCGAGCGCGGCACCGGCATCCGACACGATGCCGAGATCCGGCATGAACACCCGGCCGATCTGGGTCGGCTCGATGTCGACATGCACGAACTTGCGGCCCTTGGTGTAGACCTCGACCGAGCCGGTGTGGCGGTTGGCCCAGCGGTTGCCGATGCCGAGCACGAAGTCGGACTTCAGCATCGTCGCGTTGCCGTAGCGGTGGGCGGTCTGCAGCCCCACCATGCCTGCCATCAGCGGATGGTCGTCGGGGATGGTGCCCCAGCCCATCAGGGTCGGGATCACCGGCACGCCCAGCAGCTCGGCGAATTCGACCAGCTTGTCCGACGCGTCGGCGTTGACGATGCCGCCGCCGGCCACCACCAGCGGCCGTTCCGCCGCCGCGAACATCGCCAGCGCCTTCTCGACCTGCTGGCGGGTGGCGGCCGGCTTGTAGGCGGGCAGCGGCTCATACGCCTCGTCGTCGAACTCGATCTCGGCCATCTGGACGTCGATCGGCAGGTCGATCAGCACCGGGCCGGGCCGGCCGCTGCGCATCAGGTGGAAGGCCTGCTGGAAGACGTAGGGCACCTGGGCCGGCTCCAGCACGGTCACTGCCCATTTGGCGACCGGCTTGGCTATGTCGGCGATGTTGATCGCCTGGAAATCCTCCTTGTGCAGGCGGGCGCGCGGCGCCTGGCCGGTGATGCACAGGATCGGGATGGAATCGGCGATCGCCGAATAGAGGCCGGTGATCATGTCGGTGCCGGCCGGGCCGGAGGTGCCGATGCACACGCCGATGTTGCCGGCCTTCGCCCTGGTGTAGCCCTCGGCCATGTGCGAGGCGCCCTCGACATGGCGGGCCAGCACATGGCGCATGGTGCCGCGCCGCTGCATCGCCGCGTAGAAGGGGTTGATCGCGGCGCCGGGGACGCCGAAGCAGACGTCGATGCCCTCCCGCTCCAGCACCCGCACCGCCGCTTCCGCCGCCGTCATTCTCGCCATCGCTCGACTCCTCACCAAACGCGATTGTTCGTGAGGACAGCTAAGCGCCTGGACGGCGGCTTCGGCAAATCAACGGGTTGCCTTTTCCACAGACTGGAAAGCGGCGCGAAGGGGGAAGAGGTCAGCTGCCGCGGTAGGTCGAATAGGCCCAGGGCGAGACCAGCAGCGGCACATGGTAATGCTGGGACGCGTCCTTGACGCCGAAGCGCAGCGGCACCTCGTCGATGAAGTCGGGGCCGTCGCCGGAAATGGTCCCGGTGCGGCGGAAATACTCGCCGGCCATGAACAGCAGCTCGTAGCGGCCGGGCTGGAAGGCGTTGCCCTGGAGCGCCGGGGCGTCGAGCCGGCCGTCGGCGTTGGTGGTGAACTCGCCCAGCACGGCGCCGCTGTCGAGGCTGGTCAGGCGGATGCGCAGGCCCGGCGCCGGGCGCCCGGCGGCGATGTCGAGGACGTGGGTGGTCAGGCGGCCCATGGGTGTGCGGTCTCCTTGATTTCGGGTGGTCGCGGCGGGTGCCCCCTCCCTAACCCTCCCCCGCTCCGCGGGAGAGGGAACTGCCGCCGTCTGTCGCTACGGCCACGCCGACAAGCGTCCAACCCCCTCTCCCTCGAAGAGGGGGAGGGATGGGGAGGGGGCACGCGCAGCAACTCATCTTCGAACCGCAACCTTAAGCCCAACCACCCGCCCCTGCCCACCCACCGAAATCCGGAAACTGTCTTCAGCCCTGCGCCCAATCGGCCGATTGAACCCCCTGCCGCCAATGGCTTAGCGTAGTCTCCGCTTCGACCGCAGCGCAAAAGGGCGAGACGACGATGACCGACACCGCATATCCCCGCGACATGATCGGCTATGGCGCGACGCCGCCGCAGGCCAACTGGCCGGGCGGCGCCCGTGTGGCGGTGCAGTTCGTCATCAATTACGAGGAGGGCGGCGAGAATTGCGTCCTCCATGGCGATGCCGCGTCGGAGGCCTTCCTGTCGGAGATCGTCGGCGCCCAGCCGATCCCCGGCGCCCGCCACATGAACATGGAGTCGATCTACGAATACGGCTCGCGCGCCGGATTCTGGCGGCTGCACCGCCTGTTCACCGAACGCAATCTGCCGGTCACCGTCTATGGCGTCGCCATGGCGCTGGAGCGCAACCCGGACATCGTCGCCGCGATGAAGGCCGCCGGGTGGGAGATCGCGACCCATGGCTGGCGCTGGATCGACTACCAGCACCTGCCGGCGGAGGTCGAGCGCGAGCACATGCTGCGCGCCATCGAGGTCCACACCCGCGTGACCGGCGAGCGGCCGCTTGGCTGGTATCTCGGGCGCTGCAGCCCGAATACCTGGCGGCTGGTCGCGGAGGAGGGCGGCTTCGTCTACAACGCCGATTCCTATGCGGACGATTTGCCCTATTGGGACGACAGCCATGGCCGGCCGCAGCTGATCGTGCCCTACACGCTCGACGCCAACGACATGCGCTTCGCCACCAACCAGGGCTTCAACAGCGGCGACCAGTTCTTCGCCTATCTGAAGGACAGCTTCGACACGCTCCATGCCGAGGGGGAGACGGTGCCGAAGATGATGTC
Organism: Azospirillum sp. HJ39; assembly: GCF_041507355.1. Lineage (NCBI taxonomy): Bacteria > Pseudomonadati > Pseudomonadota > Alphaproteobacteria > Rhodospirillales > Azospirillaceae > Azospirillum > Azospirillum sp. HJ39. The sequence continues at coordinate 402,406 of NZ_CP167912.1, read as the reverse complement.
CGTCGGGCTGCATTGCCGTCTGGTCGGCCGTCCCGGCCGCGCCGCGGCGCTCGCCCGCTTCCTCGATTACGTGCAGGGCCATGACAAGGCATGGGTGGCGACCCGGCTCGACATCGCCCGCCACTGGATCGCCGAACACCCCTACGCCGCGAAGTGAGAGCGCAGATGCCCTACAGTCTGGACGATTTGAACCGCATGGACCGCGCCGCCTTCGTCGCCGCGCTGGGCGCGGTGTTCGAGGAAAGCCCCTGGGTGGCGGAAGCCGCCTGGGAGCGGCGCCCCTTCGCCGATGCCACAGCATTGCGCGCGGCGATGACCGGCATCGTGCGCGATGCCGGGACGGAGCGGCAGCGCGCCCTGATCCTCTCGCACCCCGACCTCGCCGACCGCGCCAGCCGCCCGGCCACCCTGACCGCCTTCTCCCAGACCGAACAGGCGAAGGCCGGGCTCGACGGGCTGACCGACGCGGAGGCGCAGGAGCAGCGCGACCTGAACCGCGCCTATCGCGAGCGTTTCGGCTTCCCCTTCATCATGGCGGTCCGCTTCAGCAGCAAGCAGGAGATCCTGGCGGCAATGCGCGAGCGCGTGGCCAACGGGCCGGAGGTGGAGTTCGGCCGGGCGCTGGAGGAGATCTACAGGATCGCGGGGTTCCGGCTTGACGATCTGGTGAGGGGATAGCGCCGGCTTCGATGCCCCCTCCTAACCTCCCCCGCTTCGCAGGGGAGGGTTAGGGAGGGGGCATCGAAGCCGACACTGTCCCAAAAACAAAAGCGCACCGCCCCATCGGAGCGGCGCGCTTGTCCATTGAGCAGCCTCTACGCTTCCATCGCCTTCACCACCTCTTCGGTGACCTTCTTGGCGTCGCCGAACAGCATCATGGTGTTGGGCCGGAAGAACAGCTCGTTCTCCACGCCGGCATAGCCCGCCGCCATGCCGCGCTTGATGAAGAACACCGTCTTGGCCCGCTCCACGTCGAGGATCGGCATGCCGTAGATGGCGCTCGACGGGTCGGTCTTGGCCGCCGGGTTGGTCACGTCGTTGGCGCCGATGACGAAGGCGACGTCCGCCGTGCCGAAGTCGCGGTTGATGTCCTCCAGTTCGAACACCTCGTCATAGGGAACGTTGGCCTCGGCCAGCAGCACGTTCATGTGGCCGGGCATGCGGCCAGCCACCGGATGGATGGCGTATTTCACGTCGACGCCCTCATGCTTCAGCGCGTCGGCCATCTCGCGCAACGCATGCTGGGCCTGGGCCACCGCCATGCCGTAGCCGGGCACCACGATCACCGACTGCGCGTTCTTCATGATGTAGGCGGCATCCTCGGCCGAGCCGGCCTTGACCGAGCCTTGCGGACCGGCCCCGGCCCCGGCGGCAGCCCCTGCCGCCTCGCCGCCGAAGCCGCCGAGGATGACGTTGAAGATCGAGCGGTTCATGCCCTTGCACATGATGTAGGACAGGATCGCGCCCGAAGAACCGACCAGCGCGCCGGTGATGATCAGCAGGTTGTTCTGAAGCGTGAAGCCGATGCCGCAGGCCGCCCAGCCCGAATAGCTGTTCAGCATCGAGATGACCACCGGCATGTCCGCCCCGCCGATGGGGAGGATCAGCAGGAAGCCCAGCGCCAGGGAAACCGCCACGATCAGCCACATGGCCGCATCGGCGTTCGACTGCACCAGCCAGCCGATCAGGATGACGGTCAGCACGCCGAGCGCCGCGTTCAGCGGATGCTGCATCGGGAAGACCAGCGGCTTGCCGGTGACGAGCCCCTGGAGCTTGGCGAAGGCGACGATGGAGCCGGTGAAGGTGATGGCGCCGACCGCGGTGCCGAGCGCCATCTCGATCAGCGAGCCCTTGGCGATGGCGCCGCGCAGGCCGATGCCGTAGGCCTCCGGCGAATAGAAGGCGGCCAGCGCGACGAAGACGGCGGCGAGGCCGACCAGCGAATGGAAGGCGGCGACCAGCTGGGGCAGCGCCGTCATCTCGATCTTCTTGGCGACGACATAGCCGATGGCGCCGCCGATGGCGATGCCGAGCACGATCATCCAATAGGACTGGACGATGGGAGAGGCCAGCGTGGTCAGGATGGCGACGGTCATGCCGACCATGCCGTAGATGTTGCCCTGGCGCGAGGTTTCCGGGCTGGAAAGCCCGCGCAGCGCCATGATGAAGCAGATCGAGGCGACCAGATAGAGAAGGGCCGACAAGGTTTCCATGGTCTTACTTGCCCTTCTTCTTGAACATGGAGAGCATGCGCTGGGTCACCAGGAAGCCGCCGAAGATGTTGACGGACGCCAGGATGACGGCGAGGAAGCCCAGGACCTTGGAAAAGCCGAAACCGGCCGGGCCGGCGGCGACCAGGGCGCCGACGATGATGACCGACGACACCGCATTGGTGACGGCCATCAGCGGCGAATGCAGGGCCGGGGTGACGCGCCAGACGACGTAATAGCCGACGAAGCAGGCCAGCACGAGCACGGTCAGGCCGGTGACGAAGAAGCTGCCATGGCCGGCGGCTCCGGCGACGTCGGCGACGGGAACCGGCGACAGCTGCGCGACCTGCACGGCCAGCGCGTCGACCTGATCGGTCAGCGATGCCAAGGTTTGACGAAAGGCGGCGATGTTGCTTGCGGGATCCGGGTGTTCCATGGGATCCGCCTCCTCACGCGGGTTGCACTTCGCGGGCGTCCGCGAAGGCAGGATGCACGACGGCGCCGTCGCGGGTCAGCGCGATGGCCTTGACGATCTCGTCGTCCCAGTTGACGGCCACGCCCGTCTCCTTGCCGTGCAGCGACGTCAGCAGCGCCAGCAGGTTCTTGGCGTACAGCAGCGACGCGCTCTCGGCGATGCGGCTGGCATAGTTGGCATGGCCGACGATCTTCACGCCGTTGGCCGTGGTCACCACCTCGCCCAGCGTCGACCCCTCGACGTTGCCGCCCTGCTCGACCGCGAGATCGATCAGGACCGAGCCGGGCTTCATCGACGCCACATGCTCCGCCGTCACCAGGATCGGCGCCTTGCGGCCGGGGATCAGCGCCGTGGCGATGACGATGTCCTGCTTCTTGATGTGCTCGGCGACCAAGGCCGCCTGCTGGCGCTTGTAGTCGTCGGACATCTCCTTGGCGTAGCCGCCGGCGGTCTCGGCCTGTTTGAACTCGTCGTTCTCGACCGCGACGAAGCTGCCGCCCAGCGACTGCACCTGCTCCTTCACCGCCGGGCGCACGTCGGTGGCCGAGACGATGGCGCCGAGGCGCTTGGCGGTGGCGATGGCCTGCAGCCCGGCGACGCCGACGCCCATGATGAAGGCGCGGGCCGGCGGCACGGTGCCGGCCGCGGTCATCATCATCGGGAAGGCGCGGCCATACTCGCTGGCCGCATCGACGACGGCCTTGTAGCCGGCGAGGTTGGCCTGGGAGGACAGCACATCCATCACCTGGGCGCGGGTGATGCGCGGCATGAACTCCATGGCGAAGGCGTTCACGCCGGCATCGGCATAGGCCTTCACATGGTCGCGGCTGTTGTAGGGATTGAGGATGGCGAACAGCAGCGCGCCTTTGCGGACCAGCGCCAGCTCGTCCTCGCCGCCCTCGGCAGCGATGAGCGGCCGCTGCACCTTCAGCACGATGTCGGCATCGGCGAGCGCCGAGGCGGCATCGGCGGCGATGGCGGCGCCCGCCGCCTCGAACGCGGCGTCGGTGATGCTGGAGCCGAGCCCGGCCCCGCTCTCAACCACCACGTCCAGTCCGAGGCCCTTGAGTTTCTTGACGGTTTCGGGAGACGCGGCGACGCGGCGCTCGCCCGCGCGGCGCTCCCTGGGGATCGCGATCTTCATGTCGATTGCTTTCAAAGGCCAGCCACGAGACAGCCCACGGCGGCCGGCAAGGGCCGCCCGCTTGCCATGGGCAACTGGGCGGGCGGCCGCTCACTGGTTGGCGACGACCGGATAGTCCCAGCTGTCGGCGGCGGCGCTGTCGGCGGCGGCGACCGCCGCCGGCACCGGCGCGGCGGCGGTCATCTCCTCCAGCTGGCGGCGGATCAGGTCGCGGACGCTGACGACGCCGACCAGGGTCGCGCCTTCCAGGACCGGGACATGGCGGATGCCATGCTCATCCATCAGGCTCAGCACATGGCGCACCGGGTCCGACGGGCTGCAGCAATAGGGGTCGCGCGTCATCAGCGCCGACACCGGCTGTTCGAGGATGGCCGCCCCGCGGTCGACCAGCGCACGCACCACGTCGCGTTCGGAAACGACGCCGACCACCGTATTGCCTTCGGTACGGCAGACGTCCTTGACGACCAGCGCCCCGGTGTTCTCCGCCTTCATCAGGCGCAGCGCGGTGGCGACGGTTTCATTGACGCGCACCATGCCGATGCGCGTCCCCTTCTTCCGGAGAATGTCTTCGACCTTCATGACGCTCCTCCCCCCAATTCGATGCGGCGTCACGGCGGCCGGCAGCGTCCTTCGCAATGCCGGCCGCCTGTCGCCTAGTGCGCGGCGGCCACTTCCGGGGCCCGCTGCGGGGCCGGCTGCGGCCGGCTGTAGCAGCCGGCGGTTTCGCCGCGCTGCTTGACCAGGGCCAGCACCACGTCGATGGTCGGCGTCGGCGCCCCCACCATGCGGCCCATCTCCTGGACGACCGACAGCAGCGGGTCGATCTCCATCGGCCGGCCGCGCTCCAGATCCTGCAGCATGGAGGTCTTGTGCGCGCCCACCGCGGCGGCGCCGTTGATGCGGCGTTCCACGTCGACGCGGAAATGCACGCCCAGCCGGTCGCCGATCTCCTTGGCCTCCAGCATCATCGCCTTGGCGACGGCGCGGGTTTCGGCATCGCCGCAGATGACCTCGAGCGTGCCGTGGGTCAACGCGCTGATCGGGTTGAAGCACAGGTTGCCCCACAGCTTCAGCCAGATCTCGTCGCGGATGCGGTCCAGCACCGGCGCGCGCAGGCCGCCGGCCTCCATCGCCTTGGACAGCGCGACCACGCGCTCCGACGTCGAGCCGTCGGGCTCGCCGAGCGAGAACTTGTCGCCGTAGACATGCTGGATGACGCCGGGCTCGACCACCTCGGTCGCGGGATAGACGACGCAGCCGATGGCGCGCTGGGGACCGAGCCCGTTCCACTGCACCGCGCCCGGATCGACCGTCTCCAGCGTGCGCCCGTCGAAGGCGCCGCCGGTGCCGTGGAAGTACCAATAGGGAATGCCGTTCACGGCGGTGACGACGGCGGTATCGTCACCCAGCAGCGGCTGCATCGCGGGGACGACGCCGGGGACGGAGTGGGCCTTCAGGGCGACGATCACGTAATCCTGCGGGCCGAGTTCGGCCGGGTTGTCGGTACAGCGGGGGTGGACGACGGTCCTCTCATCCCCCATCAGCAAGGTGACACCGTTTTCGCGCATCGCCGCCAGATGCGCGCCGCGTGCCAACAGGCTCACCTCGGCCCCCGCCTGGTGCAGGCGAACGCCGAGATACCCGCCGATGGCCCCGGATCCGTAGATGCAGATCTTCATGCCGGATTCCCCTCTCCCCCGATTTCGCTTTTCGGATGCCCTGGGGCTGGACGGTGCCAGCCTGTCCAAACCGGCCGCATCCATCGGCGGCCCGGTCGCTTTGCAGCGGCATCCAACAGTCTGTCGCGCAAACTGTGCGTGGAGTTTGGTATACCACATACCGTATGTCAATGCGGAATGTGGGGGAAACCGCTGAGAATGCGCGCCGTCCGGGTGCCCGTCCGGATCATGCGCCCTTCGCAAGGACGCACAGGGTCAGCCCTTTCGCTTCGGCCCTTTCGATGCGTGTTGACGGACCGGTTCGTATTCTGTATACAGAATATCAGCCTTTGAAGCGGGCTCTGCGGAGACGGCGCCACCGATGCGGTTCCGGTGGTTTCGCTCCCAAAACGCAACAAACCGACAGCGGGGCCTTGCAGCGGTCCCGATGCCGGTTTGTTTCGTCTCTCGGCGATCGGACGATCGCCACTTTCAAGGCGGCCTTCCGCAAGGCCGCAAGGTCAAGGCCGCAAGGCCGCAAGGTCATGGAGCGTCCCGGTTCGCCCCCCGGTTCACCGGGACGCTCCAGTCCCGTCAGTCGGCGCCCTCGGTCACCAGCTTGCCGACCGGCTGCTGCCTGTCCTCGGCGATCTGCCGGGCCCGCATCGGCTTCAGGACGAAGATGGCCATGAAGGCGGCGATGGCGTTGACCGCGGCGGCGAAGAAGAACACCGTCTGCCAGCTGCCGGTCGACGCCACGATCACGTTGGCGAAGGGAACCACCAGCGAGGCCGTGCCCTTGGCGGTATAGAGCAGGCCGGCGTTGGTCGTGGCGAACTTCGACCCGAAGCTGTCGGCGCAGCAGGACGGGAACAGGCTGTAGATCTCGCCCCAGGCGAAGAACACCAGACCGGTCAGGACGACGAAGGCGACCGGGTGATGGCCCCACTGGTTCAGCGCCAGGATGCCGACGGCTTCGATGGCGAAGGCGATGAACATGGTGTTCTCGCGGCCGATATGGTCGGACACCCAGCCGAAGAAGGGACGGGTCACGCCGTTCAGCACGCGGTCGATGGTGAGCGCGAAGGTCAGCGCCGGCAGGGTCAGGCCCATGATGCTGACCGGCATGCCGTCGAGATGGAAGTCCTTGGCGATCGGGCCGAGCTGGGCGGTGGCCATCAGGCCGCCGGCGGCGACCATGACGAACATCAGGTACATCACCCAGAAGACCGGCGACTTCAGCGTCTCCTGCGGGGTGTAGCTGCGGCGGCTCTGCGCGATGTTGGACTTGGTCTTCGGCAGCAGGTCGGGATGCGGCTCCTTCAGGAACCAGGCCAGCGCGAAGACGATCAGGCCCTGGCCCAGGCCGAACACCAGGAAGGTCTGCTCGAAGCCGGAGGTCTGGATCATGTTGGCGATCGGCACGACGGTCAGCGCGGAGCCGGCGCCGAAGCCGGCGGCGGTCAGGCCGGCGGCGAGGCCGCGGCGGTCGGGGAACCATTTCAGCGCGTTGCCGACGCAGGTGCCATAGACGCCGCCGGCGCCGATGCCGCCGACAGCCGCACCGAGATAGAGCAGCGCCAGGGAGTCGGCGAACGAATTGATGACCCAGGCCAGGGCGCACAGGATGCCGCCGATCAGGACGACGATACGGGGACCGAACTTGTCGACGAACCAGCCTTCGACGGGGACCAGCCAGGTTTCGGTCACGACGAAGATGGTGAAGGCGACCTGAATGGCGGCACGCCCCCAGTGATACTTCTCTTCGATGGGGTTGACGAACAGTGTCCAACCATACTGCAGGTTGGCGATCATCGACATGCAGATGACGCCGATGACCAACTGCATCCAGCGGCCGCCGAGCGGTGCGCTCGGCGTCCCCGAATTCATATGCTGCATCTTCTATCTCCTCCTAGGAAGCGGTTCTCTGCCGATTCGGGCGTCGCTTCTGTTTTGATGCTTGAGCGTTTTCTTTGATGCTTCGGTGATGTGATGCGGTTCTTTTGTGCTGTCGGTGGTCATGCGGCGGGGATGCGGCCCCGGGGCATTCCACGGATTTCGGGGGCGGGTTTTTCACCCCCCGCCAGACCGATGCGGTCCTGGGTTCGGTCTGGAATTATCAATATGGTATACCAGATGCCGAACGCCTGACAAGCGATTAGTGGATGAGGCGAACTGTTTCCGCAGGCTGCATTCGGGCAGCGGACCGGGCCAATCCTGCGTTTTGGATTTCCGGCACGCGGAAAGCGCCGATGGGCCGCTTCTGGCCGGGCGCATCATTGGCATATGGTATGCCAGTGCAGGAGACAGGGGGAGGCAGGCGGGGCTACGGCCCGCCGATGCCCAGGCCCTTCCCGGCAGAACCCATATTGATTAAGGAGTCGACCGCCATGGACCAGCAGCAGACCATCGAGATCGCCGTGGCGCGTGACGATGCCGATATCGCCGCCAGTTACCCGGTCATGAAGGAGCTGCGGACCCACATGACCGACGCGGACGCCTACCGCGCGCAGATCCGGCGGCAGATGGACGACGGCTACAACCTCGCCCTGCTGCGGCTGGACGGCGAGATCGCCGGCTGCGGCGGCTTCCGCGTGCACGAGACGCTGTCGCGCGGCCGCTATATGTATGTCGAGGATCTGGTGACCAGCGCCGCCAAGCGCTCGTACGGGCTGGGCGACAAGCTGTTCGACTGGCTGGCCAGCGAGGCGCGCGAGCGTGGCTGCGCCCAGATGGAGATCATCTCCGGCATCCAGCGCGGCGAGGCGCACCGCTTCTATCACCGCAAGCGGATGACCATCAAAAGCTTCCAGCTGGTGCTGCCGCTCGCCTGACCGGCGGCGCCCGCCCCGGCGGCAAAGGCACAAACGAAAAAGACGGCCTCAAGGGGCCGTCTCTTCGCAAAGCAACGATCGCGAAACCGGACCGGCGCGATCAGAAGGCGCGCGGGAAGCTGGCCCAGGCCGGGCCGGGCGGAAGCTCGTCCTCCTGGTCCTTCAGGTCGGTTTCCGACGGGTTGGCGAGGCGCAGCGGCGCGGAGGAGAAATCGCGCTGCGACGTCTTGCCCGCATTGGCGACCTGCATCGACAGGATGTGGTGGACGGTGCCGCCGAAGACGGACAGCACAAGCGCCAGGATCAGCATTTCCAACATGGTCGTCGCTCCGGTGACTCGGGGTGGGGTGCTTTATTGGTTGGTCGGTTTCAGCCCGACGGATCTGTTATGACGCGGCGCAGCATGGAGATCAAGGTTTTTGGTATACAAGGTACAAGATGCCCGATATGCGCCTACTGCATGCCCGGCATGAAAATATATGCGTAACGAACATACCGCTACTCCAATCATTTCCTCCACCCTGGATTGCCTGGGAGGTGGAGCGTCAGTCCCTGCGGAAAGCAACAGCGCCCGGCCCGATGCGGTCCATGACGATCTGAAGCAGGGAACAGGGCCGCAGAAATTGTTTGATTGGCGTACTGTATTTGGTATACCATATTTATAGCGTGGCTCCCCGCCGGGCGCTCCGCCATCCCAGCCATCCAGCTGCCAGCCGATCAGGAGACACGCCATGAAGGTCGAACATATCCTGCGCACCAAGGACTCCCGCGTCGTCGCGGTGCGGACGAGCGCGACGGTGGCGGACGCCATCCGGTTGATGAAGGCGGAGAACATCAGCGCCCTGATCGTCAAGGACGTCTGCCGCACCGAAGGCAACACGCTGGCCGGCGTGCTGTCCGAGCGCGACATCGTCCATGCCCTGCTGGAGCGCGGCGCCCCGCTGCTGTCGATGCCGGTGTCGCAGCTGATGACCCGCCAGCCGGTGACCTGCGCCCCGTCCGACAGCCTGCAGCACGCCCTGCACCTGATGGACCAGCACCATATCCGCCATCTGCCGGTGCTGGAGGACGGCCATCTGGTCGGCGTCGTCAGCGCCCGCGACTTCACCCGCCTGCAATTGCGCGAGCTGGAAGGAGCGGTCGCCGCCACCGCCGAGCCGCCGGCCGCCTACGCCCACTGAACGACGCCCCGAAGCAACCGCCCCGAAGCAACGCCGCCATGGCCCGGGCTCCCGCCCGCGGCCCGGCGGTGCCTTTCCATGGGAAATGCGAACCGTGACCACCCTGATCTTCACCCATCACGATTGCTTCGCCCACGACACCGGCCCCGGCCATCCGGAAGCGCCGGAACGGCTGGCGGTGGTGTGGCAGGTGCTCGACCGGCCGGAGTTCCGCGACCTGGAGCGCCGCTCCGCCCCCGAGGCCGATGTCGAGCAGCTGTCCCGCGTCCATGACCGCCAGTATGTCGAGGCGGTGCTGGCGGCGGTGCCGGACGACGGCTATCGCCGGCTGGATGGCGACACGCTGCTATCACCGGGATCGCGGGGCGCGATCCTGCGCGCCGCCGGCTCGGTCTGCGCCGCGGTCGACGCCGTGCTGGCCGGCGAGGCGACCAACGCCTTCTGCGCCGTGCGCCCCTGCGGCCACCATGCCGAACCGGCCCGCGCCATGGGATTCTGCATCTTCAACAACATCGCCGTCGGGGCGGAGCATGCCCGCAGGATCCACGGGCTGACGCGGGTGGCGGTGGTCGATTTCGACGTCCATCACGGCAACGGCACCCAGGCGATGTTCGCCGACGATCCCAACCTGTTCTTCGCCTCGACCCACCAGTCTCCACTCTATCCCGGCACCGGCAATTCGTGGGAGCGCGGGGTGGACAACAACATCCTGAACCTGCCGCTGGAGCCCTATAGCGGCACCGTCGAATTCCGCCAGGCGATGGAGCGCGCGATCCTTCCGGCGCTGGAGGCCTTCCAGCCGGAGTTGCTGCTGATCTCGGCCGGCTTCGACGCCCACAAGCGCGACCCGTTGGCCCAGCTCGGCCTGACCACCGAGGATTTCGAGTGGGTGACCCGCAAGCTGGTCGATCTCGCCGACCGCGTCTGCGGTGGACGGGTGGTTTCGGCGCTCGAAGGCGGTTATGACGCGACCGGTCTGGCCGAGGGCTGCGCCGCCCATCTGCGGGCGCTGACGGCGGCCTGATCCTACCCTGCCCTCGATCCGCCGGCCCTCGATCCGCCGGCCTTCGAACCGCCCCCCTCAATCCGCAGCCAGCCCAACCCCCAACTCCCGCATCCACTCCAGCAGCAGGGCGACCGCGCCGTCCGGCTCCGGCCGCTGCAGGGCGGCGGCGCCCAGCACGACGACACCGTTGCCGCCGTCGATGGTCAGCAGGTCGCCGGTGCGGACCGTGACGGCGCCGGCGGTCATCAGCCCCTGCTCCGGATCGATGCGCAGGGTGCGGGCGCCGCAGACGCAGGGCAGGCCCATGCCGCGCGCCACCGTGGCGGCATGGCTGGTGAAACCGCCGCGCGCGGTGACGATGCCGACCGCCGCATGCATGCCGTGGATGTCCTCCGGCGAGGTTTCCGGCCGGCACAGCACCACCGGAACGCCGCCGCGGGACAGCCGTATGGCATCCTCCGACGTGAAGGCGGCCCGGCCGGTCGCCGCACCCGGCGAGGCCGGCAGGCCGCGGGCGAGGATGCTGGCGGGATCGCCGGCCAGCGCGTCCGGCGCCAGCATCGGGCGCAGCAGCCCGTCCAGCGCCTGCGGATCGACGCGGCGCACCGCCTCGGCCCGCGTGACGATCCCCTCCTCCGCCATGTCGACGGCGATCCGGACGGAGGCCTCGGGCGTGCGCTTGCCGCTGCGCGATTGCAGGATGAACAGGCGGCCGGACTCCACGGTGAACTCGATGTCCTGCATGTCGGCGAAGGCCCGCTCCAGCCGCGCCGCCACCGCCGACAGCTCGGCGAAGGCTCCGGGCAGGCGGCGCTCCATCGACTGTTCAGGCCGGTCCTGTCCGGCGGCCAGCGGGTCGGGGTCGCGGGTGCCCGACACCACGTCCTCGCCCTGGGCGTCGGCCAGGAACTCGCCGCACAGGCCGGGCGCACCGGTGGACGGGTCGCGGGTGAACAGCACGCCGGTGCCGGAGTCCGGCCCGCGGTTGCCGAACACCATCGCCTGCACCGTCACCGCCGTCCCCAGATCCTCGGGGATGCCGTGCAGGCCGCGGAACGCCACCGCCCGCGGGTTCATCCAGGACCGGAAGACCGCGGCCACCGCGGCGCGCAGCTGCTCCGCCGGATCCTGCGGGAAGGGCCGGCCGCAGCGCGTCTCGACCAGATGCAGGTAGCGCGGCAGCAGCGCCTGCCAATCCTCCGCCGTCATCTCGGCATCGCGCCGGTATCCCCGCTCCTCCTTGAGGTCGTCGAGCAGGGTCTCGAAACGGTGCCCCGGCACCCCCATCACCACGCTGCCGAAGGATTGGACCAGCCGGCGGTAGCAGTCGTGGGCGAAGCGGGCGTCGCCCGACCCCGCCGCCAGCCCGATCACCGTCCGGTCGTTCAGGCCGAGATTCAGGATGCTGTCCATCATGCCGGGCATCGACACCGCCGCGCCCGAGCGGACCGACAGAAGAAGCGGCCGGTCGGCGACACCGAAGCCCGCGCCGGCCCGGCGCTCCAGGTCCGCCACGGCGCCGTCGATGCGGTCGGCCAGCCAAGCGGGAAGTTGGTCGGGCAGCCGGTCGGGCAGCCGGTCGGGACGTTGGGAGTCCGCATCCAGCCCGCGCCCGGCCTCGGCGGCGATGACGAAGCCCGGCGGCACCGGAATGCCGAGCCCGGCCATCTCGACCAGCCGCGCCCCCTTGTTGCCCAGCCGCTCCACGTCGACGGAGCCATGGACGAGGCCGGGGCCGAAGGCGACAATCGCGCCGGGCGGAATTTCGACGGCCCGGACCGATGTGCGGCAAGGCGGGACGATATGAGGTGTCATCGGCATCGTCATCCTGCGCTCGCCCTGCTTCTGGCCGGCTCGTCGAAAGCCATCAGGCGCAACAGCCGGTGCAGCCCGTCCGGATCGTCGGCGTCGCGCTCCGCCCCGCGGGTCAGGCGCGCACGCTGCCCCTCGCCCGGCCCGCCGGCCCGCTCGACCCTGGCAGCGAACAGGCGCAGCAGCGGTTCCGCCCGGGCACAGGCGGCGGCATCGCCGCCCAGATCCACGGAAAGATCCACGGAAGAATTCCCGGCAGGACCCGGGACCGGTTTCCCGGCGCCGGAAACCGGCGCATCGACCAGCAGCCCGCCCCGCCCGGCGACGCGCGCAGCGTTGAGCGCAGCGTCGGCGGGGGACAGGTGCGACAGGTCGATCAGCAGCCGTCCCGGCGGCAGGGTCGCGGCGAGGCCCCCGTCGGAAAACAGCGCCGCTTCGACGGCATGGGCATCGGGCAGCATCAGCATGATGACGTCGCACTCCCCGACCGATGCCCGGACGGAATGGCCGTGATGGACATCGATGCGACGGACATCGCCATGGCGCTGGAGCCGGTGCCCCGCTTCCCGCAGCCTGTCCATGATCGCTTCGGCCACATCTCCGCCCCCGCTACCCCCGATGAACCCGATATCCATGTCCGCGATCCCCCGAGCCTCCGCCCGTCCGTGAGCGTCGGACGGAAGCTTGGTTGCGCGCACCGCATCGCACAATAGCACCATTGCGCAATTTTCACATCGCGGAAACCGGTTCCAACTTACCTATTCTTACCCGAGCCTAACATTTTCGGCCGGCGTCTCCAGTGGCGAAAAGCCGCAGCCGGCGGGAATCCGGAACACCGGCCCGGCCGGCGTGTCCACCGGCACCGGCAGAATCGGGGGCGGCGGCTGCGGCCCGGCGGCGGCGCAGGCCATCGCGTCGGCAACGTCGGCACAGCCCGCCAGCCGCAGCAGCGTCATCCGCGTGGCGAAGACCAGCCGGCGCCGCCCGGCCGCCGCCTCCGCCAGCAGGCGGCGCGGCGAGGCCCACTGCGCGGCGACCGCCTCGCCGCCGTCGCAGAGCGGCTCCTGCCCCGGCGGTGCGGGAGCGAGGAAGAACAGCGTGTCGAAGCGGCGCGGCAGCGTCTCCGGCGTCATCCAGCGCGCCAGCGCCGCCATGCGGTCGAGCGCCGGGACGAACCCGGCCGCCGCCAGGGCCGTCCCGAACCCCTCCCCCGCCGCCAAGGCCGCGCGCAAGGCCGCCACCGCGGACGGGCCGGGAGGGCCGGCAGGGCCGGTTCTCTCCTGCGCCAGCAGGATCCCGCATTCCTCCAGGCATTCCCGGATGGCGGCGACACGGTGGGGCAGGTCGGCGGGCGGCCCCACAGCAGGCTCCGCAGTCGGCCAGGAGGCCCGCCAGGCCGGATCATGGTCGGCCGCCTCCAGCCGGCCGCCGGGGAACACGGTGGCGCCGGGGGCGAAGCGCAGGCCGGCATGGCGCTCGATCGTGAGCAGTTCCAGCCCGTCCACCCCGTCGCGCAGCAGGATCAGCGTGGCGGCCGGATGGGGCGGAGCGGGGGCATCGGGGGGTGTTTCAGCCATGCCCCAGTGTCGCCGACCGGCGTTGCGGCTGTCCATGCGCGGCACGGGGAACCGCTCTCACGATGCGGAATAGGAGGCGGCCGGCGTTTGACCGTCCGGCGCATCCCTTCCAGCATCCGGCCATCACCAGCACAAAACCCCGATCCGCACCTCATCGTTCGCCAGTCCCGCCCCTTGCGCCCTTTTTTCGCGCTAGGGCCGGGCGGAGGAAGGCTGTCGCCATGCCGTTTCACCGCAGCACCAAGATCGTCGCCACCCTGGGTCCAGCCAGCTCGTCGGAAAGCCAGATCACGGCGCTGGCCGAGGCCGGCGTCAACGTGTTCCGCCTGAACGCCAGCCACGGCACCCAGGCCGAACATGCCGAGCGCTATGCCCGCATCCGCGCCGCGGAGGACCGGCTGGGACGGCCGATCGGCGTCCTGCTCGACCTCCAGGGTCCGAAGCTGCGGGTCGGGACCTTCGGGTCCGGGCCGGTCGATCTGGCGATGGGCGACCGGTTCCGGCTGGATCTCGACCGCAGCCCCGGCGACGGCCGCCGCGTCTGCCTGCCCCATGAGGAGGTGTTCGCCAGCCTGGAACCGGGACTCGACCTGCTGCTGAACGACGGCCGCATCCGCCTGCGCGTGCTCGATTGCGGCCCCGGCTTCGCCGAGACCGAGGTGGTGGCCGGCGGCACCCTGTCCGACCGCAAGGGCGTCAACGTCCCCGGCGCCGCCCTGGCCTTGAGCGCCCTGTCGGAGAAGGACCGCAGCGACCTCGCCTTCGGGCTGGATCTCGGGGTCGACTGGATCGGCCTCAGCTTCGTCCAGCGGCCGGAGGACATCCTGGAGGCGCGCGCGCTGATTGGCGGCCGTGCCCATGTGATGACCAAGATCGAGAAGCCGGCGGCGCTGCCGACGCTGGAGCGGATCATCGAGCTGTCGGACGCGGTGATGGTCGCCCGCGGCGATCTCGGCGTGGAGCTGCCGCCGGAGGATGTGCCGGGGCTGCAGAAGAAGATGATCCGGCTCAGCCGCGCCATGGGCAAGCCGGTGATCGTCGCCACCCAGATGCTGGAATCGATGGTGTCGGAGCCGACCCCGACCCGCGCCGAGGCCTCCGACGTCGCCAACGCCGTCTATGACGGGGCGGATGCGGTCATGCTGTCGGCCGAATCCGCGTCGGGCCGCTACCCGGTGGAAGCGGTGGCGATGATGGACCGCATCGTCCGCCGGGTGGAGCGCGACCCGCTCTATCGCCGGATCATGGATGCCGACCATCCCAGCCCCGAGGCGACCGCCCCCGACGCCCTGACCGCGGCGGCCCGCCAGGTGGCGGAGACGATCAGCGCCGCCGGCATCGTCACCTACACCACCACCGGCTCGACCACGCTGCGCGCCTCGCGCGAGCGGCCATGCGTGCCGATCCTCGGCCTCAGCGCGACGCGGGAGACCGCGCGGCGGCTGTCGCTGGCCTGGGGCGTCCATTCGGTGTGGACCGACGACGTGGCGGATTTCGCCGAGATGGTCGGCCGCGCCCTGGCCGCCGCCGCGGATGCCGGCATCGGCCGGTCCGGCCAGCCGCTGGTCGTCACCGCCGGCGTTCCCTTCGGCACGCCCGGCAACACCAATGCGCTGCGCGTGGTGACCATCGACGGCGACGACGTGCCGAAGGCGAAGGCTCCGGCGGTGCGGGAGACGGTGCCGGCCTGAGGACGGCGCGGTTGGAATGGCGGGTGCGGGAGTGGCAGCCCCCGCCCCCTCATTCCGGGTCCCTTATTCCAAAAAGTCGCAATGCTTCTCGACATGGGCGGCCAGCCCCATCGTGTGCTCGCGCACCAGCCGTTCGGCGAGGTCGGCGTCGCGGGCCTCCAGCGCCTTGATGATGGCGCGGTGGTCGTGGATGGAGCGTTCGGCCCGGTCCTCCTGGCCGATGGTCAGCTTGCGGATCGCCCGCATGTGGATGAACAGGTTGTCGGTGACGTCCTGGATCAGCTTCGACCCGCTCAGCTGGATGATGCTCTTGTGGAAGGCGATGTTGGCGTCGGAATATTCGCTGACATGGTCCTTCGGGCTGCGCTGCTCGAAGCTGCCGAACAGGTCCCACAGCTTGTGGATCTCCGCCGCCGGGGCGTGTTCGGCCGCCATGCGTGCCGCCATGCTCTCCAGCGCCGCCCAGACCTGGATCATCTCGATGACCTCGGTCTTGGTCTTGCGGACGACGAAGATGCCGCGGCGCGGCTGCAGGCGGATGAAACCCTCCTGCTCCAGCAGGGTCAGCGCCTCGCGGATCGGGGTGCGGCTGACGCCGAGCTTGTCGCTGAGCTGGCGTTCGTCCAGCCTGATCTCGCGGTCGTGGTCATAGATGTCCATCTCCGTGATCGCCTGCTTCAGCGCATGATAGACCTGACTGCGGAAGGTCGTTCCGGTGTCGAGGGGCTGGACGTTGAGAGCGGGAACGGTCATGGAGTCGATGTCCTTGTGTCTACTCGCCGGATGTCTTGCCGGACAGATGTGCTGCCAGCCGGATGTCTGTCCAGCCTGGGCGGCGCACCCGGTCAGGCGCCGGATGGAGGCGCACGGCCTTTTACGTATCCTACATACCAGATGCATGCAAGGCGCTGAAATGTCCAGGGGGGCGGCCCCCGATCACGCCTGCGGCCCGGCATCGCACGGAGCCGCCGCGCTCTCCCCCACCAGCACGGCGAGCAGCGGCGCCAGCGCCTGCGGGCCGCGCATCGCCAGCCCCATCACCGCCACGCCCGCCGCTCCGGCCGCAAGGCAGGCGGCGACCGCGTCCGGCCTGTCGATTCCGCCGAGCCCGAGCACCGGAACGCCGCGATCCGTCCAGCGCCGCAAGCCAGCCGCACCCAGGCACGGCCCGTAGCCGGGCTTGCTGGTCGACGGGAAGACCGGCGAGAGGGTGACGTAATCCACCTGCCCGCGCGCCCGCTCCAGCGCCTCCCCGCGTCCCGAGTCGTGGAGTGACTGCCCGACCAGCGCCCGCGGCCCCAGCAAAGCGCGGGCGGCGGCCGGATCGCCATCGGCCCCCAGATGCACCCCGTCCACCCCCGCCTCCCGCGCCAGCGCCGGGTCGCCATGCAGGGTGACGCGGGCCCCCCAGGGCCGGGCGCGCAGCGCCAGCGCACGGGCGAGCGCCAGACGGTCGGCATCGGGCAAGTCCTTGTCGCGCAACGACAGCCAGCGCAGCCCCGACGCGAACAACCGCTCCGCCAGCTCCGGCAACGGCAGGGCGGCCGCATGGCGGTCGGTGACGGCCAGCAGCGGCGGCGTGGCAAGAATCATGGATCGGGGCCTCCCATTCCGGCAGGCCATCATCGCAAGCCCCGCCACGTTCGGCCAGTGGCCAGGGCCCATCTTTTCCATCCTGCGGAAATCGGCGGGATTCGAATGGACAGGACGGGCACGATTCGTCGCGGCTGAAAATGCTTCGTATTGACATAGTCAGCGAAACTGATGATCGTGGCTGCGGGTGTGGGCATTTGGCATGCCAACCACCATCTGCCGGCCATACCGAAGCCCCGCCCATGGCCTTTTTCCGGATCCGAAGAACAGCACCGTCAAGCAAGGCAAAGGGTCCGGACGTCCGAACAGAAGATGTCGGGTGAAATCGGGAGGAAGGACATGGTGCGTGAGACGCACGGCAACACGGCCCGGGTCGCACCCTGGGGCGGGCGCTGGATGCAGTTGGCCATCGGCATCGTTTGCATGTCGATGATCGCAAACCTGCAATATGGCTGGACCCTGTTCGTCGAACCGATCGACGACAAGCATGGTTGGGGTCGCACCGCGATCCAGGTCGCCTTCACCATCTTCATCGTCACCGAAACCTGGCTGGTGCCGGTCGAGGGCTGGTTCGTCGACCGCTTCGGCCCGCGCATCGTCGTGCTGGTCGGCGGCGCGCTGTGCGCCCTGTCCTGGGCGCTGAACGCGGTGGCGGATTCGCTGGCGCTGCTGTATCTCGCCGCGGTGATCGGCGGCATCGGCGCCGGCGGCGTCTATGGCACCTGCGTCGGCAACGCGCTGAAATGGTTCCCCGACCGCCGCGGCCTCGCCGCCGGCCTGACCGCCGCCGGATTCGGCGCCGGCTCCGCGCTGACCGTCGTGCCGATCGCCACCATGATCGAGATCTCCGGCTTCGAACGGACCTTCCTGGTCTTCGGCCTGGGCCAGGGCCTGGTCATCCTGGTGCTGGCCTGGTTCCTGGCCGACCCGCCCAAGCCCGGCCATGGCCGGACCACGGCCGCGGTCGCCGAGCGCCGCCACTTCGCCCCGCAGGAGATGCTGCGCACCCCGGTCTTCTGGGTCATGTACGCCATGTTCACCATGGTCGCAGCCGGCGGCCTGATGGTCACGGCGCAGCTCGGCCCCATCGCCGCCGACATGGGCCTCGTCGACGCGCCGGTCAGCCTGCTGGGCCTGACCCTGCCGGCGCTGACCTTCGCCCTGTCGATCGACCGGGTGATGAACGGCATCACCCGCCCCTTCTTCGGCTGGGTGTCGGACCATATCGGCCGCGAGAACACCATGTTCATCGCCTTCACCATCGAGGCGGTCGGGGTGATGGCGCTCAGCGCCTATGGCGCCGATCCGGTCGCCTTCGTCATCCTGACCGGCCTGGTGTTCTTCGCCTGGGGCGAGATCTTCAGCCTGTTCCCGGCCTGCTGCGCCGACACCTTCGGCTCGCGCTTCGCCGCGACCAACGCCGGGATGCTCTACACCGCCAAGGGAACGGCGGCGCTGCTGGTGCCGCTGGGCAACCTGATGGTGGCGGCGACCGGCAGCTGGCAGACCGTCTTCTACAGCGTCGCCATCGTCAACGCGCTGGCCGCCTTCCTGGCCCTGTTCATCCTGAAGCCGATGCGGGCGCGCTACATCGCCGCCAGCACCGCAACCCCGCGCCTGACCACCCGCCTGGCGGACTGACGCCCGGCCGGATTTACCTGCACCGCTCCGGCCCCGTCATCGGCCCCGCCATCGGCCCCCGCCATCCGCCGCGAAAAACGGCACAGCGCCTTTGCGAGCATCCGCGGATGGACGGGGTTGGTCGGCCCGGCATGCTCCACCAGCCCTCCTCGCATGGATGGAGGCCGCACAGCCTGCCGACAGGAGCCCCGGGCCGCCTTTGCAATCTAAAGTTTGATAAACGTCGCAAGTCATCACAACTAGAAGGAATTTTGAACAAACCGGTCATTTCAATTCCAAAACAGTGGCTTATCATTCCCGAAATACTTCGCGTCAATGGCAAATAAAAAAGAAGAACGCCGCCGTGGCGAAGTAAACACAGGTCACTGAACAAGGATTATTGAGATGGCTCCCGCACCTATCCCGACCTGCGTCCTGCGCGGCACCTATGTTCGCTCCGTTTTTGGAGACGTCGCCGTGGAAAGCCTGAAGATCGGCGATCTCGTCAAGTCTTCGACCACGGGTGAATTCCGTCCCATTCGCTGGATCGGTCGCCGTGTCCTCGCCGGCTCGTCCCTGGATACCGAACAGCTCCGTCAGGTCCATCTGCCGGTCCGGATCATGCGGGACGCCATCGCGCCGGGCCTGCCGGCCCGCGACCTGTACCTGTCGCCTGCCCACGCGCTGCTGATCGGCGCCTATGGCGTGTCGGCCCGGCTGCTGATCAACGGGTCGTCGATCCGTCAGGTCGATGAGATGGAGGAGATCGAGTATTTCCACATCGAACTCGACAGCCATGACGGCATGTTCGCCGAGGGGCTTCCGGTGGAAACCTATTTCGAGGCGGACAACCGGCAGGCCTACGACAATGCCGCCGAATACGAGGCGCTGTATCCGGGCGACGATCCGCGCGTCCAGGAGCCCTGCGCGAAGATCGACATTCCGCTGGCCGCGCTGGACCGGATCCGCGCCAACCTGACCGAGCGCGCCGAACGGATGGGCCTCGTCGAAGCGGTTTGAGCCTTCGCAGGAACCGGGGCAAGGCAACGGCTCCCGATGGGACACCATCGGGAGCCGTTCTGTTTTTGCCCGATTGCGGAAGACCTTGAGCATACCGGCAGCGGTGTGCGGCATGATGGACATCGGGCCATCGCCGCCGCCGGCTTATCATGGCTGCGATCATGCAAAACCGCCCGTCATGGAAAATGCGATGAACAGGATCTGGCACGAGGCCCACCCCATGCCGCCGAAGGCGACCCGCCGGCAGCGGGTCGAATGGCATCTGGCGCACTCCCAAGCCTGCGGATGCCGGCCGCCTCCGCCCTCCCTGCTCCCCGAGATCCGTGACCTGGAACGGAAGAGCCTGCCTGCGGCCGAAGGCGATGCCGCCCGATAGCCCCCCTCGCCGCGGCGTTTCAAACGCGAATCCGGCGGGCCGCCGGGGACGAAATCGGAGCGAGGCTGTTGAAGTGGGATCGCATTCGACCGGAGCAACCATCATGAGCGACAAGCCAACCGAAGATCAGCCGGTGCCCGACGCCGTCAACCGGCAGGTTCCGAAGAAGCGCCCCGATGGCGATGCGGCGCATCGGCCGGGCCCCGGGCAAGCCGATGACCGCGAAGGCCAGACGCGGGAGCCGGGGTACGACGAGGCGTAGGAGCGGTTCGGGCGAATATCGCGCGTTTCGGGAATTCGGACGGGAGAATCCCGCGCCTCCATGCGCTTGAGCGGAAGCAGACGGAACTTCAGTGGTTGAAGAACCAGAGCATGAGGCGCAGTGCGAGCACAAGGAAACCGCTGGCCACGATCCCCATCAGGGCGTCTGCGGCCTCGATATCGGAACCGGACCAGATCATGCAGCCGATCAGGATCAAGCCGATCAGAAGGCCGATGAAGAACCACCTGAGCAGCCGGTTCCCAAGCAGAATGTCCCAGAGGGCTTCCATCAGATCGACCATGGATTTCCCCCGTCGAACGCGTGACGAAGCTTAGCCGACGGTGCCGTTCCGGTCAAACCGGCGTCCCACCTCCAGACCCTCATGGCCGCGGCCGAGCGGTTGTGCCGGACCGCGGCGCGGACGGCCATAGGGTTTGTCCCATCGGGCTGGCGATGAAACAGAAAGGTGGGTGCGGGATCATGGGCATGTCTGACGGCGCGTCAGGCAATCTCCCTCGACTAAGGGTGCCTGTTCGGCACCCTTTTTCTTTGAGGGGGAAGACGGCAGCGAACCGCCGGCCTTCGTCTTCGCCGGCAGCGCTTCCCCAGCATCCGGGCCGTTCGGGACGACGCGCAGAGCGGCAACTTCAGCAGAGACCGGTCCCCCGGCCGGATTGACGGCGCCGTCGGTACAGGCAGGCCGTAAGGCGCATCTCCGTAACCGTCCGTAGAAAGCCGCCCCGTTGCTGCCTGAGGCTTTGGGATATTCTGTGCGGGAAAGTTAAAAGCTAGAGCGGATTTTACTGCAAAATCAACGCTCTAGCGAAATCTGATGGCGGAGGGGATGGGATTCGAACCCACGATAGGGCTTTAAACCCTATGACGGTTTAGCAAACCG
The DNA here is from genome assembly GCF_041507355.1 of Azospirillum sp. HJ39. Taxonomy (NCBI): domain Bacteria; kingdom Pseudomonadati; phylum Pseudomonadota; class Alphaproteobacteria; order Rhodospirillales; family Azospirillaceae; genus Azospirillum; species Azospirillum sp. HJ39. The sequence continues at coordinate 381,049 of NZ_CP167912.1, read as the reverse complement.
TTGCCTTCAGCCACTCGGCCACCCCTCCAGCCAGTGCGGCAACCCCGTGGGGCGTCGCTGGCGTGGGGAGGGTTCTAGCGGGGCGGCCATGCCCTTGTCAACGCTTACGGAGATGGAAATTCGCTTTTCTCGAAAATAGAAAGAGTGGGACAAATCTGTATCAAATTTTAGGTACTTTTTAATGGCCGTCCGTTATGATCCCGCCATGAGACGCAAAAAGTCCAGGTGACGTACAGCTCGATCGCGCAGGTCCGATCCCATCGGCCAGCTCCACCGGAGACCGTCACCGCAGCCCGTCGCCGCGCCCCATCGCTGTGGAGGATGCCATGACCCTGTCACGCCGTTGCACCGAGACGCTGATCGACCTCGTGGAGATCAAGCTGAGCTGTCTGGAGATCACCGATCGCGAGGACCAGCGCGAGAAGGAACTGCTGCAACGCTGCGTGCAGGAACTGCACGCCGAACTGCGCGGGGAAAACGGTGCGCTGGCCGATTTCGCCGCGCCCAAGCGCCGCGGCCGCCGGCCCAAGCATCTCCAGCTCCACGAGCTCCACCACGCCTGACCGGCGCCCGTCAGGTCAACGCCGCTTCCACCGCGGCTGCCGGCTGCATGGCCGGCGCCTCGCGCGGCAGCAGCATGGTGAAGCGGGTGCCCTGCCCCGGCCAGGACTGGACCGAAACGGTGCCGCCGAGCGGGCCGGTCACCGTGTTGAACACGATGTGCAGGCCCAGCCCCGACCCGCCCTGCCCCCGCTTCGTGGTGAAGAACGGGTCGAAGACCTTCGACAGATGCTCCGGCGCGATGCCGGCGCCGTCGTCGATGAAGTCGATGCGCACCCGCTCGGCCCCATCCGGCTGCGCGGTGATCCGGATCGTGCCGGCTGCGGCCTCGCCCCCGCGGTCGCCCCCGCGGTCGCCGTCGCCATAGGCGTGGACGATGGCGTTGATCACCAGATTGGTCAGCACCTGGCCCAGCGCGCCGGGGAAGCTGTCCATCGCCAGTTCGTCGTCGCACTCCACCGCCACCCTCAGCCCGGTGCGCTTCAGCCGCGGCCGCAGCGAGAACAGCAGTTCGCGGATGTAGCCGCCCAGCTCGAAGACCCGCCGGTCGCCCGAGGACTGGTCGACCGCCACCTGCTTGAAGCTCTGCACCAGCGATGCGGCACGGTCGATGTTGGCCATCAGCAGGCGGCTGCTCTCGCCCAGGCCGTCCAGGAATTCCAGGAATTCCGACTTGCGCAGCGTGTTGCCGGCGAAACGCTGGCGCAGGATCTGCGCCTGCTCGCCGATGTGGCTGGCGGCGGTCAGGCCGATGCCGATCGGTGTGTTGATCTCGTGCGCCACCCCCGCCACCAGCTGGCCGAGCGAGGCCATGGTCTCGGCCTGGATCAGGCTCTCCTGCGCCTCGCGCAGTTCGGCCAGCGCCTGCTCCGCCTCCTCCCGCGCCTGGACCATCGCCGATTCGGCGGCCTTGCGGTCGGTGATGTCGTAGAGCCAGGTCAGCAGCGCCGATTCGCCGTCCAGCTCGATGCTGTTCCATGAGGACAGCACCCAGACGACGACGCCGTCGGGCCGGCGGAACCGGATCTCGGCGTTGCGGAACGGTCCCTCGCGGTCGAAACGGGAGATCAGAGCCGCGCGGTCGTCGGGTTCGGCATACAGGTCTGCCACCGGCGTGCGCATCAGCGCGGTGCGCTCGCGCCCCAGCAGGCGCGCGGACTGGGCGTTGCAGAACAGCCAGCGGCCGTCGCGGGTGGTGACGTTCACCGCGATGGGCGCCGCCTCCATGATCTTCAGAAGCCGCTCCTCGCTGGCGCGCAGCCGCTCCTCCTGCCGGCGGGCCTCGGTGATGTCGGTCATGATGCCGGCATAGCGCACGGCGCGGCCAGTGTCGTCGCGGAAGGCGCGGCCCTTGGCGGCGATCCAGACCCAGCCGCCGCCCTCGTGCCTCAGCCGGTAGGAATAGGCGTAGCTGGAGGTCTCCCCCGCCAGATGCGAGGCGATATGGGCCAGCACCCGGTCGCGGTCGTCGGGGTGCAGCCGCCTTTCCCAGAAGTCGGGCGGCATCGGCGGCCGGTTGCGGTAGCCCAGCATGCGCGGGAAGGTGTCGGTCCACCAGCAGGTGCCGGCCAGCAGGTCGGCGTCCCACACCGCGGCCCCGGTCGCCTCCAGCGCCATCTCCAGCCGCTCGCCGGTCTTGGGTTCGGGCAGGGACGGCTTGGCCCCGGCTGCGGCCTGGGGCGGCAACCCGGCCCTGCGGGCGGCCCGGCGCCCGGCATACAGGCCCAGCAACACCCCCAGCAGCCCGCCGACGGACACCCCCGCCAGCGCCACCATCACCGGCTCCGCCGCCATGGTCCCTCCACCGTTTCCAGCACTGTGGCGACGGTAACCGGGAAAATTCAACTGCGGCTTTGCCGTACCCGACGGCGGCACCCAAGAAAAAAGCCTCTCCCGCAGGGGAGAGGCTTTCTTTCGGACAGGGTGGCGATTTAAGGCCGCCAAGCGGTGGCAGCCGCTTACCCCTTCAGTTTCTTGGTCAGGATTTCGTTGACCATGGCCGGGTTGGCCTTGCCCTGGGTCGCCTTCATCACCTGGCCGACGAAGAAGCCGAACAGCTTGTCCTTGCCGCTGCGGAACTCCGCCACCTTGTCGGGGTTGGCGGCCAGAACGGCGTCGATCGACCCTTCGATGGCGCCGGTGTCGGTGACTTGGCGCAGGCCCTTCTGCTCGACGATGTCGGCGGCCTTCCCGCCGGTTTCGAACATCGCCTCGAACACCTCCTTGGCGATGCGGCCGGAGATGGTGTTGTCGGCGATCAGGTCGATCAGGCCGCCGAGATTGTCGGCGGACACCGGGCTCTCCTCGATCTCCTTGCCGGCCTTGTTCAGGTAGCCGAACAGCTCGCCGGTGACCCAGTTGGACGCCAGCTTCGGATCGCGGCCCTTGGCCACCGCCTCGAAATAATCGGCCTTGGCCTTTTCCGACACCAGCACGCCGGCGTCATAGACCGACAGCTTGTAGTCGTCGATGAAGCGGGCCTTCTTGTCGTCCGGCAGTTCCGGCAGCGTCTTCTCGATCTCCGCCACCCACGCCGCGTCGAGTTCGAGCGGCAGCAGGTCGGGGTCGGGGAAGTAGCGGTAGTCGTGCGCCTCCTCCTTCGACCGCATCGAGCGGGTCACGAACTTGGTCGTGTCCCACAGGCGGGTTTCCTGGTGGATCTTGCCGCCCTCCTCGATGATCTCGATCTGGCGGCGCGCCTCGTACTCGATGGCCTGCATGACGAAGCGGATCGAGTTGACGTTCTTGATCTCGCAGCGGGTGCCGAATTCGTCGCCCGGCTTGCGCACCGACACGTTGACGTCGCAGCGCATGGAGCCTTCCTCCATGTTGCCGTCGCAGGTGCCGAGATAGCGCAGGATCGAGCGCAGCTTGCGCACGTAGGCGCCGGCCTCTTCCGCGCTGCGCATGTCGGGTTCCGACACGATCTCCATCAGCGCCACGCCCGACCGGTTCAGGTCGATGTAGGTCTTGGACGGATGCTGGTCGTGCAGCGACTTGCCCGCATCCTGCTCCAGATGCAGGCGCGTGACGCCGACGGTGCGGCTGGTGCCGTCCGGCAGGTCGAGCACGATCTCGCCCTTGCCGACGATCGGCTGCAGGAACTGGCTGATCTGGTAGCCCTGCGGCAGATCGGCGTAGAAGTAGTTCTTGCGGTCGAAGACCGAGGCCAGGTTGATCTGCGCCTTCAGGCCCAGGCCGGTGCGCACCGCCTGCTCGACGCAAAATTCGTTGATGACGGGCAGCATGCCGGGGAACGCAGCGTCGACGAAGCTGACCTGGCTGTTCGGCGCCGCCCCGAATTCGGTGGCGGAGCCGGAGAACAGCTTCGCATTCGAAATCACCTGGGCATGGACCTCAAGCCCGATCACGATTTCCCAATCGCCCGTTTCACCCTGGATGTACGACATCGTTCCGCTCTTCGACGTTCACGGCACGGGACCGGCCGGGCGGCATCCCCCGAAAGGACGCTCCGGCCATACCCTTGGAATCCTGTTTCTTCTAGCGCCCTTTGCGCCCGCGCGCACGCTTTATCGCGCCGCCGGCCCGCCAGCCCGCCTTACCTCCGCACTTACCTACTTTGTGCGGCGGGTCACAGACGTGCCATTAACCATCGGGCAAGCTTTGCCCCGCAGGCTGGTGGAGTCGAGCGGGGAGGGTCTGATGTCGGTGCTGGCGCTGGTTCGGAAGGTCGGGTTCGCGGTTGGCCTGCTCGGGGTTGGCCTGGGTGCGCTGCCGACAGCCGCCACCGCCACCCGGCAGACGGGCATCGCCGTCAACCCGGTCACCATAAATCCGGTCACCGTCAACCCGGCTCCCGCCGCCGCACCCGCGACCGCGTACCCCGACGCCGCCCTGTCCCGCAGCGACCAGGGCGACCTCACCGTGCTGCGGCTGGACGGCATCATCACGCCGGGGGCCGAGCGCCGCTTCGTCGACGCGCTGCATGCCCTGCCCGCCCGCCGCCCGGTGATGGTGGAGTTGGCGAGCCCCGGCGGCTTCACCGCGGCCGGCTACCGCATGATCGACGCCGTGCTGGCCGAGCGGCAGGGCGGGCGTCCGGTCGCCACCCGGGTGCGCGACGGCGATTCCTGCGAGAGCATGTGCGTCGGCCTCTATCTGGCCGGCTACCCGCGCTATGCCGAGCCGGGGGCCGAGTTCATGGTGCATGCGCCGCGCATGGCGGAAAGCGGCCACATGACCATGCGGTCGACCCAGGCCATGGTGCAGCGGCTGGTCTCGCTCGGCGCGTCCCCCGCCTGGATCCAGCGCGTCACCGCGGCCGGCGGCTTTTCCGGCGCCCGCGACTACCGCGAGACCGCCGACCGGCTGAGCGCCGACGGCGCCAACATCGTCACCGACCTGCTGCGCTGACGGTCCGCAGCGGACCGCCCGCCACCGCCCTCACCCCTCCATGACCAGCCCGGGCGGCCGGCCGACGATCCGCTCATAGACCTCCGGGTCGGTCGCCCCCTCGGTCCCGAACACCAGCACGCGCGCATCCGGAACCAGCCCCAGGGCCAGCCGGACCTCCTCATGCGCCGCGGCGCAGAGCAGGCCGGCCAGGCCGGCCACCCCCGATTCTCCGGCGACGATCGGCCGGCCGCCATGCGCGCCCTCGGCCAGCTTGCGCATGGCGGCGACCGCGCCCTCGTCCGGAATGGTCAGGAAATCGTCGGCGCCGCGCTCCAGGATCGCCCAGGCCAGCAGCGAAACCTCGCCGCAGGCGAGCCCCGACATCACGGTGTCCAGGTCGCCGTCCGACCGCACCGGCCGGCCGGCGACGGCGCTCCGGTACAGGCAATCGGCATTGTGCGGCTCCACCACCACGAAGCGCGGGCGCTGGCGGCCCCAGCTTTCCCACAGATGGCCGCAGACCGCGGCGGGCAGCCCGCCGACGCCGCCCTGCACGAAGACATGGGTCGGCCGCTCGCTGGCGGGAAGCTGCGAGATCGCCTCCTCCACCATCACGGTATAGCCCTGCATCACGTCGCGCGGCACATCCATGTAGCCGGTGTAGGAGGTGTCGGAGACGACGAACCAGCCATTGTCGGCAGCGTCGGCGGCGGCCCGGCGCACCGCGTCGTCGTACAGCCCGTCGACCGCCACCAGCCGCGCCCCGTACGCCTCGATGGCGGCGCGGCGGCCGGCGGAACAGGCTGCCGGCACGTACACCACGCAGCCGCAGCCGAACACCTGCGCGCCCCAGGCGACGGAGCGGCCATGGTTGCCGTCGGTCGCTGTGGCGACGGTCAGGCCGCGCGTCACCTTGGCATAGCGGCCGACGACGAGGTCCAGCGCCGTCACCGGCACGCCCGGCACCCGCGCCGTCACCTCCCGCGCCAGCAGCCGCAGCACGGCGTACGCGCCGCCCAGCGCCTTGAAGCTGCCCTGGGCGAAGCGGGTGCTTTCGTCCTTGTACCACAGGCGGTCGATGCCGGCCTCCCGCGCCAGTCCGGGCAGGGAGCGCAGCGGCGTCGGGGCATAGCCGGGCCAGGCGCCGATCTCGGCCATCGCCTGCTCGAAGGCGGCGCGGCTGAGGATCGCGCGCTCCGGCTCGCCATAGACCCGTTCATGGTCGGCGCGCGGGTTCGCGTACAGGCGCGGCAGGCAGGAGGATGGGGAGACCGCGTGGGACATGGCTTCGCTCTCCGGACCGGCTGACGGAGCGGCGCCGTCGGTGACGGCACATCCCACGACCGCACCCAACGAGATCAGAAGCCACCCGCTCCCGTCAAGCCGCCAACTTGGGCGAGGCTGCTACCGAATGAAGCATGGCGGACAAAGGGGCGGGCAAAGGGGCATGAAGGACCCGGCCGGAAGTCTCAGCGCTTCCACTCGCGGCTGGACTTGATGAAGTCCGTCAGAGTGACGCCGATCTTGTCGTCGATGATCGCCACCTCGCCGCGGGCGACCAGCACGCCTTCGACATAGACGTCGGTCGGATCCTTCAGGTGGCGGTCGAGTTCCACCACGGCGCCGCGGCCGAGCTTCAGCAGGTCGCGGACGCGGAGCATCGCGGTGCCGATGACGACCTTGATCTCCACCGGCGCATCGCCGATGGCGAAGGACGAGGCGTCGCCGTCGTTGGGATCGGCCGCGCCGAGCAGGTCGTCGATGTTGGCCATGATGTCGAAGCTCCCACGCCCGGTTCGCGCCCGTATCGGCGCCCGGGACGGCGCGATCTGCACGAACGGGCGATCCTACACCCCTTCCGGGCGGGCGGGCAACGGCACCGCTGCCCGCCCTTTGCGACAAGATTGGGCTTTTCCCCCACCGGCGCTTCGCCCACACTGTCCGTCCGCCCGCCGCCGCGGGCTCCCGCCGACCGGCCTCCCATTCGTTGCGACACGGCAACGACCGCTGTCCGGCAACGGCGCCGATCAACCGGAACCGGGTTTACGCAGATGACCGACACCAGTTTCCCCCCGCTCGTGGATGCCGCCTGGCTGAAAAACCGCCTGGGCAACTCCGCAATCGTCGTCCTGGATGTGCGAACCCCGCCCACCGGCGGCTTCGTTCCGGGAGCGGTTCATTCCGACTATGCAACGGCAGGCTGGCGGACGACGGTCGGCGGCGGGGCCGGGATGCTGCCGGAACCGGCGGTGCTGGAGGGGCTGATCGGCGGGCTCGGCATCCGCAACGGCGACCATGTCGTGCTGGTGGCGGCCGGTGCCAATGCATCGGACATGGGCAACGCCACCCGCGTCTATTGGACCTTCAAGACGCTGGGCCACGACGCGGTGTCTATTCTGGACGGCGGCTTCGCCGGCTGGATCGCGGCGGGCGGCCCGGTGAAGCCGCTGCCGGCGGACCGCAAGCCGGTGGCCTACACCGCCCATCCGCGGCCCGGCCTGCGCGCCACGCTGGAGGAGGTCGAGGCAGCCGTGGCGGCCGGGACCACCCCGCTGCACGACGCCCGCTCGGCCGAGCAGTTCGCCGGCAAGGCCAAGAGCCCGCAGGCACGCGCCGCCGGCACCATCCCGGGTGCGGTCAACCTCGACATCGCCGCGCTGTTCTCGGCGGATGAGCACCGCTTCGCCCCGGCCGACACGGTCAAGGCGCTGGCGGCGCAGGCCGGCCTGCCGCTGGCGGACCAGCCCATCACCTTCTGCAACACCGGCCATCTGGCCTCGGTGTCCTGGTTCGCCCTGAGCGAGGTCGCCGGGGTGCCGGGGGTGCGGCTCTATGACGGGTCGATGTCGGAATGGAGCGCCGATCCGGCCCGGCCGCTGCAATCCGCCGAATAACGTCCGCCGAACACCTCACGCCTTGGCCCGGCGGCGGCGCAGACGGCCGAGGTCGCTGCGCCGCACCAGCCCCAGCAGAACCGCGGCGATCCCATAGACCGCCAGCCCGGCCAGGGCCAGCAGCAACAGGCCGCCCAGCCGCTCGACCGCATGGAGGGAGTCCAGCCAGGGCGCCAGCCGGGCGGCGACGAACCACAGGGCGCCCGCCATCGCCGCGGCGGCCAGCGCCATGCGCGGCAGGTTGCGGATCAGCCGGACGTCGGCCCGGAACAGGCCGCGCCGGTACAGCAGCCACGCCAGCAGCCCGGCATTCACCCAGGCTCCGACCGAGGTGGCGACCGCCAGCCCGACCTGCGCCAGCGGCCCCATCAGCGCCAGCTTCAGCGCCACGTTGATGCCGACCGCGACGAGCGCCACCCGCACCGGCGTCGCGGTGTCGTGGCGGGCGTAGAAACCATTCACCAAGCTGCGGATCACCACGAAGGCCGGCAGCCCAAGCGCATAGGCCTGCAGGGTGAGGGCCGACGCCGCCGCGTCCGCCGGGCCGAAGGCGCCGCGCTGGAACAGGACCGACAGGATCGGCGTGCCGGCCACCAGGAAGGCCACCGCCGCCGGCAGGGTCAGCAGCAGCGAGAATTCGACGGCGCGGTTCTGGCTGTCGACCGCCCCGGCCTCGTCGCCACCCTTGATCCGCTTGGTCATTTCCGGCAGCAGAACGGTTCCGACGGCGATGCCGATCACCCCCAGCGGCAGCTGGTTCAGCCGGTCGGCGTAATAGAGGTAGGACACCGCTCCGGTCGGCAGGGCCGATGCGATCAGCGTGTCGGCGAACAGGCTGATCTGGGTCAGCCCGGACCCCAGCGCCGCTGGCCCCAGCACCGTCAGGAAGCGCTTCACGTCGGCCGACAGCCGCGGCACCACCGGCCGCAGGGTCATCCCCGCCCGCCGCGCGTCCCAGGCCAGATAGAGATACTGCGCCACGCCCGACGCCAGCACGCCCCAGGACAGCGCATGGCCGGCCGTCGGCATCAGCGGCGTGCCGACCACCAGCGCCGCGATCAGGCAGATGTTCATCAGGATCGGTGCCGCCGCCGCCGCGCCGAAGCGGCCCATGCTGTTCAGCACCCCGCCATAGAGCGACACCAGCGAGATCAGCAGCAGGTACGGGAAGGTGATGCTGGTGAACAGCACCGCCAGCCGGAACTTCTCCGGCTCGTCGGCGAAACCGGGGGCGAAGACGGTCATGAATTGCGGCATGAAGGCCAGCACCGCAAGCAGCAGCAGCAACTGCACGATCGCCAGCAGCGTCATCACCTCGTCGGCGAAGCGGCGGGCGGCGGCGCCGCCGTCCTGCACCAGCTTGGCCGAGAACAGCGGCACGAAGGCCGAGTTGAAGGCGCCTTCCGCGAACAGGGCGCGGAAATGGTTGGGCAGGCGGAAGGCGACGAAGAAGGCGTCGGCGACCGGCCCGGCGCCGAGCAGCGCCGCGGTCAGCACGTCGCGCAGGAAGCCGAGCACACGGCTGGCCAGCGTCAGGCCGCCGACGGACAGGATATGACGGAACACGATGGCAGGGTCGCTTCTGTGATGCGGATGATGCCCGGCGGCATCCTAGAGTCCATCGGATGCTTATTGAAGCATCCGATGGACTCCAGCCATTTGATTCTTCGTGCGATTCACGCTTCGGACGATTCCGTCCGAAACGATCGCACTCTGGCGATGCGGCCGCGTTCGTCATAGGATCGCGGCCCGCATTCGTCCAGAACGCATCTCCGACCTCACCGGACAAAGGCCCCCCAGCGATGCCGCAGCAAGCCCTCCCCCTGACATATCTGGAAGCCGGCGAAGCCAATGGCGGGACGCCGCTGCTGGTGCTGCACGGCCTGTTCGGATCGGCCCGCAACTGGCAGACGCTGGCCCGCCGGTTCGGCGAGACGCGCCGCGTCTATGCGCTCGACCTGCGCAACCATGGCGGCGCCCCCTGGGCCGAGGGCATGAGCTATCCGGAGATGGCGGCCGACGTGCTGCGCTTCCTCGACGACCGCGGCTTCGCCCGCGCCAGCGTGGTCGGCCATTCGATGGGCGGCAAGGCCGCCATGGCGCTGGCGCTGGCCCATCCCGACCGGGTGGAGCGGCTGGTTGTGGCCGACATCGCGCCGGTCGCCTACACCCATACCCATGCCCCCTTCGTCGCCGCGATGAAGGCCGCGAAGCTCGACGGCGTCACCCGCCGGCCGGAGGTCGAGGCCCAGCTGGCCGACGCGGTGCCCGAGGCGCCGCTGCGCTCCTTCCTGATGCAGAATCTGGTGCTGGAGAACGGCGCCTTCTCCTGGCGGATCAACCTGGACTCCATCGCCGCCAACATGGCGGGGCTGATCGGCTTCCCCGATTTCGGCGACGCCCATTATGACGGGCCGACCCTGTTCATCGGCGGCAGCGCATCGGACTACATCCGGCCGGAGTCCCACGACATCATCCGCCGCCGCTTCCCCAAGGCCGCGATCCATATGATCGAAGGCGCCGGCCACTGGCTGCACGCCGAGCGGCCGGCGGACTTCGCCGGGCTGGTGGAGGGCTTCCTCTGAGCGGCGGAGGCCGCCGCCACTAGGCCGGCAAGCGGTTGTAAGCCGAAGCAGATATTGCATCGACCGGACGCCGGGGCTATCAAGCCTGCGCGCGCCAAAACGCGGCCCGACCCAAAACTCAGCCTGCGGCCACAACGCGGCTGCCTTTCCTCGAAGGATCGACCGATCATGAGCGTCATCACCGAGATTCACGCCCGCGAAATCCTCGACAGCCGCGGCAACCCGACCGTGGAAGTCGACGTCGCCCTGGACAGCGGCGCCTTCGGCCGCGCCGCGGTGCCGTCGGGCGCCTCCACCGGCGCCCATGAGGCGGTCGAGCTGCGCGACGGCGACAAGAGCCGCTTCGGCGGCAAGGGCGTGCTGAAGGCGGTCGAGGCCGTCAACGGTGAGATCTACGACGCGCTCGCCGGCCTGGAGGCCGCCGACCAGCGCGCCATCGACCTTGCCATGATCGATCTGGACGGCACCGAGAACAAGAGCCGCCTGGGCGCCAACGCCATCCTGGGCGTGTCGCTGGCGGTTGCGCGCGCCGCCGCCGAGGATGCCGGCCTGCCGCTCTATCGTTACGTCGGCGGCGCCTTCTCGTCGCTGCTGCCGGTGCCGATGATGAACATCATCAACGGCGGCGCCCATGCCGACAACCCGATCGACATCCAGGAATTCATGATCATGCCGGTGGGGGCCGAGAGCGGCGCCGACGCCATCCGCATGGGTTCCGAGATCTTCCAGTCGCTGAAGAAGAAGCTGAAGGATGCCGGCCACAACACCAATGTCGGCGATGAGGGCGGCTTCGCCCCCAACCTCGCCTCGACCGAGGATGCGCTCGGCTTCGTCATGAAGGCGATCGAGGCCGCCGGCTACCGGCCGGGCGACGACGTCATGCTCGCCATCGACGCCGCCTCGACCGAATTCTTCAAGAACGGCAAGTATGAGCTGGCCGGCGAGGGCAAGTCGCTGTCGCCCGAGCAGATGGTGTCCTACTGGGCCGATCTGGTCGGGCGCTACCCGATCATCTCGGTCGAGGACGGCATGGCCGAGGACGACTGGGAGGGCTGGAAGGCGCTGACCGACGCCATCGGCTCCAAGGTGCAGCTGGTCGGCGACGACCTGTTCGTCACCAACCCCAAGCGTCTGGCCGACGGCATCAAGCGCGGCGTGGCGAACTCGATCCTGGTGAAGGTCAACCAGATCGGCACCCTGTCGGAGACGCTGGAAGCCGTCGACATGGCGCACAAGGCCGGCTACACCGCCGTCCTGTCGCACCGCTCGGGCGAGACCGAGGACAGCACCATCGCCGACCTCGCCGTCGCCACCAACTGCGGCCAGATCAAGACCGGCTCGCTCAGCCGTTCCGACCGGCTCGCCAAGTACAACCAGCTGATCCGCATCGAGGAGCAGCTCGGCGTCGCAGCCCGCTTCGCCGGCCGCGGCATCCTCAAGGCCTGATCCGTCAGGCCAAGAAAAAAAAGCCCCTCTCCGGGTTGCCGGAGAGGGGCTTTTTGTTGGGCGGGGGCGCCGCGGAGGCCGAACCTCACTCCCCGGCCAGCGCGCCGATCATCCTGCGCACCGCTTTCATCTGGAAGCCGCTCTTGCGCGCGAAATCGTAGCCGGTATAGCCGAACCAGTCCCAGCAGGCCTTCTCGTTCGAGGACTTCTTGGCCTCGCCGTCGATCTGCGGATAGAGCACGACGATGTTGTTGACGTCGGCCCAGCGGTTGTAGCCGGCATGCACGGCGAACCGGTCGCCGATCAGGTTCGAGGCCATCTTGCAGCCGTGGAAGGCGACATGGATGCGGCAAATCTGCCGCCCGCCCTCGCAAGCCTCCGGGACATAGACATACCCTGTCTTCGCCATGCCGGTCCGGCTGGGATCGCCGATGAACGGACGCTGGTCGAACAGTTGCGGCCGGCGGGCGGCTTCGGGCGCATTCGGCGTCCTGGCGTCGGCGTAGACGAAGCGGACGATGGCACCGGCCTGATCGTACCGGCAGTCGTTGAGATAGTCGCTCGCCTCGTTCTTCTTCGGGATGAAGTCGCACGCAGCGCCATAGCCGTCGGTGATGAAGGCGTGCGCCGCCTTCGGCAGCGTCACATAGGCGAAATTCGCCTCCGTCACGCCCAACGCCTTGTAGAACTGCTCGGTGGCGTCGGCGACCGGACGCTTCACCGTGACGTCATTGTCGCCGTTGAACAGGTAGATCCTCGACTGCGCCAGGTTGGACAGCGGGTCGATCTCCCTTGCCCTCTCGCGCGCCCTGGCATTGGCGACCAGGGCACCGACGTCGGGCGGCCCCATGGCGACGTCCATGCAGCGGTTCAGCGCCACCACCACCGGGGCGATGCCGCCCGGCGACACCTCCGCACAGTCGTAAGGACCGCCGGCGACGAGGCCGGCCGCCTTGACGAGGCCGGAATAGGCCACCTGGAACTGCCCGGCCATGTAGGCGCCGGACGAGATGCCGGACACCGTCGTCTGCGCCGGGTCGATCCTCAGCGCCATCCTGGACAGCGTCAGCTCCGCCGCGACGGCGGGGGCCGCCAGCAGCGCCAACGCGGCCGCCGCGAGAGACATGAACGGAAAGGACCGTGTCTTCCGAGGCATCCCTTGTGTCATCGCCATATCCAGCATCCGGTTCACGATTCCCCACAAAAGATAGGGGTATCGTGGCGCTGAATCTACCGGAAAGTGCAATTTAACAGCCGATACACTCCGGCCTTCGACCATCCACAACCGCTTGGGCGGCAATGGTCGTCCGGCCGGCAGGGCGAGGGCAGCGGCAAGGGCCGGCGGAGCTCCCGCCCCGCCGGTCCTTCGTCGCCGCAGCGCCCGTTCGACGCCGAATCGGACGCCTCAGCTCCGCAGATAGGCCAGCACCGTTTCCGGCGAGGATTCGCCGTACGGGTCGCCGTTCTCGCCCTCGTCGTTGATGCCCGGCTCCTCGAAGAGCTTCTCGACCACCCCGTCCTTCACCACCATGGCATAGCGCCAGGACCGGAAGCCGAAGCCCAGGCTGTCCTTGTCGACCAGCATGCCCATCCGGCGGGTGAAATGGCCCGACCCGTCGGGGATCAGCTTGACCTTGTTCAGGTTCAGGCTCTTGCCCCACTGGTACATGACGAAGGCGTCGTTGACGCTGAGGCAATAGACCTCGTCGATGCCGAGTTCCTTGAAGTCGTCGTGCAGGCGCTCGAACGCCGGGCACTGCTCGTTGGAGCAGGTCGGCGTGAAGGCGCCGGGCAGCGAGAACACCACGACCCGCTTGCCCGCGAACAGCTCGTCGCTCCGCACATCCTGCCAACGGAACGGGTTGGGGCCGCCGACGCTTTCATCGCGCACGCGGGTCTTGAACACCACCGAGGGGACCTTGCGCCCTTCCATCATCATCTCCGGCTGTCGTTGAGTGAAGCGAATTTGGGATTGAAGCGAATTTGGCTCCGCATCGGAACCGGCGGGTCCGCTGCCGGGCACGATAGCGGTTCGGGCCGTGCCCTCCAACAGACCATAGGTCATGCGCAAGGCGGCGGCAAATGTCGCAAAACGCCGCGAAGAGCCGCCGCAATGCCGGGAAGACAGGACCCAAGCTGCGCAAAAGTGGTGGCATCCCGTGGCATTCCTGTGACGCCTGTGAATGTTAAGGTCCCATTTACCAAGATGGCGTTCCCTGAGCCGGCCTGCATCCAGTGGGCACTGCGCCGACCGGTGACAATTGGAGGGCTCCTTATGCCTGCTTCTACCAAGTCAAACTTTATGAAGGCCGACGGCCATAAGCCGGAAACCTCTTTCAATCGCGGTTATTTTTCCAGAATACTTGTTAGTACATTTATCTTCAGCGCCACCATCAACGCGCTGATGCTGGCGATGCCGCTTTATTCCCTTCAAGTGTTCAGCCGCGCGATTCCGTCCGGCAATTACGACACCCTGGTCATGCTGACCGTCATCGTGGTGATGGCGCTGACGCTGAGCGCGGTGCTGGAGATGGTGCGCTCCCGCCTGCTGGCCCGTGCCGGCAACGCGCTGGAGGTGCGGTGGCGCCGCCGGCTGACCGCCGACGCGCTCGACGCCGCCGGCCGCGGCCGGCCGGACAACGGCCCGCTCGCCGACCTGATGGAGCTGAAGGCCGCCTTCGCCCGTCCCTCGCTGCCGGCGCTGATGGACCTGCCCTGGGCCCCGCTCTATGTCATCGGCATCTATGTGATCCATCCGGTGCTGGCGCTGGTGCTGGTGGTGTCGATGGCGATCATGGCGGCGATGGGCTGGATCGGCCATGTCGCCGTCCGCGACGTCAACGACGAGAGCAAGCTGCCCGCCGGCCGCGCCCAGAAGCTGTTCGAGGCGCTGGCCGCCCGGTCCGACACCGTGCGCGGCCTGCGCATGGGCGGCACCGCGCTGGACAGCGTCAACCGCGACTTCCTGACCGCCAGCGCCCTCCAGGGGCAGGGGTTCGAACGCAGCGCCGCCATCGGCGCCGCCACCAAGTGGGTCCGCATGGTCCTGCAGATCGCGGTCACGGCGGTCGGCGCCTGGCTGGTGATCGAGCAGCACCTGTCCTTCGGCGGCATGATCGCCACCTCGATGCTGGTCGGCCGCGGCCTCGCCCCGATCGAGCAGACCGCCGGCGCCTGGGGCGGGCTGGTCCGCTCCGCCCAGGCCGTCCGCCGCCTGCTGCCGCTGCTGAAGCGCCTGTCGCGCGAGCCGGAGCGTCCCTCCGTGCCGGTGGAGAGCGAGCGGCTGGCCGTCGAGAACCTGCTGTTCGTCTCGCCCCGCGACCAGAAGCCGATCCTGCGCAGCGTCACCTTCACCGTCGAGCCGGGCGAGACGGTCTGCGTCGCCGGCCCCAACCGCTCGGGCAAGTCGGTGCTGGCCCGCCTGCTGGCCGGCGTGGCCATCCCGTCGGCCGGGACCGTGCGGCTGGGCGGCCTGTCCGTCGCCACCCTGACCCCCGACAGCGCCGAGCAGGGCATCGGCTATCTGCCGCAGCAGGTCGACCTGCTGCCGGGCAGCATCGCCGACAACATCGCCCGCTTCACCACCGCCACCCGCGAGGAGGTGGAGACCGCCGCCAAGGCCGCCGGCATCCATGAGTGGATCGAAAGCCTGCCGGCCGGCTACGAGACCGACGTCAACGACCCGCTGTGCCCGATCACCGGCGCCAGCGCCCGCCAGATCGGCCTCGCCCGCGCCGCCTTCGGCCAGCCGCCGCTGCTGGTCCTGGACGAGCCGACCGCCAACCTGGACGAGATGGGCATCAAGGCCGTCCGCGCCTTCGTCGCGGCGACCAAGGAACGCGGGGCGACCACCATCGTCATGACCCACGCCCCGGTCTTCGTCGACATGGCCGACCACACCTATGTGCTGAAGAACGGCATGGCCATGGAGCTGCCGCGTCCGGACCAGCAGCAGTCGCAGCCGGGCGCCGTCAACCTTGCCCGCCTGCGCAATCTCGGCCCTCAGGGTCATTCCGCCACCGGACCGATGGGCGCCACGACGGCGGGGGCCGCCGGCTGACCGCCGGCATCCCCTCCGCCTGAGGCCGCTTCCCTCCGGCCCGCGACGCCAGACCCGCCAGAGCGCCAGACAGAGCCAGCGCCAGACAGAGCTAAGGAATTCCCATGACCGGCATGACCACCGCCCTCCCCTCGCCGCTGCTGCCCGGCGCCGACAGCGAGCCCCCCGCCGACAGGTTCCCCGGCGGCAAATCCTCCTCCGGCAAGCCGTCCCGCAAGGAGTCGACCATCACCTCGATCCATGCGCTGCGGGCGGCAATGCCGGATACCGGCGTGCGCGGCCTGCTGCTGGGCGGCTTCCTGGTCCTGGCGGTCGGCTTCGGCGGCATGGCCGGCTGGGCGGCGGTCGCCCCCCTGCACAGCGCGATCAGCGCGGTGGGCTCGCTGGCACCGGAAACCGGCCGCAAGGTGATCAAGAACACCGAGGGCGGCGTCATCAGTGCCATCCTGGTCAATGAGGGCGACCGCGTCTCGGCCGGCCAGGTCCTGATGCGGCTGGACAGCACCGAGGCGCAGACCCGGCTGGAGATGCTGAACGCCGCCCTGTTCGACACGCTGGCGACCGAGGCCCGCCTGTCGGCCGAGCTGTTCGAGAAGCCGGGCATCGAGTGGCCGGCCGAGCTCGTCGCCCGGCGTGCCAGGGAACCGGCGGTCGACAACGCCATGCTGAACCAGGAGAAGCTGTTCCTGGTGCGCCGCACCCAGCTGGAGACCGAGGCCAAGCTGACCCAGGACCGCATCGCCACGCTGGGCGACGAGGTGAGGAGCCTGGAACGGCAGCGCTCCTTCCTGAACCGCGAGATCGCGCTGTCGGACGAGGACATCCAGATCACCCAGGGCCTGCTCGACCGCGGCAACTCAACCCGCACCAAGCTGGTCGCGGCGCAAAAGGAGAACGCCCAGCTCCACGCCCAGGACCACGAGCTGGAAGCCCGCATGTCGCAGTCGCGCCAGCAGGCGGTCGATGCCCAGGGCGACCTCGTCCGCCGCCGCAGCGACTTCCGCGAAAAAGTGCTGGTGGATCTGGAGAAGGCGCGCGGCGACGCCCAGAAGCTGGCCGAGCAGATCCGCGACGCGAAGAACCGGCTGGACAACCGCACCATCAAGGCGCCGGACGCAGGCAACGTCGTGATCTACGGCCATCCGGCCGTCGGCGGCACCATCACCGCCAACGAGCCGGTGCTGGACATCGTTCCCGACGACAAGGCCCTGCTGGCCGAGGTCCGCATCCAGCCCAAGGACATCAAGTCGATGGCCGTCGACCTGCCGGTGAAGGTGCAGCTGACCGCCTATGACAGCCGCGTCGTCGGCACCATCGACGGCACCGTGTCCTACGTCTCGGCCGACCGCCTGACCGACAATGCCACCCGCCAGGACTATTACCTGGCCCGCATCCGGCTGAAGGACGCCGATAGCCACGAGGTCCGCCACATGAAGATCAAGGCCGGCATGCCGGTGGAGGCCCGCATCGTGCTGTCCGCCCGCACCCCGCTGGACTATCTGATCCAGCCGCTGAGCCAGTCCTACGTCAAGGCGTTCATCCAGGAGTGATCCCGCCGTCCTCCATGACGAGGAAAGCCCCCGGCCATGGCGGCCGGGGGCTTTCCCATGTCCCTTACCCAAGCCCTTTACCCATGTCCGCTTGCGCCGGACCGGGCTCAGCTCCGCCCCGGCTGCAGGTTCGGCCTGGGCGGGACCGCCATCGGCGTCGGCAGCGGTTCCGGCATCGGGATCGCCTCGGTCTGCTCCTTGGTGCGACGCGATGCCGCACGGTCCCGGGCCAGCCCGTCCATCGCCTGCTGGCGCTGCGCCTCGGTCGTCAGGTCGGTCGGACGCGGCGGGACCGTACCCAGGTTGGGGTAGCCGGTACGCTCCCCGGTCATGTTCCTGATGGGCGACTTATTGTCGCTGACCGGCTGCTCCGCGCCGGTGACCGCCCCGAACAGGCCGGTATCCAGCATCCGTTCGCTGCAGGCCGACAGGCCGAAAACCAATGGTACGGCGACGATTGCGGCAATGAACGCCCGCCTGCCCGCCGCGATGCCCTGATCGTCCGTCGCCATCACCCTTCCCCGTCTCTGGCCGCCACGCCGCACTTGTGCGACGATCCATGAAATGAAATGTTCACACCTGCGGTGTATGAGAGAACCCGGATTTCTACTGCACCGCACCAGAACGCCGGACCGCCACACGCCACCCACAGCGACATGGTGCAGAACGCCCCCGAGACCGCCTCCAGGAACGTCCCCAAGAACGCCTGCGAAACCACCGACCGCAAGCCTGTATAGCCGCCCGTCCGCACCGCCCAAAGCCCAATCTGGCCCGAAGCCAGATCCAGCCGGAGGCGGAGGCGGCGATGGCGGCGACCGAAGATGCGATATCCGCCCAAAGAAGAAGGACCGTGCTCATGGCCGAGACCAAGGCCCCCCCCCAGGCTTCCACCCCGGCTTCCCCCCAGGTTCCTGACGTCAAGCTGCCCGACCCGGTGGAGATGTCGCGTGCGATGACCCGCATCGCCGAGCAGAGCCAGCGTCTGGTCTCCGAGTTCCTCTCGCGTCAGGCGGCGGACGGTGCCGGGCCGAAGAGCCCGGATCCGATGGGCGTCGGCCATGCCTTCCTGGAGATGACCACCCGCATGATGGCCGACCCGGCCAAGCTGATGCAGGCGCAGATGTCGCTGTGGCAGGATTACCTGACCCTGTGGCAGCGCACCACGCAGCGCTTCTTCGGGCAGGACACCCAGCCGGTGATCGCCCCGGCCAAGGACGACCGCCGCTTCAAGGATTCGGCCTGGGACGAGAACACGCTGTTCGACTTCATCAAGCAGTCCTACCTGCTGAGCGCGCGGTGGATGCAGTCGACGGTCAACCAGGTCGACGGGCTGGACGACCACACGGCCAAGAAGGTCGATTTCTACACCCGCCAGTTCGTCGACGCGATGGCGCCCTCCAACTTCGTCATGACGAACCCGGAGGTGCTGCGCGCGACCATCGAGAGCGGCGGCGAGAACCTGGTCAAGGGGCTCGAGCATCTGCTGAAGGATCTGGAGCGCGGCAAGGGCGAGCTGCGCATCTCCATGACCGACTACGATGCCTTCCAGCTCGGCAAGAACATCGCGGTGACGCCGGGCAAGGTGGTGTTCCAGACCAGCCTGATGCAGCTGATCCAGTACACGCCGACCACGCCGGACGTGAACAAGCGTCCGCTGATGATCGTGCCGCCCTGGATCAACAAGTTCTACATCCTCGACCTGCGCGAGAAGAACAGCTTCATCAAGTGGGCGGTCGACCAGGGCCACACCGTCTTCGTCCTGTCCTGGGTCAACCCGGACGAGACGCTGGCGGCCAAGGGCTTCGAGGACTACATGGTCGAAGGCCCGCTGGCGGCGCTCGACGCCATCGAGAAGGCGACCGGGGAGAAGGACGTCAACGCCATCGGCTATTGCCTGGGCGGCACGCTGCTGGCCTCGACGCTGGCCTACATGACGGCCAAGAAGGACGACCGCATCAAGTCGGCGACCTTCTTCACCACCATGCTGGACTTCACGGAAGCCGGCGAGCTGTCCGTCTTCATCGACGAGGAGCAGCTGACCTTCATCGAAGGGCAGATGGCCGAGCAGGGCTTCCTCGACGGCTCCAAGATGGCGACCACCTTCAACATGCTGCGCGCCAACGACCTGATCTGGTCGTTCGTGGTCAACAACTACCTGCTGGGCAAGGATCCCTTCCCCTTCGACCTGCTGTACTGGAACGGCGACAGCACCCGCATGCCGGCGGCGATGCACAGCTTCTACCTGCGCAACATGTACCAGAAGAACATGCTGGCGCAGCCGGGGGCGGTGACGCTGAAGGGCGTGCCGATCGACCTGGGCAAGGTCAAGGTGCCGACGCTGTTCCTGTCGGCCCGCGAGGACCACATCGCCCCGTGGAAGAGCACCTATTCCGGCGCCCAGCTGTTCAGCGGCCCGGTCAAGTTCGTGCTGGGCGCGTCGGGCCACATCGCCGGCGTCGTCAACCCGCCGGCGGCCAACAAATACTGCTACTGGACCAGCGACAAGCTGGCCAAGACCTCCGACGAGTGGCTGGAGAAGGCGACCCAGTCGCCCGGCTCCTGGTGGCCGGAATGGAACAAGTGGGTCGGCCAGTACGCCAACGGCAAGGTTCCCGCCCGCCAGCCCGGCGAAGGATCCCTGCCCGCCCTGGAGGACGCGCCGGGTTCCTACGTCAAGGTCAAGAACGCCTGATCCGGCCTGCGGTCCGCCGCTGCCGCCGCCGGTTCCCTCTCCCCGACGGGGAGGGGGGCCGGGAGGCTCGGCGGACAGCCGCCACCGGCGGACAGCCGCGATGGAACGGTGGAACGGCACCGGGAACCTGTTTCACCCGGTTTCAAACGTTCCATCCACCGCCTGCCTGCCCCCCCGGCGCGGTGCGACCGGGCCCGGCTGCCGCCGGGGGTTTTCCTTTCCGATCCAATCCGATAGTGTTACGTACGCGCGCTTTAAGGATTTGTTTGCCCTTTTGACGCCACCTAAGGCACGCGCACATTCGCACGCCCCGGGGATCCGCCGTCCATGCCATCCGACGCCCAAACCTCTTCGATGAGGGCAGCCACGGCACCGATGGCGAACGCCGAACCGGTCAAGCTCGCCGAACGCTACGAGATCCACCCAGCCGCGCCGATCCCGCCGCTGAACGCCGTCGGCGGCAACGCCTTCACCGCCAAGGCCCTGCGCGAGAAGCGGATCGAGCCCTTCGCGATCATCGCCCATTCCGCGGTGCTGCCGCGCATCGACATCTGCGCGACCGTCGGCAGCCTCGACAATGCCGCGCACATGCGGCTGCTCGACTGGGGGCTGGTGGACTGGCCGCAGGACCGCGGCCGGCGCTATTGCCTGGTGTTCGAGAAGCCGGGCGGCAAGCGGCTGATGGGCTCGCTGACCGACACGCTGGATCCGATGCCGGAAGACCAGCTGACCCGGCAGATCATCCACCCGCTGGTGTCGGCGCTGAAGGAGCTGTCGACCCGCGGCGTGGTCCATGGCGCCATCCGCCCGACCAACCTGTTCTACCGCGACCTCGCCTCGGGCGGGCTGATGCTGGGCGAATGCGTGTCGGCCCAGCCCGGCTATGCCCAGCCGGTGCTGCTGGAGACGATCGAGCGCGGCATGGCCAGCCCCGCCGGCCGCGGCACCGGCACGGCCGCCGACGACCTCTATTCGCTGGGCGTCACCCTGCTGGTCCTGGCCCTTGGCCGCAACCCGGTGGCCGGGCTGGACGACGAGGCGGTGCTGCAGGCCAAGATCGAGCGCGGCTCCTACCCCGCCCTGGTGCAGCAGCACCGGCTGCCGCTGGCGATCAACGAGATGGTGCGCGGCCTGCTGGTCGACGACCCGAAGCAGCGCTGGACCCTGAACGACCTCGACCTGTGGGTCGCCGGACGCCGGCTCAGCCCCAAGCAGCCGCAGATCTCCCGCCGCGCCGCCCGGCCGCTGGAATTCCAGGGTTCCGAATACTGGCATTGCCGCACCCTGGCCCGCGCCTTCGCCCGCCATGCCCCTGCCGCCGCCTCCGTCATCGAAAGCGGCGAGCTGGACAAGTGGCTGCGCCGCTCGATGGGCGACGATGTCCGGGCGGAAGCGGTGGGCAGCGCCATCCAGACCGCGTCCAGCGGCAAGGGCGGCAGCCAGGGCGACCGGCTGGTGGCCCGCGTCTGCATCGCCCTCGACCCCAACGCGCCGATCCGCTACCGCGGCCGGGCGATGATGCCCGACGGCATCGCCACCATGCTGGCCGACGCCTTCATGCGCAACGAATCGCCCCAGCCGGTGGCAGAGGTGATCGCCAACCAGCTGCCGATGTTCTGGGTCAGTGTCCAGACCGACTTCAAGCCGGAATTCGTGCCGCTGGTGCAGAGCTTCGACCAGCTGCGCGGCTTCCTCGACCGCTCCTCCCACGGCCTGGGGGTTGAGCGCGTGCTGTACGAGATGAACCCGACCATGCCCTGCATGAGCAGCCTGGTGGTCAAGCAGCTGCCGACCAACCCGGCGGAGCTGCTGCGGGCGCTGGACTGGCTCGCCGCCGGGGGCGAGCGGCACAAGGATCCGATCGACCGGCACATCGCCTCCTTCCTGGGCGCCCGCCACAAGCGCAGCGACGAGCTGCTGTACACCCAGCTCGGCAGCGGGGTGGAGCCGATGCGGCGCATCATCGCCATGCTGACCATCCTGTCCGACATCCAGGCCCGCACCGGGGTGGACGGGCTGACCCATCTCGCCTCCTGGGTGGTGGCGATGCTCGACCCCGCCTTCCGCCGCTTCCACAACCGGCCGCAGCAGCAGGAGGTGCGCAAGATGGCGGACGCCGCCGCGCACAACGGCCGGCTGACCGAGCTGCTAAAGGTGGTCGACGACCCCGAGGCGCTGCGCCGCGACCGGCTGGAGTTCGAGGCGGCCCAGATCGCCTACCGCGAGGCCGATGCCGAGATGGACAAGATCCGCCACACCATCGCCGACCGCAACACCATCATCGAGACCTCCGGCCGGCAGGTCGCCGCCATCGTCTCCAGCCTGCTGTCGACCGTGCTGGTCGCCGGCATCATCCTGTTCTTCGCCTTCTGACCGGACAACGGGGGACCGCCATGGCGCGCAAACGCAAGAAGAAGGGCGGCGCCCTCACCCTGATCCTGCTGATCATCCCGGCGGCGCTGATCGTGCTGCCGACCAGCATCCTGTTCGGGGTGGGGATGATCCCGACCATCGTCGCCTATGTCGTCGACCGCGACCCCGACAAATCGGCGCCGATCACCGTCGGCGGCCTGAATTTCTGCGGCTGCATGCCCTTCGCCATCGATCTGTGGAAGCACCAGCACACCATCGGCGCCGCCGCGAAGATCTTCGCCGACCCGCTGGCCTGGATGGTGATGTACAGCGCCGCCGCGGTCGGCTGGGGCCTTTATTACGGCATCCCGCCGCTGGTCGCCGGCATGGAGGTGACCCGCGCCGAGAAGCGGGTCGACGTGCTGAAGCAGAAGAAGGTCGCCCTGGTCCAGGAATGGGGGCCGGACGTCGCCGGCGACTATTTCGACGAGTCGGGCGGGTTCGAGCCGGGCGCCGAACCGGAAGGCGCCTGACGCTTTCCCTGCGACGGGTTTGGAAGGGACGCGAGATGAGCGGGCCGCGCGGAGATCCCGAAGCCGGCCCGCGGATAAGATGGCGACGGCCTTGCCTTTGACCCCGCCGAACAGGCATCATCGGCCGAAGGACCGCGAGGTCGGCCACGAGGTCGAAATGTTCAGCGTCAGCCAGGATGAAGCCGCCGCCATTCAGAAGGCGTTTCACGAAAGCGGCGAATGGGCGGCGGTCGCGGAACTGCGGCGGCATTTCCCGATCCAGGACAATGCGAACGCCCTGAACGCCGTGCGGGCCATCGTGCGATGGTCGCAGCCGCCGCGACCGGTTCCGGCCGGACCGCCGGGAACCCCCTGATACCGATAGCTGCCGGCCACCGTCAGCCGAGGCTGTCGACGACCGCCCGCGCCACGTCGGCATGGATGGCGTCGTGCTGCTTGAAGCCCTCCGCGGTCCCGGTCAGGTAGCTGGCGACCAGCACCGGCGGCCGGTTGCCGGGCCAGAGGATCGCGATGTCGTTCGCGGTGCCGTTCCGGCCGGTGCCGGTCTTGTCGCCGACACGCCAGCCGGCCGGCAGCCCGGCGCGGATGCGCTTGTCGCCGGTCTTGTTGGCGATCATCCAATCGGTCAGCTGCCGGCGCGAGTCCGGCCGCAGCGCGTCGCCGACCAGCAGGCGCTCCATGCTGTGCGTCATCGCGACGGGGGTGGTGGTGTCGCGCGGATCGCCGGGAATGGCGGTGTTCAGCGACGGCTCGTTGCGGTCGAGGCGGGTCTTCCGGTCGCCGAGATCGCGCAGGAAGGCGGTGAGGCCGGCCGGGTTGCCGACGCCGGGCAGCAGCAGGTTCGCCGCCACATTGTCGCTCAGCGTCAGCGCCGCCTCGCACAGTTCGGCCACCGTCGGCGGCGTGCCGTCGAGCCGGGTCTCGGCGAAGGGCGCATAGGGCACCAGATCGGCCTTGGTCACCGGGATGCGGCGGTCCAGCCGCTCCGTGCCGCGGTCGACCGTCCTCAGCACCGCCGCAGCCAAAAGAAATTTGAAGGTGCTGCACATCGGGAACCGCTCGTCCCCGCGCCATGCCAGACGGTGCCCGCTCCCGGTGTCGAGCACCGCCACCCCAAGCCGCCCGCCGCTGCGCTTTTCCAGCGCAGCCATGCGACCGGCGAAGGGGGCGCCGTCCGACTCCTTGATTTTTGCGGCTTTTGCTCCGGTTGCCGACAGCAGCAGGACCCCGCCCGTCGCCACCAGGAAATCCCGTCTTCCGATCATCCCGACCTCCGTCTTCGTCGTTGCGATGGCCGGACGATAGAAACCCGGCGTTGCACGGGCAAACGACGTTTCCTTTCAGAAGCCATTAATTAAACTATCGGCTCGGCGGGATCCCGGCACGCTCAGCCCGACCGCTCCCGATAGGCCTTGTTCCAGCCCCAGGCCCCGGCGCCATAGCCGCGGACCGCCACCCGGTCACGGTAGATGGCGGCGACCTCGGCGGCCTCGCCGGCCAGCAGCGCCTTGGTGGCGCAGAATTCGGCGCACAGCGGCAGCTTGCCCTCGGCCAGCCGGTTGCGGCCATAGGCGCGGCGGTCGGCCCCGGCATCGCCGGTTTCCGGGCCGCCGGCGCAGAAGGTGCATTTGTCCATCTTGCCGCGCACGCCGAAGGCGCCGGCCTGCCCGAAGCGCGGGGCGCCGAAGGGACAGGCCTGGAAGCAATAGCCGCAGCCGATGCAGCGCTCCTTGTCGTGCAGGACGAGGCCGTCGGCGGCCCGGTAGATGCTGCCCGCCGGGCAGATGTCCAGGCAGGGCGGGTCGTCGCAATGCATGCAGGCGACCGAGATCGAACGCTCGCCCGGCCTGCCGTCCTTCAGCGTGACCACGCGGCGGCGGGCGATACCCCAGGGAACCGCGTGCTCGGCCTTGCAGGCGACGGTGCAGGCGTTGCACTCGATGCAGCGGTCGGTGTCGCAAAGGAAGACCATCCGGGGCATGACAGGATCCTCGGCCGCCCGGGGAGCGGTCAGTGCGTGGCGATGTCGCCGTTGCGGTCGAGGGAGACCGGGAAGAGGTTGCCCTGGCGTTCGGCCTGGCCGCGCCAGATGCCGTCCTCGCCCAGCGTCAGGTCGGTGACGTTGGACATCCCGGCCCGCATCAGCCAGCGGCGCGCCTGCGCCTCGGTGAAGGCGGTGGCGCCCGGCACCAGCGGGCCGGCGTCGATCCGGGGCGGATTCGCCGGGTCGAAGACCGGCAAGACGGGAGTGGACTGGGCCGGGGCCACCTGGGCAGGAGTGGACTGGGTGGCGGGCGATTGCGCGGCGGCGGTGCCGGTGAGCGCAGTTCCGAGCAGGAGGGGGCAGAGCAGAAGGGCCGCAAGACGGTTGCGCAGCATGGCGATGCTCCTTGCGCTGGGAAGCGCGGCGCGGCGGGGACGGCCCGCCGCACCGCCTCCGGTCAGGCGTTGGCCGGGGTGTCGAACACCGTCACCGCCGGCAGCGGCCCGGTGTATTTCTCGACCTCGACCAGGCAGGTGTGGGCCGAGGTCGCCTGGGCGAGGCGCGAGGTGCCGATGTCAGGGGTCAGGACGTTGGCGTCGCCATGCTTGCACAGGGTGTTGGCGTCCGCGATGTCCGCCGGGTCGTACCAGGCGCCCTCCTGGAGCTGGACGACGCCGGGCCGGATGTCGTCGCTGACCACCGCCCCGGCAAGGCACTGGCCGCGGCCGTTGAACACACGGACGACGTCGCCGCTCTTGATGCCGCGGGCTTCGGCGTCCTTGCTGTTGATCATGCAGGGCTCGCGACCGGCGACCTCGTAGATCTCGCGCACCTTGGTGCCGTTGAGCTGCGAATGCATGCGGTGGGTCGGGTGGTTGGAGTTGAGATGGAGCGGATGCGCCTTGTCCTTCCCGCCGAGCCACTCCGCCGGTTCCAGCCAGGAGGCGTGCGGCGGGCAGTCGTCATAGCCCATCTTCTCGATCGGCTTGGAGTAGATCTCGATCTTGCCGGTGCCGGTCGGCAGCATGTTCATCACCGGATCCTCGCGGAAATCCGCGTACTTGACCCAGCGGCGGTTCTTCTCGGGGATCTCGAACTCGATGATGCCCTTCTCCCAGAACTCCTCGAAGCTCGGCAGGGCGACCGACTTCTTGGCGTCCGCGGTCTTCTTCGCCGTGGCGTAGACGTCGCGGACCATGTCCAGCTCGCTCTTGCCCTCGGTGAATTCCTGGGCGACGCCGAGCCTTGCGGCCAGCAGGCTGAAGATCTCGTAGTCGGACTTGGCCTCGAACACCGGCTCGATGACCTTCTTCATCGCGACATAGGCGCGCTTGGAGATGGTGCCGATCATCTCGATGTCGTCGCGCTCGGCGGTGGTCGCCGCCGGCAGCACGATGTCGGCGAAGCGGGCCGACGCCGTCCACTGGAAGTCCTGGACGATGACCGTCTCGAACTTCCTCCAGGCCTTGCGCATGCGGTTGCGGTCCTGGTGGTGGTGGAAGGGGTTGCCGCCGACCCAGTAGGTCAGCTTCACGTCGGGATAGAGATGCTTGGAGCCATTGTGCTCATAGGGCTTGCCGGGGCCTTCCAGCATGTCGACGATGCGGGCGACCGGGATGACCTTGGCGCCCTTCTCGGCCGGCCAGGGCTTCTTCTCCTTGCGGGTGCCGCCGGACATGCCGGGCGCCAGCGCCGGCGCCGCCGAGGACGGCGAGCCCTGGCTGTAGAGATGGTAGTTCTGGCAGAAGCCGCCGCCCGGCAGCCCGACCTGCCCGACCATCGAGGCCAGCGTGACGAAGGCCCACGGCCATTGCTCGCCATGGTGCTGGCGCTGGCAGCTCCAGCCGCTGACCAGCATGGTGCGGTTCTCGACGAACTGGTGGGCGAGCCGGCGGATGATGTCGGCCGGGATCTCGCTGAGTCCGGCCGCCCATTCCGGCGTCTTCTCGACCTTGTCCCAGCCCTTGCCCAGCAGATAGTCGGCGAACTTGTCGAAGCCGTAGGTGCAGTTCTCGATGAACTCGGCGTCGTAGAGCTTCTCGGTCAGCAGCACATGACAGATGCCGAGCGCCAGCGCCACGTCGGAGCCCGGCCGCACCGCCAGCCATTCCGCGCCGAGATATTTGCAGGCCTCGAGGTTGATCGGGTCGATGAAGATGGCCTTGATGCCGGCCTTCTTCATGTCCTCGAACCACTTGTATTCCTCGTGGTCCGGCAGGGCGAAGGCGATCTGGTTGGTCTTGAACGGGTCGGAGCCCCAGAAGACGATCAGCTTGGTGTTCTCGACCACCGACTGGTAGGTGGTCTGCGGCCCGGCTGCGTCGATCGAGCCGACGACATAGGGCATGATGCCTTCCAGCGCCGCCTTGGAATAGTTGCTGGAGCTGTAGACCGCGCCGCCGTTCAGGTTCATCAGCCGGGTCAGCATGATCTGCGGATTGCCGATCTCGCCGGAGCTGCGCCAGCCATAGCTGCCGGCATAGACCGACCACGGGCCTTCCTGTTCCTGCAGGCGCTTCAGCTCGGCAGCGACGAGGTCCAGCGCCTTGTCCCAGCTGACCCGCACGAAGTCGCCGCCGCCCCGGCTGTCGCGCTCCGCCCCCGGCCCCTTCTCCAGATAGGCGCGGCGCACCATCGGGTAGCGGATGCGGCTGGAGGAGTAGACGACGTCCTGCACGCCATCCAGCGCCTTGTTCGGGTGATAGTCCTTCTCCCACGGGCGCAGGCTGGCGAAGCGTCCGTTCTCGACCTTGGCATAGAAGGCGCCCCAGTGCGATCCGGTCAGGATCTCCTTGGTGCCGTCCGCAGCCAGGGCCCGGCCGATGCCGCCGGGCAGGACCGCGCCGGCCGCGGCCAGCACCGACAGGGACGAGGTGGCGGTCAGGAAGCGCCGCCGCGACAGTGAGTAGGAGGCATCCATGGGAGTGTTCCTTCGGTGAAGTCCGGTCGATCCGCCCCAACCCTTGCGGGCGTGGCGGAGGGACGGTCAGTGGGTGGCGATCGGCGAGGCGATCGGAGACGGGAGCGGGGCACGGTCGACGGCGAAGCCGGGGCGCAGCAGCCGGTCGAGCAGGACCGCCGCCGCCGCGTAGAAGCCGGTGGGATCGTTGGCGCGGCAGGCCGCCGCGAAGGCGGGAACCCAGCGCCGCAGCCGGGCCAGCAGCGCGCCGGCGGTTGCCGCCGCCTGCGGATCCCCGTCGGCGGCGCCGCGCAGGGTCTCCTCCAGCAGCGCCAGCTCGATGACCAGATGGTCGGGCGCCTCGGGGAAGTCCGGGGCCGGCCGGCGGCCCAGCCGGTCGAGCAGCGCCGCCATCTCGGCCGCCGGCTCCTGGAACAGCCGGCCGTTCCCGCGATAGGCGGATTCGTAGGGTGCCGCCGATCTCGGGCCGCCCGCCCCGAGGAAGAGCAGGCAGAAGGCGCGGTTCAGGGCGGGCACCGCAGCCCCGGCATCGCCCAGGGCATGAAGGGCGGCGATGGCCGCCGCGGTCTCGGCCTCCAGCCCGCCGGCCGCGGCGATGGGGGCGAGGGCGCCTTGCGGAAGCGGCCGGTCCAGGGCTTCGATGTCCCGGGCGTCGAGCGGTGCGCCGAACAGGGCGGCAGCGGTCGCGACGGCCTCGGCCAGGCGGGCCGGGCTGGGCGGAAGCGGGGACGGAGCCGGGGAGGCTCCCCGCGGCTGGGAGAGGGTGGCGGTCATGGTCGGCTCGCAATGAATGGGGTGTCGGGGAGAGGCTGCGTTGGGCGGATCAGCCGCCATGCGCCACCATGTCCTTGGCCCGGAGCTGGTAGTAAGACTGGAGGAAGCGGAGATCCTCGGCGGTCAGGGCGGTGCCGTCCTTCATGTCCTTGATGATCCCCATCCACTGGTTGGCCGGGTAATGGCCGGGCTGGGGCTGGCTGTGGCAGGCGCCGCAGGCGGCGCTGGCCATCTCCGCCCCGTAGGCGGACAGGCCGGCCTCGTCGGCGGTGAAGGCGGAGGCCTTGACCCAGCCGGCGACCGTGCCGGTCTGCCAGGACAGGCCGGTATCCGGATCGGATTCCGCCTCGCCGAGCGTCACCGTGCCGGCCAGCTTCTCCGTCATGCTGAGTTCGAAGATGCGGCGGCCCTTGGCGGCGACCAGCAGGCGCTTGACCCCTTCCTGGACCCAGCCGGACAGCTCGACCTTCAGCAGGTCGCCGTCGCGCTCCAGCACCTTGACGTGGGTCAGCGGGAAGACGCTGCCGTCACCCTTGCCGGCCTCGCCCGCCGGCCGCTCGGCATGGAAGGGGGTGGTCTCGATGGCGAAGAGGGTCTTGGCGCCGCCGCTTGCCGAGGGGGCCGCCGTCTTGATGTCGGTGAGCAGGGTGCGGTAGCCGCTCGACATGTCGGGGAGCTTATGGGCGATGCCCTTGTGGCAGGAGATGCAGGTCTCGCCGCGCTCCAGACCCTTGGCCATCACGGTGGCGGCCTTCGGGGTCTGCTTGTGGATGTCCATGGCGTCCTGCTTGTGGCAGGAGCGGCATTCGCGGGAGTCGGTCGCCTCCATCTTGGCCCAGACCGTCTTGGCCATGTGGAGCCGGTTCTGTTCGAACTTCTCGGGCGTGTCGATGGTGCCGAGCGCGGTGTGCCAGAGGTCTTTGACCGCCATGACCTTCGCCACCATCTTCGGCCCGAACTCCTTGGGCACATGGCAGTCGGAACAGATCGCGCGGACGCCCGACGCGTTCGAGAAATGCGGCGATTTCTTGTATTCCTGGAAGACGGTCGCCTGCATCGAATGGCAGGAGACGCAGAATTCCAGAGAATTCGTCTTTTCGATCACGACGGAGAAGGTTCCCCAGGCGGCCAGCGCACCGCCCGCGGAAAGGACGGCAACGGCAGCCATCGTGCCGATGCCGACGGGCTTCTTCAGCCACTCGCGAAATCGTGCCATACGCCCAGACATACCCGCTCTCCCACAAACAAAACCGGCGAAGGTTTACTTGGGATCGACAGTATGTGATGGATGTAAACGGCGTTCCGGTGTATTGTAAACGAGATGTAAACCGGACGTTATGTCGCAGTTCGCGTGCCAGAGGGTCTTATGCTTCACGAATATCATCTTGTGGCTGTAGATGACGAGCCGGTCGCACGCGAGTCCATCGCCTCCTATTTCCAACGCGAAGGCTACCGGGTGAGTGCCGTGGGCGACGCCGCAAGCCTGCGGTTGCTGCTGGCGCGCGAAAAGGTCGATCTGGTGCTGCTCGACATCCGCCTGCCCGGAGAGGACGGGCTGTCCGTCATCCGCGACCTGCGTGCCGAAAGCGACCTGCCGGTGATCTTCGTCACCGGCCGCGGCGACGAGATCGACCGGGTGCTCGGGCTGGAGCTGGGAGCCGACGACTATGTCACCAAGCCCTTTTCCCCCCGCGAGCTGCTGGCCCGCGTGCGCACCGTGCTGCGCCGGACGGCGGACAGCGGGCGCGGCGAGCGCGGCGCCCAGCTGCGCCAGTTCGCCGGCTGGACCGTCGACCTGACCCAGCGCAGCCTGACCTCGCCGCAGGGCGAGGAGGTCCGGCTGACCCGCGGGGAGTTCGACCTGCTGGCGGCGCTGCTCCGCCATCCCGGTCAGGTGCTGTCGCGCGACGCGCTGCTCGACGAGGTCAGCCATCGCGACGCCGGCCCCAACGACCGGACGGTCGACGTGCTGATCGCCCGGCTGCGGCGCAAGATCGAGGCCGACCCGGCAGACCCTCAGCTGATCGTCACCGAGCACGGGATGGGTTATCGCTTCCTGCCGCCCGCGCGCTGAGCATCGCGCTCCAGGCCAGCCGCAAGCCGGCGACCGCCCGCGGCGTCGCCGCGGCAAGCCGCCGGGCGTGACGGTGGAGGGCGTCGAGAACGCCGCCGGCCTCAGGCGGTTCCGATTCAGCCAGCTCAGCCGCATCCCGTTCCGCCTGGGCGGCGAGGCGGGCGAAGCGGTGCAGCCCGACCAGCCCGGCCGCGCCCTTCAGCCGGTGCGCCGCATCGCCGAACGACCGGCAGTCCCGCATGGCGGCGGCGGCCATGGCCTCGGCCAGCAGCGCCGGTGCGGTGTCGACGAACAGCGCGACGATCCGGCCGGCCTTCTCGATGCCGAGATCGGCGGCCCGCTCCTCCAGCAGGCTGCCGCGGCGGGACGGCGGCGGCGCGGCGGCCTCCTCCTCCCCTTCGGCGCCGATGGCGGCGGCCAGCGCGTCGCGCAGCTCGTCGCGGTGGAACGGCTTGCCGACGAAGCCGGTCATCCCGGCGGCGTAGCACTCCTCGATCCGCTCGGCCGAGACGGTCGCGGTGACGGCGATGATCGGCACCTCGCAGCGGGTCGCGTGCGGCAGGCCGCGGATGCGCCGGGCCAACCCGAAACCGTCCAGCCCGGGCATGGCGAGGTCGGTCAGCACCGCGTCGTAATCGTGCCGGGCCGCCAGTTCGGCGGCGGCAAGGCCGTCCCCGGCATGGGTGACGCGGTGCCCCATCCGCTCCAGCATGGCGACCGCCGCCGCCGCGTTGACCGGGTTGTCCTCGGCCAGCAAGACCGCCAGCGCCGGCATCGGTGCGGCGAAGCCGGTCCCGCCGGCAGGCAGCGCGGCGGGAGCCGGCGGTCCCAGGGCGAATTCGACCGTCACGGTGAAGCGGCTGCCCTGCCCCGGCGCGCTGGCCGCCGCGATGGTCCCGCCCATCGCCTCGACGATCCGCCGGCTGATGGCGAGGCCGAGCCCGGTGCCGCCGAAGCGCCGGGTGATCGAGCTGTCGCTCTGGGTGAAGGCGTCGAACACATGCTCCAGCGCCTGCGGCGCGATGCCGATGCCGGTGTCGGACACGACGAACTCGAGCAACGCCCGGCCGGCCGCCGCACCGTCCAGCCGCCGCACCGACACGACCACTTCGCCCCTGTCGGTGAACTTCACCGCGTTGCCGACCAGATTGAGCAGCACCTGCCCCAGCTTGGCCGGGTCGCCCTGCAGGCGTGGCGGCAGGCCGGACATGGCGCTGCGGTAGCCGAGCCCCCTGGCCACCGCCTGCGGCGCCATCGACGCCTCGATGCTCCGCAGCAGGGCTTCCGGGCTGAAGGGGGTGCATTCCAGCTCCATCCGCCCGGCTTCGATCTTGGCGTAATCCAGCACGTCGTTCAGGACCGCCAGCAGGAGCGAGCCGGACTGGAAGATGCCGTCGAGCCATTGCCGCTGTTGCGGCGACAGCGGGCTGTCGCCAAGGAGCTGGCCCATGCCCAGGATCCCGTTCAAGGGCGTGCGGATCTCGTGGCTCATGGTGGCGAGGAAGACGGTCTTGGCCCGGTTCGCCTCGTTGGCGCGCGCGATCTCCTGGCTCCGCGCCTCGTCGAGCTGGCGTTGCAGGCCGCGCGCGGCGAGCGCCCCGGCCCGCAGATCCTCCAGCGCGCCGGCGATCGCCCCCATCTCGTCGGGATGGCCGGCGGCGGGAACCGGCTCGTCGAACTCCTGCCGGGACAGCCGGCCGATGGTGGCCTGCATCCGGCGCATCGGCACCGTCAGCCGGCGGCGGACCGCGAGGATCGACAGGCCGCCGAGCAGCAGGCAGGCCAGCGACAGCGCCGCCATCGCCGTCACCATCCGCCACGCCTCCGCCCGCCGCGTCTCGGCATGCCCGACCGCCAGGGCAAGCGCGTGGTCGCCGAGCGCCAGCACCGGGCCATAGGCGTCGGTGCAGAGATGCGACCAGTCGGCCGGCGCCATCGCCGGCACGCCCGACCCGTCGAGCCCGTAGACGATGGCGTCCATCCGCTCCTGTGCAGCCTCGGTGGCCGCCCTGCCGTTGCGGATGTCCTCGACCAGTTGGGGCGGGGCGCCGGGCCGGCCGAGCTGTTCGGCCAGCGCCTCCCACCGCGCGCGATAGGCGCCGATGCCCTCGCGCCACGCGGCCATCCGGTCGCGGTCCAGCGGCTGGTTGCGCTGGACGTCGGGACGCAGCGCCGAGCAGGGCCGCCCGAAGCGCTCGCGGATCAGGTAGGAGGATTGCCGCACATAGGCGAGCTCTGCCACCGTGGGATCGAGCATGCGCACGGCGTTGGTCGCGGCGACGGAGATGTCGGCGAGACGCCCGGCCAGCTCGTACATCGCCATCAGCCAGGGATCGGCCGCCGCCATGTCGCGCTCCGCCAGCGGCTGCGCCAGCAGCGCATCGAGCATGGGACGCCGGTCGGCCAGCATGTCATGGGCGGCGCGCGCCGCGGCGAGCAGCGCGTCCCGTCCCTCGAAGTCGGCCTCGGCGACGGAGAGCATGGCGTCGGCGTAATAGGCGTCGACCTTCCGGTAGGAGTCCTCGACCGCCGCCGCGGGATCGTCGAGCGTCAGCACCGCGACGCCGGTCACGCCGTTCTCGAACCGTATGCCCGCGGTGGCGGCGAACAGCACGCGGTCGGCACGCGTCAGCCCGACGATGCGGCCGGCATCGGCATAGGCCAGCCATTCCCGGCCGGCCAGCAGGAAGGTGATGGCCACCACCGCCAGGATGGCGGTCCATTGCAGCATCAGGACGAGGCGGGCCAAAGAGTGACGGAACATGAAGGGCCTTCGCGGACGGCCGGCGGGACGGCGATCCCCACCGCCGCCGGGACGAAACGAAGGCCGATTTCAGCACAGGGAACGCCCGGTGGCGATGGGTGCCGGGGTCGCAGCCGGGCCGCGTCCGCGCCCGCCCACCGTCACCAGGTGGCGCGCAGCGACAGCAGGACGTTGCGCGGCTCGCCGTAATAGCCGTAGCCCTGGATGCTGGTCATGTATTTCTTGTCGAACAGGTTGTTGACGTTCAGCGTCGCCGCGACCTTCTCGGTCACCTGATAGCGGGTCATCAGGTCGACCACCGCGTAGCTGCCCTGCTCCGACCGGCGGCTGCCGCTGCCGTTGTAGATCTCGCCCTGCCATTTCACATTGCCGCCGACGGTCAGCCGGTCCCAGGCCCCCGGCAGCCGGTAGGTGGTGAACATCTTCAGCGTGTCGCGCGGCACGTAGGTCAGCAGCCGCTGGCCGCTGGCATCCTTGACGGAGGTATGGGCGAAGCCGCCGCCGACCTGCCAGCCGGGCATCGCCTCGCCGGTCAACTCCAACTCGAACCCCTTGCTCTTCGCGCCCTTGGCCGCCTTGTAGGCCTGCCCGCCGTCGGGGGTGAAACGGCCGCTGTCGGCCACCGCGAGATTGTCCTGCTGGATCAGGAACACGGCGGCGCTGGCGGTCAGGCGGCCGCCGAGAAACTCGGCCTTGACCCCGGCCTCGTAGGCGTCGCCGTCGATGGGATCGAGGGTCTGGCCGGCGACGTCCTTGTAATCCTGCGGCTTGAAGATGCTGGTGTAGCTGCCATAGACCGACCAGATGTCGGTCAGGTCGTAGACGATGCCGGCATAGGGGGTGAACACGCCGTTCTCCGACCGCTTCGTCGCGGTTCCCGCGGCGCCGTCCGGGTGGCTTTCCTCGCTCTGCTCCCAGCGGCTGATGCGGCTGCCGAGAATGACCGACAGGGCATCGGTCGGCCGCAGCCGCGTGGCGAGATAGGCCGCCATCTGGCGTTCGTTGGTCTGCGACCAGCCGGTCGGGTTCAGCGTCGGCTCGGCGATCCGGCCGTTCCAGGTGAAGTAGTTGGAGATCGAGGTGTCGTAGCCGTCGATGAACCAGAGCGGATAGTCGAGCCCGCTGCGCTTGGCGTAATAGCCGCCGACGCCGGCCATCAGGTCGTGCTTGCGCCCGAACAGCTCGAACGGGCCGGTCACGTCGGCGTTGACGGAGGTCTGCTGCAGCGTCGAATTCCAGCGGCCGGGCCAAATCCCCATGCCGGTGCCGTCGCGGTTGAGGCTGCCGCGCACGCCGTAGCCGATCAGGCCGTCATATTCGCGCGTGCTGTGCTCGACGTTCAGGGTCGCCGTCCAGCCGTTGGCGAACCGGTGCTTCACGTCGGAGAAGACGGTCAGGTTGTCGTGGGTGAAATAGGCCCAGTCAGCCCCGCTGTTGTAGGAGCGGCCGAAATCGGTCTTCGTGCCGTCGGCGTAGAACAGCGGAAAGCCGGAACGCGAGGCGTTGTCCGACTTGTGCTTCTGGTATTCCACCCCGACGGTCCACAGCGTGTCGTCGGTGACGTCGGCCTCCAGAACCCCGTAGAGCACCTTCTTGCGTTCGTGCAGGCGGTCGACGAAGCTGTCTCCGTCCTGGTAGGCGCCGACGACGCGGCCACGCAGCCGGCCGTTCTCGACCAGCGGGCCGGACAGGTCGGCTTCGCCGCGGTAGCGGTTCCAGGAGCCGCCCTGCCCCTGGACATAGCCCTGGACGGTCGGGGTCGGGCGCTTGCGGACGAGATTGACGGCCGCGGACGGATCGCCGACGCCGTTCAGCAGGCCGGCCGCCCCGCGCACCACCTCGACGCGGTCGAACAGCGCCATGTCGGAGATGCTGTCGCCGAAGCCGTACACCGTCGAGCGCGGGATGCCGTCGACCTGGTAATTGTTGACGGCGAAGCCGCGGGCGTAGATTTCCTCGCTGTCGGTACCGAGCGCGCCGGACTGCATCCGCGACACCCCGACGGTCTGGTCGAGGACGTCCCGGATCTCGTTCAGCCCCTGGTCGTCCATCCGCTGGCGGGTCATGACGCTGACCGACTGCGGCGTCTCGCGCAGCGTCAGGTCGAGCTTGGTCGCGCTGGTCGACGGTCCGGCGGCGGCGTAGGAGCCGCTTCCCTCGCTGCGCCCCCGGTCGCCGGACGCGGCGCCCTGGACCGTCATCGGGTCGAGCATCACCGCACCGGCGGCACCGGCCACCGGCTTCTCGAGCGTCACCGTGTCGGCATCGGCGAAGCGCGCGGTCAGGCCGGTCCCCGCCAGCAACCGCACCAGCGCCTCGCGCGGGGCCATGGTCCCCGTCACGCCGGGGGAGGAGATGCCCTGCGCGATCTCCGTCGGATAGAGAATCTGAAGCCCGGCGGCCTGGCCATAGGCGGCGAGCACGCCCGGCAAGGGACCGGCGGGGATGGCGAAGGCCACCGCCCCGCCCTGCTGCGCGACTTGCGCGACGGGCGCGCCCGCCGTTGCCGTTGCCGTTGCCGTTGCCGTTGCCGTTGCCGCCGCGGCGCCTTGCAGCGCGGTCGACGCCAGAAGAATCCCCATCAGAACCGGCCTGCAGCCGGTCCGGCCGATTGCCCGTCCCGCCAAGCGCGCCCCTGTACCGACGATCACCGAACCAACCATCACCGAACCCCCAATTAAATGCGAATGAGTTGCATTTGCCTTTCGGTAAGTCAGGACGTCGGCCGAAGGTTGGCTCCTCACCTCCTTTTCGAAAAAAACTCCATCGAACCGGCTAGACGGAACGGATGATGACCAGTCCGGGAAAAGGGCGCAGCGTGCGCACGGGCAACGTGCGGACGATCGCATTGAGCGCGGCATCCGGGCGCCCGACGTCGACGCTGCCGTCGACCCGCAGGGCGGCGAGCGGACGGTCCCACAGCAGGATGCGGGCGGGGTGGTAGCGGTTGAGGTCGGCGACCACCGCATCGAGCGGCTGCCCCTGGAAGACCAGCCGTCCCTGCCGCCATGCCGTCTCCGCCGCCACGCCGTCGCGCAGCAGGGGACCGGGTCCGTCGGGGCCGTAGGCGCGGCAGTCCCCGGCGGCGAGGCGGACCGGCGGACGGCCTCCCGCCGCCAGCGTCGCCGTCCCCTTCTCGACGGCCACCACCACGCTGTCCGGCTGGCGGTGGACGACGACGGTGGCCTCCGCCATGGAGACGATGCCGTCGGCGCAGGCGACGGCGAAAGGGCGCCCCGGATCGGGCACCGCGGCGACGCGCATACGCCCCTCGATCAGGCGCACCCGGCGCTCGGCGGCGGAGAAATCCACGGAAAGCGCGCTGCCGGCGTCGAGGTCGACGGCCGAGCCGTCGGCCAGCGCCAGCGACCGGCGCTCGCCGGTGCCGGTGCGGAATTCGCCCGGCCAGCCGGTCAGGACCACCGCCGCGCCCAGCCCGGCGGCGCAGGCCGCTGCACCGCCCACGCCCAAGGCCCCGAGCGACAGGAAACGGCGCCGGTTGGGAGCAGCGCGGGGGAACCGGCGCGGGTCCGGCACGCGCCCGAGATCGCTCCACACCCCGGACAGCCGGTCATACTCCTGCCGATTGGCCGGATCCCGCGCCAGCCAGTCGGCGAAGGCCGCCCGGTCGGCCGCATCCGCGTCGCCCGATTGCAGGCGGACGAACCATGCCAGCGCCTCATCGCGCGCGTCGCGGTCCATCACAGCGCCAGCCGGTCGCGGCAGTGGGCCAGGGCCTTCATCACATGCTTCTCCACCATGCTGCGCGAGATGCCCAGGCGCACGGCGATGTCGGCATGGCTCAATCCGTCGAATTTGTGAAGCAGAAACACCTCGCGGCAGCGCGGCGGCAGTTCGGCCAGCGCCCGGCTCAGCCGTTCCAGCCGCTGCTTGTGCTCAAGCGTGGCTTCCGCATCCGGCTCCTCCAGCGGACGGTCGACCCCCAGTTCGGCCGGGGCGAAGCGGCGGCCCCGGCGCGTCTCCGCCCGCATGCGGTCGAGCGCGATGTTGTCCGCCATGCGGAACAGGTAGGAGCGCGGGTTGTCGATCTCCGGCACGGCGGCCAGGCTGCGCAGGCGCAGATAGGTGTCCTGCACGACATCCTCGGCAAGGCAGAGCGACCCGAGACGCCGCGCCAGATGGCCGGTCATCTCCTCATAATGGACGAGCAGCAGCCCCAACAGGGAAGACCGGTCTCTTTCAGCCATGACCTCGGCGAACCCGTTCCATCGATCCATCGGAGATCCACTCCTAACCACGAATGAGAATGGTTCGCAATCTATACATCGGCCTTGGAAAAATACTTTTCGGAAGCGGGGTGAGGGAGCAGCCGGTGGCGGACGTCCTGTTGTCCGGGGGGTTTCGGCGGAAACGGGCATGTCTTTCCGCGCCCTATCGCGACGCCCCGCGCAGGCCGGCTTCGAGCTGGCCGGCGATCCGGGCCAGCGCGGCGTCGACGGCGGCGGGCGGGCCGCTCTCCAGGCTGTCGATCACGATCAGGCGGGCGCCGCCGTCGGTAACGGCCTTGACGATCTCCGCCGCCGGCTGGCGGTGGTGCAGCACCGCCGGGATGCGCCCGGCCTTCAGGAAGGCGGTCAGCTCGGCCAGACAGTCGGGCGTCCAGTCGCGGTCGTCTCGGGTCCAGACCTTGCGCAGGTC
The DNA here is from genome assembly GCF_041507355.1 of Azospirillum sp. HJ39. NCBI lineage: Bacteria > Pseudomonadati > Pseudomonadota > Alphaproteobacteria > Rhodospirillales > Azospirillaceae > Azospirillum > Azospirillum sp. HJ39. The sequence goes on along the minus strand of NZ_CP167912.1, from coordinate 342,845 downwards.
GAGCCCGAGATCGGCGGCGAGCATGGCGAAACGGTCGGACAATGCCGCCACCGACGGGTCGGGCAGCGCGGCGAACGCCTGCGCGGAGGTCGAGGACAGCGCCAGCAGCCCGCGCTTCACCCCGGCAAGGTTGGCGTCGATGGCGGTCGCGCTGTCCGGATAGAGACGCCGCAGGTCGGCGGCCAGGATGTCGGCCATGCGGCCGGCATTGGCGATGCCGAGCCAGGGGAAGGCGGCGCCGTCGCGCAGCGCGATGCCCGGCAGCGCACCGTCCACCGGCCGGGCGGCATCGACCTCGACGAGGCGGATGTTGGCGCGCCGCGCCAGCGGGTAGAGCGGATCCTCCGCCCAGACCGAGCGCAGGGTCAGCACCGCGTCGGCCTTGCGCGCCGCCTCGACGAATTTGGCCTCGCCACGCCCGGCGAGGAAGGCATGCTGGCGCCCCATCGGGATTGCGGGCGGCACCACCGCCTCGACCGTCACCCCGGTGCCCCGGGTCAGCGCCTGGGCCAGCCCGGCGGTGACCGGGTGGCCGGCAAGCACCGTTTCGGCCGACGCCTCCGGCGCGGCCTGCGATATCGCCAGCAGCAGGAGCGCTGCGGCCGTCATGCGCCTCATCATTCTTCCCCCCTCATGACCAGACGCACCAGCAGCGCGCCCAGGAACAGCAGGCCGGCCGCCAGGATGATGGCGCCGCCCGACGGCACCGGCAGCGCCAGCTGCACCGGCAGCAGGATGCCGGCGACGGCCGCCACGCTGGCGAAGGCGACCGACAGCAGGAAGAAGCCGCGCAGCGACGTCGCGACGACCCGCGCGGCGGCGGCCGGAATCACCAGCAGGGCGCCGACCAGGATGGCGCCGATGATCTTGACCGATGCGACGGTGACCACCGTCACCAGCACGATGAACAGATAGTCGAGCCCCTTCACCGGAACGCCGCGCACCCGCGCCAGCGCCGGGTTGAAACTGGCCAGCAGCAGCCGGTTGAACAGCGGCAGCATCAGTGCGGTGACGCCGAGGGCGACCGCCAGCAGGACGGTGAGGTCGCGGTCGTCCACCGTCAGCACCGAGCCGAACAGCACATTCTCCAGGATGTGGATGTTGACCCGGCTGGCCAGGATCAGCAGCAGGCTGGCGCCGAGCGCCAGCGACACCGACAGGAAGACGCCGATCAGCGTGTCGGAGGTCAGGTTGCTGCGGTTGCGCGTGTAGTTCACCAGCAGCGCGAACAGCAGGCAATAGCCGAACAGGCTGGCATAGGGGCCGGTGTAGGGCTCCCCCACCAGGATGCCGATGGCGACGCCGGTCAGCGCCGCGTGGCCGACCGCCTCGGAGAAGAAGGCCAGCCGCTTGGTCACCACCAGCGTGCCGAGCCCGCCCAGCACCGGGCCGATGACCAGGCCGGACAGCAGCGCGTTGACCAGGAAGCCATGGGTCAGGCCGGCGGGCAGCAGCCCGGCCCCGGCCCAGCCCTGGACCAGGGTCCGCAGGGCCTCGAAGCTCATGACGCGATCCTCCGGGCGGCGGGTTCGCCGGCGTCCGCTTCCGCCCGCTGGCGGGGAACGGCGGAGAACAGGTCGAGCACCCGCTCGGGCGACAGCATCTCCATTGGCGGGCCGTCGAACAGCACGCGCCGGTTCAGCCCCGACACCCGCGTCGCCAGCCGGCGGACCTGGGCAAGATCGTGCTCGACCCACAGGATGGTGGTGCCGGCGGCGGCCAGCTCGGCCAGCAGGGCTTCGAAGATGGCGACGCCGGCCTCGTCGAGCGCGGTCATCGGCTCGTCGAGGACGATCAGGTCGGGCGCCGGGATCAGCGCCTGGGCGAGCAGGACGCGCTGGCGCTCGCCGCCCGACAGGGCGCCGAAGCGGCGGCGCCCCTTGCCGGCCATGCCGACGCGGGCCAGCGCCTCGCCATAGCCCATCCGCCGGTCCGGCCCCAGGAAGGCGGGACGGCGCTGGCACAGCACCGCCAGGAAATCCTCGACCGTCAGCGGCAGGCCGCGGTCGAACTCGACCGCCTGCGGTACATAGGCGACGGTGCCGGGCGCCTCGCCCGGCCAGTCGAGCCGGATCGTGCCGCGGTGCGGCGCCTGGCCGAGCAGGGCGCGGATCAGCGACGACTTGCCGCCGCCGTTGGGGCCGACCACCGCATGCACCGCGCCGGGGGCGACGGTGAGCGAAACCTGTTCCAGGATGGCGGTGCGGCCGAGCGTCAGGTCGACCCGGTCGAACAGGATGCCGGGGCCGCAGCCGGTCATGGGGCGGCCGGTGATGGAGCGGCCCGTCACGGCTTGGCCTCCACCATCGCCTGGACCAGCGTGTCCATGTTGCTGGCCATCTCGCGCTCGAACCGGTCGGCGGCGTAGTCGCCGTGCGAGATGTGGGAGAAGGCGTAGAGCCGGATGCCGGTCTCGCGGCGGATCGTCTCGACATAGGCGCTGGGGAAGTTCAGCTCCGAGAAGATCACCTGCACGTCGAGCCGGCGCATCGTCGCTATGGTCTCGGCGAGCTGCGCCGGGCTGGGCTCGATGCCATGGGCCGGTTCGACCACGGCGGAAACCTCCAGCCCGAACTCGCGCAGCAGATAGTCGTAGGCGCCGTGGATGGTGGCGACGCGCAGGCTGGTGCCGTCGGCCGAAGCCAGCTTGGCCGCCAGCCTGGCCAGGGCGTCGGCCCGCAGCTGGCGCAGCCGGCGGGAATAGGCGCGGGCGTTGGCGGCGTAGGCGTCGGCGTTGGCGGGATCGAGCCGCCCAAGCTCGCGGGCGATGGTGGCGACCTGGAGCACCGAAGCGGTGATCGACAGGAAGCTGTGCGGGTTGACCACCTTGCCCGACGCGCGCGCCGCCGAGCCGGCGGCGGGCAGCAGCGGCACGTCGGCGTTGGCCTCGACCACCGGCAGGGCGGGCTTGGACGAGGCGGCGATCATCCGGCCGGCGAAATCGTCGTGGCCGATGCCGTTCAGCACGATGGCGTCGAGGCTGCCGATGCGCTGGATGTCCTCCGGGCGCGGTTCGTAGGCGTGCGGGTTGAAGCCGGCGGGAATGATCGGCACCACCTCGGCCAGATCGCCGACGATGTTGGCGACGTAGGAATAGTAGGGATGCAGGGTGACGCCGAAGCGGCGGCGCCCGGCCGGCACGTCCGCACGGGCGTTCGCGGGCAGGATGCCGGTGGCGAAGGCGCCGGCCGCCAGCGCGGCGGCGAGGAAGCGGCGGCGGTTCGTCGAGACGGTCATCGGGTCACACCGGCGGTGAAGGTGGAGGTGATGCGCTTCCAGCCGGCGGCGGCCAGCGACGCCTCGTCGAGGCGGGCGGGCGGCGCTTCGGCGGCGCGCTTCAGCCAGATCCCGGGGGCATGGCTGTCGCTATGCCCGTCCAGCAGCAGGACCAGGGATCCCGCCAGCCCGGGCTGGGCGGAGATGCCGGCATAGGCGACGGTCCCGCCGGCTTCGGCCAGGGTCCAGGCATGGCCGCCGCGCGCCGCGGCGCTGGGGTCGGCGGCGAAGGGCGGCAGCGCCTGGGCGGCCAGTTCGGCCGGGGCCGGCGCCTGTCCGCCGGTGCGCCGCAGGTCGGCGATCTCCGCCGCCGCCGCCTTGAGGTCGGCGTGAAGCCCCTGCTCGGCGGCGGTCAGGCCGGTGCGGGAGTCGATCTGGCCGGCGACCGGCGGCGCTTCCGCCTCCGGTGCGGACCGCAGCCCGGCGACGGTGGCGGCGGACGCGAGGATCAGGCCGGCGGCGAGCAGGACCCACAGGGTCTCGCGCTCGGCCCCCGCGCGGCGGACGATCTGGTGATGCATCGGACGGAGGCCCTATTTGATGGCGCTGTGCTCGATCTCGACCGTATGGCCGGGACCGGCGTCGAACAGGACGTAGAAATCCTGGGCCGGGCGCGGGAAGGACAGCGTCGAATCCGCACCCAGCCTGCCCTTGACCAGCACCTGCTCGTCATAGGCGATGACGTCGAGCACCACGCCGGGCGCCTTCGATCCGTCGGAGAATCCGCCGGTGCAGACCACCGTCTGGCCGTCCGCCATCCGGCATTCGCAGACCGGGTAATGGGCATGGGCGGTGGCGGCGGGGAACAGAGCGGACAGGGCGAGCCCGGCCGCCAGAGTGAAAAGACGCGGATTCATCACTTGCCTCCCAGGAAACCGGCCAACGGGGTCGATGCCTGATGCACCTGCCCGCTCCAGTCCTCGACCGTCACCCACAGCTCCTCCGTTCCGGCGGGCTCGGCCGGCACCGCCACCTCGGCTTCGCGTTCATACGGGTTGCCGAAGCCGAGCGCGCCCGCGGCGCGCAGGTTGCGCGGCTTGCCGACGCGCAGGAAGACGCCGCGCACCTTGTCGATGTCGGCGGGGCGGAGATGGATGCGGTACTCCTTCATCCGCTCGCCGTTCCCACCCCGATGGGGCGACTCGTCGTAGGTGACGAGCCGGAGGGGGAAGGCACCGGCGGTCAGATCCCGCCGGATCTCGGGCGGGGCGAAGATCGGCTTCGGGCTGAAATAGTTGGGCAGGAAGGGAAGCGGCACCAGCAGCATCAGCGCGCTGAGATGGAACTTGCCGCGCTGCCACAGCTTACGCATTGGACGAGCCCCTCGCCAGCTTGAGCCCGCGCACCGCCTCGACGGTGGCCCGCGCCGTCCGCTTCATCCAGATCAGCATGCCGCTGAACACCAGCAGGGTCATCAGCGACCCGAAGGCGAACCAGACCAGCTTGATCGGCAGGCCACCGAAATCGCCGGTGTGGAGCGCCCGCATGATGGTGCGGGTCAGCTCGACGCCCGACGCGCCGTCCAGCCCGCCTTCCACCGCCATCACCTCGGCGGTGTAGGGGTCGATGCGCAGGATGTCGGGCAAGAGCGGCACCTGCCCGCTGGAGCCGATGACCGACGCCGTGTCGTAGGCGGTGTCCGGCAGCCGCATGTAGCGCAGCCGCATGTCGGGCAACGCCGCCATGGCGGACGCCACGATGGCGTCGGCATCGACCTTCGGCGCGGTCGCCGTCACCGGGATGCTGTCGCGCGCGACCATCACCGGCGCCTTGCTGCCGCCCAGCCCGATGCCGAGATGGAACAGCGCGATGTAGATCAGGAACCACAGGCTGGTGACGGCGATGACGGCGATGAACCAGATCGACCAGGTGCCGGCGACGCGGTGCAGGTCGCCCCACATCACGCGCGGCGCCTGGTTCCAGCGGATGCGCGGCTGGTAGAAGGATTTCCAGAAGCGCTTGTAGACCACCAGCCCGGTGACCAGCGACCCGACCAGCGGGATCGCCAGCAGCGTCACCAGATACCAGCCGGTCGGATAGGTCATCAGCCAGCCATGCAGCGCGCGGATGAACTGGCGGAACGAAGCGCCGGAGGAGATGCCCTGCACCACGCCGCTGACCGGGTTGACCCAAGCGGTGGTGAAGGTGCCGTCGGGCATCGCCATCTCGGCGCCCACCGCCATGTGGGATCCGCCCCAGCTGAGCGAACTCACCCGCCCGCCCGGCGCCGCCTCCTCCGCCGCGGCGATCAGCGCGCTCGGCGGCAGCGGCTCGCCGTCGCCCGACGCCCGCATCGACGGATCGACCAGCCATGTGATCTCGGTGCTGACCACGGCGATGGTGCCGGTCAGGCAGATGAAGAACAGGAAGGCCCAGATCGGCATCGCCAGCCAGGAATGCCACAGGAACCACAGCCGCGTGCGCGACTTGCCAGCGCTCATCTCAATCCTCTCCGCAGGAACCCGCGCCCTTTCCCCTCAGACGAACGGGCGCGCCTCCAGCCTCAGGATGAAATGCGAAAGATTCTCATTTTTTGGGTCCGCCCCCTTCGAACCGGACGGTGCCGCCTGGCGGAAGGCCCGGCGATACCCCATCGGCCGCGCGATTAAAGCGGGTTAATGAACCCCGCCTTGTCATTGAGAATGACTATCATGATCATCAGGGGAAGCGCACCGCCGCATCGAGGCCGCACGGCATCGACCGGCCCATCCAAGGATCTTCCCCATGCCCGACACCCCGCTGCCCTCCACCGAACAGCCCCCCGCGACCGGCCATGTCCGCCTGGACGTGGACTGGCCGGCCGTGCTGCCGCGGCTCGACGCGCTCGGCCCGGTCCGGGTCGTCACCGGCAACACCGCGCTGATCCATGAGAAGGTCGGTGCCTACGGCAACGTGTCCGGCAGCGGCCATGCGCTGATCGTGCTGAACCGCGACGTGGATCTGCGGATCTTCCCGCGGCACTGGAGCCACACCGTCCACGATCCGGCCGCCGACGCCATCCTGGTCCGTGACGGTCACGGCCGTCCGATCCACGCCATCCACCGCACCGCCGGATCGGACCCCATCGCCTGGGAAAGCTTCCTGGCCGACCATCGCACCGGCGAGGCCGGGGTTTCCGTCGCATCCGCCGCCACAGCCACCGCCGCGCCGGCCGTTGCCGAGGACGCGGACATCGACGTCGCCGCCCTGCGCGCCGCCTGGGCGGCGATGACTGATGTCCATGAGTTCCACGGCATGCTGAAGCGGTTCGGTGTGGAGCGCCTTCGGGCCATGCGGCTGGCCGGCCGCGATTTCGCCCGAGAAATTCCGCTGTCCGCCCTGGCCGGGCTGCTGGAGACGGCGCGCGACCATCGGCAGGAGATCATGGTCTTCGTCGGCAATCCCGGCTGCATCCAGATCCACACCGGCCGGATCGACGCCCTGTCGATGGCCGACGACCGGCTGACCATCGACGACCCCGGCTTCCGGCTGCGCTGCGACATGGCGCGGCTGGCAAGCGCCTGGGTCGTGTTCAAGCCGACCGGCAAGGGCGGCATCACCACCGTCGAACTCTATGACCGGGCGGGCGAGACCTGCGCGATCCTGTGCGGCCAGCGCGACGAGGACAAGCCGGAACGGGCCGAGTGGCGTGCGCTGGCCCGGTCGCTGCCGGACATGCCGGAAGGCGCATGAGGTGCCGGGACCGATGACGAAGACCGCCAACCGCCACGCCCCGCCACGCCATGTGCCCCGCCATGTGCCCCGCCTTGCGCTCCACCATGTGCCCCGCCTGTGGCGACGCGTTTCGATTGCCGCGGCAGCAGCCATTGCCGCAGCCGGCCTGACGGCACCGGCCGCCCTGGCGGCGGACATGCGGCTGGTCACCATCGGCGCCCCGGTGACCGAACTGGCCTTCGCGCTGGGGGCCGGCGACAGCGTGGTCGGACGCGACACGGTCAGCCGCCAGCCGGCGGCGGCGGCGAAGCCCGATGTCGGCTATATGCGCACCCTGTCGGCGGAGGGACTGATGTCGCTCGCCCCGACCCATGTGCTGGCCATCGCCGGGGCCGGCCCGCAAACCGCCTTCGACCAGCTCCGCGCCATGGGCGTGACGGTGGAGACGGTGCCGGAAGTGTCCGACCGCGCCGGGCTGGAAGCCAAGATCGCGACGGTCGCCCGCATCCTGGGCCGGGAGGAGGCGGGCCGGCAGCTGGTCCGGGACGTGAACGCCCGGCTGTCCGCCCTGGCCGCCGAGGTGGAGCGGGCGACCCGCTCGGGCGGCGCCGGGGCGCGGGTGCTCTGCCTGGTCGGCGGCGGGCCGGGCGGCATGATGGCGGCCGGACGCGGCACCGTTCCCGACGCGCTGATCGCCATGGCCGGCGGGCGCAACGCCATCGACAGCGACCGCGACTATCCCCCGCTGTCGGCCGAAGCCGCGCTGGCGGCGGAACCGCAGATCCTGCTGGTCAGCCGGACGCTGGTGGAACGGTCGGGCGGGCTGGACGGCCTGCTCGCCCTGCCGCAACTGTCGATGACCCCGGCGGCGCGCGACCGCCGCGTCGTCCAGATCGACGGGGCGCTGCTGGTCGGGCTCGGCTTGCGCACGCCCGACGCGGTGGAAGCGCTGGTGCGCGCGCAGGGCATGAAGGCCGGGCCATGAGCGCCGGACTTTCCGTCGCCGCCGCGGCGAAGGCGGCCCCGTCGACACGCCGGCCGCCCCTGGGCCCCGCCCTGGCGTTGCTGGCGGCAGCGATGGCGGTGGCAATGCTGGTCGCCCTGTCGACCGGCAGCATCGCCGTGCCGGTCGGGCGGATGCTCTCGCATCTGGCGCAGGCGGCCGGGCTGTCCGGCGAGCCGCTGGGCGCCCGCGACGCCGCGGTGCTGGTCACGCTGCGCCTGCCGCGCATCCTGCTGGCGGCCGCGGTCGGCGTGACGCTGGGCGTGGCCGGGGCGTCGCTCCAGGCGATCTTCCGCAATCCGCTGGCCGATCCCGGGCTGGTCGGCGTGTCGAGCGGGGCCGCCTTCGCCGGATCGGCCACGATGATGCTGGGGGTTGCCGGGCTGGGTTTGTCGGCCAGCGGCCTGTCGCTGTCCGCCCTGCTGCCGGTAACCGCCTTCCTCGGTGCATTGACGGCGACGGCGCTGATCCTGGGATTGGCGCGGCGCGACGGGCGCTGTTCGGCCACCGACATGCTGCTGGCCGGCATCGCCGTCAATGCGCTCGGAGCCGCCGGCATCGGCCTGTGCAGCTATCTGGGCGACGACCAGGCCTTGCGGCAGATGACCTTCTGGATGATGGGGGGCTTCGGCGGTGCGGCCTGGGCGCAGATCGGCCCGGCGATGGCGCTGATGGCGCTGGCGACCGCCGGGCTGCTGGCCGATGCGAGGCGGCTCGACCTCTATGCGCTGGGCGAGCGCGACGCCTTCCTGCTCGGGCTCGATCCGCACCGGTTCGCGGTCCGCACCGTCCTGCTGGTGGCGTTGGGCGTCGGGGCGGCGGTCGCCGTCTCCGGCCTGATCGGCTTCGTCGGGCTGGTCGTGCCCCACATGATCCGGCTGTGGCTGGGGCCGGCGCATCGCCGGCTGCTGCCGGCGACCGCCCTGGCGGCGGCCACCCTGCTGATCCTGGCCGACACCGCCGCCCGCAGCATCGCCGCCCCGGCGGACGTCCCGGTCGGCCTGCTGCTGGGAGCCGTCGGCGCGCCGGTCTTCCTGTGGCTGCTGCGCGCCCGCGGCGGACGCCCGTTTGGTTGAGGAGGCCATCTTGCTGCATGCCGAGCATGTTTCCTTCGCCGCCGGCGGGCGCCGGCTGGTCGATGACGTGACCCTGGCTTTGACGCCGGGGCGGATGCTGGCGATCCTCGGTCCCAACGGGGCCGGCAAATCGACCCTGCTGACACTGCTGTCGGGCGAAAGGCGGCCGACAGGCGGCACCGTCCGGCTCGACGGCCGGGAGTTGCGCGATCTGCCGCCCCGCCTGCTCGCCCGGCGCCGTGCGCTGGTGATCCAGCATCCCGCCGCCGGCTTCGCCTTCTCGGTGGAGGAGGCGATGACGCTCGCCGTCGAGGCGGCGCCCTGCAGCCTGGCGGAGCGGCGGCGGCTGGTCGCCGACAGCCTGCGGTCCGCCGATGCCGAAGGATTGCGCGACCGCCTGCTTCCCCAGCTGTCGGGCGGCGAGAGCCAGCGGGTCGCCTTCGCCCGCGCGCTGGCCCAGCTTGCGGGCGGAGCGCTGGCCGCGCCGCGGGGTCCGGTCGCGGAGGATGGAACGGCGGCCGGCTATCTGCTGCTCGACGAGCCGACGGCCAGCCTGGACCCGGCGCACCAGCATCACCTGCTGCGGGCGGCCCGCGCCTGGATGGCCCGGACCGGCGGGGCCTGCGCCGTGGTGCTGCACGACATGACGCTGGCCTCCCGCTATTGCGACGACGGGCTGCTGCTGGCCGATGGACGGACGGCGTGGAGCGGGTCCATGGCAGCCCTGCCGGTGCCCGTGCTGGAACGGGTGTTCGCCACCCGCTTCGTCCGGATGCCGGCGCCCGACGGGCTGGGCGCGGTCTTCGCCACCACCGGCCAGCCGCCGGCCGGGCTGGACGGCTAAATCGCGACTGATTATTAATATCAACTGTGTGTTGGCCCGGGGGCCGGGCCACGGGTCGGGGAGGAGGAGGCGTTGCGCGTTCTGGTCGTCGAGGACGATGCGGCCGTCAGCTACTGGATCGGGGCCAAGCTGAACGGCTCGGGCCATTCCTGCCGCCTGTCCGGCGACGGCGAGGACGCGCTGCGCCTGCTGGCACAAGAGGCGTTCGACGTCGTGGTGCTCGACCGCATGCTGCCGAAGCTCGACGGGATGGAGGTGCTGAAGCGGCTGGACGGCACGCGCCATCCGCCGGTGCTGGTGCTGTCGGCGCTGGACGAGACGTCCGACCGCGTTGCCGGGCTGCGTGCCGGGGCCGACGATTATCTCGGCAAGCCCTTCGATTTCGCCGAGTTGCTGGTGCGCCTGGAGCATCTGGCGCGCCGCCATCACCAGACGATGGCCGCCCCGGGCGATCTGCTGACCGTGGGCGACCTGGTGATGGACGTGGCCCAACGGCGGGTGACGCGGCAGGACGTGGCGATCGAGCTGACGGACAAGGAGTTCCGGCTGCTGCACATCCTGATGAGCAATCCGGGCCAGACGGTGACGCGGACCATGCTGCTGGAAAAGGCCTGGGGCTACGGCTTCAATCCGCCGACCAATCTGGTCGAGGTGCATGTCTTCAAGCTGCGCAGCAAGATCGACAGGGATTTCGATCCGCCGCTGCTGCGCACGGTGCGGGCGATCGGCTATGCGCTGGGTTGACCCCTTCCGGCGCTCGTCAGGCAATCGTCCGCGGAACCGCCGGCCCGGCAGGCGGAAGGGCGGCCTGCGCGCCCGCATCCGCCCGCTGCTCGACACCCGCAGCTTCCGGCAGACGATGACCATCGGCGCCGTCTTCGTGGTCGTCACCGCCGGCGCCGTCCTGTGGAGCCGCAGCCTGCTGACCGATCTGGTCAAGGACCATGTGACCGTCCTGCTGGAACGCGACACCGCGACCCAACGCCAGCTGGGCGGTTTCGGCGCGGCCCCGGAGCTGGCCGCCGAACTGCGCGCCCGCGAGCGTTTCGAACCGGAGACGGCGCGCAGGCGCCTGGTGCTCGACCCGGCCGGCCGGGTGCTCTACGGCGACGACGGGACCGCGGCGCGGCTGCTGGACGCCTTGTCCTGCGATCCGGCCCGGCTCCGGTCCTGCCCGACCGGGCTGGTCGAGCGCCGGGGAAAGGACGAGACGGACGGCTGGAAGATGCAGGCGATGGTGATCGCGCTGCCCGACGGCGGGCGCTTCATCAATGCCTACGACATCCAGCCGATGCTGACCCAGATGCGCGCGGTGCCGCTGGCGGCCGGCGTCGGGGTACTGCTGTTCCTGCTGACCAGCCTGACCTTCGGTGTCCATTTCAGCTCCGGCACGCTGCGCCGGGTCGCCGCCATGAGCGAGGCGCTGGCCTCCTACGCCGGGGGCGACCGCAACCGCCGGATCGACATCGGCGAAACCGACGACGAGTTCGCCAGCCTGGGCCGCGAGATCAACCGCACGCTGGACCGGGTGAACCGGCTGGTGGAGGAGGTGTCGAGCGTGTCGAGCAGCATCGCGCACGAACTGCGGACGCCGCTGACCCACCTGCACAACCGGCTGACCGGCATCGCCGAGGAGTGCGCCGATCCCGGAATCCGCCGCGCGCTCGAGGACGGCATCGAGGAGACCCGCCGCATCCAGCAGCTGTTCCGCGCCATCATGCGGCTGGGCGAAATCGAGACCGCCCGTTGCAGCCTGAGCATGGAGCCGCTGGCGGCCGATCCGCTGCTGGAGGAGATCCGCGAATCCTACCTGCCGCTGGCGGAGGAGGCGGGCGTCCTGCTCGCCGTCGCGGCGGAACCGGGGATGCGCATCCGCGGCGACCGCACGCTGCTGTTCCAGGCGGTTGCCAACCTGGTGGACAACGCGCTGAAATATGCGGCCGACGGCAACGAGATCCTGCTCTCCGCCCACATCCGCGACGGGTGGGAGGAGCTGTGCGTCGCCGACCGCGGCCGCGGGCTGACCCCCGGGCAGCGGGCGCTGGCGGTCCAGCGCTTCTTCCGGCTCGACCCGTCGCAGACGGTGCCGGGACACGGGCTCGGCCTGTCCATCGTCGGCGCCATCGCCACGCTGCATGGCGGCGGCCTGCTGATGGACGACAACGGGCCGGGGCTGCGCGCGACGATCCGGCTGGGCCGGCACGGGCCGCCGGATTAAGCGGCGTTAAGGGAAGCGCGGTTGAGCCGAAACGCAACTGCGACTTATTCTCATATTGTCACCGGACCGGCGCTCCGCCGGTTCCGGCCGCCCGTCCCCACCCCCTTCCCATCGGACCCCGCCATGACCGCACACCACGCAGACGCCAGCGACGCCGCCACTGCTACTGCCGCCGGTGCCGATACCGACGGCGTCGATGCACGCCTCGACGCCCTGCGCGGACGGCTCCTCGCCGACCCCGGCGGCGTGCTCGAGGCCGTGGCGGCACAGACGGGGTTCAGCCTGCACCGCGTCGTGGACTGCCTGCCGGCGGAGATGCGGGACTTCGCGCCCGGCACGGCGGCCGAAGCCGCGATGACCGACATCGCCGGCTGGGGAACCGTCACCGTCCTGGTGCACAGTGCCGATCTGGTGCTGGAATGCAAAGGGCCGCTGCCGCTCGGCCAGTTCGGTCGCGGCTTCTACAATCTGGCCGGCGGCAGCCCGATCGGCGGCCATATCCGACTGGACCGCTGCACGGCCGTCGGCTTCGTCCGCCGTCCCTTCATGGGCAGCGGCGACAGCTGCGCCGTGATCTTCTTCAACGGCGACGGCGAGGCGATGTTCAAGATTTTCGTCGGCCGTGACGAGAAGCGCCAGCTGCTGACCGATCAGGTCGAGCGCTTCACCGAACTGCGCGCCCGCCTCCGCACGCCGGGGGCCTGACCGGAGCGCCCCCCGCAAGGCCGGCATGGGCAATCCCGGCGCGTCCCGCCGGCTTGGCCATGCCGCAAGCCTGAATTGCGAATAATAATCAATAGCGAATGCTGCGACGTTGCGCGGCCCGTGTCCGGCGCGACCCAAAAAAAGCGAGGAGAGACAGACATGACGGCATCCCCCAACACATCGTGCCACAGCCCGGGGCGCATACCGGGACGGCGCGGCGCCGGACCCGGACGGTTGCGCCGGGCGCTGTGGCTGTCGGCATCGGCGCTGACGCTGGCCGTGCCGGCCGCGCTGGCGCAGACGGCGGGACAGCCGGCGGAGCAGGGGGCGGCACAGGGGGCGGCACAGGTCGCGGCAAAGCCGCAGGCCGGCCAGCCGGCGACCGTGCTCGACGCCGTCACCGTCTATGGCGAGCGCGGACAGCGGCGGGTGGACGAGGCGACCTCGACCATCTCGGTGATCGGGGAGGAGCAGATCGAAACCCGCGGCCTCCACCGGCTGCAGGACCTGACGCGCTACGAGCCGGGCGTGACGGTCAGCAACGCCCCCGCCCGCGCCGGGGCCGGCGGCTTCGCCATCCGCGGCATCACCGACAACCGCGTGCTGATGCTGATCGACGGCACCCGCCTGCCTGAGACGCCGAAATCGGCCGGTCCCTCGGCGGGCTACAGCCGCGACGCGGTGGATCTCGAGTCGCTGAAGCAGGTCGAGATCGTGCGCGGCCCCTCCTCCGCCCTCTACGGTTCCGACGCGCTGGGCGGCGTGGTCGGCTACGTCACCAAGGATCCGGCGGACTATCTCTATCCCGGCAAGGATTTCCATGCCTCGCTGAAGGGCGCCTTCGACAGCGTCGACCGCTCCTTCTCCGAAACCGGCACCGCGGCCATGCGGTCGGGCGAGTTCTCGATCCTCGGCATCTTCACCCGGCGCGACGGCGACGAGTACAAGGCGAAGGACAAGAGCCTCCGCAACCCGCAGGACTATCGGGTCAACAACGCCCTGGCGAAGCTGGCCTGGGAGCGCGGCCCCGACAAGGTGACGGTGACCGGCGAGTATTTCCAGCGCGATACCGACACCAGCCTGCGCAACGACGTGGGCGCCGCCGCAAGCTACATCTTCTCGATGTCGCCGATGCGGACAACCCGCGGCACCGTCGCCGATTCGGTCAGCGACGACCGGGCGCGGCGCTGGCGCATCGGGGTCGACCATTCCCACGACGCCCCCATCGGCTTCATCGACCATATCGATTGGCGGCTCTACGCCACCGGCTACGACCATCGGGAAAACCGCACCCGCACCGGCGCCGTCACCAGCTCGACCAACACGCTGTTTCCGGCGCGCTCGACCCTGCGCGAGGAAACGCGGAACGACTCCGAGCAGCGCATCGTCGGCGCGGCGGTCAATCTGCGCTCCGACACCAGCTGGTTCGGCCTGCCCAACCGCATCTCCTACGGCATCAGCGCCGACCACATCCGCACCGAACGGATGCGCGACGTGACGCTGACCAACACGGCGACCGGCGCCACCGCCAAGAGCTACAACGGCGACACCTATCCCAGCCGCACCTTCCCCAACACCACGACCCTGATGCTGGGCGGCTATATCCAGGACGAGGTCACCATCGACCGGCTGCGGCTGGTGCCGGCGCTGCGGCTCGACTATTACCGGATGAACCCGGAACTGGATGCGGCCTATCTCGCCTCCAACCCCTCCTCCACACCGTCCAGGCTCGACAAGCTGGCGCTGTCGCCGAAATTCGGCGTCACCTACGAGCTGACCCGCGACTATTCGCTGTTCGGCCAATATGCCCACGGCTTCCGCGCGCCGCCCTATGACGACGCCAACCTGGGCTTCTCGAACCCGACCTACGGCTATGAGGTGCTGCCCAACGCCAACCTGGAGCCGGAAACCAGCAACGGCGTCGAAGCCGGCCTGCGCGGCAAATTCACCGAAGGGTCGAGCTTCCAGCTTTCCGGCTACTACAACCGGTACAAGAACTTCATCGCCCAGCGCGCGGTCGGCCGCAGCAGCGCCGGCCTGCTGCGCTACCAGTCGCAGAACATCTCCAACGTCGAGATCTTCGGCATCGAAGGCAAGGGCGAGTGGCGGTTCCGGCCGGGCTGGGCGCTGTTCGGCGCGGCGGCCTTCGCGCGCGGCTTCGATCTCGACGCCAAGACCGCCATCGACGAGGTGGCGCCGCTGACCCTGAACGCCGGCCTGTCCTACAACGCGCCGGACGATTTCTGGGGCGCCGAGGTCGTCGCCACCCACGCCTTCGCCAAGAAGGCCGACGACGTCAGCAGTTCGACCTACCTGAAGGCGCCGTCCTTCACCACGGTCGATCTCTCGGCGCATGTGAACCCGACGGAGCATCTGTCGGTCGGGGCATCGGTCAAGAACCTGTTCAATCAGGAATATTACAATTACATCAATGTGGTCGGCGTATCCGAAACCGCCGCCGACCGCCGCCGCTACCTGGAGGCGGGACGCTCCTTCCTGGTCCATGCCACCGTCAAATGGTGATGTGACGGACGCCCCCGCCGTCGGCCGAGACGGGCCATGGCGGCGGCGGGATGAACAGCTCGAGGATGTCGGCCGCCGGGTTCCGGCCCAGCACCCGCGACAGCCCGCAATAGCCGACGGACAGCCGCGGATTGACCTCCACCACCACCGGGCCATTCGACTCCGAACCGGCCGGCCGGTCGATCAGGTCGACGCCGACATAGCCGCGCAGCCCCGGAATGGCGGCGGCGACCGCCCGCGCCAGCGGCTCCCAGGCGGCCCGGCGATCCTCCCGCGCGCCCACCTCGACGCCATGGAAGGTGAAGCGGCCGGCTTCGGCCGTGACATTCTGCCGGTTGCAGGCCAGCAGCCGCACCCCGCCGCCCGCCGGTCCGCCGCCGACCAGCATGGAGAAGCTGCATGCCTCCCCCTCGACCAGGGGCTGGACGATCCAGCGGCCGGGAGCCGGGGGGCGCCAGCCGGCGATGTCGTCGACCATGAAGGTGTCGAGGCAGCCGGCGCCGTCGTCCGGCTTCACCACATGGCGGGCAGCGGCGGGCGGCTGGTCGCCGAGGAGAACGGTCGGAACGGTGGCGATGCCATGGGCGGCCAGCCGCGCCGCCGTCGCGATCTTGGAGGAGGCGACCGCCAGCGCGTCGGGCGCGCAGGCCACCACCGGGCGGCCGGTGGCGCGGAACAGCGCCGTCACCCGGCCGAGCAGCCCGTCGCATTCCGGTGCGATTGGCCAGACCGCATCGCAGCCGCCGGCCGCGTCGCGCCAGCGCGCATCGGCATCCTCGCCCGGCTCCACCGGGAACAGGGCGACCCGGCCGGGAGGGGCGGAGGACAGGACGGCGGGCGGCGGCAGACGGCTGTCCCGGCACAGCACGACCTGCATGCCGTCCAGCATGGCGAGGTCACCGGCCAGGGCACCGACCATCGCCTCGGCCTCCGCCATCAGGCCGGTCGGCAGCGGCGCGTTGGACAGGCCGCCGCCGGTGACGTATTCACAGACCAGAACCCGATGAAAGCCTCGCCTCATGGACGTCATTCCCGTCATCGACCTGCTGGGCGCACAGGTGGTTCATGCCCGGCGGGGAGAGCGCGACCGCTACCGCCCGATCGACAGCAGCCTGATCGCGGGCGCCGTTCCCGAGGATATCGTGGGCGCGCTTCTGGCGCTGCATCCCTTCCGGGCATGCTACGTCGCCGACCTCGACGCCATCCGGGGTAGCGGCGACCACCGGACGGCGGTGGCGGCGCTCCAGGCGCGCTGGCCGGAGGTCGCCTTCTGGGTGGATGCCGGGCTGGCGACGCCCGGCGACTGCCGCCGCTGGCTCGATGCCGGGATCGGCCATCTGGTGATCGGCAGCGAAAGCCAGACCGGGACCGCGACGCTGGAGGCGGCGATGGCGATGGCGGGGGCCGACCGGGTGGCGCTGTCGCTCGACATCCGCCAGGGCCGGGCGCTGGGGCCGGCGGTCCTGCACGAACGGGCGGACCTGTGGCCGGCGCGGGTGATCGCCATGACGCTCGACCGCGTCGGGTCGGGAGAGGGGCCCGATCTGGAGCGGATCGCCGCGCTGGCGGCGCTCCGCCCGGGGCTGCGGGTGTGGGCGGCCGGCGGCGTGCGCGATGCGGCCGATCTGGCCGCGCTCGCCGCGCACGGCGCCGACGCCGTGCTGGTGGCCAGCGCGCTGCACGACCGCCGCCTCGACGCCGCGGCGCTCGGTGGCGTTCCGCTCGGCCGCATTCCGACCGGCCCGGCGGCGGCGGGCGGGTGACGCGCGGGGCCTAGCGGCCCGCTTGCGCCTCCGTCACCGGATCCCTGGCGCGGCCAGGGGCAGGGGCGGCGGCACCGGTGGAGTGTCCATGGTTCCTGGCCGCATGGGCGCCGGCCAGCCGTCCGGAGGTGAAGGCCCAGGCCAGGTGATGGCCGTGCCCTTCCAGCAGCAGGCCGCCCTGCCCGACCGATCCGACGGCGTAGAGTCCGGGGATCGCCTGTCCGTCGCCGCGCGTCACCTGATGGTTGCGGTTCACCGTGAGGCCGCCGTCGGTCAGGATGATCCAGCTCTTGACCGGTCCCAGCGCGTGGTACGGCCCCTTGCCGATGGCCGGCCGGCCGCCGGGCGCGGCGTTGTGGGCGGCGACCGCCCCGCCCAGCGCCGCGGCGGGCACCCCCATGGAGGCCGCCAGCTCCTCGATCGTCCGGCCGCGGTGGTAGAGATCCGGCCGCGTCCGCCGGTAATCCTGGAGATAGGCATAGGCGACGCCGGGAGCGGTCGAGATGAAATGCGGCCATTTGCCGAACCTGCGCGCCACCGCGTCGTCGAAGACGATGTAGCCGACCTTGCCGGGCTGTTCGGCCAGGGCATAGTTCGGGCGGTCCAGCTCGTCGGCGAAGCGTTCGCCCCGCTTGTTGACCAGGATCGCCCCCTCGCGGAACAGCGACGGCTCGGGGCTGAGATAGGTGGTGACGAAGGACAGGATGAAGGGGCGCAGAAGCCAGGTCGGCAGCTTCTCCAGGGCCATGCGCATGGCGCCGGTCAGCAGCCGGTGCGGCGGCAGCCGCAGCAGGATGCTGGGCTTGTCCGGCGGCATGAAGCGCAGGTTCGGGCCGTAGACGATCTCCCCGAACCTCACCTCGGCGCCGAGTTCCTCGCCGAACCGGTGTCCGTCGCCGACATTGGTCGTGTTCACGCCATCCACCTCGGCCACCGCCGGGTTGAAGCGCCGCTTCCAGTCCGGGCTGGACGAATAGTCGCCGGTCGCCAGGATGACCGCGCGGCGGGCGCGCAGCTCGTGGGAGCGGCCGGCGATGCGTGCTGCCACGCCGACGACGCGGCCGTCCTCCACCAGCAGCCGCCCGACCGTCGCCTCGACCCGGGCGTCGACGCCGGCGCGCCGTGCCTCGCGCGCCACGAAATAGATGTAGGCGCGCGAGTTGGGCAGCACATTGTGCATGCGTGGCTGCCGGTGCGGCGGCTCCGGCATCGGGCCGTAGAAGGTCACCCCCAGCGACATCAGCCAGTCGACGCTGGCCGGGACATTCTCCACCAGGATGCGCCGCAGTTCCTCGTTGTCGGCGGCGGCGGCGCGGTCGCCGGCGAGCTTGGCGGCGAACTTCCCCATATCCTCGAAATGGGCCTGGGGATCGTCGGCGATGCCGGCCCGGCGCTGGTGGGGGGTGCCGGTGGCGGTGATCGAGCCGATCGACAGGCCGGTGCTGCCGCGCAGCTCGGTGTGCTTCTCCAGCAGGACCACCCGCGCGCCTTCCCGGCGGGCGAAGATGGCGGCGGTCAGGCCGGAGCCGCCGCCGCCCACCACCACGATGTCCGTCTCTTCGCGGACGACGATGTCGCTCATGTCGGTGCCTTCCCAATTGGGCGGCCACCGGCGCCGCGCCGTGAGGAGCGCGCCGGTCCGCCGCCTGTCCCGTTGTTTCGGTTGCCGCGCCTCCTCCGGGAGGCGGAAGCCGTCAGTCCGGCTTGCGGTCGAGCTTGCGGTCGAGCGCCCGCGCCCGCCGGGCCAGCCACCAGCCGGCCTGCTCCGGCCAGCCGTCGAATCCGCCGCCGCACAGCTGCTGCCGGGCATGCAGCGGCCAGTTGGGATCGGCCAGCGCCTCCCGGCCGATGGCGACGAGGTCGGCCTGCCCGTCGCGCAGGATCGCCTCCGCCTGCCGGCCGTCGAGGATCAGCCCGACCGCCATGGTGGCGATCCCGGCCTCCTGCCGGATCCGTTCGGCGAAGGGAACCTGGAAGCCGGGATGGCGCGGAATCGCCGCCGCGGTGGCCGAAACCCCGGTCATGCCGCCGGAGGAGCAGTCGATCACGTCGACCCCGAGGTCGCGCAGGTCGCGGCTGAAGGCGACGCTGTCCTCGACGGTCCAGCCGCCGTCGATCCAGTCGGTCGCCGAGATGCGGACGAACATCGGCCGGTCGGACGGCCAGACCGCCCGCACCGCCGCCGCCACCTCCAGCGGGAAGCGGCAGCGCCCGGCCAGATCGCCGCCATAGCCGTCGGTGCGCCGGTTGGCGAGCGGCGACAGGAACTGGTGCAGCAGGTAGCCGTGGGCGCAATGCAGCTCCACCACCTCGAACCCCGCCTCCAGCGCCCGCGCCGCCGCGCCGCGCCACGCCTCGACCAGCGTGGCGAGGCCGGCGCGGTCCAGCTCCGCCGGCAGCTGCCAGCCGTCGGCGACCGGCAGCGGGCTGGGGCCGACGACCGGCCAGGGCGGCTCCCCGCGCGCCGCGTCGGCGGCGCCGAGCGGGCCGTGCCCCTGCCAGGGCCGTTGGCTGGCCGCCTTGCGGCCGGCATGGCCGAGCTGGATGCCGGGAACCGCCCCGAACGCCTTGAGCATCGCGGCGATGCCGCGCAGGCCGGGGATCTGGCGGTCGTCCCACAGGCCGAGATCGCCGGGCGTGATCCGGCCCTGTTCGGTCACCGCCGTCGCCTCGACCATCACCATGCCGGCCCCGCCCATGGCGAAGCGGCCGAGATGGACCCGGTGCCAGTCGCCGGCCTCGCCGTCCACCGCCGAATACTGGCACATCGGCGAGATGACGATTGGATTGCGCAGCGTCGTCCCGCGCAGGGCGACCGGCCGGCACAGAAGCGGCGTCCCGGCGGAAGGGTCGGCGGCGGGAGCGCTTTCCATATCCGGCCTCACCGCCCCACCCCGCCCCCGCCCCCGCCCCCGCCCTCGCCAAGCTCGGCGGCGGCGGTCTCGGCAGCCCGCAGGCCGGTGACCGACGATTTGGTCAGGCCGCCGACATAGCCGATGGCGTCGCCGCCCTCCAGCCCGCCGGTGGTCGCCCCGGCGGCGAACAGGCCGCCGATCGCCGTGCCGTCCTCGCGCCGGACCCGGCTGCGGTCGTCGATGGCGATGCCGCCCATGGTGTAGGTCATACCGGCGACCAGACGGATCGCCTGGAACGGCGCCTTGCGGACCGGGAAGGGGCGCGCGCGGCCGGTGCTGCGCGGCGGCGTGAGGCCGGCGG
The DNA here is from genome assembly GCF_041507355.1 of Azospirillum sp. HJ39. Taxonomy (NCBI): domain Bacteria; kingdom Pseudomonadati; phylum Pseudomonadota; class Alphaproteobacteria; order Rhodospirillales; family Azospirillaceae; genus Azospirillum; species Azospirillum sp. HJ39. The sequence continues at coordinate 322,567 of NZ_CP167912.1, read as the reverse complement.
TGGCGCCGCCATCCACCGCGGCGTTGTAGGCGGCCACCGTCGCCGCCAGCCGGTCCGCCGGGATGCCGAGCTTTTCCGCCAGCCCCTCCAGCGTGTCGGCCTCGATGAGGGTGCCGCCGACGCGGGGCAGGTGCGGATTCGCCGGAATGATCGATTCGGTTCCCGGCCCGTCCCAGATCGGCCGGTCGAAGATCACAGTCGCCCCCAGCGGGTCGTCCAGTTTGGCGATCATGTTGGTGACATGGACGCCGCCGCGGCCCTCGTCGACGACGCGCGCGCCGCTCCGGTCCACCACCAGCCCGGCCATCACGATCTCGTCGAGCCAGGGGTAGGGCCAAAGCCTGTCATTGGTGAGCGCATCCTGGCACAGGATGTGGCCGTAGACATAAGGCGTCCCCCGCAGGGCCGCGCCGGCCTGGACGGCCATCCGCAGACCGTCGCCGCCGCCGGTGCCGGCGCCGCGCTGGCGCACGGCTTCGGGAACCGGCGAGACGAGGGTGCGCACCAGGTCCGGGTCGCCCTGGAAACCGCCGTCGGCGATGACCACCGCCCGGGCCTCCACCGTCAGCGTCCCGCCGTCCCGGTCGGCCCGCAGCCCGACGCAGCGGCCGTCCTCCATCGTCAGGTCGCGGGCACGCACGCCGCGGTGGATGCTGCCGCCGCGCTTTTCCAGGGCGGCGCCCAGCGTGCGCAGCAGCGTGTCGCCGCCCCTGCCCTCCCAGTTCAATCCCGGTTGCGGCAGGGCCGGCGGCGCCAGCACGGTGTCCTGCCAGTCGCGCGGCCCCGCCTTCATGAAGCGGATCCCCTGGCGGCGCAGCCAGTCGACGGCGCGCGGCGCCTCGGTCGCCAGCATCTCCACCAGGGATTCGTCGACGAAGCCGTCCGTTTCGCTGCGGATGGTGTCCTTCACCTCCTCCACCGGACGGTTCAGGCTGCGCATGCCGATGTGGAAGGCGCCGCCGGTGTAGCGGGAATTGCAGAGGTAGCGGTCCTCGGCCCCCTTCTCCAGCACGGCGACGGACAAGCCGAGTTCGGCGGCACGGTTCGCGGCCACCAGCCCGGCGATGCCGGCGCCGATGACGACCAGATCGGTTTTCATGCGGTCTCTTCCCTCCCGGATTTTGCGTCGCGGGCGTTCCGCCCGGCGGTTACTTCGGCAGCAGCATGTCGGAGATGATGGCGACCAGTTCCGCGAACGCCTTCATCACCAGGAACAGCAGCGGGGCGCTCAGCGCCAGGACCAGCGCGGCGCCGCCGCCCCAGCCGGACAGCAGCGCCACCGCCGCCACGAAGAGCGGCGCCAGCCCGGCGGCGACGGCCAGCCAAAGGCCGTACCGGACGACGAAGCGGACCGCCGGATAGTTCTGTTCTGGCGACATGGTCCCTGATCCCGAATTTGCGGTGGTTATGGCGGAGATGCCGGGCCGGCCGGGACATGCCGGGCGGCCGGCGGTTCGGCGACAAATGCCGCGCGCCTGATTGTTGACAGGCCATAATCGTGATGTACACTGATTATACGCATACTGTCAATATGCGGCGAGCGATCCCGGCCGGACGAATTCGGCCGGCGGCTCCGCCGGCCGGGCCCGTTGCCCCGCGCCGGCCACCATCCAAAAAAACACGAGCTTTGGGAGGACCATCATGAACACGCGCATCCCGGCACTTGCCCCGGCCCTGGGCTTCGGGCTGGCCCTGCTGGCCTGCGGCACCGCCCCTGCCGCCTCTGGCGCCTACACCGGCAATGTCGTCCGCATCGGCGTCCTCAACGACCAGTCGGGCCTCTATGCCGACATCATGGGACAGGGGTCGGCGACCGCAGCCCGCATGGCGGTGGAGGATTTCGGCGGCCGGATCGGCGACACGCCGGTCGAGGTGGTCGCCGCCGACAACCAGAACAAGCCGGACATCGGCGCCGCCATCGCGCGGCAATGGTACGACGTCCAGGGCGTCGACATGATCGCGGAGATCGCCAACTCCTCGGTCGCGCTGGCGGTGGTCGAGATCGCGCGCGACAAGAACAAGGTCGCCATCGTGTCCGGCTCCAACACCAACCGGCTGACCGGCGATTCCTGCACGCCCAACCATGTGCACTGGGCGTTCGACAACTACGCGCTGGCCAACGCAACCGCACGCGCGGTCGTCAAGCAGGGCGGAACCTCCTGGTTCTTCATCACCGCCGACTATGCCTTCGGCCACGACATGGAAAAGCAGGCCGGCGACATCGTGAAGCAGTCCGGCGGCACGGTGGTCGGTTCGGTCCGGGCGCCGCTGAACTCGGCCGATTTCGCCTCCTACCTGCTGCAGGCGCAGGGATCGGGCGCCAAGGTGATCGGGCTGGCGAACGCCACCGCCGACTTCACCAGCACGGTCAAGCAGGGCAAGGAGTTCGGCATCCTCGACGGCGGCCAGAGCTTCGCCGGCCTGACCGTGTATTTGACCGACATCGACGCGCTCGGGCTGGAGGCGGCGCAGGGGACCCTGCTCAGCGTGCCGTTCTATTGGGACCTGAACGACAGGACGCGCGCCTTCTCCAAGCGCTTCTTCGAGCGCCACGGCAAGATGCCGACCGCCTACCAGGCGTCGGTCTACTCGCAGGTGACGCATTACCTGAAGGCGGTCAAGTCGCTGGGCAGCGATGCCGACGGCCGGGCCGTCGTCGCCCGCATGAAGGAGTTGCCGACCGACGACGACGCCTATGGCCAGGGGTCGATCCGCGTCGACGGGCGCAAGCTGCACCCGATGTATCTCTTCCAGGTCAAGACGCCGCGGGAATCCAAGGGGCGCTGGGACTATTACAAGCTGGCCTCGACCATCCCGGCGGACGAGGCCTGGAAGCCGCTCGATCCGGCCTGCGCCCTCGTCGCGAAGCAATGACGGCGCCCCCCAGCATCCACACGGCATCGGACAGGGAGTTTCCAGTGGTTGTCGAAGAACGCACCTATGTCCTGCACACCGGCGTCAGCCTCGCCGACTATCTGCACATCTACGAGACGGAGGGGCTACCGGCACAAAAGCCGATCCTCGGCGGCTTCCTCGGCTATTTCGTGACCGAGTTCGGCACCCAGAACCAGCTCGTCCATCTCTGGGCCTACGCCGACCTGGAGGACCGGCGGGCACGGCGGGCGCAGCTGGCCGGGAACCCGCAATGGCAAGGCTGTCTGGCGAAGATCCGGCCGATGATCATGACCATGGAGAACCGGATCATGTATCCGACCTCCTTCTCGCCCATCCGCACGCTGCCGGTCACGACCGGGCAGCCGGACACCGCGCTGGCCTGAGCCGGCAGAAACGCCGGGGGGCTGCACGGCGATGCGCAGCCCCCACCCCGCCGGGTCATGCGTCCGTCAGTCGGACCGGGCGGCCGGTGGCCGCAGCCTCCTTCACCGCCAGGGTCGCGCGCAGGGTATCGGTGGCATCGGCGCCGCCGGCGACCGGCGCCTCTTCGCCGCGGATCACGCGGGCGAAATGGGCCAGCTGCAGGGCGTATGGGTTGCCGGGCTTCAGCGGCAATGCCGTCCGGGTGAAGGGGTCGAGCCAGCCGCGCCCGCCCTCGTAGCGCCAGAGTTCCAGCGTCGGCACCGTCAGCGATCCATGGGTGCCCGAAAAGAAATGGGTGGGGACATGCTGGCGGGCGAATTGCGGGCTTTCGCCGGTGGTCATGTCCCAGCTCCAGGGCGTGGCGGCGGCGTCAGACAGGCTGACGGTCGCCAGCGCCCCGCCGCGCAGCCGCAGCAGCACCGCGGCGGTGTCCTCCACCGCGAAGCCGCGCGTCCGGTTGGAGCTGGCCGCCTGCAGGCTCTCGATGTCGCCGCACAGGAAGCGCAGGGTGTCGATCTCGTGGATCAGGTTGATCAGGATCGGGCCGCCGCCCTCCTCCCGCCGCCATGCCGCGTCGAAATAGCCGTCGGGCTTGAGGAAGGTGTAGAGGATCGTCGCCGTCACCAGCGCGCCCAGATCGCCGCGCCCGATCACCTCGCGCGCCATCCGCAGGATCGGGTTGTGGCGGCGGTGGTGGCCGACCAGCAGCGGCACGCCGGCACGCTCCGCCGCAGCGGTCAGGCGCCGGGCCGCCTCCACCGTGTCGGCGATCGGCTTCTCCACCAGCACCGGGATGCCGCGCCCAATGCAGGCGATGGCAATCGGCGCATGGGTGGCGTTGGGGGTGGCGACGATGACGCCGTCCGGCAACTCGCCGGAGCTCAGCAGCGCTTCGATGTCGGCATGGTGCGTCACCCCGTGCCGGCCGGCGAGCGCGCGGGCCCCGTCGCCCGGATCGACGATGGCGCAGAGCCGGCAGGGGTGCCCATCCTGCCGGAGACTGGAGGACATGGCCTCGATGTGCGTCCTGCCGATGACGCCGGCACCGGCGACGGCGATGCGAAGGGGGGACATGCGGGGAACCTCGATGGGGGCCCGATGGCGGGCGGAATGGCGGCCAGACGATGGGCGGACCGGACCGGCATCGGACGTCCGGCGCATGCATCGCGAATATTGACAGCATACGTAATGTCAGCTTACATACTGATTGTGTCCTGTCAATATCGTTGGCGGAGCGGACGATGGCCCGGGCCTGCGCTCCGGATTGCGAAAGGATGCGGACGCGGGTCATGCGGGTTGTGCTACCGGCGGCTTCCGTATGGGAGTATCACCGCAACATGAACAGGATCGACAGGTGCGCGCATGGCCATGGATGAACTCTACGCAAAACCCGGACATCTTCTCCGGCGGGCCCAGCAGATTTCGACGGCGCTCTTCACCGAGGAATGCGCGGTCCATGATCTGACGTCGGTGCAATATGCGGCGCTGGTCGCCATCGACGAGACTCCGGGGGTCGACGCCACCCGGCTGTCGGGGCTGATCGCCTTCGACCGCTCGACGCTGGGCGGCGTCATCGAGCGGCTTGAGGCCAAGGACCTCATCTATCGCCGCCCGAGCGACGGGGACAAGCGGATCAAGCTGCTCTACCTGTCGCCGGCAGGCCGGGAGATGCTGGTCACCGTCACCGCGGCGGTCGAACGGGTGCAGGACCGCATCCTGGAACCCCTGCGGCCGGCCGACCGCAAGACCTTCATCCAGCTCCTGACCCAACTGGTCAACCTGCACAACGACACGCTGCCGTCGTCGCTGCGGCTGGTGGTCGACCGCGAGGCGGCTGCCGAGGATACGGGCGCACCGCCCGCCGCCGCCGACGGAACCACGAAACGCGGCAAGGCCGCAGCCGGTCGAAAGGTCAAGCGACGATAAGAACCTTCGACCGCGCGGGAGGAAACGGAGAGCATAGGGAATGGCACAAGCTACCGCGTGGGATGCCGAAGTCGATCTCCTGGTGGCCGGCGCCGGGCCGGGCGGCATGGCCGCCGCCCTCGTCGGCGCGCTGGAAGGCCTGGAGGTGATGGTCTGCGAGAAATCCACGCAGATCGGCGGCACCGCCGCCACCTCCGCCGGAACGCTCTGGATCCCCGGCAACACGCAGAACCGCCGCGCCGGCCACGACGACAGCCCGGCGCAGGCGGAGATCTACATGGACCGGCTGGTCGGCGGCACCAAGGGCCGCGACCTGCGCAGCGCCTATCTGGAGACCGGGCCGGCGGCAATCGATTATTACGACACCCGCACCGACGTCCAGTTCCTGCCCTGCGGCCGGCATCCGGACTATCGCCAGAACATGGAGGGGGCCGCGGTGACCGGACGGGCGATCGTCCCGAAACCGTTCGACGGCCGCCTGCTGGGCGAGGATTTCCGGCTGGTCCGCCCGCCCATCGGCGAGTTCATGATCTTCGGCGGCATGATGGTCGGCAAGGACGACATCCCCCGCCTTATCGGACGCTTCGGATCGGTGGCGAACTTCACCCATGCGGCGAAGCTGCTGCTGCGCTATCTGGCCGACCGGCGGAAATATCCGCGCGGCACGCGCATCGTCATGGGCAACGCGCTGGTGGCCCGTCTGTTCTACAGCCTGCGCAAGCGCAAGGTGCCGATCCGGCTCGACACCGCCATCCGCGAGATCCTGAGGGAGGACGGGCGGCAGGACGGCCGCGTCATCGGCGCCGTGGTGGAAAGCGGTGGCCGGACGCTGCGGGTGCGCACCCGCAAGGGGGTGGTGCTGGCGACCGGCGGCTTCGCCCACAACAGCGGGTTCCGCAAGGCCTTCATGCCGCAGCCGGTCCCCGTCCATTCGCTGGCCTGCGAGACCGACACCGGCGACGGGCTGACCCTGGCGCAGGCCGTCGGCGCGAAGATCGACGGCGACCAGCATCGCGGCGGCGCCTTCTGGACGCCGGTGTCGGTGACGCGCAGGACGGGGACATGGAGGGGGCTGTTCCCCCATCTGGCGCTCGACCGCGCCAAGCCCGGCCTGATCGCGGTGAATGCAGCCGGCCGACGGTTCGTGAACGAGGGCGCCTCCTACCACGACTTCGTGGAGGCGATGTTCGACTCGCACAAGCTGGTGCCGACCATGCCGGCCTGGCTGGTCTGCGATTCCGCCTTCGTCGCCCGGTACGGCCTCGGCGTGGTGCATCCCGGCACCCGCAATTTGGCGCCGCACGAGAAGAGCGGCTACCTGACCACCGCCCCGACGCTGGAGGCGCTCGCCCGCAAGATCGGCGTCGATCCGGCCGGGCTGGCCGACAGCGTGCGCCGCCACAACGGCTTCGCGCAGACCGGAAGCGACCTCGATTTCGGCAAGGGCGACAGCGAACTGAACCGCTTCAACGGCGATCCGGAGAACCGCCCCAACCCGTGCCTGAAGCCGATCGAGGCCGCCCCCTTCGTCGCCGTCGCGGTCTGGCCGGCGGAGATCGCCTGCAGCGCCGGGCTGGCGACGGACGCCGACGGACAGGTGCTCGGCGAGGGCGGCGACCCGATCCCGGGGCTCTACGCCTGCGGCAACGACATGGCCTCGATCATGGCCGGCACCTACCCCGGCCCGGGAACGACCCTCGGCCCGGCGCTGGTCTTCGCCTACCGGCTGGCCATGCATGCCGCCGGCAAGAGCGATGCCGCCGCCACGGCGGCGGTTGGCCGGGAGGAACGGGCGGCGGCGCGCTGACGCTGCCGGTCCGTATCCCTGGCCCTCGGGCCACTTTGCCGTTCGGCCGGCGTCAGTCCGGCGTCCGCTCCCCGTCCACAGGCCGGGCGGAGAGCGGACCCGGCGCGCGCAGCACCGCCAGCAATGCCTCGTTGCGCATGCGGACCAGCGCGTCGCGCCCGCCGACCGACGCCTCCAGCGCCTCGGCCCCGGCGACCAGCGCCCGCTTGCTCTCCGCATCGAAGACCGGGGTGCCGAGATCGTCCCACCAGGAGCGGATCGGGGCGTCGAACACCTCCAGGAAGCGGGCCAGCCCGCCCGCCCCGCCGCCCAGGTGATAGGACAATCCCTGCCCGAGAACCGCCCAGCGCGGTCCCGGCCCGGCGGCGATGGCGCGGTCGATGTCGCCGAGATCGCAGACGCCCTGCTCCACCAGATAGACCGCTTCGCGCCACAGCGCCGCCACCAGCCGGGTCGCCAGATGGCCGGCGATCTCGCGTCGCAGGACCACCGGCACCTTGCCGACGGCAAGATAGACCGCTTCGGCCGCCGCCACCGCCTCGGGCGCCGTCTGCCGGCCCGGCACGATCTCGACCAGCGGCAGCAGGTGCGGCGGGTTGAAGGGATGGCCGATCAGGATCCGTTCGGGATGACGGGCGCCCTCCTGCAGATCGCTCGGCATCAGGCCGGAGGTGCTCGACGCGATCAGGGTTCCGGGCGGCACCACCGCCTCGACGGCGGCGTAGATCCCGCGTTTGGCGGCCAGGGATTCCGGCCCGTTCTCCTGGACCAGATCGACGCCGGCCAGCGCCTCCCAGTCGCCGCCGGCAGCGGTCAGCCGGTCCCAATGGGCGCGTGGGTCGCCGACGCCGAGCGCCACCAGGTCGCCGGCCACCGCCTCGATGGCGGGACCCAGGCGGGCCATCGCCTGCGGGTCGGCGTCGACGACCGTCACGCGCCGTCCGGTCGCAAGGAAAAGGGCGGCCCAGCCCGATCCGATGGTGCCGGCCCCGACGATGCCGATCGACGCGGCGTCATGGCTGAACGCGCGGTGCATGGCGGACTCCTCTGATTTCATGGGGTGAACGGGGAGAGCCTAAGCCGCGCGGTGTCGATCCGTCGCATTGACAATTCGTGATGCCGATCTTCCAAAAAGCCAATTGACAGTACACTTACTGACAGATAGCTTTCTGACAGCATACTCACAAAACGGCTGCGCCATGGCGCGGCGGCCGGCGCATCGCCGAACACGGCGGGCGGTCTTCCAGAGACGTCTTTCACGGACAAGCGGACAGCCGGGGACGCGGCGGGGGCAAAGAACGCCCTTCACCGGGCAGGGCCGGCCGGCGCGGCGAAATGGCCGACGCCGGCGGCGTGCCCTGCCCCTTGCGCGAAGCTCCGCGAGAAAAAGGAGGGAAAGGGACGCCATGACGGTTCCACAGCATTCTATTCCACCCGCTTCGACCCCGTTCGACCTGACGGGCAAGCGCGTGCTCATCACCGGGGCGGCCGGCGGCATCGGCTCGGCCACGGCCAGGGCCTGCGCCACGCTGGGCGCCGAGCTGGTGCTGACCGACATCCGCGACTGCTCGGCCCTGGCGGCTGAGCTGGCGCCAGCCGGCGCCGGGGCGACCGCCCCCAGGGCAACCGCCCATGTCTGCGACGTCCGCGACCGCGGTGCCATCGACGCGCTGGCCGAAACCGTCGGCGGCGTCGACGCGTTGGTGCTGAACGCCGGGGCAATCGCCTTCGACGACTGGGATGCGCTGGAGTGGGAGGAGTCCTTCCACGAGATCATCCACGTCAACCTGCTGGCGCCGATGCAGTTCGCCCGCGCCTTCCTGCCCGGCATGCGGACGCGCGGCGGCGCGCGGATCGTGCTGGTCGGCTCGGTCGCCGGCTGGACCGGCGGCACTATGTCGACCACCGGCGCGCATTACGTCGTCTCCAAGGGCGGGGTCCACGCCTTCACCCGCTGGCTGGCCCGCCGGGCCGCGCCCGATGTCGGCGTCAATGCGGTCGCCCCCAGCGCCACCGCGACGGCGATGATCGCCGGACAGCCGTCCCCGGCGGTGGCGGCGCAGCTGGTGCCGCGCGTGGCCGCGCCGGACGAGATCGCCTGGCCGATCGCCTTCCTCTGTTCGCCCGCCGCCTCCTTCCTCAGCGGGGTGGTCCTGGACATCAACGGCGGCGCCTACCTGCGCTGACCGGCATCGAAGGGAGCCCCCAAGATGGCGAACGCATTGCTGATCCAGATTCTCAACGGCCTCGTCTATGGGGGCCTGCTCTTCATCGTGTCGGTCGGGCTGGTGCTGATCTTCGGGCTGCGGCGGGTGGTGAATTTCGCCCATGGCAGCCTGTTCATGATCGGCGCCTATGTCGGCTTCAGCATCGCCACCGTCGCCGGCTTCTGGGCCGGGGTCGCCGGGGCCGCGGTGGTGCTGGCGGCGGCCGGCGTGCTGCTCGACGTGTCGGTGTTCCGGCCGCTGCGCCGCCAGGACCCGATCGCCACCGTGCTGGTCACCTTCGGGCTGCTGCTGATCCTGGAGGATCTCGCCCACACCGTGTGGGGCAAGGAGACCCGGTCCCTGCCCCTGCCGGAGATGCTGGCCGGCAGCGTCGAGATCCTGGGCGAGCCCTTCCCGGCCTATCGCCTGCTGGTGATCGCCGTCGCGGCGGCGGTCGGCATCGCGCTGGCCCTCTGGCTGCGCTTCAGCCGGATCGGGCTGTTCGTCCGCGCCTCCAGCGTCGATCCGGTGACGACGGCGGTGCAGGGGGTCGACACCGACCGGGTGAGCGCGCTGGTGGTCGCCATCGGCACCGGGCTGGCCGGCCTGTCGGGCACCATCGCCGCCCCGCTGCTGGCGCTGTCGCCGTCGATGGGCGGGTCGATCCTGATCGAATCCTTCATCGTCGTGGTGGTGGGCGGCCTCGGCAGCTTTTCCGGCGCGCTGATCGCGGCGCTCGCCATCGGCCAGATCCACAATCTCGGCATCATCTACGTCCCCTGGGCGGCGACGATGGTGCCCTTCCTCCTGATGGTCGCGGTCCTGGTGTGGCGGCCGACCGGATTCGCAGGGAGCCACGTATGAGCCGCGCAACCATGAACATGACCGCCGGCCGCATCGACGCGCCCCGCCTGTCGCATCTCTCCTGGATCCTGCTGGCCGTCGCGCTGGCCGCCGGCTTCGGCCTTCCGGGCGTGGTCGGCTCTGTGCTGGTGCTGACGCTGCTGACGCAGGCGGTGATCGGCGGGATGCTGGCGGTCGGCGTCGGCTTCCTGATCCGCCAGAACGGCGTCGTCAGCTTCGGCCATGCCGCCTGGTACGGGGTGTCGGCCTACTGCCTCGGCCTGCTGCTGCGCCACGGGGTGCTGCCGGTGGAGCTGGCGCTGGTGCTGGCGCTCGCCGTGCCGACGCTGACCGCCTTCCTGCTCGGGCTGGCGATCGTGCGGGTTCCGGGCGTCGCCTTCTCGATGCTGACGCTGGCGGTGGGACAGGCCTTCCACGAGTTCGCGATGAAGGCGCAGGGGCTGACCAACGGCGACGACGGCTTCGCCATCCCGCTGCCCGACAGCCTGTTCGGCCTGCCGATCTCCACCGTGCAGCAGCCCGACACGATGTTCGTCCTGTGCTGGACGCTGCTGGCGCTGGTGATCTTCGGCCTCTACGTCACCGTGCGCAGCCCCTTCGGCCGGCTGACCGAGGCGATCCGCGAGAACGAGGAGCGCGCCCGCTTCATCGGCTACAAGACGGTGCTGCCGCGTGCCGCGACCTATGCCATCTCGGCCTTCGTGGCGGCGCTGGCCGGGCTTCTCTTCGCGCTCTACAACGGCTTCGTCTCGCCCGAGGTGCTGCACTGGAGCCTGTCCGGCTCGGCGCTGATCATGGCGGTCATCGGCGGCTCGCGGCTGCTGTGGGGACCGGCGTTGGGGGCGGTGATCTTCTTCTTCCTCAAGGATCTGGCCGGGAACCTGACCGAGCATTGGCCGGCGATGATCGGCGTCACCGTGATCGTCGTCACCGTGCTGATGCCGGCCGGCATCGCCGGAACCATCGCCGCAACCCTGGCCGAACTGACCGGGCGCCTGCGCCGGGCGGGAGGCCGGGCATGAGCAGGAGCATGAACACCTCCGCGAACGGCGCCTACGCCATCGAGGGGACCGCGCTGACCAGGCCCTATGGCGGCTTCTTCGCGGTGAACAAGGTCGACATCGCGGTGCCGCACGGCGAGATCCGCGGCCTGATCGGTCCGAACGGCGCCGGCAAATCGACGCTGATCGACGTTTTGTCGGGACGGGCCGCGGTGTGGTCGGGACAGGTCAGGATGGACGGCCGCGACATCGGCGCGATGAGCGTGCAGGAGCGCCGCCGCCACGGCATGGCCCGCTCCTTCCAGAAGACCAACATCTTCCCCGAGCTGTCGGTGCGCGAGCAGCTCGACCTCGCCGCCCGGCAGGCCGAGAAGCCCAACGTCGGGGAGGTGATGGACGAGCTGGGCCTGGCCGGGCTGGGGGATGCCAAGGCGTGCGACATCGCCTATGGCGAGCAGCGCCGGCTCGACCTGGCGCTGGCGCTGATCGGCAGGCCGCGCGTGCTGCTGCTGGACGAGCCGGCGGCCGGGCTGTCGATGCGGGAATCGCTGAACCTCGCCACCCTGCTGCGCGATCTGGCGCAGCGCTGGAAGGTCACCGTCCTGATCGTCGAGCACGACATGGAGGTCGTCTTCTCCATCTGCGACCGCATCACCGTCCTCCAGCTGGGCCGAATCCTGGCGGAGGGCACGCCGGACGAGATCCGCCACTCGGCGGACGTCGTCACCGCCTATCTCGGGAGCGCCGCATGAGCGAACTTCTGGCCTTCCGCGACGTCGTCGCCGGCTATGGCGGCGCCCGCATCCTGCACGACCTGGATTTCCGCATCGATGCCGGCGAGCGGGTCGCCGTGCTGGGGCGCAACGGGGTCGGCAAGACGACCATCGTCAACGCCTTCCTCGGCATCGCCCGGCGCATGCAGGGGGAAATCCGGCTGGCGGGCAAGGCGGTGGGCGACATCCGCCATTTCACCGCGGCGCGGGCCGGCATCTCGGTGGTGCCGCAGGGGCGCTGCATCATCCCCAACCTGACGGTGCGGGAGAACCTGATCCTGGGCGCCGCCGTCCGCCGCAAGGGGGCGTGGACCATCGAGCGGATCTTCGACATGTTCCCGATCCTGCGCGAGCGGGCCGACACGCCGGGGACGGCGCTGTCCGGCGGCCAGCAGCAGATGCTGGCGATCGGCCGCGCCCTGATGGCGAACCCGCACCTGCTGGTGCTGGACGAGCCCAGCGAGGGGCTGGCCCCGGTGATCGTCGACGAGCTGGCCGACACCCTGCGCCACGTCGCCGACGGCGGCACCGGCCTGCTGATCATCGAGCAGAACCACAGCCTCGTCCACCGGGTGGCCGAACGCTACTACGTGCTGTCCAAGGGCGAGGTGGCGGAACAGGGCGCGATGGCCGCCCTGACCAAGGAAAGCCTGAAGAAGCACATCGCGGTGTGATGCTTTCTCCCCCTCTCCCCAGGGGGGAGAGGGGGAGAAAGGCGGGAGAGGGGAAAAAACAAAATCATGGAGGAAACGATGACCAGGACCGACAGCCTTAGGCTCCGCACGCTCGGCGCCGCCAGCGCGCTCGCCCTCGCCTTTTCCGGTGCCGCCCATGCCCAGGAGGCGCTTAAGATCGGCGTGCCGACCGCCATGTCCGGCACCTATGCCGACCTCGGCAACCAGGCCAAGCGCGCGGTCGAGTTCGCCGTTGCAGAGGCCAACGCCAAGGGCGGCATCGCCGGCCACAAGGTCGAGATCAAGATCCTCGACACCGAGGCCAAGCCCGATCTCGCCCGCAAGCAGTCCGAACGGCTGGCGCTGGAGGGCTACAAGGTGCTGACCGGCGTCATCGCGTCGGGCGAGGCGCTGGCCATTGCGCCGATGCTCGACCGCTGGGACGCGCTTTATGTCGCCACCGTGACCAAGAGCGACAAGATCACCGGCGACAGCTGCGTCCGCCGCGCCTTCCGCGTCAACCACCAGGACGCGCAGGACGCGGCGGTCGTCAAGCCCTGGCTGGCCGGGCGCAAGGAACAGAAATGGGCGGTCATCGGCATGGACGGCGCCTGGGGCCGCGGGTCGGGCGCCGGCTTCAAGGAGGCCGCCGCCGCCCACGGCAAGACGGTCGTCGCCGAGCTCTACCCGCCGCTCGGCGCCACCGACTACGCCGCCTACATCCAGCAGATCAAGGCGTCGGGCGCCGAAGGGCTGTGGGTGGCGCTGGCCGGGCGCGATGCCGTCAGCTTCGCCACCCAGGCCCAGCAGTTCGGCCTGCTCGACAGCGTCTTCACCGCCGGGGTCAGCTTCGTCACCGACAACACGGTGCAGGCGATGGGCGAGACCGCCAAGGGCATCCACGGCATCATCAACTACAGCTCGACCCTCGACACGCCGGAAAACAGGAGCTTCGCCGCCGCCTGGGCCAAGCACTTCAACGGCGACCAGCCGTCGAACTTCGAGGGCGAGACCTATCTCGGCATGCAGGTCATCTTCCAGGCGGTCGAGAAGGCCAGGAGCGTCAAGCCGCTCGACATCGCCCGCGCGATGAGCGGCGGCAGCTTCGACACCATCCTCGGCAGGCTGGCCTTCCGGCCCGAGGACAACCAGCTGGTCCTGCCCAACTACTTCGGCCATGTCGCCGAGGCCGGCGGCAAGCTGCGCCCGGTGGTGACGATGTCCTTCCCGGCCGATCAGGCGACCCCGCCCCCGTCGGGCGCCTGCAAGCTGGCGAAGCTCTGATCGCCACCCCCTTGCCACCATCAGCGGAAGGAGCCGGCGCATGTCCGCTCAGGCATTTCTGGAAAGCCGCTTCGGGCTGGGCGGCTCCGTCTTCCTCGTCACCGGCGGGGCCGGCGGCATCGGCTTCGCCGCCGCCCGCGCCGCGGCCCAGGCCGGTGCCGTCGCCGTCATCAACGACCTCGACACCGAGCGCACCGAACGGGCCGCCGCGACCTTGCGCGACGAGGGGCTGGAGGCGACCGCCGCCCCCTTCAGCGTCACCGATCCGGACGCGGTGCGGGCCGGCATCGCCCGGATCCTCGACCGCCATGGCCGCATCGACAGCCTGTTCAGCAACGCCGGCAACCAGAACCGCAAAGCCTTCCTGGACTACCGGCCCGACGAATGGGCGTCTCTGTGGAAGACCCATGTCGACGGCGCCTTCAACCTCTGCCAGGCGGTGCTGCCGTCGATGGTGGAGCGGCGCGGCGGGCGCATCGTGCTGATGTCGTCGATCTCGGCCTTCGGGTCGCGTGGCACCATCAGCGCCTATGCCACCGCCAAGGGCGGGCTGGCCGCGATGACACGGGCGCTGGCGGTGGAATACGGGCCGCTCGGCATCGCCTGCAACGCCATCGCCCCCGGCTACGTCGCCACCGGCTTCACCACGGCGATGCAGGGGAACGAGGCCTTCCAGCGCTACATCGAAAGCGACGTGCCGGCGCGGCGCTGGGGGACGCCGGACGACATCGCCGGGGTGGCGGTCTTCCTGGCGGGACCGGCCAGCGGCTTCATCAACGGACAGGTCATCCCGGTGGACGGCGGGCTGCTCGCCACGCTGTGAGAGACCAGACGAGACTACGCAGAGGAACAACCACATGCCTGACCGTCCCATCCTGATCGCCGGAGGCGGCATCGGCGGTTTGGCCGCCGCGCTGGGGCTGGCCCGCAAGGGCTTCCGCTCGGTCGTGCTCGAACAGGCCCCCCAGCTGGGGGAGATCGGCGCCGGCATCCAGATCGGCCCGAACGCCTTCCATGCCTTCGACTGGCTCGGCGTCGGCGACGCCGCGCGGGCCAAGGCCGTCTACATCGACCATCTGGTGCTGATGGACGCGATGCGCGACGAACGGATCGCCGCCATCCCGCTCGACGAGCCGTTCCGCCGCCGCTTCAAGAATCCCTACGCCGTCGTCCACCGCGCCGACCTGCACATGGTGCTGCTCGACGCCTGCCGGGCCAGCGACCTGATCGAGCTGCGCACCAGCGCGTCGGTCGAGCGCTACGAGCAGGACGGCGCGTCGGTCACCGTCACGCTCGGCACCGGCGAGCGGCTGGCCGGCTCGGCGCTGGTCGGCGCCGACGGGCTGCACTCCAAGGTGCGGGCACAGGTGGTGGGCGACGCGCAGCCGCGCGTGTCCGGCCACACCACCTTCCGCTCGGTCATCCCAACCGAACAGATGCCGGAGGATCTGCGCTGGAACGCGGCGACGCTGTGGGCCGGGCCGAAATGCCACATCGTCCATTACCCGCTGAAGGGCGGCAAGGTCTTCAACCTCGTCGTCACCTGCCACAACGACGCCGCGGAGGCGGTGGCCGGCGTGCCGGTGACCCGGGAGGAGGTCCACAAGGGCTTCGAGCACATCGCCGACCGGCCGAAGCGGATCATCGAGCGCGGCGAGAACTGGAAGCTGTGGGTGCTGTGCGACCGCGACCCGACGCCCAACTGGGTGGACGGCCGCGTCGTGCTGCTGGGCGACGCCGCGCACCCGATGCTGCAATATCTGGCGCAGGGCGCCTGCATGGCGCTGGAGGACGCGGTCAACCTCTCCCACCACATGGCCGAGACGGGCGGCGATCTCGATGCCGCCTTCCCCGCCTACAACCGCGACCGCTTCGCCCGCACCGGCCGGGTCCAGCTGAATTCCCGGCTGATGGGCGACTATGTCTACCACCCGGCGGGCGGTCCGGCGGCGCTGCGCAACGCGGTCCTCGGCAACTCGACCCGGGAGCAGCATTACGACCGCGTGGCGTGGCTCTACGGCGTGACCGGTCTCGGCGCCGCAATCTGACAGAAAGGATCGTCCCATGTCCATTTCCGGACCGCCCGCCGAGACGGCCGAACGGCAGGCCTATTACGACAAGATCAGCAAACGCAACCTGAACCCGCTGTGGTCGGTGATGAGCGCCATCATCACCCGCGAGCCGCGCAGCGCCTGCGTGCCGCATCTGTGGGCCTTCGCCGAGATGAAGGAGCTGCTGCTGGAGGCGGGCTCCCTCATCACCGCCAAGGAGGCCGAGCGCCGGGTGCTGATGCTGGAGAATCCCGGCATGCCGGGCCAGAACCGCATCACCACCTCGCTCTATGCCGGGCTTCAATTGGTGTTGCCCGGCGAGGTCGCGCCGGCCCACCGCCACAGCCAGTCGGCGGTCCGCTTCGTGCTGGACGGGGCCGGCGCCCACACCTCGGTGGATGGCGAGCGCACCATCATGGAGGTCGGCGACTTCGTCATCACCCCGCCGCGCGCCTGGCACGACCACGGCAACCACAGCGACCGGCCGATGATCTGGCTCGACGGGCTCGACATCCCGACCGTCTCCTTCTACGACGCCTCCTTCGCCGAATCCCATCCGGACGACGAGCAGCCGGTGACCCGGCCGGTCGGCCATTCGCTGGCGCGGTTCGGCGCCAACATGCTGCCGGTCGATTACGAGGCGGCGCAGCCCTCCTCCCCCATCTTCAACTATCCCTATGCCCGCACCCGCGCGGCGCTGGAGGCGATGCGCCGCCAGCAGGAGTGGGACCCGTGCCACGGGCTGAAGATGCGCTTCGTCAACCCGGTGGACGGCGGCTCGCCGATGCCGACCATGTCGGCCTTCATGCAGCTGCTGCCGAAAAATTTCGCCACCAGCGCCTACCGCAGCACCGACGCCACCATCTTCGCGGTGGTCGAGGGGCACGGCACCACGACGATCGACGGCCAGCCCTTCGCCTGGGGGCCGAAGGACGTGTTCGTAGCGCCGAGCTGGAAATGGGTGACGCACCATGCCGGCGAGGATGCGGTGATCTTCAGCTACTCCGACCGCATCGCCCAGCAGAAGCTCGGCCTGTGGCGCGAAGACCGCGGCAACCGCGTGAAGGAGTGAGGCGGATGCCGATGGAGGTCTACGGCTATTTCCGCTCGTCCGCGGCCTACCGGCTGCGGATCGCGCTGGCCATGAAGGGGCTGACGGCGGACCGGCATTTCATCCACCTGCGCCGGAAGGAACAGATCTCGCCCGGCTATCTCGCGGTCAATCCGATGGGGCTGGTGCCGGCGCTGGTGGAGGACGGGCGGACGCTGACCCAGTCGCTCGCCATCATCGAGTATCTGGACGAGACGCACCCCACGCCGCCGCTGCTGCCGCGCGACCCGTTCGAGCGTGCCTGGGTGCGGTCGGTGGCGCTGGCGGTGGCCTGCGACATCCACCCGGTCAACAACCTGCGCATCCTGAACCACCTGCGCGACGGTCTCGGCCAGGACGAGGATGCCCGCAACGGCTGGTACGCCCATTGGGTGGCGGAAGGCTTCCGCGGGCTGGAGGCGATGCTGGCGGCAGCCCCGTGGCCCGGCGCCTTCTGCTTCGGCGACGAGCCGACGCTGGCCGACATCTGCCTCGTCCCGCAGGTCTTCAACGCCGAGCGGATGAACTGCCCGCTCGACGGCTATCCGACGATCCGCCGCATCGCGGAGGCGGCGCGCGCCCTGCCGGCCTTCCAGGCCGCCGAGCCGGGCCGCCAGCCCGATGCCGAGTGATCCCACCTCATCGAAGGAAGAACCGACGTGACCAGCTACGTCTTCGATCCGGCCCCCCGTCCCGCCGCCCCGGTCCGCGGCACCGACGCCCGGTTTCCGATCAACCGCATCTTCTGCGTCGGCCGCAACTACGAGGCCCATGCCCGCGAGATGGGCGTGCAGGTCGACCGCGAGGCGCCCTTCTACTTCACCAAGTCGCCCGGCACCTATGTGCCGTCGGGCGCCACCGTCGCCTATCCGCCAGCGACCGGGAACTATCATTACGAGATGGAGCTGGTGGTCGCCATCGGGAAGCCGGCCTTCCGCATCGCCCGGGAGGATGCCCTTGATGCCGTGTACGGCTATGCCTGCGGCCTCGACATGACCCGGCGCGACCTGCAGCTCGCCGCCCGCGCCAAGCAGCGGCCCTGGGACATCGGCAAGGATTTCGAGGAGTCGGCCGTGCTGTCGGAGATCGTCCCGGTCGCCGATTGCGGCCACCCGGCCGCCGGACCGCTGGAATTGCGGGTGAATGGCGAAACCCGGCAGTCGAGCGACCTCAGCCTGCTAATCTGGTCGGTGCCGGAACTGATCGCCCATCTCTCCACCCTCTACCATTTGCAGCCGGGCGACCTGATCTATACCGGGACGCCGGAAGGCGTCGGCCCGGTCGGGCCGGGCGACCGGATCGAAGGCTCGATCGCCGGTCTCGGCGGCATCGCCCTGACCGTCGGGTGAGGCCGGTGCATGGCCCCGGTCAGCGGCCGATCAGCGGCTTCAGCCAGGGCGAATTGGCGAAAACGTCGGTGAAGTAGCCCTGCTGGATCACCGCCCGCCCGGCCTTGTGGATGCCGGCGGGCAGCGATCCCAGCTCGCCCTTGCGGGTCACCACATGGATGGAGCGGCGGAATCCGGAGGTCGGCAGCGGCATCACCCGCATGTGGCTCAGATGCTGCCGGCTCTTCACCAGGGCGGTCGGCGGCAGCAGGCTCCATCCCATCTCCTCCGCCACCATTGCCATCACGGTGTCGGTGGCGTCGAAGGCGAAGCTGCGCGGCACCTCCATGCCCAGCCGGCGCAGATGCTGGTCGACCAGCCGGCCGAGCGCGCTGTCGGTCGTGCTGCGGATCAGCGGCAACGTGCGCGACAGGGCGCGCAGCGCCGCCTCGTCGGCGATCTCGGGACAGCTGCGCGGCAGCAGCAGCACGAAGGGCTCGATCAGCAGGCGCACGCTGTCGACCTGATCCATGTCGTCGAAGCTGTCGTTGGTGAACAGCACGTCGAGGCGGCGGGCGAGGAACTGCTCGCGCAGTTGCCCGCACAGGCCGGACGCGATGCTGAAGGACGGCACATTGTCGCGCAGCCGCTGCAGCAGCCGCGGGATGAAGGGCGCCGCCAGCGTGTCGATGCAGCCGATCCGCAGTTCCGGCATGAAGGGCGCGTCGGCCCCGCCGATGGCCGCCGGCAATTGCCGCGCGTCGGTCAGGATGCGGTTGCTCCAATGCCAGAGCCGCTGGCCGGCGGCGGTCAGCGCCATCGGCCGGATGCTGCGGTCGAGCAGCTGGGTGGAGAAGGCGGTTTCCAGTTGACGGACGACATGCGATACCGCCGACTGGGTCAACCCGAGCCGGCCGGCGGCGCGGGTCATGCTGCCCAGCTCGGCCACGGCGACGAACACTTCCAGGGATCCCAGGTCGAAGTCTCGGTGATGCATGGCGCTCCGATAGGTGGGCTGGCGGCGGCTGGCCGGTCGGAATGGCGGACTGCATACTATCTTATGCGCGCCGCCTTTATGAATGATGGTCATGCCGACCATGAAATAATTTTGTTCCTCTGAGCGTGCGGCATTTTCCACGGCAGCCTCGCAGGCAGTCTGCAAATCCTGCCGGAGCGCCCGCGATGACCCTGATTCCCGACGATGCCCCCCTCCCCGCCGCCGCCCGGCGGATCGGCGATTGGCTGGCGGGCTTGCGGCGAAGCGACATTCCGGAGCCGGTCGCCGCGGTCGCGCTGGACTGCATCGTCGATACGCTGGGCGTGGCGCTGGCTGGAGCCGGTACGGAGCCTGCCCGGCTGGCCGCGGACGAGGCGTGTGAAATTTACGCTGCCGGCCCCTCGCGGCTGCTGGCCGGCGGGCGGCTGTGCGCCGAGGGCGCCGCCTTCGCCAATGTCGCCGCCGCCCATGCGCTGGACTTCGACGACAACAGCTATGCCGGCTTCGTCCACGGCTCCGCCATCGTGGTTCCGGTGGCGCTGGCAACGGTCGAGATGGCAGGCGGCACCGGAAGCGACCTGCTCACCGCCGTGGTGGCCGGGGCGGAGGCGCAATATGCGCTGGCGGAGGCGGTCGGCAACGGGGTCTATCATGCCGGCTGGTGGACCACGGCACTGTTCGGAACCGTCGGCGCGGCGGCGGCCGGCGCCAGGGCGTTCGGGCTGGACGGGCGGACGGCGGCCGACGCCGTCGCCTTCGCGCTGTGCGGGACCGGCGGGATGCGCGCCTGCTTCGGCACCGGGGCCAAGCCGCTGCTCGCGGCACAGGCGGCGGCGAACGGGGTGCGCGCCGCCCGGCTGGCCGCAAGGGGACTGGCGGTGCCGCATGGGGTGGTGGAGGATCCGCGCGGCTTCGCCCGGCTGGTGGCAGCCGGCCGCTTCGATCCGGCGGCGCTGGACGGGCTCGGCCGGCGCTGGCGCCTGCTCGATCCCGGCATCGACACCAAGCTCTATCCGGTCTGCCTGTCGGCCCATGCCGCCATCGACGCGGTGCGCGACCTGATGGTGGAGCGGGGCCTTGCTGCCGGCGACATCCGCGCCGTCCACTGCCGCGTTCCCCCGGTGGTGGCCGCCAACCTGACCTACGACCGCCCGGCGACGCCGGGGGAGGCCCGCTTCAGCCTGCCCTTCGCCGTCGCCTGCGCGATGCTGTACGGCACCCTGGGGCTGGAGCATCTCGACGACGTGACGCTCGCCGACCCGGCCTTGCGCGAGGCGATGGAGCGGGTTTCCATGACCGCCGATCCCGGCTGGACCGCCGATGCCGACCGTGCCCGCCTCGCGCCGGAAGGGGCGGAGATCCACGTCGAGACGGTAAGGGGGGAGCGCATCGACCGCTTCTGCGCCTCGGCCCGCGGCACGGTGGCCCGCCCGCTGTCGGCGGCGGAACATGCGGCAAAGTTCCTGACCTGCGCCGGCCGCGCGGTCGGTCCGGAGGGGGCGGAGCGTCTCCACCGGAGCTTGCGGCGGCTGGAGACGGTGTCCGGCCTCCCGGGCCTGCTCGACCCGAGCCTAACCATGGCCGTGGCTCATGATGTCGATGAATATCGGTCATGATGGGCAGCCGGCGGGCCGGCAGCGGCCCGCTTTTTCAGCAAGCGGGGCTGTCGAACCATTCGGGAAAAACATAGGAAAACCAGCGATTTCAGCGGCGGTGCACTGCACAAAATATGTTCGCATCCGCGATATGCATGAAATTTAGGCGAAGCGCCGTCCCGTTGGCCGTCCTGCCGCCACTCTTTCCACAGGCCGCGGCCATGTGCGACCGTTTCGGACAAGCGGAAACCAAGGTCCGCCGCAAGGACCGGCAAACAGAGAGGCTTTCATGATGATGCGACGTTTGGTGGCGCGGGCCGTGCTCTCGGCGATCCTCCTGTCCGGGACGGCGATGTCGGTCCAGGCCGCGGGCACGCTCAAGGTGTCGGTGGATTCCAACCTGAACACGCTGGATCCCGCCAAGATGAAGGGCGGCCAGGAGTATGTCGCCGCCTACCTGATCTTCAACGGGCTGACGATCATCAGCCATGACATGACGGTGAAGCCCGACCTGGCCGAACGCTGGGAGCGCAGCGACGACCTGAAGACCTGGACCTTCCACCTGCGCAAGGGCGTGAAGTTCCACAACGGCCGCGAACTGGAGGCCGAGGACGTCGTCGCCACCATCGCCCGCATCCAGGACAAGGCGACCGGCTCCACCGCACGCGTCAATTTCGAGATCGTGGAGTCGATGAAGGCGCTGGACCCGCTGACCGTCCAGTTCCAGCTGAAGAGCCCCTATGCCGGCTTCGCCGAGCTGTTCGGCGAGCGTCAGGCGCGCATCGTGCCGCGCGACGCCGTCGACACGCTGGCCTCCAAGCCGGTCGGCACCGGCCCGTTCGAGTTCGTGTCCTTCGCCCCCGGCGACCGCATCGTCCTGAAGCGCAACCCGGCTTATTTCGAGCCGGGCCTGCCGAAGCTGGACGAGGTGATCGTGCGCATCCTGCCGGAATCGGCGGCCCAGGTGGCGGCGCTGACCACCGGCGAGCTTGATCTGGTGTGGAATCTGCCGCTGGAGGCCATCGACAAGGTCAAGGCCGACCCCAAGCTGAAGGTCGATTCCGTCCCGACATCGACCTGGGACGGCGTCATCATGAACAACGCGGTGAAGCCGTTCGACGACCCGCGCGTGCGCAAGGCCGTGGCGATGGCGCTCGACAAGCAGGCGATCACCCAGATCGCGCTGTTCGGCAACGGCACCCCGACCCACTCGCCGATCCCGCCGAGCCACCCCTACTACAACAAGGATCTGAAGATCGCCAAGGGCGACCCGGCCGGCGCGAAGAAGCTGCTGGCCGAGGCGGGCTATCCCAACGGCTTCGAGGTCACGCTGCACACCCCGGCCGGCCGCGCCACCCGCGAACGGCTCGGCCTTGCAGTGCGCGAGCTGCTGAAGCCGGCCGGCATCACCGTCAACGTCCAGCGCGTGCCCTTCGACGTCTTCCTGAAGGACATCGAGGGCAAGGCCGGCTTCTACATCGACGGCTTCTTCAGCCGCCCGACCATCGATACCTCGGTCTATCCCTGGTACCACTCGCGCGGGTCGTGGAACACCGCGCTGTGGAGCTATTCCAACCCGAAGATGGACACGCTGCTGGACGGCGCCCGCCAGGCAAAGAGCGAGGACGAGGCGAAGTCGCTCTACACCCAGGTCCAGGCGCTGGCGGTGGAGGATTCGCCGGGCGTCATCCCCTACGTCATCAACCACATCAACGGCATGAGCGCCAAGGTCCACGGGTTCCATTCGCACCCGATGATGTTCCTCGACCTGCGCAACGTGTCGGTCGACTGAGGCCAACCGGGGACCGGCCGCGGCGTGCGCGGCCGGTCCCCCCTCTACCCGCCGGGGATGCTGCCATGCTTGCCTACACGCTGACCCGTCTCGTCTATCTGGCGCTGGTCCTGGCCGTCATGTCGGTCCTGGTCTTCCTGGTGACGCAGGCGATGCCGGGCGACGTCGCCTCGATGATCGCCGGGCAGTTCGCCTCCAAGGAGGTGGTCGACGCCATCTCGGTCAAGCTGGGGCTCGACCAGCCGCTGATCGTCCAGTACGGGCGCTGGGCCGCCGGCATCCTGCAGGGCGACCTCGGCCGCTCGCTGGTGCTGGAGCAGCCCATCGCCCCGATCCTGATGGAGGCGCTGGCCCGCTCGCTGGTGCTGGCCGTGGTCGCTCTGGCGGTGGTGGCGGTGGTCGGCATCGCGCTCGGCGTGCTGGCGGCGGTGCAGCGCGGCAAGCTGGCCGACCAGCTGGTTTCCGGCGTCTCCTATCTCGGCATCGCGCTGCCGGACTTCTTCTGGGCCATCCTGCTGGTGCTGGTGTTCGGCAGCTGGCTGAAGCTGCTGCCGACCGGCGGTTACACCCCGATCGCCGAAGGTTTCCTGCCCTGGGCGTCGCATCTGGTGCTGCCGGTGGTCACGCTGGTGCTGATGCTGCTGGCCCGCATCGCCCGGCTGACCCGCTCCAGCATGATCGACGTGCTGCAGACCAACTACGTGAAGTTCGCCCGTGCCAAGGGCATGCCGGAATCGGTGGTGATCCTGCGCCATGCGCTGAAGAACGCGCTTTTGCCGACCATCACCGTGCTGGCCATCGATTTCGGCCTGATCCTGGGCGGCGTGGTGGTGATCGAGACGATCTTCTCCTATCCCGGCATGGGCCGGCTGCTGCTGTTCGCCATCCAGCGCCACGACCTGCCGCTGATCCAGGCGACCATCCTGATCGTGTCCGCCGCCTACTGCCTCGCCAACCTGACCGCCGACCTGCTCTACGCCTTCGTGAACCCGAAGATCCGCCACGGCATGAGGGCCTCCTGAGATGACCGACGCGACTCCCGTCCAATCGGCGCCGCCCCGCGGCCTCCTGGCACGCCTGCCGGACCTGCCGGTCTCGCTCGTCGTCGGCATCCTGCTGCTGGCCCCGCTGGTGGTGGCCGCCGTCGCCGGATCCTGGCTCGCCCCCTACCCCTACGACGAAATGAACATCATGAGCCGGCTGCAGCCGCCGGGGGCCGATTTCTGGTTCGGCACCGACGAGTTCGGCCGCGACGTGTTCAGCCGCACCCTGGTCGGCACCGGCAGCTCGCTGGTGATGGGCGTCGCCGCCACGGCGCTGAGCCTGCTGGCCGGCGTGCCGCTGGGGCTGGTCGCCGGCTACAAGGGCGGGCGCGTCGGCGAGGCGATCATGCGCGCCATGGATGTGCTGATGTCCTTCCCGCCGATCCTGCTGGGCATCCTGGTGCTGGCCGTCACCCCGCCGGCGCAGTGGAAGGCCATCGCCGCCATCGGCATCGTCTATGTGCCGCAGGTGGTCCGCCTGACCCGCGCCATCACGCTGGAGCTGATGCAGGAGGAATTCATCACCGCCGCCCGACTGCGGGGCGAGAGCGCCGCCTACATCCTGTTCCATGAGATCCTGCCGAACATCTGGCCGCCGCTGGCGGTCGAGGCCAGCCTGCGCGTGGTCTTCGCCATCCTGCTCGGCGCGGCGCTCAGCTTCATCGGCATGGGGGCACAGCCGCCCTCGTCCGACTGGGGCCTGATGATC
This sequence comes from Azospirillum sp. HJ39, assembly GCF_041507355.1. Lineage (NCBI taxonomy): Bacteria > Pseudomonadati > Pseudomonadota > Alphaproteobacteria > Rhodospirillales > Azospirillaceae > Azospirillum > Azospirillum sp. HJ39. The sequence continues at coordinate 298,108 of NZ_CP167912.1, read as the reverse complement.
AGCGAGGCGCGGCCCTTCGTGGAACAGGCGCCGTGGATCGCGCTGTGCCCCGGCTTCGCGCTCGCCACCGCGGTGATCGGCATCAACCTGCTGGGCGACGGGCTGCGCGCCCTGCTCGACCCCCGCAACACGGGAGCGCACTGAGATGATGACCGCTCCGCAAGCGCGCCCGGCGCTTTCCCCGGCGATCCCCCCGGTCACCCTGCCCGAACCGGCGCCGCTGCTGGACGTGCGCGGCCTGACCATCAGCTACGGCAATGCCCGCGGCACGCTGCGCGCCGCCAGCGACGTCAGCTTCGCCATCCGCCCCGGCGAGGTGATGGGGCTGGTCGGCGAATCCGGATCGGGCAAGAGCACCATCGCCATGGCGATCCTCGACCTGCTGGGCGGCGGCGGCCGGGTGGAGTCCGGGGAGATCCTGTTCGACGGCACCGACCTGCGCAAGCTGCCGCCGTCCGGGCGGCGGGCGCTGCGCGGCGACCGCATCGCCGCCGTGTTCCAGGATCCCTTCACCTCGCTGAACCCGGCGCTGACCGTTGGCCGCCAGATCGCCGAACCGCTGATCCAGCACAAGGGGTTCTCCCCCCGGCAGGCCGCCGTCCGGGTCGAGGAGCTGCTGGCCGAGGTCGGCATCCGCGATCCCCGCCGCGTCGCCGCCGCCTACCCGCACGAGCTGTCGGGCGGCATGCAGCAGCGGGCGCTGATCGCCACCGCGCTGGGCTGCGAGCCGAAGCTGCTGATCCTCGACGAGCCGACCACCGCGCTGGACGTGACGGTCGAGGCCCGCATCATCGAGCTGCTGGCCAAGCTGTGCGACAGCCACAAGCTGAGCGCGCTGTTCGTCTCGCACAATCTCGGCATCGTCAACCGCATCTGCGAAACCGTCACCGTCCTCTATGGCGGGGTGGTGGTGGAGACGGGGCGGACCGGCCGCGTGCTGTCCCGCCCGGCCCATCCCTATGCCAAGGGGCTGGTCGCCGCCCTGCCGCGCATCACCGCCGACCGCCGCCACCGGCTGCCCTCCATCCCCGGCACCGTCGCCAAGCTGACCGGGGCGCCCGCCGCCTGCGTCTTCGCCCCGCGCTGCCCCTTCGCCGAGGAGACCTGCCGCAGCCAGCCGCAGGCGATGCTGGCGAATGGCGACGGCAGCGAGGATGGGGTGCGCTGCTGGAAGGCCGGCGCCCTGGCCGGCACGCCCTGGCCGGACGAGGAGGCCGGGGCATCCCGCCGGCCCAGGGCAAAGCCGGCGGCGACGCACTCCGCCCCGCTGGTCGAGGTCGACCATCTGCGCAAGATCTACGGCGCCAGCCGCTCCATCCTGCCCTGGCTGCGCCGGGCCGGCACGGTGGCGGTGGACGACGTGTCCTTCACCATCGGCCGCGGCGAGGTCGTCGGCGTGGTCGGCGAGAGCGGCAGCGGCAAGAGCACCATCGGCCGCGCCCTGCTGGCGCTGACCGAACCCACGGCCGGAGCCGTGCTGTTCGACGGCGCCGACCTCACGGAGCAGGTGAAAAGCGGCAACCAGGATCTGCGCCGCCGTGCCCAGCTGGTCTTCCAGAACTCCGCCGCCTCGCTGAACCCGCGCAAGACCGTGGGGGCGGCGATGGACCGGCCGCTGGTGCTGGCCGGCCGCGACGACGCGGAGGAGCGGCGGAAGACCGTCGCCGGACTGCTGACCCGCGTCGGGCTGCCGGCGGCCTATGCCGACCGCTACCCGCACGAGCTGAGCGGCGGCGAGCGCCAGCGCGTCAACATCGCCCGCGCGCTCGCCACCGATCCCGACTTCGTCGTCTGCGACGAGGCGGTGTCGGCGCTCGACGTGTCGGTGCAGGCCAACATCCTGAACCTGCTGGCCGAGCTGCGCGACGAGATGGGGCTGTCCTATCTCTTCATCACCCACGACATCGCCGTGGTGTCGCACATCGCCGACCGCGTGCTGGTCGTCTATGGCGGCACCATCTGCGAGGAGGGCCCGATCGGCCGCGTGCTCCGCCCGCCCTACCACCCCTATACCGAGGCACTGCTGTCCGCCGTGCCGCGGCTGGCCGGGGACGGGCCGGAGGCGCCGCGCATCCTGCTGGAGGACGCCGTCGCCGCCCCCGGCGGGCGGGGATGCGCCTTCGCCGCCCGCTGCCCGCGCAAGCTGGGGGCGGTCTGCGACGAGCAGGCCCCGCCGGTCCATGAGACGGCCGACGGCCACCGCATCGCCTGCCACATCCCGCTGGCGACGCTGGCCGAACGCGCCGCGGTCTTTCCGGAGCTTGCCGGCGCGGACGCCACGCCCGGCTGACCGGTCCTTTCCGAACGCCTTGCCTGACGGCGCTCCCGAATGGAGGCGCCGGACGCCTTTCCCTTGCCTTTCGATCCAACCGCCAACCAAGCCAGGGCATCCGCCATGACCGTCCACACCCGCATCCGCCAGTTCAACACCAAGAAGACCTATCCCGAGCAGACGCTGGACAACGACCTGTGCCAGACCGTCGTCGCCCGCGGCACCATGGTCTTCGTGCGCGGCCAGATCGGCCAGAATCTCGACACCAGCGAAAGCGTCGCCATTGGCGATGCCGCCGGCCAGACCGAGCAGGCGATGGCCAACATCAAGATGCTGCTGGAAGAAGCCGGCTCGCAGCTGGAGCACATCTGCAAGATCACCGTCTACATCACCGACCCGCGCTATCGCGAGCCGGTCTACCGCACCATCGGCAAGTGGCTGAAGGGCGTCCATCCGGTGTCGACCGGCCTCGTGATCAGCGCGCTCGCCCGCCCGGAATGGGTGGTCGAGGTCGATGCGATCGCGGTCATCCCGGACGCCACCTGAAGCGGCCTTCGCCACCCGCCCCGCCAACCGACAAGAAGAACCGGCCACCATGAGCAACAGCCTGACCAACGCGCCGCGCCGCGAGCTGCAGAGCTTCCTCGACTTCCCCATCTGCACCGACCTCGACCAGCTCGACGGCCATATCGGCATCCTGGGCATTCCCTACGGCGATCCCTATTCGATCGACGAGGTGACCAACGACCAGACCAACGCCCCGACCTGGGTGCGCCGCTACACCGAGCGGGCGCTGCGCAAGCTGGAGCGCTGGGACTTCGACATCGGCGGCCCGCTGCTGGGCGGCAAGGACATCAAGGTGGTGGATTGCGGCGACGTGAAGGCCGATCCCCGCGACCTCGACCTGCATTACCGCAACGCCGAGGCGGTGGTGCGCCGGATGCTGGCCAAGGGCATGCTGCCCATCGTCATCGGCGGCGACCACGGCATCCCGATCCCGGTGCTGCGCGCCTATGACGACCAGGGGCCGATCACGCTGGTCCACATCGACGCCCATCTGGATTGGCGCGACGACGTGAACGGCGCCCGCAACGGCTATTCCAGCCCGATCCGCCGGGCGGCGGAGATGGACCATATCGGCCAGATCTTCCAGATCGGCCTGCGGTCGGCCGGCAGCGCCCGGCCGGAAGAGGTGGAAGCGGCGCTGGCCTACGGCGCGGTGCTGGTTCCCGACGTGGAGCTGCAGGACATCGGCATGAAGGCGGTGCTCGACCGCATTCCCGACGGCGGCCGCTATTACCTGACCATCGACGCCGACGGGATGGACCCGACCATCATGCCGGCGGTCAACGGTCCGGCGCCGGGCGGCGTCACCTACCCGCAGATCCGCACGCTGATCCACGGGCTGGTGGCCAAGGGCCGGGTCGTCGGCATGGACATCGTCGAGATCACGCCGAAGAAGGATCTCAACGGCATCACCGCCATCACCGCCGGCCGCATCATCTGCAACCTGATCGGCAAGACCATCCAGGCCGGCTATTTCGACGCCAAGTGACGAAACGCATCGGGCGATAGGGAGGACGGAGCCATGACCGCCGCGCGCCGGCTCGACCGGCTGTTCTGCGACCGGGCGCTGCTGGCCGGCGGCTGGGCGTCGGGGGTGCTGCTGCGCTTCGACGCCGAGGGGCTGATCGCCTGGATGGAGGTCGGGCTGGACGCGCCGCCCGCCGGCGTCGAGCGCGCCGCCGGGCCGGTCGTCCCCGGCATGCCCAACCTGCACAGCCACGCCTTCCAGCGGGCGATGGCCGGGCTGACCGAGCGGGCCGGGCCGGCGGAGGACAGCTTCTGGACCTGGCGGGAGGTGATGTACGGCTTCGTCCGCCGCATCGATCCCGACGGGCTCCAGGCGGTTGCGGCGATGGCCTATGCCGAGATGCTGGAGCGCGGCTACACCTCGGTGGCGGAGTTCCATTACCTCCACCACGATGCCGGCGGCCGGCCTTATGCCGACCCGGCCGAGATGTCGATGCGCATCCTGGCGGCGGCCGGTGCCACCGGGATCGGGCTGACCCACCTGCCGGTGCTCTATGCCCAGGGCGGCTTCGGCGGGCAGCCGGCCGGCGAGGGGCAGCGGCGCTTCCTCAACGATCCCGACCGGCTGCTGCGGATCGTCGAGGCCTGCCGCGCCATCCCCGGCGGGCATCGCACCGGCCTCGCCCTCCATTCGCTGCGCGCCGTGTCGCCCGACGCGATGGCGGCGGCGCTGGACGGGCTGGCGGCACTCGACCCGGCGGCGCCGGTCCACATCCATGTCGCCGAGCAGACGGCGGAGGTGGATGCCTGCCTCGCCTGGTCGGGGCGGCGGCCGGTGGAGTGGCTGCTCGACCGCGGCTGGCCGGGGCCGTCCTGGTGCCTCGTCCATGCCACCCATGTCACGCCGGACGAGGTGGCGGGACTGGCCGCGTCGGGGGCGGTGGCCGGCCTCTGTCCGACGACGGAGGCCGATCTGGGCGACGGGCTGTTCCCGGCGCGCGACTTCCTGGCGCAAGGCGGGCGGTTCGGCGTCGGGTCGGACAGCCAGGTCGTCATCGACGCCGCGGAGGAGCTGCGGCTGCTTGAGTTCGGGCAACGGCTGGCGGAAAGGCGGCGGAACCTCCTGGCTCGGGAGCCGGGAGCATCGACCGGGGCGGCGCTCTACCGCGCGGCGGTGGCAGGGGGCGGGCAGGCGCTCGGCCTGCCGGAGCCGGCGGGCGGCCTCGCCATGGGCCAGCGCGCCGATCTGGTCGTGCTGGACCCGGACGATCCGCGGCTGTACGGCCGCGCCGACGACACGCTTCTCGACGCCTACGTCTTCACCGGCGCCCGCAATGCCGTGCGCGACGTGGTGGCGGGGGGACGGCTGGTGGTGCGGGACGGCCGGCATGTCGATGCCGACGCGATCCGCGGCGGCTGGCGCCGCGCCGTCGACCGGTTGGGCATTGCCTGAGCGACGCAGCGAACGAGCGAGGAAAAGACGCCATGACGGCGACCATCGATATCCTGGAGCGGCTGATTGCCTTCCGCACCGTCAGCCGCGACAGCAACCTGGAGCTGATCCGCTGGGTGCAGGAGCGGCTGGAGGCGGTCGGCGCCACTACCTGGCTGGTGCCGAGCGAGGACGGGCGCAAGGCCAACCTGTTCGCGACGCTGGGACCGGCGGACCGCCCCGGCGTGCTGCTGTCGGGACACAGCGACGTGGTGCCGGTCGAGGGGCAGGCCTGGACCGGCGATCCCTTCCGGCTGATCCGGCGGGACGGCAAGCTGTTCGGCCGGGGCACCGCCGACATGAAGGGCTTCATCGCCGCGGCGCTCGCCCTGTTCGACCGCGCCGCCGGGCTGACGCTGGCGCAGCCGCTGCATCTGGCCCTGTCCTACGACGAGGAGGTCGGCTGCCTCGGCGTGCGGCGGCTGATCGAGATGATGGCCGCCCTGCCCGTCCGTCCGCGCTTCTGCATCGTCGGCGAGCCGACCGGCATGCAGGTGGTGACCGCCCACAAGGGCAAGACCGCGCTGCGGGCCGACTGCCGCGGCGTCGAATGCCATTCCAGCCTGGCGCCGCAGGGGCTGAACGCGATCCACATGGCGAGCGACCTGCTGACCGGGCTGCGCCGCATCCAGGACCGGCTGCGCGACGAGGGCGCCCAGGACGGCGGCTACGACGTGCCGTGGACCACGGTCCATGCCGGGGTCATCCAGGGCGGCGAGGCGCTGAACATCGTGCCGAACCGCTGCCGGCTCGACTTCGAGATCCGCCACCTGCCGCAGGACCCGGTGGAGCCGCTGCTGGACAGCATCCACGCGGAGGCCGATGCCATCGTCCGGCGCCTGCGCCCCGATTTCCCCGGCGCAGCGCTGACGATCGGCGAATTGTCCAGCTACCCGGCGCTCGACACCGACGGCAACGCCGAGGTGGTGGCCTTCGTCAAGGCGCTGACCGGCGGCAACAGCACCGGCAAGATCTCCTTCGGGACGGAGGGCGGGCTGTTCCAGCGGCGGCTGTCGATGCCGACCGTGGTGTGCGGCCCCGGCAGCATCGGCGAGGCCCACAAGCCCGACGAGTTCATCGCCGAGGAGCAGCTCGCCGCCTGCGACCGCATGCTGGACGCCCTGCTCGCCCGCCTGCTGCACCACGCCTGACGGCAGCGGCGGCGCTCAGGCCCCGGCGGACAGGCGCTCGCGCAGCTCGCGCTTCAGCACCTTGCCGTAATTGTTCTTGGGCAGCGCCTCGACGAACAGGTAGCGCTTGGGCCGCTTGAAGCGGGCGATGCTGGCGTTGCAATGCTCGTCGAGGCTGGCGGCGGCGACGGCGCGTCCCTGGGCGGCGACGATGAAGGCGACGACGATCTCGCCCCATTCCGGGTCGGGCTGGCCGGTGACGCAGACCTCCTCGACATCGGGATGGCGCAGCAGGACCTCCTCCACCTCGCGCGGGTAGATGTTGGTGCCGCCGCTGATGATCACGTCCTTGGAGCGGTCGCGCAGGGTCAGGTAGCCGCGCGCGTCGAAGGACCCCATGTCCCCGGTGAAGAGCCAGCCGTCGCGCAGGGCCTCGGCCGACGCCCTCGCATTGTGCCAATAGCCGGCCATCACGACATCGCCGCGGCAGACGATCTCGCCGACCTCGCCCGGGGGCAGCGGACGGCCGTCGGCATCCACCACCGCCACCTCGACCCCGCTGCGGGCGAAGCCGACCGATCCCAGCACCGCGTCGTCGCCGCCGACATGATCGCGGCGGCGCAGGCAGGTGATGGTCATCGGCGCCTCGCCCTGGCCGTAGATCTGGACGAAGACCGGGCCGAAGACGGCGAGCGAGCGGCGCAGCTCCTCGACATACATCGGCCCGCCGCCATAGACGACGCTGCGCAGGTTGGCCGGGCGGCGGCCGCTGCGCTCCGCCTCCAGCCGCAGCCGCTGCACCATGGTCGGGGCGAGGAAGGCGCCGCAGCCGGGATGACGGTCGCAGAGGTCGAGGAACTCCGCCGGCTCGAAGGCGGAGGAGGCCGGGACCACCTGCCGGGCGCCGCGGGCGACGTAGGCGGCCATGTAGAGGCCGGAACCGTGCGACATCGGCGCGGCATGCAGCAGGCTGCACTCCTCGTCCACCGTCTCGACATCGGCGAGATGGGCGATGGTCATGGCAAGAAGGTTGCGGTGCGACAGCATCGCCCCCTTGGAGCGCCCGGTGGTGCCGCTGGTGTAGAACAGCCAGCCCAGCGCCTCCGGGTCGGGGTCAACCGGCCCGGCCCACTCCTCCCCCGCCGCCAGCGCGGCATGGTCGGCCCCGCCGATGACGATGCGGCGGCAGGAGGCCGCCGGCGATCCGGCCGGCCCCGTCTCCAGCGCCGCGTCCAACCCCGCCGCCAGCTTGGGCGAGACGAAGACGGTCGTCGCCCCGGAATCCTCCAGGATCTGCACCAGTTCGCGGGCGTGCAGCTTGGCGTTCACCGGGGTTGCCGCCATGCCGGCCGCCCAGATGCCGAAGAACAGCTCGACATACTCCGGTACATTCTCGCTGGCGATGGCGATGCGGTCGCCCGGCTTTCCGGCCGCGCGCAGCCCGGCGGCGATGCTCAGGGCCCGTGAGCGCAGCGCGGCGAAGCTGTGGACCTGTTCGGTCCCGCGATACACCGCCCCGCGGCCGGGATAGCGGGCCGCCGCCTGATCGAGGAGGGAGAAGAGGTTCACCGGCACTGTTCCCTTGTTGGACTGCTCCCTGAGGCCGGACGGCTTGCCATCCGTTTTGCCTACAAACATTCTGGCCGCTTCGGGGTGAGGATGTCCAGGTTCAGCACCGGCTCGTCGCTCGCACCTCGCCCCAATGCTCCGCGTCCGGCGGGATGGCCCGCAGGCCGTCCGGGCCGACCAGATGATCCTCGCCATTGACGTGGAAGCGGATGGTGCCGGCCAGGATCAGGACGATCCGCTCGTGCACATGGATCTGCTCATGCACATGGCTGTGCGGGCGCGGCTCGTGGCCGGGCATAAGGCGGTGAAGCGCCAGCGTGGCGCCCTCGCCGGTGAAGATCCTGCGCTCGACTCCCGGCCGCATCGGGGCCAGGGCAGCTGGGAGGGCATCTTCCGTGCCTCGGCCGTTGCGGGTGGCCCACCGGCCCGGGTGACGATCGACTTCCCCGGCGGTCGGTGCCCATCGTTCGGCAGGCGGCGGCAAAGGCTACGACAGTGCCGCTGTCCGCAGAAAGATCGGGGAGGCCGGGGGGGCACCCGACACCCGCCACGGGCCAACAAGCGCTGGGAAAACGGCTTCCCTCCCTCTATCGGAACCGGAACCTCATCGAACGCCTGTTCGGACGCCTCGAGGACTTCCGCCGAATCGCAACCCGGTACGACCGGTCCGCCACAAACTCCATGGCAGCCGTCCACATCGCGGCAACCGTCGCATGCCGGTCAAGGGCCCGGATCCCAGCGTCCGCCGACACAATTTGTTCCCAGGTCCTTTGCGTCTACTCCACCGTAACGCTCTTCGCCAAATTCCGCGGCTGGTCGACATCGGTGCCCTTCAGCACAGCCGTGTGATAGGCCAGCAGCTGCACCGGAATGGCATAGAGCAGTGGGGCGACCAGCGGGTCGCAGGCCGGAAGTTCGACCGACCAGCGCACCTTGTCCTTCAACCTGTCGATCCCCTTCCTGTCGGCCAGCAGCAGCACCTTGCCGGACCGGGCGCAGACCTCCTGCACGTTCGACACCACCTTCTCGAACAGGGCATCGGACGGCACCAGCACGATCACCGGGACATTGTCGTCGATCAGCGCGATGGGGCCGTGCTTCAACTCGCCGGCGGCGTAGCCCTCGGCGTGGATGTAGCTGATCTCCTTCAGCTTCAAGGCCCCTTCCAGCGCCAGCGGGTACATGGCGCCGCGGCCGAGATAGAGCACGTCGCGGGCTTCCGACACCTCCTGCGCCAGCTCCTTCAGCCGCTCGTCATGGGCCAGCACGTCGGCGGCACGGGCCGGAACCTCGCGCAGGGCATGGGCGATCTGCTGCATCCGCTCCTGGTCGATGGCGCCGCGGGCGCGGCCGACGGTGACGGCAAGGCAGGCGAGCGTGGTCAGCTGGGTCGTGAAGGCCTTGGTCGAGGCGACGCCGATCTCCGGACCGGCCATGGTGTAGAGCACCGCATCGGATTCGCGCGCGATGGTGCTTTCCGGGGCATTCACGATCGACAGGATCTTCTGGCCCTGGCGCTTGCAGTAGCGCAGCGCCTCCAGCGTATCCAGCGTCTCGCCCGACTGCGAGATGAACAGCGCGATGCCGCCCGGCGGCAGCGGCGCCTCGCGATAGCGGAACTCCGACGCGATGTCGACCTCGACCGGGATGCGGGCCAGCGTCTCGAACCAGTATTTGGCGACGAAGCCGGCATAATAGGCGGTGCCGCAGGCGACGATGGTCAGCTTGGCGGCGCCGGCCAGATCGAAGGGGAAGTCCGGCAGGGTGAAGGTGCCGGTCTCCGGGTTGATGTAGGCGTTCAGCGTGTCGCCGATGACCTGCGGCTGCTCGTAGATTTCCTTGAGCATGTAGTGGCGGTAGCCGTCCTTGCCGATCAGGGCGCCGGAGACCGCCGTGGTCTTCACCGGCCGCTCGACCACCGCGTCGGTGGCGTCATGGACGATGGCGGCGGTACGGCTGACCTCGACCCAGTCGCCATCCTCCAGATAGCAGATGCGGTTGGTCAGCGGCGCCAGCGCGAAGGCGTCGGAGGCCAGATACATCTCGCCGTCGCCATAGCCGACGGCCAGCGGCGTGCCGTGGCGGGCGCCGATCATCAGCTCATGCTCGCCGGCGAAGATCAGCACCAGGGCGAAGGCGCCGGTGAACCGCTTGAAGGCGGCGGCGGACGCCTGCACCGGCGTCATGCCCTCCCGGTCCAGGTAATAGGTGACGAGATGGACGATCACCTCGGTGTCGGTGGCGCTTTCGAAGACGTAGCCGTGGCCGGTCAGCTCGTCCTTCAGCTCCTGGTAATTCTCGATGATGCCGTTGTGGACGACGGCGACGCGCCTGGTGGCGTGGGGATGGGCGTTGTTCTCGGTCGGGCCGCCATGGGTGGCCCAGCGGGTATGGCCGATGCCGACGGTGCCGGACAGCGGCTGGTCGCGCAGCTTCATGTCGAGGTTCGACAGCTTGCCTTCAGCGCGGCGGCGTTCGATGTGGCCATTCACCAGCGTGGCGATGCCGGCACTGTCATAGCCGCGGTATTCGAGGCGGCGCAGGCCTTCCACCAGCCGGGGGGACGCGTCGTGGATGCCGTTGATGCCGATGATGCCGCACATGGACCTGATGCTCCTGAATAGATGCCGACCGGAGGGAGACCCGAACCGAGCTTAAGCCTTTTTCGCCTTCTCGTTTTGCTTCCGTTCGCGGAAGCGCCTTGCCCAGCCGGCGTACGCCTTCTGGCTGCCGCGGGCGACGACGAGGGCGTCCGCCTCCACCGCCATGGTCACCACGCTGCCGGCCCCGACGATGGCGCCCTCGCCGATGACGACCGGCGCGACCAGCGCGCTGTTCGACCCGATGAAGGCACCGGCCCCGATCTCCGTCCGGCTCTTGGTGAATCCGTCATAGTTGCAGGTGATGGTGCCGGCGCCGATGTTCGCCCTGGCGCCGACACGGGCGTCGCCGATGTAGCTCAGGTGGTTGGCCTTGGCCCCGGCCTCGATCACCGCGTTCTTCACCTCGACGAAATTGCCGATATGGGCGTCGGCGCCGATCTCCGCCCCCGGACGCAGACGGGCGAAGGGGCCGATGACGGCGCCGCTGTCGATCCGCACGCCTTCCAGGTGGCAGTAGGGCTTGATCTCGACCCGGTCGGCCACGGTGACGCCGGCACCGAAGAAGCAGCCGGGACCGACCACCACGTCGCGGCCCAGCCGGGTGTCGGCGCTGAGGAAAATGCTGTCGGGATCGATCAGCGTGGCGCCGTTGTCCATGGCGGCCTTGCGCAGCCGGCGCTGCAGCAGCCGTTCCACCTCGGCCAGCTCGGCACGGGAATTGACGCCCACCACCTCGGCCGGGGCGGCCTCGACCACGGCGCAGGCCATGCCGGCGCGGCGCGCGATCTGCACCACGTCGGTCAGGTAATATTCGGACTTGGCATTGACGTTGCCGACGCTGCCGATCAGCTCGACCATGCGCGCGCCGTCGAACGCCATCAGGCCGGCGTTGCACAGGCCGACCGCGCGCTCCTGCTCGCTGGCGTCGAGATATTCGACGATCTTCTCCAGCCCGCCGCGGGCGTTCAGGATCAGCCGGCCATAGGCGCCGGGATCGTCGGGGCGCATGCCGAGCACGACGACCGCCGGGTCGGCCGCCTGGCGCCGCGCCTGCACCAGCGCGCGCAGCGTGTCGGGCGTGACCAGCGGCGTGTCGCCATACAGCACGATGACGTCGCCGGTGAAGCCCTCCAGCAGGCCGAAGGCGGCGCGGACGGCGTCGGCGGTGCCGCGCTGCTCATGCTGGACCGCGGTGGGATACGGGGCGACGGCCGCCGCCACGCTGTCCATGCCGGGACCGACCACGACGACCACATGATCGGGGTCGAGCGCCTTCACCGCCGCCAGCACATGCCCGACCATCGGCCGGCCGGCCACCCGGTGCAGCACCTTGGGCAGATCGGATTTCATGCGCGTGCCCTTGCCGGCGGCGAGGATCACGCAGGCGAGCGGACGATGAGCCATGTCGATGTTCCTGATCGGACCTGTGTGGAAAGGATGGCGGGCGCCGTTCTTGAACCGGTAAAGGTTAAGACATCACTGCCTCGTCTCTGCGGCGCCTCTTCCCGAATGTGCGCCGCTCCGCCGGCAATTTCGAGAGTGGTTTGCCACAGTACGCAGCGGAAGCCCAACTCAACTTTTGTTTCAGTCTGCAATAAAGAAACGCCTCCGAAGCTTGTCCGCCGACCGGCTTCATGCTTGCCGGCTTTGCGTCGGCCGTCAGCTCCCGAGGTAGCGTTTCCCTTCCCGACCGTCAACTCGGCCAATCGGACCGCGGGACATGCTACCCAACAATCGGCCGCGGGGCATTTCTGGGTAACCTGGATCGCGGAGCCGGGCCCGGGCCCGGCGCCCCCTGCGGTCCTATCGCCGGAACAGGAACTCGCGTCCCACCTTCACGCGGCGCTCGCCGTCATAGGCGATGATGTCGGCCGTCGCATAGGTCTCGGTCCAGCGTTCGGGCAGGTAGCTGCCGGTGCCGATGACGTCCACCGGGGCGTTGGCCTCCGCCATCAGGCGGCACTTCGCCGGGCCGAAGCCGCTGCTGGCGACGATCTTCACCGCCGGGAAGCCGGCCTCGTCCAGCCTTTCGCGTACATAGTGGATCGCCGCCGCCGACACGCCGGTGCCGATCAGGTAGCGCAGCTGCGTCTCGTCGCGATAACCGCGGATCGCGTGCGGGGCGTGGCGCTCCAGCACGGCATAAGAGCCCGGCGGATCCAGCCCCTCGACGAAGCGTCCGCCGGGGGTGTCGAGCCGCAGCGACAGCCTGCCCTGGGCGGCCAGCTGCGGGAAGCGGCGGCAGACCTCCAGCCCGTCGGTGATCTCGCGGCCGAAATAATCGACGAGCACGGTCAATGCCAGGTCGGGGAATGTCTCGTGGAACATCTCCGCCGCGCGCACGGTCGATCCGGCATAGCCGATCAGGGCGTGCGGCATCGTGCCCATGCCCTTCTCCTGCCCGAAATAGGAGGCGGTGGCATCGGTGGCATTGCCGATGAAGCCCTTGGCGCCGACCTTGCGCCCGGCCCGGTCGGACCCGACGGAGGCGGCGTAGGCCATCATCTCCGCCATCTCGGTGCCGGCGCAATGGCGGGCGTCCATGGCGAGGAAGGCGACCTTCGGCAGGTCGGCGCACATGGTGAAGGCGTTGTAGGCGGCGACGCTGGCCGGCCCCAGCTTCTGCAGGATGATCGTCTCGCAGTCGACCAGATGATAGAAGGAGCCGGTGATGTACATGATCGGCTCGCCGGCGCCGACCCATTTGCCTTCGGGGTAGTTCAGCTCGATCTGGACCGGGAAGTTGCGCTCGCGCGCCACCGCCTCCAGCCAGTCCACGGCCAGCCGCGGCGCGCAGACCACCGGCCGGCGCATGAAGATGGCATAGGTCACCGTCTTGTCGCCGAACTTGCCGACCGCCTCCTTGGTGCGGCGGAAGTAGGTGTCCGTCCAGTCGGGGATCTCGGCGGAGGATGGGTGGTGGGCCGCCGGCCCGGCTCCGGACGTCCGGTCGCCAGCTGTGCGGTTGCCGACTGTGCGGTTGCCGACTTCACGGTTGTCGGTGTCGTTCATCCCGGTCTCGCCTTCCATCCCCGTCTTGCGTCCCAGTGTCTTGCGCCCAAATCCGGGCATCGTCCGCCCCAGTCCACCCCATGACGTCGCCATGGCCCGTCATTGACGGCCGGTTGTGCCGGTATCCCAGCATTATACGGCCCGGGCGGACGGGGGAAGAGGCTTCCCATCCCGTCAACCCGTGACGGATGGCAGCGTTGCGTTTTCGGCGGGAGTGCGATCCTTCGACCCCAACGGGCGAAGATGCCCGGATGCAAGGCCCGCCTTGGCGAACCGCCATTCAAGGTCGATCTCTCATCAATCCAGGAAAAAATCCACTAAAATGCCTTAATTTGACCCACCACTTTCGCACGAGTAAAGTCATCGCACGGCGTTCTTCGAAAACAAGGCGGCTGCAGGCATAATGGCGAAGACGGCGGCGGCAGCCGAAGCAGGATCCGACGACAGTCTTTCCAGTCTCGACCGGACAGGAAACCGGCTGGTGTTCGCGCTGATGCTGCTGATGGTGGCATTCGCCGGCGCCGGAGCGGGCGGTGCTCTGCTGCTGCGGCCGGCTCCCGCCCAGGGCGCCTATGTCCCCGCCCGGGTCGCCGTCGCCCCCGCTCCGGCGGTCTATGCCTCCCTGCCGACGCTGATCGTCACGCTGAACGACGGCCGCCGCCTGCACGAATTGCGGTTGCGCGCGGTGCTGGAGTTCGATCCGGCGACCCCGCTGGAGACGGTGACCCCGCACCTGCCCCGCATCGTCGACGCCATGAACCAGCGCCTGCTGGACGTCGATCCGGCGGAGCTGCGCGGTGCGGACGGCCCCGCCTATGTCAAGGACGCTCTGCGCTTCGTCGCCAACCGGACGATGCGGCCGCTCAAGCTTCGGCAAGTGCTGATCCAGGATATGCTGCTGCGCTGACGGCGCGCTTCCCAACGCCCGCCGCAGCCCCATATCCTGCCGGCTCCCTGCTCTTTCCCCGGTCGATCGGGAAGAACGGTCCAGGGAGACGGGACAATCGAGCATGTCGAGCGGAAGGAGACGGCTGTGGCCGAGTTCGATTTCGACCTTTTCACCATCGGAGCGGGATCCGGGGGCGTGGCGTCCAGCCGGCGCGCGGCATCCTTCGGCGCCAAGGTCGCGATCTGCGAAGGCAGCCGCGTCGGCGGAACCTGCGTGATCCGCGGCTGCGTGCCGAAGAAGTTCCTGGTCTATGCCGCCCAGTTCCGCGACGGGTTCGAGGATTCCCGCGGCTACGGCTGGGACGCGCACCTGCCGGCCTTCGATTGGGAAACGCTGATCGCCAACAAGGATCGCGAGATCGACCGGCTGAACGGCATCTACATCGACATGCTGAAGAATTCCGGCGTGACCCTGTTCGAGGGCCATGGCCGGATCGTCGACCGCCACACGGTCGAGGTGGCCGGCAAGCGCTACACCGCGCGCAACATCCTGGTCGCGACCGGCGGCTGGCCGTCGCTGCCGCCGATCGAGGGCATCGAACTCGCCGCGACCTCCAACGAGGCGCTGCAGCTGGAGACGATGCCCCATTCGGTGCTGATCATCGGCGGCGGCTACATCGCCGTCGAGTTCGCCAGCATCTTCCGCGGGCTGGGCGCCGAAGTGACCCTGATGATCCGCGGCGACGACCTGCTGAACGGCTTCGACGACGACATCCGCATCGCCCTGTCGCAGGAAATGCGCAAGCGCGGCATCACCATCATCTCGCGCTGCAAGCCGGTTAAGCTGGAGAAGGGGGCCGGCGGCTATACCCTGACCGACCATATGGGGCGCGAGCATTCCGCCGGGCTGGTGATGTCCGCGACCGGCCGCAGCCCCAACACCCGCAACCTCGGCCTGGAGGAGGTCGGCATCGCCCTGGACGCCAAGGGCGCGATCCCGGTGGATGAATGGTCGCGCACGTCGGTCGACAACATCTACGCCATCGGCGACGTCACCGACCGGATGGCGCTGACTCCGATCGCCATCGCCGAGGGCCGGGCGCTGGCCGAGACGCTGTTCAACGACAACCCGATGCACATCGGCTACGGCAATGTCCCGACCGCCGTGTTCTCGCTGCCGCCGCTCGGCACCGTCGGCCTGACCGAGGCGCAGGCCCGCGCCGAATATCCGCAGGTCGACATCTACAAGGCCGGCTTCCGGCCGATGAAGCACACCCTGTCCGGCCGGGACGAGCGGGTGCTGATGAAGCTGGTGGTCGACGGCGAAAGCCAGCGCGTGCTGGGTTGCCACATGATGGGCATGGACGCGCCGGAGATGATGCAGCCGCTGGCCATCGCACTGAATTGCGGCGCCACCAAGCGCGACTTCGACCGCACCATCGCCCTGCACCCCTCGACCGCCGAGGAGTTCGTGCTGATGCGCGAGAAGGCGAAGCCCGAAGCGAAGATCTGAACGGCGGCGCACCCGCTCCCCTGCAAGCGGGACCCGGCCGGAGAAGGACCGCCTCCGGCCGGGTCCCGGTCGCCCAATCTTTTTGCTCCGCTTGGCAGAGGCAACTGGACTTATCTCGAATGCCATACGCAGAATGGGCAGGTGGATAATAATCGGGGAGCGGTTCCAAAGATGCGCGTAATTTTCGCAGCGGTTGCCGGTATGGCAACGCTTACTTCGGTCTCCATCGCCCAGGCGGACACCAAGATCGGCGTGTGGAGCGTAAAGATCGACAAGGACTGCGCCATCACCCAGGAATGGAAAACGGATTCCAAGGACACCGCCGGGATCGGCCTTGCCTACACCGCCAAAGGCCAGGCCATGGTGATGGTGTTCAGCGACTCGAGCTGGAAGCTCAAGGAAAAGGAATCCCTGTCCATTTCCCTGGCCGTCGACAAGAAATGGAGCGAAACCGTTTCCGGCACCGCCGTTGACAAGACCATGGCCGCCGTCGGCATTCCCGCCACCTCCAATGCCATCAACGCTCTCATGAGTGGAAAAGAGCTTTACATGGAAATGGATGGCAAGAGCGACGATTACGCCTACACCTATTATCTCGACGACACGCGCAAGGCGATCTCGGCCCTGGAAGCCTGCCGCGCGCAGGCTGAGTAAACCACGCTCAGGTTGCAGGCGGGAGCATCGGAGCGGGCCATGCCGGCGCTCCCGCCTTTTCTTCGGATCCGAACCGATGTCTCCATCGGCCACCGCACCGCCGGACTGCCCGAAGGTGCATGGGAGGCGTCCGATGATGTCGCCGGCATGAGCCAAGCGTAATATCACTCCGGTCCGGGACATTTCCCTGGAACGCTTCTAAACAAACCGGGTTAAGGGCATGGACGAACCGGATCGCCCTGCCCAGCTTGCTCCCCAGCCCGGCTCACGGCTTGGCCCCACGACCGTGCCCATTCGTGCGTCGCCGACGATGCAGTCCCGCGACGGGACGGGACGATCCGGATTTCTCCAGTCTTTGGCAATCCAAGCGGGAGGAGTCCCCCATATGTTCATGCATAACAAAAACCTGATGTACACGGTGCGCGTGTCGGAGCCGAATCCGGAACTCGCCAGCCTGCTGCTGGAACAGTTCGGCGGCCCGCAGGGCGAACTCGCGGCGGCCATGCGCTATTTCTCGCAAGGCCTGTCCGACGAGGATCCGGGCCGCAAGGATCTGCTGATCGACATCGCGACCGAGGAGCTGAGCCATCTGGAGGTCATCGGCTCGCTGGTGGCGATGCTGACCAAGGGCGTGAAGGGCAAGCTGGCCGAAGGCGCCGAGGAAACGGCCGAGCTCTACGGCAACATCACGCAGGGCAGCGGCAGCCACACCCTGTCGATCCTCTATGGCGGCGGCCCGGCCCTGACCAACTCGGCGGGCCAGCTGTGGACCGCCGGCTACATCGACAGCATCGGCGAGCCGACCGCCGACCTGCGGTCGAACATCGCGGCGGAATCGCGTGCCAAGATCATCTACGAGCGCCTGATCAACGTCACCGGCGATCCCGGCGTCAAGGACGCGCTGGGCTTCCTGATGACCCGCGAGGTCGCGCACCAGAAGAGCTTCGAGAAGGCGCTCTATTCGATAGAGAACAACTTCCCGCCGGGCAAGCTGCCGGCGATGCCGGAATATGCCGACAAATACTACAACATGAGCCATGGCGACGGCGACATGCGCGGCCCCTGGAACCAGGGCGCCCAGTGGGAGTTCGTCGACGTCAAGCCGACCGACGGCCCGGTCAACGGCGGCGACGGCAATCCGTCGGTGAAGCTGGCGGCGAAGGAACTGGCGGCGGTCAACGCCGTTGCCGCCCGCACCATGTCGAAGCCGGATGCCGATCCGACCACCGGTGCCGACCTCGGCGCCGGTCCCGGCGCCGGCAAGACCAAGGCGAAGGCCAAGGGCTGACCGGTCCGCGTTAAGGCCCCTTCTTAGCAGTATCGCCGTCCCCGTCACTGTGCGGGGACGGCGGCCTCCTCCCGGCGGCGGAGCCCCATCAGCCAGACCAGCAGGCACAGCGCCGGCAGCGCGCCGGCCATCGACAGCAGGAAGAAGCTGACCCAGTCCATCCGGTCGGCCAGCCAGCCCGACGACGCGCCGAACAGGTCGCCGCCCAGCTTGTACAGGCTGGACAGCAGCGCGTACTGGGTCGCGGTGTAGGCGACGTTGCACAGGCCGGACAGGTAGGCGACGAAAGCCGCGGTGGCGATGCCGCCGCAGACATTGTCGATCGCCACCGTCGCCGCCAGCATCGAGACGTCGTTGCCGGTCCAGGCCAGCGCGACATAGCCGAGATTCGACACCATCTGCAGGATGCCGCCGACCATCAGGCCGCGCAGCACCCCGACCCTCCCGACCAGCAGCCCGCCCAGCAGGCCGCCGGCGATCGTCGCCCACAGCCCGAACAGCTTGCCGACCGTGGCGATCTCCGCCTTGGTGAAGCCCAGCCCGATGTAGAAGGTGGAGGACATCTGGCCGGCCAGCACCTCGCCCAGCTTGTAGCTGGCGATGAAGGCCAGGATCACCACCCAGCCGCGCCGCTCCGTGAATTGGACGAAGGGCGCCACCACCGCACCATAGAGCCAAGCCAGCGCCACGGCGCTGCGGCCCGACAGGTGGGGCCGCGCCCGCAGCCATTCGGCGATCAGCCGCTCGCGCGCGTTGGCGGCCGGCGCCTCGGGCTCGCGGCACAGCAGGATGGTCGCCATGCCGACCAGCACCAGCACCGCCATCGCCTCGTAGGCGGTGCGCCAGCCGTGGAACTCCGCGATGTAGAGCGCCCCCGCCCCGGCGGCCATCAGACCGAAGCGATAGCCCAGCACCAGCACCGCGGCGCCGGCCGCCTGCTTGTGCTCCTCCAGCACCTCGACCCGGTAGGCATCGACGACGATGTCCTGGCTGGCGGAGCAGAAGGCGACCAGCACGGCGCACAGCGCGGTCCACCACAGATCCTCGCCCGGGCTGGTGGATCCCAGCCCCAGCAGCGCCGCCACCAGCGCCGCCTGCGCGGTCAGCGCCCAGCCGCGCCGCCGCCCGAACAGCCGCGTCATCACCGGCAGCCGCATCCGGTCGATCAGCGGCGCCCACAGGAACTTCAGCGCATAGGGCATGGTGACCAGGGCGAACAGCCCGATGTTGGTCCGGCTGACCCCCTGTTCGGTCAGCCAGACATTCAGCGTGGCGCCGGTCAGCGCCAGCGGCAGCCCTTCGGAAAATCCCAGGAACAGGATCGCCAGCACGCGCGGGTCGCGGTAGACCGCCAGGGCCTGCCCCCAGGAGGTCAGGCGCCGGGCCGGCCAGGATGTCGCTTTCACCGGGATGGCTCCTCTCCGGTCGGGATCGTCATCCCCGATGTATAGAGGGCGCGGCGGAGCGCCGCCAGCGGCGCCGGCACGAAGTTTCCTCCGGCCGGAATCACCTGCGGTGGCATGCCGCCCATGTCCGCGGCACAGCATTGCCGGAAGGCGGGCCGAAACTGTGGAAAAGTTTCCCCGACTCGCGGTATAGAGTGTACCCCTCACGGGCACAGCCGCCGGTCGTTCGCCGCCCGCCCGGCCCCCGTTCCGCAATCGTCAAGGAAGAGCAGGCGCGTCATGGTCGAGCGTTGGACACCCGCCAGTTGGAAGACGAAACCGGCGAAGCAGTTGCCGACCTATCCCGACCAGGCCAAGGTCGAGGCGGTCGAGCAGCGTCTGGCCTCCTATCCGCCGCTGGTCTTCGCCGGCGAGGCCCGCCGGCTGAAGGCCAAGCTGGCCGATGCCGCCGCCGGCCGCGCCTTCCTGCTGCAGGGCGGCGACTGCGCCGAGAGCTTCGCCGAGTTCCACCCCAACAACATCCGCGACACCTTCCGCGTCCTGCTGCAGATGGCCGTGGTGCTGACCTTCGGCGCCTCGATCCCGGTCATCAAGGTCGGGCGCATGGCCGGCCAGTTCGCCAAGCCGCGCTCGGCCGACATGGAGACCATCGAAGGGGTTGAGCTGCCCTCATACCGCGGCGACATCATCAACGGCTTCGATTTCAACAGCGAGGCCCGCGTTCCCGATCCGGAGCGCATGATGCAGGCCTACACCCAGGCCGCGGCGACGCTGAACCTGCTGCGCGCCTTCGCCCAGGGCGGCTACGCCGACCTGCACAAGGTCCATCAGTGGACGCTGAGCTTCGTCGAGAAGTCGCCGGCCGGCGAGCATTTCCAGGAGCTGGCCGACCGCCTGGACGAGACGCTGGCCTTCATGGCCGCCTGCGGCATCACCGCGGAAACCACGCCGCAGCTGCGCGAGACCGACTTCTTCACCAGCCACGAGGCGCTGCTGCTGCCGTTCGAGCAGGCGCTGACCCGCGTCGACAGCACCACCGGCGACTGGTACGACGTCTCGGCCCACATGCTGTGGATCGGCGACCGCACCCGCCAGCCCGACGGCGCCCATGTCGAGTTCCTGCGCGGCGTGAAGAACCCGATCGGCCTGAAATGCGGCCCGACGACCGATCCGGACGAGCTGATCCGCCTGATCGACATCCTGAACCCGACCAACGAGGCCGGGCGCCTGACGCTGATCGTGCGCATGGGCTCCGACAAGGTGGCGGAGAAGTTCCCGCCGCTGCTGCGCAAGGTCCAGCGCGAAGGCCGCACGGTGGTGTGGTCCTGCGACCCGATGCATGGCAACACCATCAAGTCGACCACCGGCTACAAGACCCGGCCCGTCGAGCGCGTGCTGGCGGAAGCCCGCGGCTTCTTCGAAGTGCATCAGGCCGAAGGCACCCATGCCGGCGGCGTCCATTTCGAGCTGACCGGCCAGGACGTGACCGAATGCACCGGCGGCGCCCAGGCGATCACCGACCACAATCTGGCGCTCCGCTACCACACCGCCTGCGATCCGCGCCTCAATGCCAGCCAGGCGCTGGAACTGGCCTTCCTGCTGTCGGAAAAGCTGAAGGACGGCCGCCAGTCCCGCGAGGCCCAGCGCCGCGCCACCATCGCGGCCGAGTAACGGGGGGCTTCGTCACCGCGCCATCCTCCCCCGGCCCCGCAAGGGCTGGAGGAGGATGGACGCCTTTCAGCCCAGCCGCTTCGCGATCAGCGGCCCGCGGGCCGGTGCGCTGTCCGCCACGGTGACGGCGGCGCGCAGGCGGCGTTCGGCCTCGTCGGCCTGGGCCTCGGTGCGTGCGTGCAGGATGGCCAGCGGATGCCCGCCCGGCCCGACAGCCTGCCCCAGCCCGGCAACCGCGTCGAACCCGACGGCGAAGTCGATGGCGTCGGTCGTCCGGGTCCGGCCACCGCCGAGCGCAACCACCGCCATCCCGACGCCGCGCGTGTCGATGGCCGACACAAAGCCGGTTCCGGCGGGGAACAGCGGCCGGACGATCGGCGCCCGGTCGAGATAGCGGTCGGGCCGCTCCAGCAGGTCGGCCGGCCCGCCGAGGGCGGCGACCATGCGGGCGAAACGTTCCGCCGCGGCACCACTGGTGACGGCGCGGTCGGCCATCGCCCGGCCGGCCCCGGCGTCCGGCGCCAGACCGCCCAGCACCAGCAATTCCGCCGCCAGCGCCACGGTGACTTCGTAGAGGCGCGGGTCGGCCGCCTCGCCGCGCAGGATGGCGAGGCATTCGCGCATCTCCAGCGCGTTGCCGGCGCTCGTCCCCAGCACCTCGTTCATGTCGGTCAGCAGCGCCACCGCCGGCAGGCCGGCGCCCTTCGACACGGTGACGATGCTCTCTGCCAGCGCCTCGGCGTCCGGGAGGCGCTGCATGAAGGCGCCGCTGCCGAACTTCACGTCCATCACCAGCGCATCCAGCCCGGCGGCCAGCTTCTTCGACAGGATGGACGCGGTGATGAGGTCGAGCGATTCGACGGTCGCCGTCACGTCGCGGATGGCGTAGAGCCGCCGGTCGGCCGGGGCGATGTCGTCGGTGGCGCCGATCACGGCGCAGCCGGCCTCCTTCACCACCCGGCGCAGCAGGTCGCTGTCGGGCTTGGCCTTGTAGCCGGGGATGCTCTCGAACTTGTCGAGCGTGCCGCCGGTATGGCCGAGCCCGCGGCCCGAAACCATCGGCACGTAGCCGCCGCAGGCCGCCAGCATCGGCGCCAGGATCAGGCTGACCTTGTCGCCGACCCCGCCGGTCGAATGCTTGTCGATCACCGGGCCGGGCAGGCCCAGCGACCGCCACTCCATCACCGTGCCCGAATCGCGCATGGAGCGGGTGAGGGCCACCCGTTCCTCCAGATCCATGCCACGGAAAAAGACGGCCATGGCGAAGGCGGCGGCCTGCGCCTCCGACACCCGGCCGTCGGCGATGCCCCGGACGAACTCCTGGATCGCGGCGGCGTCGAGCGGCTGGCCGTCGCGCTTGGCGCGGACGAACTCCTGCGGCAGCATCCCTCAATACCCCCCGGCCGGGGCCGGCTCGCGCTCGCCACCATGGCCGGCACCGTGACCGGCGGCGGCCAGCAGCGCATCGAGCAGGCTGGAAGCGCCGAAGCGGAAGGTCTGCGGCGTCGCCCAGCCATCGCCCAGGATATGGTCGGCCAGCGCCAGATAGCGCGCGGCCTCGGCGGCATCGCGGATGCCGCCCGACGCCTTGAAACCGACCGGCTTGCCCGATTCATAGATGCTGTCGAGCATCACCGCCGCGGCCGGCAGGGTCGCCGCCGGCTGGGTCTTGCCGGTCGAGGTCTTGAGGAAATCGGCCCCCGCGGCGATGGAGTCGCGCGCCGCCCAGGCCAGCAGGTCGGCGTCGGGGAAGGCGCCCGATTCCAGGATCACCTTCATCAGCACCGTGTCGCCGCAGGCCTCCCGGCAGGCCTTGACCACATTCATCGGCTGGGTGCGGGCGCCGTCGATGAAGGCCTTGTAGGGCAGCACCACGTCGATCTCGTCGGCACCGTCGGCGATGGCCCGCCGGGTCTCCGCCGCGACCGCCGCGGCATCGGCCTCGCCGCCGGGGAAGTTGACGACGGTGGCGACCTTGACGCCGCTTCCCTCCAGCGCCCTGCGCGCGGTCGGCACGAAGCGCGCCCAGACGCAGACGGCGGCGACCGGCCCGGCCGGCGTGGCGGCGCGGGCGCACAGCGCCTCCACCACCCGGTCGTTGTCGTCGCCGTTCAGGCTGGTGAGGTCGAGCATCCCGATGGCCCGGCGCGCCAGATCGGCGTCGGACGGGGCGTTGGCGCTGGCGTCCAGCGCGCTTTGCAGGTCGGCAGACAGTTTCATGACCGGGACCCGTCCTTCTGATGCAGGCGTTCGAGAAAACCGACCAGCAGGCGTTCGAGGTCGGCGGCTGCCGCCGATGCGGCGGACAGCGTCTGGTGATGGTCGACCGGCCCGTCGCCGAGCCCGACCCCGAGGTTGGTGACGACGGCACAGCCGACGACCCGCAGGCCGCAATGGCGCGCAACGATGCATTCCGGGACGGTGGACATGCCGACCGCATCGGCGCCCAGCAGCCTCATCATCCGCACCTCGGCCGGCGTCTCGAAGGACGGGCCGGGATAGGCGGCATAAATCCCCTCCGCCAGATCGATGCCGCGGTCGGCCGCGACCTCCTTCAGCAGGGCGCGAAGCTCCGGATCCCAGGCGTCGGTCATGCTGGGGAACCGCTCGCCGAAGGCCTCGTCGTTCGGGCCGGTCAGCGGGTTCGAGCCCAGCAGGTTCAAATGGTCGCTGATCGCCATCAGCCGGCCCGGCCCGACCTCCAGCCGCAGCGAGCCGACGGCGGCGGTCAGCACCAGCGTGTCGCAGCCGGCCAGCTTCAGCGCCCGCACCGCGGTCTTCAGCGCGTCGAAGCCGTTGCCCTCATAGGCATGGACCCGCCCCTGCATGCAGGCGACCTCGACCCCGCCGAGCGTGCCGACCACCAGCCGCCCGGCATGGCCAGACACGCTGGGCACGGGAAAGCCCGGCAGCTCGCCATAGGGGATGGCGACGGCCCCGGCGATGCGGTCGGCGATCCCGCCCAGGCCGGAGCCCAGCACGATGCCCACCCGCGGCCGGTGGCCGGCGGCGCGGTGGAGGATGTCCGCGGCGGCGCGGGCTGCGGTCATGTCGGGAAACTCCGCTCAGAAGACCAGGTTGGTGGGGCCGAACGATTCGGGCAACAGCCGCTCCAGCGGAAAGGTCCGCCGCAGGCCGGCCGGGTCGCAGATGTGGATCGGCGTCTCCGGCGTCGCGAACTCGCGGATGCGCTGGCGGCAGCCGCCGCAGGGGGTGCAGATCTCCTCAGCCCCGGCCTCCCCGCCCATCACCAGGATGGTGCGGATGTGGCGGTCGCCCGCGGTGACCATGGCGCCGATGGCGGTCGCCTCGGCGCACTGGCCCTGCGGATAGGCGGCGTTCTCGACGTTGCAGCCGGCGAAGATGCGGCCCGATCCGCCGAGGATGGCGGCACCCACCTTGAACTTGGAATAGCGGGCGTAAGCGTTCTCCCGGGCGGCCCGGGCAGCCGCGATCAGGGCGTCCAGTTCGGCGGGATCGGCCATGGCGTCAACGCTCCTTGACGTGTGGTATGCCGGTGGAACGGTGAGCGGCTCGATCGCCGGCCGGAAAGCGGACGGGCATGCGTCGCTAAAGATGTGACGGAGGCAAAGCGCCGGGTCAAGGAGCTTGGAACATTCTTGCCAGCCGAGCGGATACGCACCCCCGACGCCGCTTGCGCCGGGGGGGCGGTGCTGGAGAAAGCGATGCAAGCGGACCGAGCTCAATGACGGGAGGAGCCACCGGCTATCGGGGCGACGATCCGGAGGAGATCGCCGTCGGCGCCGAGATCCTCCAGCTTGCGCGGCAGGCGGCGGCGCCAGTTGGGATGCTGGTCGACGGTGCCGGGAAGGTTGGGCTGCTCGTCGTCGCACAGCGCATCCTCGATCTGCACCATGACGATGCGGGACGGGGTGCGCGCCAGATAGGCATGGACGGCGGCCGACAGCTCGACTCGGAAAGGCTGGTCGCCCTCCTCGGTGGGGTAGCTGTCCGGGCGCAGCCCCTCGCGCGACAGCGCCTGCAGCAGGCGCCAGCGGTCGACGCCGCGGTCCCAATGGTCCTTCTCCCGGCTGGCCTCGTCGGGATAGAGGCCGAGACGCCGGCGCCAGTCGAGGTCGCGGCCGGTCCAGAAGCCCTTGAACGGCGCCAGGTCGTGGGTGCTGACCGTCGCCATCGACCCGGCCGGATAGTCGCCGGGCGGCTTGAAGGCGCCGTCCGCGCCGCGTTCGAAATAGAGCACGCGGTAGCTGAGGATGCCGGCCCGCTCCAGCGCCGGGCGGAAGCCCTCCGGCACGGTGCCCAGATCCTCGCCGATCACGACGCAGCGGTTGCGCCGGCTCTCCAGCGCGACGATGCGCAGCAGGTCGTGGAAGGGATAGGCGACATAGGCGCCGTCGCTGCCGTCCTCCGGGATCCAGAACAGATGCTGGAGCGCCATCACATGGTCGATGCGGAGCGCGGCGGCATGGCGCATATTGGCGCGCAGCAGTTCGACGAAGGGGCGGTAGGCGGCCTCGCGCAGGCCGAGCGGCGACAGGGGCGACAAGCCCCAGTTCTGGCCCTTCAGGTTGAACTGGTCGGGCGGCGCGCCGACATTGGCGCCCTGCACCAGCATCGACGGATCGGCCCAGGCGGCCCCGCCGCCGGGATGGACGGCAACGGCGAGGTCACGGTAGAAGCCCATGCCCAGCCCGGCCGACCGGCCGCGCGCCGCCGCCTCGCCCAGCTGGCGGTCGGCCTCGAACTGCGCCCAGGCGAAGAAATCGACCCGGCCGGCATGGTCGGCGGCGAAGGCGGCGACCTCGGCGCTCTGCGGGTCCTGGAAGGCGGCCGGCCAGCTCCGCCACATCCAGCGCGCCGGATCCTGGCGGAAGAAATGCTCGTGCAGGGCGTCGAACAGGGCATGGCGCTCCAGCGCCGCCCCCATCTCCCGCCGGAAGCCGGCATAGGCGGCCTTGCGCGGGTGGTCGTCGGGCAGGGCGCGGAAGCGGGCATGGAGCGCCTCCAGCACCGGCAGCTTCAGCGCGGCGACGGCGGGATAGTCGATCAGCTCCGCCTGCCTCGCCTCGGCCAGCGCCGCCTGGAAGGCCGGGTCGGCGATGCGGGCGCGGATGTCGCCGGCATCGTCCAGCTCGGGGACCAGCGCCGGGTCGATGTAGAGGATGTTGAGGAACTGGCGGCTGGACGGCGAATAGGGGCCGATATGGTGCGGATCGGCCGGGAACAGGGCATGCAGCGGATTGAGCCCGACCAGCCCGGCGCCCAGACTGCCGGCGGTTTCGGCGAAGCCGGCGAGGTCGCCGAAATCGCCCATGCCCCAATCATGGTCGGAGCGCAGGGAATAGACCTGCAGGCCGATGCCCCAGCTGCGCCCGGCGGGGACAATCTCCTCGACCGTCACGCAGCGCTCGGGCGCCACGATCAGGGTGGTGGAGCCGGAGAGTGCGACTCCACCCGCAGCGGACTCCACGCGCAGATCCAGCCGGTGGTAGCCGATGGGCAGCGACACCGGCAGCAGGGCGCCCAGCGCGCGGCGCTCGAAGTCGCCGCCGTCCAGGCTGGCGCGGTCGACCACCGGCAGGTCGCGCACCATGGTCCGGCCGCCCTGGGCGATGCCGTCCTCCGGCGTCAGCTCCCACACCAGCGCCGCGTCGTCGAGGCCGGCCGGCAGGGCGGCACCCAAATCGATCGCCTGCCCCTCCCCGCTGACCAGAACCGGCGGCAGCGGACGCTCCCAGGCCCGCCGCTCCATGGTGCGCAGGCTGGCGGCGACCGCGTCCCCGGTGGCCGCATCCAGCCCCATGGCCCCCACCAGCGCCTGCTTGGTGGCGGCGGACGTCTCGCGCCGGTTGCCCCAGATGTCGTGGTAGAGGGGTTCGAGGCCTAGCAGATCGGCCAGCCGGTCGAGATCACTCATGCAGGGTCCCCGCGGGTTGTTCTGACATCGTGGTGGGGCTTTAGGGATCGGTGCTGCGGCGGGCGGCGTCAATGCCTTGCCGGCGGCCTATGCCGTCGGCAAGACCGCTCACCCGGCCGGAAGGCCGGAGGCCGCCGCCGATTCCGCCGAAGGAGGCGGGGCCGCGGCGGTGGAGGAGACAGCGGAAGGATCGGCCTGCGTCGCCAGCGCCGACGCGGCGGCGGCGGCCTTGGCCTGGGCGATCTGTTCCAGCCGGCTGCGATAGCCGGCGACGGCCGCCGACACCTCGCGGGTCATCGCCTCCAGCGGGCGGTCGGGGTCGACCGCCTGCATCAGGGCGCGCGACAGGGCCGACAGCTGCTCCCGGTCGCCGGCGGACACCGGGCTGCCGTCGGCGGCGTTGCGGATCCGGTCGGCCAGCGTCTTGATGGCGCGGGCCACCGCCTCGACGGGCGCATGGTCGCCGTCCTCGCCCAGCCGGCGCAGCAGGTCGTCCAGGAAGCCGCCGATACGGCCGACATGATCGACCGCCATCCGGTCCGGCACCGGCCGCGCCAGGCCCGGCAGGGCGAATTCGACGAGGAAGGCGACCTGGATGCTGGCGCGCAGCCGCTTCTGGGTGACGACGGCGGCGATCGCCTCGTTCAGCAGCATGCGGGCACCGGACTGGGTCCATTGGCCGGTCGCCTTCAGCCGCAGGGTGTTGGGGGCGTCCAGCACCGGCACCTGCGCGCCCTCGCGCGGCGACTTGCGGCGGTCGGGACCGGCATAGTCGGCGGTGACGACGAAGCCCTTGCGCGCCTCGATCAGGCTGACGATGCGGTCGCGCACCTGCTTGGGCGACACCGGCTTCATCAGCAGGTCGTCGCCGCCGGCATTGGTGACGCGGGTCAGCAGGGCCGGGGTCGGCGCCCAGGTGGTGACGATGACGCAGGCGAAGGGGTTGGGCACGCCGGGATCGTTGCGCAGGGCGCGGATGAAGCGGAAGGTTTCCGAATCCTCGCCGTCGGCGTCCACCAGCACGAGGTCGGGAATGCCGGCCTGCAGCAGCCCGGCGGCGTTCTTCACCGAATCGAACAGCTCCACCCGCCGGAAGCCCATGCGGATCAGCACGTCGCGGAACACGCGCCCGGTGTTGAGCTGGCCGTCGATGATCGCGGCGTCGACCTGCGAGAAATCGTAGTCCGGCATCGTCCTTCCCGAAGCTCCGCTGCGGCCATGGGGAACACGCTCCACAGCGTAGCACGCCTTGTCCCAACCCGTCGCTGGTAGCATCTCCGGCAGGGGAAAGGACAGTGGGCAAAGGACCGCAGGGACGATATGCCTCCTCCCCCCTCCACCCGGGAGTGCCGCGCTCACATCCCCGCCTGCTCCACCAGCGTGAAGACCAGGACGGTCCGCCCGTCGACCAGAACCGAGCGGCCAGCCAGATGCATGCGCTCGTCCCCCGCCCCGTCGGCGACGCGGGTGTCGAGCACGCAGCGCCAGCCCCGCCCGCCCGGCACGTCGGGCAGGGTCACGGTCAGGGTGTCGCCATGGGCGTTCAGCACGATCAGCATCACGCCGTCCGCCAGGGGCTGCCCGTCCGGCCCGAGATGGGTGCCGGCGCGGCCGTTCAGCAGCAGGACGATGCAGCGGGCCTGGGTGTTGCGCCAATGCTCCGCCGTCTTCTCGACCCCTTGCGCATTGTACCAGACGATGTCCTTCAGCCCGTTGGACGCCACCTCGCGCCCATGCAGGAAGATCGGCCGGCGCAGCACCGGATGGACGCGCCTGAGCGCGATCAGCCGGCGGACGAAGCCGACCGTCGCCCCGTCGCGCCGCGACCAGTCGAGCCAGGTGATGTCGTTGTCCTGGCAATAGGCGTTGTTGTTGCCCTTCTGGCTGTGGTCCAGCTCGTCGCCGGCCAGCATCATCGGCGTGCCCTGCGACAGCATCAGCGTCGCCAGCAGGTTGCGCTTCTGCCGCCCGCGCAGCTCGTTTATCCCCGAATCGTCGGTCTCGCCCTCGGTCCCGTGGTTCCACGAGCAGTTGGCGGAATGGCCGTCGCGGTTCTCCTCGCCATTCGCCCAGTTGTGCTTGTCATTGTAGGTGACGAGGTCGTGCAGGGTGAAGCCGTCATGGGCGGTGATGAAGTTCACGCTGGACCAGGGGCGGCGGCCACGCTTCTCGAACAGGTCGGCGGAACCGGCGATGCGGCCGGCCAGCTCCGGCAGCATGCCGTCGTCGCCGCGCCAGTAGCGGCGCACGGTGTCGCGGTAGCGGTCGTTCCACTCGGCCCAGCCCGGCGGGAAATTGCCGACCTGATAGCCGCCGGGACCGACGTCCCACGGCTCGGCGATCAGCTTGACGTCGGCCAGCACCGGATCCTGCCGCACCGCGTCGAGGAAGCCGGAGCCGGGGTCGTAGCCGTAGGGCTCCCGCGCCAGCACGGTGGCGAGGTCGAAGCGGAAGCCGTCGACATGCATCTCCGTCACCCAGTAGCGCAGGCTGTCCATCACCATCTGGACCACGCGCGGGTGGCTGAGGTTCAGGGTGTTGCCGGTGCCGGTGTCGTTGATGTAGTGGCGCGGCGCGTCCGGCATCAGCCGGTAATAGCTGAGATTGTCGATGCCCTTGAAGGACAGGGTCGGCCCCAGGTGGTTGCCTTCGGCGGTGTGGTTGTAGACGACGTCGAGGATGACCTCGATCCCGGCCTCGTGCAGGCGGGCGACCATCGTCTTGAACTCCGACAGCACGCCGGTGTTCATGTAGCGCGGCTCGGGCGCGAAGAAGCCGATGGTGTTGTAGCCCCAGTAGTTGGTCAGGCCGCGGGTGACCAGATGCTGTTCGTCCGCCACCGCCTGGACCGGCAGGAACTCGACCGAGGTGATGCCGAGCGCGCGCAGATACTCGATGACGCTCTGGGTCGACATGCCGGCGAAGGTGCCGCGCAGATGGGCCGGCACGTCGGGATGGCGCATGGTGAAGCCGCGGACATGGGTCTCGTACAGCACCGTGTCGGTCCAGGGAATCGTGCGGCGGCGGTCGTGCCCCCAGGTGAAGGCGCCGTCGACCACCCGGCATTTCGGCATGCCGCGGGCATTGTCGCGCCGGTCGAAGGACAGATCCTCGCGCGTCGAGCCGACCCGGTAGCCGTAATGGGCGTCCGACCATTTGAAGCCGCCGAACAGCGCCCGGGCATAGGGGTCGAGCAGCAGCTTGTTGGGGTTGAAGCGGTGCCCCTCCTCCGGCTCGTAGGGGCCATGGACTCGGTAGCCGTAGAGCATGCCGGGCCGGGCATCGGGCAGGTAGCCGTGCCAGACCTCGTCGGTGTGCTCGGGCAGCGTGACCCGCTCGACCTCGCGCTGGCCGGTCTTGTCGAACAGGCAGAGCTCCACCCGTTCGGCATGGGCGGAGAACAGCGCGAAATTGACGCCGAAGCCGTCCCAGGTGGCGCCGAGCGGATGGGGCTTGCCGGGCCAGACCGGGGTGCGGGCGGGAATAGGGGGCATCGGCGGGGTCCGGCGCGTGGCGGGTGACGAAAGAACGACAGCCATTAGAAAGCGTTAGTCGGCAAGGTCAAGAGGGATCGGCCCGGACCGGCCCAACGACGCCGCGCCGTCGACGCGAGTGGAGCGCGCCCGATGCAGGCTGCGCTTGTGGCCGGCCAGGGCGTAGGCTATTTCTGGGTGGAGACATCTGGACGGACCGCATGCGCTTCTCCCCCGCCTCCCCCCTGAACGGCATCGTCGATTCCCTGCTGTCGGCGACGGAGCCGGTGGATCGGGCGAAGGCCGAGAACATCCGCTGGGAAAGCCGGCTCGACGCCGTCCGGATCGCCCATTACGAAGGCGAGATCGGATCGCCCGACCCCGAGGATTTCGCGACCGGACACGGGGATTACGTCGCCAACCACATCAACCTCCGCCGTGACACCGGGGAGCCGGCCTGCTTCGCCGCGGCCAACGCCCCGGCCCTGCTGCCGACCCTCGCGCCGGCCGAGCGGCTGGTGCGGGTGGAGGACATGACCGGTTGGGCCGAGCGGATCTTCGGCCGCGACAATCCGGCGGACCTGAAGGATCCGGAGCGGCTGAAGGCCGCCTTCGAATCCGGGTCGGCGGAATTCACCGCCTTCCTGACGACCTGGAACGAAGCCGCCGACCTGCGGCCGATGTTCGCCGCGGTCGTCGGGGATCTCGACGATCTGCGGCCCGGCTGGCGCGGCTCCTGGTGGACCGCCCTGCCGGAGTTGCTGGGACTGGGGCATCTGGGCGCCGCCACGAGCCATCCGCGGGCGCTGGCGCTGATGGAATATCCGGCGTCCCGCGTCCTGGACGAAGCGGGATCGGTCGATCCCGCCCACCGTTTCGCCGCCCCGACGGTGATCGACCATCATCTGAACGCCTATTTCTGCCCGTCCCCGGTGCCGGCCAAAGGGGCGGCGATCTGTTACGGCCGGGCGGTGAACCTGACCGCCCGCGGTACCCTGGTCTGCGAGATGATCCACCGCCATATTTCCTACCGGCCGGGAGACGTGAAGGCGATTGTGGTGTTGACGGAAACGGGGCCGTGGGCAACCGTACCGGACATGCGGGCCGCGCACCTCACCGCCCTCAGATCGCAACCCGGATGGGCCGGGTTCGGTGTGGATGCCACGGGATCATGACCAGCTACCCAACCTTGGACGCCTGGCTGGACGATTTCCGCAAGGAACCGCTCCGCCGCCTGGACCGGCTGTTCCGCCGGGGCGACAGCATCAGCCCGTTCGAGCGCGGCGACCCGCATGACGCCGCGCTGATGGCCCTGCGCAGCCTTGGGACGGCGGACGACCGCGACGCCGCCGACGCCGCCCTGGCGCAGTGGCTGGAGGAACGTTTGGCCGAACCGCTGGCGGTGGCGGCCAAACGCGGCTGGGGCGCCTATGTCGGCTCTGCGATGGAAGGCTTCGACATGGCCGCCCGCATGCCGGGGGTGCGGGTCGGGGCGGTGCTGCGCGACCAATTCGACCGCTTCGACAGTTGGACCGGCGACCTGTCCGCCGACGGGCCGGGCGACCTGCGGCTGCGCTTCCTGCTGGCGCTGGCGCACAACCAGGGGAACAAGCGGCGCTTCCTCGGCCTATGGTACGCGCTGTGCGACAAGGCGGAGCGCAGCGCCACGCCCAACCTGACCCTGTCCGTCGGACTGGCCGGCCTGCGCGGCCTGCCGCCCGACGAGGACGGCCGTCCCCGCGTCGCCGAGGGGGTGGAAGGGCTGTGCCGCTGGGCACGCCACCTGCCCGACAGCGAGGAGGCGCGCGAGCGCTTCGTGATGCAGTGGCGCGCCTTCACCGGCCGCCATCACCGTAAGCCGGAGGTCTGGCACCGGCTGACCGCCGAGGCGGTTGAGACCCACGCGGGCCGGCCGTTCGTGGGGTGGTGGCACGATCAGGTGGGGGGGGCCGTGCGAACTACGGTCGATGTCAGCTGGACGCCCTCGCCAAGCAAGACGAAAGATATCGTCACAAAGCTGAAGAATCTTCCGACAACGGAATGGGAGACGCTGGTAATAGGCTTCATCAATCAGCACGAGGTCTATGCCAGCCGCACCCATGATCTCGAATCACTTCCACGCGCGCTCAACATTGTCGGGAACACCCTCCGCCGGCAAAAGACGCGACTGGGCTTCGTCCTGGCCGCGCGGTTGGCGACCACGGCGCTGGCCCATGTTCCCAACATGGATAGCAATTGGATTCTGTGGGCACAGGCGACGGACGGCCTCGGCCAACACGATGTGGCGGAAAGCATCCTGTGGCAGGCGATGGAGCGCTTGCCGCAGCGCGCCGCCATCCGAACCGCCCTGGCCGGCATGCTGGCGAAACGCGGCCGGGTCGAGGAAGCGGAAGCCCTCTACCGGCAGACCATGCAGCGGATTCCGAACGATCCCTATGCCTTCACCGCGCTGGCCGGTTTGCTGGCCGATCAGGGACGAATGAGCGAAGCGCTAACACTCCTGCGCAGCGCCTTGCCGCGCTTCCCCAACGACAAGGCCGTCCCCAATGCCCTCGCCAATCTACTGGTCCGTAACAGGCAATATGCCGAAGCCGAGGCACTCTACCGCAAGGTGATGGGGCAGTTTCCCCAGGATCCGGTGTGCCGCCTGGATCTTGGCCTGCTGCTGCTCCGGCTGAACCGCCGCGACGACGTGCTTCCCATTCTCGATGAACTGAAAGCCTTGAAAGCCAGCGAAGCGCAAACGCTTCAGGCCCACCTGGACGGGCGCGTCCGCGCCGACGGCAGCAAGCCGGCGTCCCCGGTCCCCGAACGGCCGGCTTCCCCCGAATGGTCGCCCCTGCTTACCAACGGCAAGGCGCTCCGGGCGTCCTTCATCCTGTCGCCCGCCCTGTCCCGCACGGATCTGCTTCTGATGACGCGGCAGCGGGCGGAGGAATTGCGGACACAGGCACGGGAACTGCTGAACGAGGCGCTGGCACATGATCCGAACAACCCGCTGGTCCGCTTGATCGCCCGCCGGCATGGGATCAAGGACGCCGCCGGCATCGACGCCGCACGGCTCCGCACTGTCGCCGGACGGAACTTCCCGCTGCGGCTGGAACTGGCCCTCGATGCCGGGAGCGACAAGGCCCTGCGCTGGCTGTACCAGGACTTCGGCGATGCCAACCACCGCGCCCTGACGGCGGTTGGCTGGCTGTGGGTGTCGCCCTACGCCGATTACACCGACGACGATGACACCTCCCAACCGGTCGCCGAACAGGCGGCCCGGCATCTCCAAAGCTGGCTGAACCGGCGGGACAATCCGGAGGCGGACACCGGCCTCGGCCTGCTGTGGAGCGACCTGCGAAGCCGGCTCGGCCAGTCCGTGGGCGGCGACCTGGACGGCTTCCTCGACGCTTGGCAGAACGTCGATCCCGCCACGATCCGCAACCTGCTGGACATCGCGCTGCTCGGCATGGTGCTGGCGGCGCTTCCCTTCGCCGCCTATGAGTACGCGCTGGCCGAGTGACCGGTGGCGATTGGTGAGTGCGGCGGCCTGCAACCCGACCGGGATTTTGACGCCGCGCTTATCGGCGGGGGGCGCCCATGGTAGGATTTAGCACCTAATCCCTATCCATGGTCGGTCCCGAATGCCTTCCAATGCCGCCGCATTGCCAACCCCATCCGGCCCGTGGAACAGTGGAACAGGCCTGGGAAAATGTTCCATACGGTTTCATATGTTCCATTCAACGCCGAACCGGGGCGGAAAACCGCGCTTTCCGCCCCGGTCCCCGGCCTGCCGTGAAACACGACGTTCCGCCGGTTCACTCCGCCCTGCGCTCCAGGATCAGGGTCGAGAGCGGCGGGATGGTCATGTCCAGCGAGTGGGTGCGGCCGTGCCAGGGGATTTCCTCGGCATGGACACCGCCGCCGTTGCCGACGCCGCTGCCGCCATACTTCGCGTCGTCGGTGTTCATCCGCTCGACATAGCGGCCGGGCAGCGGCACGCCGACACGGTAGCCCTGGCGCGGGATGGGGGTGAAATTGCAGACGGCGATGACGATGTGCCCGGGGTCGCCAGCCTTGCGCAGGAAGGTGAAGACCGAATTCTCGTTGTCGTTCGACTCGATCCACTCGAAACCGGCCGGGTCGCAGTCGGTCTTGTGCAGCGGCTCCAGCTCGCGGTAGAGCCCGTTCAGGTCGCGGACCAGATCGCGCATGCCGCGGTGCAGCGGCTGGTCCAGCAGGTGCCAGTCCAGGCTCCGCGCCTCGCTCCACTCGCGCCACTGGGCGAATTCGCCGCCCATGAACAGCAGCTTCTTGCCGGGATGGGCGAACATGAAGCCGTAATAGGCGCGCAGGTTGGCGAATTTCTGCCAGTCGTCGCCCGGCATCTTGTTGATCAGCGAGCCCTTGCCATGCACCACCTCGTCATGGCTGAGCGGCAGCACGAAGTTTTCGGAGAACTGGTAGATCAACCCGAAGGTCATCTGGTGGTGATGGTAGCGGCGGTGGATCGGGTCGTTCTGCATGTATTCCAGGGTGTCGTGCATCCAGCCCATGTTCCATTTGTAGCCGAACCCCAGACCGCCGAGATAAGTCGGCTTCGACACCATCGGCCAGGAAGTCGATTCCTCCGCCACCGTCATGGCACCCGGCTGCTGGCCGTAGACAAGCTCGTTCATCCGCTTGAGGAAGGCGATGGATTCCAGGTTCTCGCGCCCGCCGAACTTGTTGGGGACCCACTCCCCTTCCTTGCGGCTGTAGTCGAGATAGAGCATCGAGGCCACGGCATCGACGCGCAGGCCGTCCAGCTTGTACTGGTCGAGCCAGAACAGCGCGTTGCCCAGCAGGAAGTTCTGCACCTCCGTCCGGCCGAAATTGTAGATCAGGGTGTTCCAATCCTGGTGGAAGCCCTGGCGCGGGTCGGCATGCTCGTAGAGATGCGTGCCGTCGAACTCGCCCAGCCCGTGCGGGTCGGTCGGGAAATGGCCCGGCACCCAGTCCAGCAGCACGCCCAGCCCGGCGCGGTGGCAGGCGTTGACGAAGTCCTTGAAATCCTCCGGCGAGCCGTGCCGCGCCGTCGGGGCGTAGAGCCCGATCGGCTGGTAGCCCCAGGACCCGTCGAAGGGATGCTCGGTGACCGGCAGCAGCTCGATATGGGTGAAGCCCATGTCCTTGGCGTAGGGGATCAGCCGCTCGGCCAGCTCCTGGTAGGTCAGGAAGCGGTCTTCCTCCTCCGGCACCCGCGCCCAGGAGCCCAGATGCACCTCGTAGATCGAAACCGGCGCGGTACGGTCGGAAGTGGCGACCTTGCGACCCTGCCATTCCTGGTCGCGCCATTCGTAGGACGGCAACCCGTGGACGACCGACGCGGTGGCCGGGCGCATCTCCGCCTGGAAGGCGTAGGGATCGGCCTTGGTCGGCAGCAGGGTGCCGCCGGGGCCGCGGATCTCGAACTTGTAGCGCTGGCCGGCGGTGGCGTGGGGGACGAAGATTTCCCACACCCCGACCTCGACGCGTCGCCGCATCGGCAGGCGCCGGCCGTCCCAATTGTTGAAGTCGCCGACGACGCTGACGCTGCGCGCGCTCGGCGCCCAGACGGCGAAGGACACGCCGGCAACGCCGTCGACCTCGCGCGGGTGGGCGCCCAGCTTCTCATAGGCGCGCAGGTGGGTGCCTTCGCCCAGCAGGTGGACGTCCAGTTCGCCCAGCATGTTGCCGAAGCGGTAGGCGTCCTCGAATTCCTGCGTCGCCAGCGGATAGCGGGCGCGCAGGCGGTAGCGGAAACGCTCCGTCCGGCCGGCGATCACGGCGCGGTAGAAGCCGTCCTGGTGGATGCGCTCCGCCTCGCCCGCCGGCTCTCCGGTGGCGGCGTCGACCACCCACAGCTGCTCGGCCCCGGGCACGAAGGCGCGGACCTCCACCGGACGGCCCGGCGCCTCCTGCTGCATGCCCAGCACGGCGAAGGGATCGCCATGGTCCGCCCGCGCGATGGCCTCGGCCGCCGCGCGCAACGCCTCCGCCCGATGGTCGGCAGCGCCCCCCTCGGAAACGCCGGCCTGTGCCTGGTCCTTGCGGGTGTCCGTCGTCATGTCGCTCGCCATCGGCCAACTGCCCTTGTTGTGGAGGCATCGTATTCCCTGGGGTGTGAACATACCCGCGGCGGTTTCGTCACACCATGCCCGCCGCGGATCCTCCGCCTCCTTCCCTGGCATCGTCCAGCAGACCGAGCACGCCCTTGACCGGGATGCCGATCCAGGCCGGCCGGTTGGCCGCCTCGTAGCCGATCTCGTAGAAGGCCTTCTCCAGCAGGAACAGGGTCAGCAGGCCGCGCGCCGCCTCGCCCTGCGACGGCCAGACCGGGCAGCCCTCGATGGCGGTGCGATAGCCGTCGAGGAAGGAGTCGACGCTGCGCCGCTCCCAGTCGCGGGCGGCGGCCAGCGCCGGGTTGTCGCCGCCGTTGGCCGGCTCCCCGGCATTGTCCAGCCGGAACAGCGCCGCCCAGGCGGCATAGTTGAAGGAGCGCAGCATCCCGGCGACGTCGCGCAGAGGGCTGACCTTGGCCCGGCGCTCCTCCAGCGTCTTGGCCGGTTCGCCTTCGAAGTCGAGGATGTACCAGTCGTTCTGCGCCCGCACCACCTGCCCCAGGTGATAGTCGCCGTGGATGCGGGTCTTGACGCTGTCGACCGCCATCCCGGCCAGCGCGTCGAGCCGCTCCATCGCCTCGGCCCGGCGGGCGAGCAGCTGTTCGGCATCCGCCCGCACGTCGGCGGTCAGCCGGTCCAGCGTACCGGGCAGCGCCGCGAAGGCGGCTTCCGCCTGGGCGCGGGCGGCGGCGGTCCAGCCTGCCAGGTCGCCTGCATCGACCGGCTCGGGATCGAAGGCCAGGTTTCCGGTGGTCTGCGCCAGCGCCCGGTGCAGTTCGGCGGTGCGCTGACCCAGCGTGGTCATCATCACCAGATGCATGCCGAAGGGCTCGCCGGCCTCGGCCGCATCCTCGGTGCTGCCGGCGACGCCCAGCCGGATATCCTCCAACTGGCGCTCCAGCTCCTCCACGGTGCTGGCCCAGCCGTCGCCCTGGTTGCGGACGAAGGCCTGCGCCACCGCCAGCGCGGTCGGCGTGCCGTCGGCGGCCACCTGCTCCACCGCGCCCAGCAGGGCGGGGGTGTTGGCGAAACCGACCCCGGTCAGGAAGCGGCCCATCTCCACCTCGGGATGCTCGCCCTCCACCAGCCGGCGCAGCACCTTCAGCACGATCTGGCTGTCGACCAGGACCGAGTTGTTGCTCTGCTCGACGCCCAGGCGCCGCACCTCGGCCTCGGGCGACAGCTCGATGGCGGCCAGCGCCTCGGTGGGGGTGAAGCGGATGCGGTCGCCGCCCGTGGCGGCGGCAAGGGTCTCGCCGCGCCGCAGCGCCCCGATCAGCGACAGGGCGAAGCCGTCGGTCTGCACCGCGTCATAGAGCGCGCCGGTGCGCGGGCCGCGCCGCACCTTGGCCAGCGTGTAGGGCAGCAGCGGCCAGCCGGTGCCGCCGGCCCCGCTCTCCCAGCTCATCGCCAGCGGCAGGAAATAGCTCTGGTCGGCGGCATTGCCGTCCATTCCTCCGCCGCTCAACCCAACCTGGGTGCGCACCAGCATGAAGCCGTCGCCCGGCCCCGGCAGATGGGCGGCGAGCGTGACGTGCGACCGGGTGATGCGGCGGTCCTTGGCCGAGAACCAGCGTTGCTGCGGCATGTAGGCCTGCAGGATGTCGCGGCCCAGCTCGTCCGCCGACTTGCCGGTGGTCAGGCTGTGCCAGCCGTCGCGCATGACGATGGTCAGCAGGTCGGGCAGCGGTTCCGGCGGCGCCTCGTGCCAGGTCGGCAGCTCCGCCTCGGCGGTCAGCGCGAACCAGTAGAAGCCGTAGGCCGGCAGCGTCAGCAGATAGGGAAGGTCGCCGATGGGCGGGAAGACGGTGCGGCCCAGCAGCTCGACCGGGATGCGGCCCTTCCACGCCTTCAGGTCCAGCTCGACCGCCTGGGCCGAACGCGACAGGTTGGCGACGCACAGCGCGATCTCCGGGCCGTTTTCCGTCTCCAGGCTGCGGATATAGGCCAGGACCTTGCGGTTGCCGGGATAGAGCAGCGAGAAGCCGCCGCGGCCGAAGCCCTGGCGCTGCTTGCGCACCGCGACCAGCCGCTTCATCCAGTTCAGCAGCGAGGAGGGGTTGCGGGCCTGCGCCTCGACATTGACCGCCATGAAGCCGTAGATCGGGTCGAGCACCGCCGGCAGGTAGAGCCGGGCCGGATCGGCGCGCGAGAAGCCGCCGTTGCGGTCGATCGACCATTGCATCGGCGTGCGCACGCCGTCGCGGTCGCCGAGATAGATGTTGTCGCCCATGCCGATCTCGTCGCCGTAATAGAGCACCGGCGTGCCGGGCATCGACATCAGCAGGCTGTTCAGCAGCTCGATCTTGCGGCGGTCGTTCTCCAGCAGCGGGGCCAGCCGGCGGCGGATGCCGAGGTTGATCCGCATGCGCCGGTCGGACGCATAGAAGTTCCAGAGATAGTCGCGCTCGCTGTCGGTGACCATCTCCAGCGTCAGTTCATCGTGATTGCGCAGGAAGATCGCCCACTGGCAGTCGGCCGGGATGTCGGGCGTCTGGCGCATGATGTCGGCGATGGGGTGCCGGTCCTCCATCGCCACCGCCATGTAGATGCGCGGCATCAGCGGGAAGTGGAAGGACATGTGGCATTCGTCGCCGCCCTTCTCCGGGTCGCCGAAATAGGGCAGCACGTCCTCCGGCCACTGGTTGGCCTCGGCCAGCAGCATGCGGTCGGGATATTCCTCGTCCAGCGCGGCGCGGATCGCCTTCAGGACGTCGTGCGTCTCCGGCAGATTCTCGTTGTTGGTGCCCTCGCGCTCCTTCAGGTAGGGGATGGCGTCGAGCCGCAGCCCGTCGACCCCCATGTCCAGCCAGAAGCGCATCACCTTCAGCACCTCCTGCAGGACCTCGGGATTGTCGAAGTTCAGGTCGGGCTGGTGCGAGTAGAAGCGGTGCCAGTAATAGGCGTTGGCGACCGGATCCCAGGTCCAGTTGGATTTCTCCGTGTCGCAGAAGATGATCCGCGTGCCCTGGTATTTCTGGTCGCTGTCGGACCACACATAATAGTCTCGGTGGTTGGATCCTGCCGGGGCTTCCCGCGCACGCTGGAACCAGGGGTGCTGATCGGAGGTGTGGTTGATGACCAGCTCGGTGATCACCCGCAGGCCGCGGTTGTGGCACTCCTCCATGAAGCGCTGGAAATCCTCCAGGTTCCCGTAGGTCGGGTTGACCGAGGTGTAGTCGGCGATGTCGTACCCGTCGTCGCGCAGCGGCGAGGGGTAGAAGGGCAGCAGCCACACCGCCGTCACGCCCAGATCCTGGATGTAGTCCAGCTTCTGGGTCAGCCCGGCGAGATCGCCGATGCCGTCGTTGTCGGCGTCGAAGAACGCCTTCACATGCAGCTGATAGATGACTGCATCCTTGTACCAGAGCCGGTCCTGCCGATCGATCATGGGTCCAGCACTTTCGCATACGATTGATGGAACACGTGTCGCGGGAACACGGAATGGAAACAAGCCAACGGGTCGAAGGTTTCACCCCCGGCCTTACGAGGCAACCCTCGACTTCCGGATAGGCTGGACGTCAAAAGCCCCGCGCCGCAACGGCTTGGCCACAGTCTGCACCAGCCGTCCGAAAGCACGGC
This sequence comes from Azospirillum sp. HJ39, assembly GCF_041507355.1. Classification (NCBI taxonomy): domain Bacteria; kingdom Pseudomonadati; phylum Pseudomonadota; class Alphaproteobacteria; order Rhodospirillales; family Azospirillaceae; genus Azospirillum; species Azospirillum sp. HJ39. The sequence continues at coordinate 257,992 of NZ_CP167912.1, read as the reverse complement.
AATCCCGACTGGACATGGATTGACGCCGAAGAATTATCCAGGCAGGTTGGCCCGCTTACCACTTTGCGCATAGGATGCGGCGGACAAGCCATGCTGGGCTCCTTCATCGTCGTCACGGGCGGCGACGCCCGCTATCACCCGCTGATCCTCGAACTGGTCGCGTCGCTGCGGGCCCTGAAGCCGGCGGCCGACTGCCCCATCGGCATCATCGACGCCGGGCTGACCCCCGGACAGATCGAGGATCTGAAGGCGCAGGGCGCCGCGGTGGTGACGCCGCCCTGGCCGGTCGACATCCCGGCCCATAAGCTGCGCAACCGCATCCACCTGAAGGCCAACCTCGCCAAGCTGCATCTGCCGACATATTTCCCCGGCTACGACACGCTGATCTGGATCGATGCCGACGCCTGGGTCCAGGATTGGGAGGCGGTGGAGATGCTGCGGCGGGGGGCGGCGCTGAACCGCTTCGCCATCGTCGCCCAGTTCGGCCGCTTCTCCGAAACAGAGCTGCGGCTCGACTGGCTGTTCGGCCGCTTCGCGCGGGTGCGCTCGATCCTGTACAAGAACTCCAGCCGCGCCGGCCTGAGCACCGCGGAATGCCGCGCGCTGGCGACCCGGCCGACGCTGAATGCCGGCGCCTATGCGCTGAAGGCCGACGCGCCGCATTGGGAGGCGTTCCAGCGCTGGCAGAAGCGGGTGCTGCGCAAGGGGCGGCTGTTCACCTCCGACCAGCTGGCGATGGCCGGCGCGATCTATCTCGACGGGCTGCCGGTGGAGCTGCTGCCGGAATGGTGCAACTACATCGGTCCCTGGCGCTTCGATCCGGAACGGGCGGAGCTGGTCGAGTATTTCCTGCCGAACCGCCGGCTCGGCATCGTTCACATGGCCGGCGAGGACGCCATGCGCGCCGACCCGACGGTGCTGCGCCCGGTGCTGGACATGCAGGACCGGACGCACCAGCTGAGCCTGCGCTATCCCGCCTGGGCCGCGCCGACGACGCACCGCGTGGCGGAACCGGCTCCCTGACGCGTCAGGCCGTCAGCCGCGCCAGATCCCGCACCGCCCGGTCGAGCGCCGCCGGCTCATGCGCGGCGAAGCCCAGCAGCAGGCCGTTGCCGGCCCCGCCGCCGCGGTAATAGTCGGACAGCGGCGGCGTGGTCAGGCCGATGCGGGCCGCCCGCTCCGCCAAGGCGCGGTCGGGGCACTCCGGCGGCAGGCGCAGCAGGACATGCATGCCGGCCTCGCCGGCCTCCGCCTCGGCGAAACCGGTGAAGGCGGAGGCGATCGATTCCAGGAAGGCGGCGCGCTTGGCGGCGTAGAGCGCGCGCATGGTGCGCAGGTGCGAGGCGAAATGGCCATCGGCCAGGAAGCGATGCAGCGCCGCCTGCGGCACGATGCTGGTTCCGCCGTCGAAATGGCGCCGCGCCGCCCGCACCGGCTCCACCAGATCCGGCGGGACGACGACATAGCCCAGGCGCAGCGCCGGGAACATCACCTTGCTGAAGCTGCCGACATAGATGACCCGGCCGGCGCCGTCCAACCCCTGCAAGGCGGCCAGCGGCGGCCCGGCATAGCGGAACTCGCTGTCGTAATCGTCCTCGACGATCCAGGCATCCCGCGCGGCGGCCCAATCGAGCAGGCGCAGCCGGCGTGTCAGGCTCATGGTGACGCCCAGCGGGAACTGATGCGACGGGGTGACCAGCACCAGCCGGGCATCCGGCCCGCGCGCCATGCCGGCGGCGACGTCGATCCCCTCCGCGTCCACCGGCACCGGGACCAGCCGCGCCCCGGCCCCCAGCAGGGCAGCGCGGTTGCCCGGCCAGCCCGGCTCCTCCACCCAGGCCGAATCGCCGGGATCGAGCAGCAGTTGGGCCATCAACGCCAACCCCTGCTGGGCGCCGGAGACGATGACGACCTGTTCCGATTCGCAGCGCACCGCACGCACGGCACGCAGATAGGCGGCGATCTCCGCCCGCAGCGGAGGGTGGCCCAGCGGGTCGGGTTCCGTCGCCAGCAGGCGCCCGCCCCCGCGCCAGCAGCGTCCGAGCAACTGCGCCCACAGCGCGAAGGGAAAGGCGTCCAGGGCTGGCGTGCCGAGCGCGAAGGGCCGCCCGGCCCGGTCGCGCGCCAGGGCCGGCGCTTCGGCCAGCATCCGGCCGCGGGCCGACAGGCCGACGCCGCGCCGTGATTCGGTCCGGCTTCCGGTGCGTTCGGCACCGCCGCCCGGCACCGCATCGGGCAGGGTGGACGCGACGAAGGTTCCGGCGCCGACCCGGCCGGTGACGTAGCCCTCCGCCAGCAGCGTGTCGTAGGCGGTGACCACCGTGTTGCGCGACAGCCCCCGGTCGGCGGCCAGCGCCCGGCTGGGCGGCAGACGCTCCCCCGGCCGCAGCCGGCCGTCGAGCACCGCCTGACGCAGCGCACGGTAGAGCTGGCGGTGCAACGGCTCGGCCCCGTCGCGGTCGAGCGCGAGCGGTCCCAGGCTGGACAGCACCGGACGCGACGGCCGGGCCATGGCGATCCCTTCGCGGAAGACTGAATTGGTCCCTGCCGAATCGGCATTCCGGACCTTTCGAAGGGACCATTCTGCTGCCCATTCTGGGGCATCGCAACATCTTCCGCACATGGACGACCATGACCAGCCTTCCCGCCGATCCCGCCGCCGGCACCGCCACCGGCACCTTGCCGCAGACCCCGCGCACCCGCCCGGTGCGGCTGGGCGAGCGCGGCAGCCATGATGCGGCCCTCATCCATGCCATCATCGACGAGGCGCCGATCTGCCATGTCGGCTTCGTCGACGACGCCATCAAAGGGCATGCCGCGCCTTCCCCCATGGTGATCCCGACGATTCCCTGGCGGGTCGGAAACGAGTTGCTGATCCACGGCGCCTCGTCCAGCCGGATGATCCGCCGGCTGCAGGAGGGCGGCGAGGCGTGCGTGACGATCTCGCTGATCGACGGCTGGGTGCTGGCGCGCTCGGCCTTCCATCACTCCGTCAACTACCGGTCGGTGATGCTGTTCGGCCGGCCGCGGCTGGTGGCGGAGGAGGCGGAGAAGCGCGCGGCGCTCGATGCGCTGATGGAAAAGATCGAGCCCGGCCGCAGCGCCAAGGTGCGCGCGCCGACTGTCCAGGAGTTGAAGGCGACCGCCGTGCTGGCCTTCCCCATCGCCGAGGCCTCCGCCAAGCGGCGGTCCGGCCCGCCCGGCGACGATCCGGAGGATATGGCCCATCCGGTGTGGGCGGGGGTGGTGCCGCTCCGGCTGGTGTCCGGCGAGCCGATCCGGGATCCGGCCCAGGATCCATCGGTGGCGCCATCGGTGGCTCCATCGGTGGCTCCGGCCCAGGCCACCGGCTGACGCGGCCAGGTCGCCTGGAAAGAGACGCCGGAAAACGATGAAGGCCGCGCCGGGTTTCCCCGACGCGGCCTTCGTCTTGCGGAAGAACCGCAGGCGTCGGGCCGTTCCGAAACCCCCGGAACCGCCCGTGCCAATCCGTCCTTAGGACGACGGAGCGTTCATCATACGCGGCAGGATCTGCGCACGACGGTTGGACGGCTCGCGGACGTTCGGACCGGTCTGGACCAGCAGCTGGCTCTCGCCCTTGCCTTCGGTCGTGATGTTGGCGGTCTGGATGCCCTTGGCGACCAGAGCCTTCTTGACCGCGTCGGCACGACGCAGCGACAGCTTCTGGTTGTAGGCCGGCGAGCCCGACGTGTCGGTGTGGCCGACGACGTGGATCTTGGCTCCACCGTTCTTCAGGATCGCCGCAACGGCGTCGCCGATCACGCGATCAGCAGCCGGGGTGATGGCCGACTTGTCCCAGTCGAAGAACACCAGATATTCGCTCTGGACCGCGGCAACGGCGGCCGGAGCCGGAGCGGCAGCGGCCGGCGGGCACGGATAGCTGCCCTGGTGGATCACATAACCGCCGCCGGCGGTGCGGGCGGCGACGCCTTCCTTCACCTGACCGGTCCAGCCGATGACCGGGCTGCACCACTCGGTGCCCTTGCCGACCAGGCTCGCGTCCTGGGCGTTGGCGGCCGCAGACAGACCGAAAGCGACGATGGCGGCCGGGATGGCAGCCAGACCCGCGCGAACAATAGTCTTCATTGTCTTCACTCCCTTCCAGAACCCTTCCCCTCAGAGTGCCTGCGGGGGATGAACCTATCAATCGAAGCATCCGTCCACGTGCAAGCGCGGCAGCGACCTTCCCAACATGTGGTGTGCGGTGTTGTTCCGACACCTCAGCCGTTCGGCCGAACCGGACCTGTTCTTGGACCTATGCTCCACTTCCATAGCAGCTTTTCCGGTAGGTTTCCGCCAAATCCGTATAACGGTGGCTGAGCACCGGAAAAACCGCGAGATCCTTTTCCGTCAGCTCGCGAACCGGTCTAGCCGGGCTCCCGGCCCACAAGAATCCGGACGTCACCCGCTTCCCGGGCGTCACCAGAGCACCGGCGGCGACCATCGCCCGCGACTCGACATAGGCCCCATCCAGGATGCAGGCCTTCATGCCGATGAAGCAGCCGTCTTCCAGCGTGCAGGCGTGCAGCAACGCCATGTGGCCGACGGTGATGTCGTTACCGATGTAGGTACCCTGCCCTTCGGAGGCCACGTGGATCACGGTGCCGTCCTGGATGTTGGTGCGAGCCCCGATTCGGATCTCGTTGACGTCTCCACGCACGGTGCAGCCGTACCAGATGCTGCTGTTCGCCCCGACCACGACATCGCCGATCACCGCCGCCGTTTCCGCGATGAACGCGGTCGGGTCGACGGTGGGCAGGATGCCGTTGAAGGCGCGGACAAGGCCGGACATCAGATCGTACCGAAGTCGTGCATGACGGGCGGGATTGAAACACCGTAAGGCTTAAGGCACCACCTGATTTCGCATTGACAGGCCAAAGCAAATCCCGATTGGTGCCCTTGTGCAACAGTGCGGACCGGGGGCCACAACGCTGTCACAGCCCCCTTCGCCCTTTGCTTATGGGAACAGCGGCGCCTGATCGATGCCGGTCGTCTCGCCCAGCCCCATCATGACGTTCATGTTCTGGATGGCCTGGCCCGAGGCGCCCTTCACCAGATTGTCGATCACCGACACGATGATGGCGCCGCGCGGGGTGCGGTCGGCGACCACGCCCATCAGGCAGTGGTTGGAGGCGCGGACATGGCGCGTCGCCGGCACCACGCCGGCCGGGGTCACGCCGACGAAGAACTCGTCGGCATAGCGGGCGGCCAGCGTCGCCCGCAGATCGTCGGCGGTGACGCCGTCGGCCATGCGGACATAGATGGTCGCCAGCATGCCGCGGTTCATCGGCACCAGATGCGGGGTGAAGGAGACGGTGACCGGCCGGCCGGCGGCCAGGCGCAGTTCCTGCTCGATCTCCGGCATGTGGCGGTGATGGCCGACGCCATAGGCGTTGAAGCCTTCCGAAACCTCGGTGAAGAGGTTGGCCTGCTTGGCGTCGCGGCCGGCCCCCGACACGCCGGACTTGGCGTCGATGATGATCCCGCCCGGCTCGATCTGGTTCTCCATCAGCAGCGGCAGCAGCGGCAGCAGCGAGCTGGTCGGGTAGCAGCCCGGGTTGGCCACCACCCGCGCCTTGCGGACGCCCTGGCGGTTGAACTCGGTCAGGCCATAGGCGACCTCCTTCTGGAGGCCGACGGCGCGGTGCTCGTGCCCGTACCAGGTGGCGTATTCGGCCGGATCGCTCAGGCGGAAATCGGCGGACAGGTCGACCACCTTCAAGCCGCTGGGCAGGCCCGCGACCACCTCCTGCGTCGTGCCGTGCGGCAGGGCGCAGAAGACGAAGTCCAGCCCATCCCATTTCAGCGCCTCGATCTTCACCAGATCGGGCAGGCCGTAGCCGCCCAGATGCGGGAACACCTCGGCCATCGGCTTGCCGGCCTGTCGTTCGGCGGTCAGGGCGCTGATCTCGACGTTCGGGTGACGCAGAAGCATGCGCACCAGTTCGGCGCCGGTGTAACCGGAGGCGCCAAGGATGCCGACGCGGATCTTCGAACCGCTGGAGGTGCTGCCGAGAATGCTGGTCGAGGCCATGGAACCGATGTCCTTCGCTTGACGGGAGGAGCGTGCAGATGGGTGTCGGGACAAAAAGAAAGGGGCGCCCCTTTCGGGACGCCCCTCGCTTGTACCGTAAAGGCGCGGGCCCGTGTAGGGATTAGCGCTTCGAGAACTGGAAGCTGCGGCGGGCCTTGGCGCGGCCGTACTTCTTGCGCTCGACCGTACGGGCGTCGCGGGTCAGGAAGCCGGCGGCCTTCAGCGGCGGACGCAGGCCCGGCTCGAAGTAGGTCAGCGCCTTGGAGATGCCGTGACGGACGGCACCGGCCTGGCCCGACAGACCGCCGCCGGCGACGGTGGCGACCACGTCGAACTGCTCCGAACGCTCGGTGACGCCGAACGGCTGGGCAATCATCATGCGCAGCACCGGACGGGCGAAGTAGACGCTCTGGTCGCGGCCGTTCACGGTGACCTTGCCGCTGCCCGGCTTGATCCACACGCGGGCGACGGCGTCCTTGCGCTTGCCGGTGGCATAGGCGCGGCCCTGGGCGTCCAGCTTCGGAGCGGCCAGCTCTTCGTTGACGGTCGCGGTGGCGGCGCCCGTCAGATCCTTCAAGCCGGAGAGGGTGGTGGTGACCTGAGCCATTGTTACGCGCTCCGCTTATTCTTCGGGTTCAGGGCGCCGACGTCGAGGGCGACCGGCTGCTGCGCATCGTGCGGATGCGTGGCGCCCTTGTAGACCTTGAGATGGGTCATCTGCTGGCGGCCGAGCGGACCGCGCGGAACCATGCGCTCCACGGCCTTCTCGATCACACGCTCCGGATACTTGCCGTCCAGGATCTGGCCCTTGGAGCGGCCCTTGATCCCACCCGGATAGCCGGTGTGCCAGTAGAAGATGTCGGCATCGCGCTTGTTGCCGGTCAGCTTCACCTTCTCCGCATTGATCACGACGATGTGGTCGCCGCAATCCATGTGGGGGGTGTAGGTCGGCTTGTTCTTGCCACGCAGGATGTTCGCCAGGATGCTGGCAAGCCGCCCGAGAACGAGGCCGTCGGCGTCAACGACGTACCACTTCTTCTCGATGTCGGTCGGCTTCAGATTGAAGGTCTTCATCGCCACACTCGTTTCTTCGAATACGGATCGGCAGGCCGCCGAATCCGGGGCGCCGAAGCGGACGGCTTTCTACGGTCCGGGGAACGCTCTGTCAACCGAAAAATTTCCATTTTAAATCAATCGGTTACGAGGACGGTAATTAGATACCGTATCGTCAAACCCATTGATCTGAAAGGATTTTTCAGGAGGCACCATCGACACGGTAATGGGATACCGCAACAGTCACGGGGTCGTGCGGGGGGATCGAGTAGGTGCCGGTGACATGGGCGACCGGCTCCGGATCGCCCTCGGAGAAGAGCAGGATCTCGCCATAGGCCAGCCGCTTGCCAAGCTTCAGGACGCGCGCCTCGGCAACGATGGCGACGGGAGGCGGGCGGCGCAGGAAGTTGATGGTCATGCTGGTGGTGACCGCCAGTTCCACCCGGCCAATCAGGCTCAGCACCGCCCCATAGAGCGCCACGTCGGCCAGGCCGAACATCGCCGGACCGGTGACGGTGCCGCCGGGACGGACGAAATCGTCCTTGTAGGGCAGGCGGAGGCGGATCGTGCCGGCGCCGAGACTGTCGACGACGATCCCGAAATTCCCGACCAGCGGAACCCCTTCGCGGATCAGGTCGGCCAGCTCCTCCTTCGTCATGGCGGGAGCGGGAGCGTCGGCGGACATGGAAGCGGGCGTGGTGACGGACATGGAGCCTCGACCGGTGAGCTTATGGTTTCACCCCCGGACTGTGCGCCATCCCGTCCATTCGGACAAGTATGGTGCTGCCATGCAGGCGTTACTCCGCCGGCTTGGCCTCGGTCGGGGCGGCTGCTTCGGGGGCCGGAGCCGGGGAGGAGGCGGGAGCGGTGCCGGTGGCAGCGGTATCGGTGGGAGCGGTCAGGCGAATCGGCCCGCCGCTGCCGGATGGCACGGTGCCGGCGGCCGATTCGGACGCGGACGCGAGAGGCGGGTCGAGCGGGACCGCCCTGATGTCCGATTTGGGCGCATCGGGTTTGGGGGCATCGGGTTTGGGCGCTTCCGCCGCGGCGGCGTCCGGCTTGGCAACCGCCGCTTTCGAAAGGTCCGGCTTGCCGCTGTCGGCCTGCGCAGGGGCCGGCTCCAGCGGCGTCGAATAATCCGGCACGATGCGGGCCTGGCTGCCGGTGATCACCAGCACCTTCTGGCCGATGGGCAGCGGCTGCGGCTCCTTCTGGGTCAACGACAGCAGGTCGCCGTTCGACTTGCGGACGATGTATTCCCAGCCGGTGGTATCGCCGGCGATATGCTCGATCGCCGTGCCGAGCAGGCCGCCGATCGCGGTGCCGCCGACGGTGCCGAGCGCGGCATTCATGCCCCCCGAGCCCACCTGCGCACCCAGGATGCCGCCGGCCGCCCCGCCGCTGACGGCGCCCACCGTGCCGTTGGCACTGATCGCCACCTGCCGGAAGCCGACGACGACCGCCGGCTCGACCTTGTTGGCCTGCTGGACCGCGCTGGAGGCGTAGGTGTTGGGGGAATAGTCGGAGCTGCAGCCTGCGAGACCGCCGGCCACGGCGACGAACAGGCAGAATGAAACCGATCGGAGCACGGGGGATCCATCCGTATTGAGACCCGCCCAGTCTCATACGGCAAAGCCCCCCTTGCCGTCACCGGGCAAAATCCGGACGGGCCGGCAAGTCTGTGTTGCAGTGCAGCGATGGAACCGGCGCCAACCGGGTCATCCGTCGCGCCCCAATGGCAGGAACCTTGCCGCATTCGGCCTAGCCCGCCGGGCGAAGATCCCGCTTCCACCCCGGAGTGCTCCCAACAGGACACGGACGCGCGATTGCCGGGTGTCGAATGCCAACCGGAAATGGCGGGATGACCCACGGTGACATCCCGGCGAAAGAACTCCCCGTCATGAAGCGTATCCTGCCCGGCTCGGTGGGAGCCGTTCTGGCACTCGTCCTGCTGCTGGCCGGGCTGGCGGCCTGGCGGCGGGCCGAGCCGGTCGATCTGACCGGCTGGCGGAGCGAACGGCTGGCCGCCTTCCAGGCCTGGCAGACCCAGCCCGGCGCCGCCGATCCGGCCGGCCGGTCCCAGGCCGTCCTCGCCGCCACCGGCAATCCGATCCGCGAGGTCTGGGACCATCCCGACGCGCCGGTGATGGTGGTGGTTCCGCCAGGCAGCTATCTCCAGGGGTCGCCGGAGACGGAGGCCGGGCGCTTCCCGGAGGAATCGCCGCAGCGGACGGTTTCGCTCCGGCAGCCTTTCGCCATCGGCAAATACCCGGTGACCCGCGGCGAATATGCCCGCTTCGTCGAGGACAGCGGCTACCAGTCGAACACCGTCTGCCGCGGCTACTCCGGCGAGACCGAGCTGCTGGCGCGCTGGCATTTCTCCTGGCGCCGGCCGGGCTTCGAGCAGACGAACCGGGAGCCGGCCGTCTGCATCGGCTGGTACGACGCGCAGGCCTATGCCGGGTGGCTCAGCCGCCGCACCGGCCAGCGCTACCGCCTGCCGACGGAGGCGGAATGGGAGTATGCCGCCCGCGCCGGCACCCGGACCGCCCGCTGGTGGGGCGAGGATCCGGCCGCCGGCTGCGATGCGGCGAACGGCGCCGACCGGAGCGCCAGGGACCGCTTCACCGACTGGGAGGTGGCGGCCTGCCGCGACGGCGCCCTGTTCACCGCCCCGGTCGGATCCTACCGGCCCAACGGCTTCGGCCTGTACGACATGCTCGGCAATGTCTGGCAGTGGGTGGAGGACTGCGCCGCCGGCAGCTATGACGGCGCCCCGACCGACGGGTCGGCCCGCCGGGACGGGGATTGCGGCCGGCGGATGATGCGCGGCGGGTCGTGGCACAGCAACCCGCGCTATGTCCGCTCGGCCATCCGCCGGGCCGACGAGCCGGGGACCGGCTATGCCGCCTACGGCCTCCGCGTCGTCCGCGACCTGTCGACCACGGTCGGCGCCTCCCCCGCCCGGTCGGCCGGGCTCGACGGCAGACCGGCGGCCGACGCACCGCACCGCTGAGCGGGAATCGGGCAGCGGCCGGTCACGCCCCGCCCTTCAGCACCGCCAGCGCCGTCAGCCCTTTCACCGCATGGTCGAGGAAGGCGCGCACCCGGCCGGGCATCAGCCGGGCCGAGGGCACCACCACATGCACCGGCAGCGGTGCCGGCTCGGCGTGCGGCATCAGCCGCACCAGCGTCCCGGCGGCGATGTCGTCGGCAACCTGATAGGACAGCGGACGCGCGATGCCGTGCCCGTCGCGCGCGGCGAGCAGGGCCGAGTCGATGTGGCTGACGGCAAGGCGCGGCGCGACCCTGACCAGCCGCTCCCGCCCATCGATCAGAAAGCGCCATTCCGGCGATCCGGAGCGGCCCGTCGAGACGATGACGTCGTGGGCGGCCAGATCCTCCGGCGTTTCGGGAGTGCCGCGCCGCGCCAGATAGGCGGGGCTGGCAACGAGATGACGCCCGACCTGCCCGACCCGCCGGGCGACCAGACCGGAATCGGGAAGCGGGCCGATGCGGATCGCCACGTCCAGCTCCTCCTCGATCAGGTCGAGGTTGCCGTCGGACAGCACCAGCTCGATCCGGATGTCGGGCAGGGCACGCATGAAGTCGAGGACCAGCGGCGTCACATGCTCGCGCCCGAACATCACCGGCGCGGTGATGCGCAGCCGCCCGCGCAGCGGCCGGTCGGTGCCGGTGGCGGCCAGCGCCTCGTCATAGTCGGCCAGCAGCCGGCGCGCCTGCTCCGCCAGCCGCCGCCCGGCATCGGTCGGGGCGAGATTGCGGGTGGTCCGCTCGATCAGCCGCAGGCCCAGCCGCTCCTCCAGCCCCGACAGGGCGCGGGTGACGACAGGTGCGGAGCGGCGCAGCCGCTTGGCGGCGGCGGCAAGGCTGCCGGTCTCCAGGATCGCAACGAAGATCGCCAGTTCGTCCAGCCGGTCCACGATTCTTCCAGTTTCCGAAAGAGTTCCTTGCGATCAAAGCGCATTCCTGCCGAACCGCGCAAGTGGTTGTCTTGCACGCATCGACCGCCCAAGACAACGGAGAACCAGCCGGTGACCACCCCAGCCATCACGCTCTACGGAACGCCGCTGTCCGGCCATGTCCACCGGGTCGAAGCCTTCCTGAACATCCTCGGCCTGCCATTCCGCTATGTCGACGCGAATGCCGAGCTGCAGAAATCCGATGGATTCCTCGCCCTCAATCCGCTTGGACAGATCCCGGTTCTTGTCGATGGCGAGCTGGCCCTGGCGGATTCGACCGCGATCCTGGTCTACCTCGCCAGCCGGTACGACGGCAGCGGCCTGTGGAGCCCGAAGGCACCGGAGGAGGCCGCACAGGTCCAGCGCTGGCTGTCGATCGCATCGGCCGAACTGCGCTTCGGACCGGCGCGGGCACGCTTCCTGACCCTGTGGGGCGGAACCACCTCCTACGCCGACGCGCATGCGCTCGCCGAACGGATCCTGCGCTTCATGGACGGGCATCTGGCAAACCGGGACTGGCTGGCGGCGGAGCGGCCGACCATCGCCGACCTCGCCTGCTACGCCTATGTCGCCCGTGCACCGGAAGGCGGGGTGCCGCTCGATCCATACCCCGCCGTGCGGCGCTGGCTCGAACGGGTGGAGGCGATCCCGCGGTGCACGCCGATGCCGCGCAGCCCCGCCCCCGAACCGGCCTGAGCCGAACCGGTGCCCGGACAGCTTGACGCAAGCGACGTTTTGTTACTGACGCAAGCGTCACGGCACCATCGCCAAGCGCCCTGAACTGTGGTTCGATGACGGTTCCATGACACTTGATCGATGGGTGTGTCGATGCGCAAATCCGCCTGTTCCGGGCGCTGGTCGCTGCTGTCCGGTGCGGTTGTCCTCTCCCTTCTGGCCGGTCCCGCTCTGGCGGCGGATCCGGCTCCCCAAGGCCCGGTGCCGCAGAACGACCTGCTGAACGCCGAGCTGTGGATGCAGCGCTCGGTCGAATACAAGGCGAATGCGCTGGCGGTCTATGCGCTGGGCAGGATCCAGCTGGACAAGGCGCTGGCCGACAAGACCTGGACCGCGGCGACCGAGCAGACCGGCGCTTACCAGGACCTGCCGCCGGCGGTGGTGCTGGACCTGGACGAGACGGCGATGGACAACTCGGCCTATCAGGCCGGCCTCGTGACCACCGGCACCGACTTCTCGCCCAAGAGCTGGGATGGCTGGGTGAAGGCGGAGAAGGCGACCGCGGTGCCGGGCGCCGTGGAGTTCACGCACTATGCCGAATCGAAGGGCGTCAAGGTCTTCTACGTGACCAACCGCAGCGCCGACCAGGAGGAGCCGACCCGCCGCAACGCGCAGGCGCTGGGCTTCCCGATGGGCGGCAACGTCGATACCTTCCTGATGTCCAAGGAAAAGCCGGACTGGGGATCGGCGAAAAGCACGCGGCGCGCGGCCATCGCCAAGGATTACCGGATCGTCCTGCTGTTCGGCGACAATTTCGGCGACTTCACCGACGCCTACAACGGCAGCGAGGCGGACCGGCTGAAGGCCTACGAGGCGGCGAAGGAGCATTTCGGGCGCGACTGGCTGATGCTGGCCAATCCCGGCTACGGCTCGTTCGAGAGCGCGCCCTACAGCCATAATTTCAAGCTGTCGGCGGACGAGAAGCGGGCAAAGAAGATCGGCGCGCTGGAACCCTGGGCGCCGGCCCAGTAAGGCGGCCCAGCAAGGTGGATGATCGGTGCGCCGGGCTCAGAAAAGCAGGCGCACCGCCTGCACGATGACAACCCACGGCGCACCGATCATCACCGCCCAGACGGCCACCCGCGGAAGCCCGCGCATCTTGCGGATCTTCGGCTCGGCGGAGGGGGCGGCTTCGAAAGAGGCGGCGTTGTAGATCGACATGGCCTGTGGCTCCGGGAGCGGGATGGCGTTGACGTCATCATGAGGTTACGATCCTTAACGACTGTTAAAGAGCCCGGGACTTGAGGCAGGCACTTGCGATGTACCGCCGTGGATAAGGCATACCTCGAATGTACAGGTCGCTGCATTCAAACCGGTCCGGCACCAAACCTCTACCACTTTCGCGCAAGACTGCCTGAACTCGGAAGGCCGATGTTTTTTACTTCGGTATCGGCAAGCCGCGGCGGCGCGTGACAAAGCCGTAATATTGCCACGAAATCAAACGCACGCGATTGTAGGCGTATCGAGAAATAGATACGAATCAGGGATTTAACCGCTTTCCCCGCCGGAATCCGGACAAGATGCCGCAAGTTTCCTCAACCCATGCGGATTGACTCGACGCCATCTTTGACTGATTCTGTCCTCGTCAGGTTGACGGCCGGCAAGCCGTTGACCGGCATCGAGAAAATCCCCTTCGGCGAGGTCACCGCCGGCAATTGCACGGTCGCTCCGCTCCGACCGCTCGCGTACATAGTGTGGACCTGCATAAGCACCCAGCCATTTCATGCGAAAAAAGGCCGGCGGTTCCCCCGCCGGCCTTTCTTTATCGGGCGCGTCCTCCCCCGAACCGCCGTCACACCGTCAGGTACTTGCGTACCTCCTGCTCATCCAGGCCGCTGCGCGGGCCGGACAGCATCACCTCGCCGCGTTCCATCACCACCCAATCGTCGGCGAGGTCGCGGGCGAAGTCGAAATACTGCTCGACCAGCAGGATCGCCATGGTGCCCTTGTCGCGCAGATAGCTGATCGCCCGGCCGATGTCCTTGATGATCGACGGCTGGATTCCCTCGGTCGGCTCGTCCAGCACCAGGAGGCGCGGGCGCGTCACCAGGGCGCGGCCGATGGCGAGTTGCTGCTGCTGCCCGCCCGACAGGTCGCCGCCGCGGCGCTCCAGCATGGATTTCAGCACCGGGAACAGCTCGAACACCTCGTCGGGGATCGAGCGTTGCGAGCGCGGCAGCGGGGCGTAGCCGGTCAGCAGGTTTTCCCGCACCGTCAGCAGCGGAAAGATCTCGCGCCCCTGCGGCACATAGGCGATGCCGCGGCGCGCCCGGTCGGCCGGCGCCATCTTGGTGACGTCGGCGCCGTCCCAGCCGATGGCGCCGCCGGACACCGGCTTCAGCCCGACGATGGCGCGCAGCAGACTGGATTTGCCGACGCCGTTGCGGCCGACCAGACAGGTGACCTTGCCGACCTCCGCCTTCATGGACACGCCGCGCAGGGCCTGTGCCGCGCCGTAATGCAGATCGATGGAACGAACGTCCAGCATGTTGCGGCTCCTCCTCAGCGGCCGAGATAGGTGTCGATGACCTGGGCGTTGGCGCTGACCGCATCCAGCGAGCCTTCGGCCAGCACCGAGCCCTCGGCCAGCACCGTCACCTTGACGCCGAGCGCCCGGACGAAGCTCATGTCATGCTCGACCACGATCACCGAATGGCGGCCGGCGATGCTGCACAGCAGCTCGGCGGTCTGTTCGGTCTCGGCGTCGGTCATGCCGGCGACCGGCTCGTCGACCAGCAGCAGCTTCGGATCCTGAGCCAGCAGCATGCCGATCTCCAGCCACTGCTTCTGCCCGTGCGACAGGCTGCCGGCCTGGCGGGCACGCAGGGCCGACAGGCGGGTGATGTCCAGGATCTCCTCGATCCGGGCGCGGTCGTCGCGGCTGATCGCATAGGTCAGCGTCTTCAGCGGCCGGCGCGGCGCCTTCAGCGCCAGCTCCAGATTGTCCCACACCGTGTGCGGCTCGAACACGGTGGGGCGCTGGAACTTGCGGCCGATGCCGAGATTGGCGATCGCCGCCTCGCGCAGCTTCGTCAGGTCGGTGCCGCCCTCGAACAGGATGGTGCCGGTGTCGGGCCGGGTCTTGCCGGTGATGACGTCCATCATCGTCGTCTTGCCGGCGCCGTTCGGGCCGATGATCGCCCGCATCTCACCCGGCATCATCACCAGCGACAGGCTGTTCAGCGCCCGGAAGCCATCGAAGCTGACCGACACGCCGTCGAGATAGAGAAGGGTCGATTCCGCGCTCATGGGTCAGGCTCCCTTCTGGTCGGCGGCATGGCCGTTGGAAAGAGTGGGGCCGTTGGAAAGAGTGGGGCCGTTGGGAAGGGTGGGAGGAAGACCAGCGGTCTTGCGGCCGGGCATCCTCGCGGCCAGCTGGCCCCACAGGCCCAGCAGGCCCTTGGGCAGGAACAGGGTCACCGCCACGAACAGGCCGCCCAACGCGAACAGCCACAGCTCCGGCAGGGCGCCGGTGAAATAGCTCTTGCCCATGTTGACCAGCACCGCGCCCAGGATGGCGCCGGCCAGCGTGCCGCGCCCGCCGACCGCCACCCAGATCACCGCCTCGATCGAGCTGGCCGGGGCGAATTCCGAGGGGTTGATGATGCCGACCTGCGGGACGTACAGCGCTCCCGCCACGCCGGCCATGCAGGCCGACAGGGTCCAGGCGAACAGCTTGTAGCTTTCGGTGTCGTAGCCCATGAAGCGCACGCGGCTCTCGGCGTCGCGCAGCGCCACCAGCACCTTGCCCAGCTTGGAGGCGATGACGCCCGACGCGATCATGTAGGACAGCGCCAGCGCCGCGACGGTCGCCACGAACAGCGCGACGCGGGTGGTGTTGGCCTGGATGTCGTAGCCGAGGATGTCCTTGAAGTCGGTCAGGCCGTTGTTGCCGCCGAAGCCCATGTCGTTGCGGAAGAAGGCCAGCAGCAGGGCGAAGGTCAGCGCCTGGGTGATGATCGACAGGTAGACGCCGGTGACGCGGCTGCGGAAGGCGAACCAGCCGAAGGCGAAGGCCAGCAGCCCCGGCACCAGCAGCACCATCAGCGCCGCGAACCAGAACTGGTCGAAGCCGAGCCAGTACCAGGGCAGCTCCGTCCAGTTCAGGAAGACCATGAAATCGGGCAGCTCCGGATTGCCGTAGACGCCGCGCGGCCCGATCTGCCGCATCAGGTACATGCCCATGGCATAGCCGCCGAGCGCGAAGAAGGCGGCATGGCCGAGCGACAGGATGCCGCAATAGCCCCAGACCAGATCGAGCGCCAGCGCCAGCAGCGCGAAGCACAGGTATTTGCCGAGCAGCGAGACGGTGAAGATCGACAGGTGGAAGGGCGAGTCCGCCGGCACCCACAGCGTCATCACCGGGACCGCCACCGCCAGGACCGCCAGGATCGTCAGCACGATCCCGGCCTTGCGGTCCAGCCCCAACAGGAAAAAGCGCAGCAGCATCGGTCAGGCCTCCACCGAGCGGCCCTTCAGCGCGAACAGGCCGCGCGGACGCCGTTGGATGAACAGGATGATGAAGATCAGCACCAGGATTTTGCCCAGCACCGCCCCGGCATAGGGTTCGAGGAACTTGTTCATGGTCCCCAGCGTCAGGGCGCCGACCAGCGTGCCCCACAGGTTGCCCACCCCGCCGAACACCACCACCATGAAGCTGTCGAGGATGTAGCCCTGGCCCAGGTTCGGGCTGACATTGTCGATCTGGCTCAGCGCCACCCCGGCTAGCCCGGCGATGCCGGAGCCGAGCCCGAAAGTCAGCGCGTCGACCCTGGCGGTGCGGATGCCCATGGCGTTGGCCATCGGCCGGTTCTGCGTCACCGCCCGGATCGACAGGCCGAACCAGGTACGCTTCAGCGCCACCAGCAGGGCCGCGAAGACGGCGAAGGCGAAGATGACGATCCACAGCCGGCCGTAGGTGATGGTCAGGCCGCCCAGCTCGAAGGCGCCGGACATCCAGCTCGGCGCACCGACCTCGCGGTTGGTCGGGCCGAAGATGGAGCGCACCGCCTGTTGCAGCGCCAGCGACAGGCCCCAGGTCGCCAGCAGCGTCTCCAGCGGCCGGCCGTAGAGCCAGCGGATCACGCTGCGCTCGATGACGATGCCGACGCCGCCGGACACGATGAAGGCGGCGGGCAGCGCCACCAGGATCGACAGGTCGAACAGGCCGGGAGCGTGGGCACGGAAGGCCTCCTGCACCAGGAAGGTGGTGTAGGCGCCGATCATCACCATCTCGCCATGGGCCATGTTGATGACGCCCATCACGCCGAAGGTGACGGCCAGCCCGATGGCGGCCAGCAGCAGCACCGAGCCGAGCGACAACCCGTACCAGAGATTTTGCAGCGCGGCCCAGAAGGCCAGCTTCTGTTCCAGGGTGGAGATGGCGGAGGCCGCCGACTTCTTGGTGATTTCGGAGGCGCCCGACCCGGCGACCATGTTCAGCAGGACCAGCGCGTCGCGGTCGCCGCGGGCGGCCAGCGTGTCGGCGGCGGCCTGGATTTCGGCGTCGGTCATCTTCGCCGCGGCCTCGCCGGTCAGCAGGATGGCGGCGCGCGCCTGCTCCATGGCGGCGCGGACACCCTTGTCCTGCTCCTTGGCAAGGGCCGCGGTCAACGTCTCCAGCGCCGAGGGGTCGCGGCTCTTGAACACCGCGTCGGCGGCGGAGCGGCGGACACCGGCATCGGGGCTCATCAGGGTAAGCGCGCCCAACGACGCATTGATGGCGCGGCGCAGCGAATTGTTGATGCGGATCTTTTCGACCGCGGCGGACGGCGCATCGCCCAGCGCGGCGCGGGTCAGCGGGTCGGTCAGGGTGTAGGCGTCGCCGGACTTGCGGGCGACGACGACGGCGCCGTCGGCCTTGCGTACGAAGAGGTCGCCGGCCTGGAGCGCTTCGATCACCGGCACGGCGGCCGGATCGCCGGCCTCCGACAATTGCGCCAGGGCCTTTTCGGTTCCGGAATAGCCGCCGCTGCCCAGGGCCTGGACGAGGGGGCGCAAATCGATTGCTTGGGGATCGGCGGCGAATGCGGCGGTCGATGTGGCGACCACCACGCAGACGGCCATCAGCCAGCGGAGAGCGCGTCGCATCGCGGGTCCTTCGGTGCGGGGGGCGGATGTCAGGCCAGTTCAAAAAAGCGCTGACGCTTGCCCCCTCCCCGGCCCTCCCCCGCTCTCGGCGGACCGACGGTCCGTCCGACGCGGGAGAGGGAGGGTTAGGGAGGGGGCAAGCGTCGCGACCACTCAGATCAGAGGACGGACACCAGCCCTCAGGTCCCCTTGCCGCCGCACTTGCCGGTCTTCACGTTGAAGTTGCCGCAGGACATCGGCTTGCGCCAGTCGGCGATCAGGTCCTTGCTGTCCGGCAGGAAGTCCGACCACTCGTCGCCGGGGACCAGGCCCGGGGTCTTGGAGACGACGTCGAACTGGCCGTTCTCCTGCACTTCGCCGATCAGGACCGGCTTGGTGATGTGGTGGTTCGGCAGCATCGCCGAATAGCCGCCGGTCAGGTTGGGGACCGACACGCCGACCATGGCGTCGATGACCTTGTCCTGGTCGGTGGTGCCGGCCGCCTCGACCGCCTTCACCCACATGTTGAAGCCGATATAGTGGGCTTCCATCGGGTCGTTGGTGACGCGCTTGTCGTTCTTGGTGTAGGCCTTCCAGGCCTTGATGAAGTCGCTGTTCGCCGGCGTCTCGACCGACTGGAAGTAGTTCCAGGCGGCCAGATGGCCCAGCAGCGGCTTGGTGTCGATGCCGGCCAGCTCTTCCTCGCCGACCGAGAAGGCGACGACCGGGATGTCTTCGGCCTTCACGCCCTGGTTGCCCAGTTCCTTGTAGAAGGGAACGTTGGCGTCGCCGTTGATGGTGGAGACCACCGCGGTCTTCTTGCCGCCCGAGCCGAACTTCTTGATGTCCGCCACGATCGACTGCCAGTCGGAATGACCGAACGGCGTGTAGTTGATCATGATGTCCTCGGGCTTGACGCCCTTGCCCTTCAGGTAGGCCTCGAGGATCTTGTTGGTCGTGCGCGGATAGACGTAGTCGGTGCCGGCCAGGACCCAGCGCTGCACCTTCTCCTTCTGCATCAGGTAGTCGACCGCCGGGATCGCCTGCTGGTTCGGGGCGGCACCGGTGTAGAAGACGTTGCGCGAGGATTCCTCGCCCTCATACTGGACCGGGTAGAAGAGGATGTTGTTCAGCTCCTCGAACACCGGCAGCACCGACTTGCGGCTGACCGAGGTCCAGCAGCCGAACACGGCCGACACCTTGTCCTTGCTGATCAGCTCGCGCGCCTTCTCGGCGAACAGCGGCCAGTTGGAGGCGGGATCGACCACCACCGGCTCCAGCTTCTTGCCCAGCAGGCCGCCCTTCTTGTTCTGCTCGTCGATCAGCATCAGCATGACGTCCTTCAAGGTCGTCTCGCTGATCGCCATCGTGCCGGACAGGGAGTGCAGGATGCCCACCTTGATCGTGTCCTGCGCCATCGCCGGCGCGGACATCGCCGCCATCGCGCCCATGGCCAGACCGGCCAGACCGGCGATCCCGAACGTCGACGTCAACTGCTTGGTCCGCATGAAGTTGCCCCCTTCCTTGTCGGCGCCCCGGTTGGTCCGGGGCTTCACCACATCGTCGGAGAGGAGGCTACCGCGCCTGCGAAAGGGCGTATCTACGTCAAATGACACATACGGTCCGCTCCCTGGCCGCTCCCTGGCCACGTCCTGGAATTCCGGCGGCACGGCGCACGAAGTGCCGGAATAAAGCCGGCCCGGCGGCGTCAACCGATCGTGACCAGCGCTTGTAACGGCCGGCGGGGTGGGCGAACGATGCCGCGATGCACGGGAGCAACAGTATGACGAGCAGACCTTCCGTCACCAAATGTCACTTGCGGATTCAGGAAGGCTTGTCGAAGGATACCGCGTTAGATCCTTCCTGTTCACGTTCCGGTCCAGTCGCCATGCATGATACCCGCCGTCCGATCTCCCGCCGCTCCGCCGCCCTGCTGATGGTCGGCGGACTGGTCGGCGTCGTCCTGAGCGGTCCGGCGCTGGCCGCATCGCCGAAGCAGGCGGCGCAGGCCGCCAAGCCGTCGCTGGTCGGCGGGTGGGCCGCGGCGCTGGAACAGCGCGCGCTGGAGCTCCAGAACGCTCCCAAGGCACCGGTCACCCGCATCGGCTACGGCGCGGTGGTCAAGAAGGGCGACGGCGGCATGGTCGAGAGCGTCGCCCCGGCGGTGGACGTGCCGGCGGCCGACATCCAGGCGCAGGCCCCCACCCTGCCCGGCCTCGCTCCGGTCGAGCCGGCGCCGCCGGTGGTGTTCAGCGTGCGCTCGCCGCTGGCCGACCGCGTCGGCAAGGTCGCCCGCCGCCTGACCGAGCTTGGCTACCTGCCCGCCGACAAATGGGCCGACAGCTTCAACGACGATGTCGAGACCGCCGTGCGCGCCTTCCAGCTGTCCGAAGGGCTGCAACCCGACGGCAAGGTCGGCGAGGTGACGCGCCAGGCGCTCGACCGCACCCCGGCGCAGACGGTGGCGCTGCTGCGCCGCGCCGCCGCGGCGATGCGGGCGCAGCAGGCGTCGATCCCCGAAACCACGGTGCTGGTCAACCTGCCGGGCCAGTCGGTCACCCTGATCGAGCATGGCCGCCCCACCTTCACCATGCGGGCGGTGGTCGGCCGGCCGTCGCGCAAGACGCCGCTGCTGCAGGACAAGATCACCAGCGTCACCATCAACCCGACCTGGACCGTCCCGCCGACGGTGCTGAGCGAGGACAAGCTGCCGGCCCTGCGCAAGAAGGGCACCACCGGTATCAAGAACGCCGCCGTCTATCTCGACGGGTCGGAGGTCGCCAACACCCAGTCGGTCAACTGGTGGGCGGTCGATCCCGGCCGCATCCGCATCGTGCAGAAGCCGGGCGACGACAACGCGCTTGGCCGCTTCCGCTTCAACCTGACCAACGGCGACGGCATCTTCCTGCACGGCACCAACGATCCCAGGCTGTTCAGCCGCGACCTGCGCGCCGCCAGCTCCGGCTGCGTCCGGCTGGAGGATGCCCGCTTGATGGCGGAAACGCTGCTGGGCGCCGCCCGGCTGACGCCGGCTTCGATCGGCCAGCAGCTCGACACCGGCGAAACCAAGACGATCCGGCTGCCGGCCGCGATCCCGGTGCGCTTCGTCTACTGGAACGCCTCGGTCGACACCTCCGGCGTGGTGCGCGTCCATCCCGACATCTACGAGGATCCGCCCACGCTGGCCACCCCGTCCGCCCCGTCGGCCGGGAACAACGGCACGGGCAATGGCACGGGCAATCCGGCATCGGCCGTGACCCCGGTGTCGACGCCGCGGCCGCTGAGCAAGCCGGCGCCGCTGCCGATCCCGGCAGCCCATGCGCCGGTCCACGCGCCGACATCGTTGTCGTCGGCCTCGATTCCCGCCCCGGTCAAGCCGCTCCCGACCCCGACGGGGATGTGAGCCGGGGAGGAAACCGGGGGTGAGAATCGACCGGATCGACCATTTCGTGCTGACCGTCGCCTCCATCGAGGCGACCTGCGCCTTCTACCGCGACGTGCTGGGGATGGAGGTCGTCACCTTCGCCGGGGGCCGTCGCGCCCTCGCCTTCGGGGCGCAGAAGATCAACCTGCACGAGGTCGGCCGGGAGTTCGAGCCGAAGGCCGCGCGTCCGGCCGCCGGTTCCGGCGATTTCTGCCTGATCGCCGAAACGCCGCTGGAGGAGGTGATCGCCCATCTCCAGGACCGCGGCGTCGCGATCGAGGAAGGGCCGGTCCCGCGCACCGGCGCCACCGGACCGATCCGCTCGGTCTATTTCCGCGACCCGGACGGCAATCTGGTCGAGGTCGCGACCTACGTCTGATATCCCCCGCGGTCGTCGAACTCGCCGGTCGCCGCCATGATGGCGGTGCGCAGCCGGTCGGCCTTGGCCGGGCCGGCGACCAGTTCCAGCAGCCGCAGGGCATAGAACAGGTTGATCTCAGCCGTCTCGGCAGCATCGGGGTCGGCCGCCACCGCGGGATAGCCGGCCAACAGGGCCTGGGCGCGGCTTTGCAGGCCCTTTTCCATCGACGACACCGCGTCCTTCAGCGGCTGGTGCAGGCCGAGCGCATCGGCGAGCCCCTCGCACCGGCGCAGGGCGCGGGCATGGTCCTCCGCCGCGGCCTGGCGGGTTTCGTCGACCGGGACCGGGCGGGCATGGTCCGCCGGGGCGGCGACCGCGGTCAGGATGCCCTGGGGCGCGGTGGCGAGCACATTGCCGGCGACCATGGTCCGCACCGCCGCCTTCACCGCATCCAGCCGCCCGCGGTAAGCCGGTTCGGCCAGGACCTCCACCGCGGCCGAGGTGGTGTCGACGCTGGCGACCAGCCGCTCGGCGATCGCCACAGCCTCTTCCGGCGAAACGGCGGCAGGGCCGCTTCCGGCTTGCCCTGCGCCCCCCTCCCCCTTGCCGCCGCTACCGCCGAAACGGGCGGTCCGTTCCTCCAGATCGGTGACGATCAGCCCGCCGAGCCGGGCGAAGATCGCCGGCTGTTCCCACCGCGCCTTGCCGAGGTCGAGCCCGTTCAGCGCCACCAGGAGATCGGCCGGCGTGCCGAGCCGCGAGGCGGCGACCAGCAGCAGGTGATGGACCAGCGCCGTCGACTGGCGCGCCACCGCCTGGGCCGCCTGCTCGATGGCGACGAGATGGCCGTCCTCCAGAACCGGCAGCGGCTTGGGCGACAGCGTGTCCTTCAGCGCCTCGATCGTCAGCCCGATCTCCAGGAAGGCGGCGACGTCCTGCGCCTGGCGATGCATCCCCTCGTCGCCGTGAAGCAGGCGCCACATTCCCTGGCGCGCGGCATCCTGGTCCGCCGCGCCGCGGATCGCCTCGCGGATCACCTGGGCGGCCATCGGCCACAGCCGGCGCCCGATATTGCGCAGGGCGTTGAGGTTGCCGGGCGCCGCCTCCTGCACCTGACGGTCGAGCTGGTCGAGCTGGTGGCGGTCGCCATACTCCGTCACCAGACGCCAGACCGGTTCGATCACCCGCCGTTCGATGCGGCCCAGCGGCATGTCGGCCGCGCCAAAGCCTTCCAGCACATCCTCGAACGGCATGCACAGCACGCGTTTCAACGTCGGGCGGCGGTCGGGGCGGACCTGGGCCAGGCGCGGGCGGATGGCGGCGAAGGTCTGGCGCACGTCGGGATGGTCGCGCACCCGCTCCAGCAGGCGGACGACCTCGACGAACTTGTCCTCGGGAATGTCGAACAGCCGGCTCTCCAGCCCCGGCAGAGGGTCGGCGGGCAGGCGGTCGGCGGCTTGGGGGCCAGCCGACCCGGGCCTTTCCCTTGCGGTCATGGCACGCGGGCCTTCACCGCCTCGATCCGCCGGATGGCGTCGATGTCCATCCGGCCGGTGCGCCAATCCTCCAGCATGCGGACGGACCGGCGGTGCGCCGGCTTGACCTCCTTGGACTCCGCCATCAGGTCGCGGCTGCACTCCTTGCGCGGCAACAGCGGCAGGATGCGGAACAGGTCGTTGACCGTCGCCGCCTGCTGCTGCCGGCTCTCGCCCTGCACCACCTCCCACGCGCCGGTGATGTGGCTCCAGCCGTCGAGCAGCCACGCCATGCGGGCGGCCTGGGCGCGCAGCTGGACGATCTCGCGGTCCCAAGCCTGGAGCAGCGGGCCGATCGCCCCGATCCGCCGGTGGAATTCGGCCAGCACCGTCTCGCCGATGCCGATGGTGTGCTGCGCCACCTCCGCGCAGAAGGCGGCGACCGGGGCCGCGTCGCCCGGCACCGCTTGCGCCCAATCGGTCATGCTGTCGCGGAAGCCCTTCAGGTCGGTCAGGCTGCGCGCCAGCCGGCCGGGCCTGGGCGAGTGCGCCAGCCCGACCGGGGCGGTCACCGCCGCGACGTCGGCCAGCCGGGCATAGAGCAGCGCGGCGTCCATCGCCAGGCTTTCCGCCGCCCTGGTCATCAGCTCTCGGGTCAGCCGTTGCCCCTCGTCGGTATCGAGGCCGGCCCTCAGCATCTCCGGCGATTCCAGGCCGACCGCCTTCAGGATCGCCAGGATCAGCAGGTAATGGGTGAGGGTTCCCTGTTCCTCGTCCTCGTCCAGGGCGCGGCGGGCCGCCTGCGCCGCCTGCGGCCCGGCCAAGCCGCGACGCGCCGCCCTCAGCGTCGCCCGGCGGATCTCATGGGGGGAGCAGGCCTCCTCCTTCACGATCAGGTCGTGGAGGTAGCGGTCGTGCATGGTCATCGACACCATCTCCGGCACCGCCTTCCAGGCGACGACATAGATGCCAATGCCCTGCGACAGGCTGGGGATCAGCACCTCCAGCCTGGACCGCTCGCCACGCCGCACCCGGGTCTGGGACAGCAGCGGCGTCGTGAAGGCCACCGCGGCCCCCCGCTCCTCGAAGGTCGACGGCGCGTATTCGATCGCACCTCTCAACATGATCGCAGTTCCGGATTCGCCTGACCGTTCTCTTCAAGCGGTGCCGATCCCAAGGCGGGGGACCGGGCCACAGCCATGCTTCCATTATTACAACGTCGTAAGAAAGGCCGGTGAAATCAATTTGTCGAAAATTGTAGCGTCATACGACGCCTTGTCACGCTCCGCGACATACGGGGGTAGGCAGGACCAGGGGGCCGGCTGTTCGTCCGGGAGTTTCATCGAGCAGGCCGGAAAGCGCCGAACCGGCGACGACCCTTGCGCTTTGCGCGGGGACCGGACAATTTGGGCGCGACGGTTCGGGCGGACGTCATGCCGCCAGACAAAGGGAGAGACAGAGGGTGAAGAACATCGGCATCGTGCTCGGGCGGTTCCACCGCAAAGAGGTGGAAGAGATGCTGGACGAGGCACGCAGCGTGGCCGCCCGCCGTGGGCTCGGCATCGTGGCGGAGGTCTGGGTTCCCGGCTCGATGGAAAAGCCGCTGGCGGTCAAGCGCCTGCTGCTGCGCGACGACGTCGCCGGGGCGGTGGCGCTCGGCATCATCGAACGCGGCGAGACCGAACATGGCAACGTCATGGGCCACGCCGTCATCGGCAGCCTGATCGACCTGCAGCTCCAGTTCATGAAGCCGGTCGGCGTCGGCATCCTCGGCCCGGGCATCAACCCGTCGCAGATCCCGCCACGCATCCGCCCCTATGCCGCCGCCGCGGTCGAGGCCTGCGCCGACCTGATCGAGCAGGGCTGACCCACCTCACGCCCCGGCGGGGCGCCTGCGCTGCAGGAGATGCATCGCCCCGCCGAACAGCAGGCCCCAGAAGGCCGAGCCGATCCCGAAGAAGGAAAGGCCCGACGCCGTCACCAGCAGCGTGACCAGGGCGGGGATGCGGTCATCCTCGGCCTGGACTGCAGCCAGGAGGGATCCGCCGAAGGCGCCGATCAGCGCCAGCCCGGCCACCGCCTCGATCAGGATCGGCGGGGAGCGGGTGACCAGCGTGGCGGTGACGACCGCCAGCGCCGTCAGCGCGATGTGGCCGGCACCGCAGGTGAAGGCGGCCTGCCAGCGCCGTTCCGGCCGCGGGTCGGCATCGGGTCCGGCGCACATGGCCGCGGTGATGGCCGCCAGATTGACCGTCGGCGCCCCGAAAGGCGCGGTGAGGGCCGAGGCGAAGCCGGTGGTCAGGAACACCGGCGGCACCCGCGGCGTGTAGCCGAAGGTCGCCAGCACCGCCAGGCCGGGAATGTTCTGCGACCCCATGGTGACGACGAACAAAGGCAGGGCCAGCCCGACCAGCGCCTCCCAGGTGAAGACCGGCATGACGGCCGACAGGGTGGGCCAGGGATCGGGCGGCAACGCACCCGATACCGGCGGGTTCAATGCCATCGCCGCCAACGCCACGGCGACCGCCGCCGGCACGGCATAGAGCCGGGCGACGCGGCCGACCACGGCCCAGGTCGCCAAAACCAGCAGCCCCAGCCCCGGCGCCTGCCCCATCGCCAGGAAGGGCGCAAGGCACAGCTTCAGCAGCAGGCCGGCAAGCATGCCGTTGGCCAGCGGCTTGGGGATCGCCGCGATCCAGCGGCCGAGCGGACGCCACAGCCCCGCCACCATGATCAGCACACCCACGGTCAGGAACGCACCGACCGCCGCGGCAAAGCCGCCGGCCACCGGCCCGGTCGCCGCCAGCAGCGCCATGCCCGGCGTGGTCCAGGCGATGCTGACCGGCTGGCGTTGCCGCCACGCCAGCCAGATCGCCGACAGCCCCATCGAGAAGCCGACGGCCACCAGCCCGGAGGCGATCTGCGCCGTGTCCGCCCCGACCGCCGACAGGCCCTGGATCACCACCGCGACCGCACCGGCATAGCCGACCAATGCCGCCAGCAGCCCGGTGGCGACGGCCGACGGCGACAGGCGCGACGGCGGCGTGGCGGAAACCGGCTGACGGAGAGGGGAGAAATGGGGGGACGAGCCGGACATGCCCGGTCCTTTCCGATGCGTGACAGGAGACGCAGAAACGGTTAGATTGGATCCAATATCCGCGCAAGCGGTTTTTGCATCCACCGATTCCGGTTCCGCCCATGCCCCACTCTTCCCACTCTCCCGACACGTCCTTCCCCGACCTGACGGCGGTGATCGCCCGCAACCGGCCACGCTTCCGGACGGCGACCGAGTTCGTCGAGGCGGCGATGCGCGAGGCGATCCTGGGCGGCGTGCTGCCCGGCGGCGCACCGCTGCGGCAGGAGGAGCTGGCCGCCGCCTTCGGCGTCAGCCGCATGCCGGTGCGCGAGGCCCTGCGCCAGCTGGAAGCGCGCGCGCTGGTGGAGTTCCACCCCCACCGGGGTGCGGTCGTGGCGGCGATCTCGGCGGAGGATTCGGCCGACATCGGCACGATCCGCACCGCGCTGGAACCGGCGGCGCTGCGCCTGTCGATGCCGCGGCTGACGGCGGAAGACCTTGCGCTTGCCGCCGAGCTGGTGGCGGAAATGGACGGCGAGGCCGATCCGGGGCGGATGGGGGAGTTGAACCGCCGCTTCCACATGACGCTCTACGCCCGCGCCGACCGGCCACGCCTGCTGGCGCTGGTGGAACAGCATCTGGCCGCCGCCGACCGCTACCTGCGCTTCCAGTTCGTCGCGCTCGGCTACCAGTCGCGCTCACAGGACGACCATTACGCGCTGCTCGCCGCCTGCCGGGCCGGCGATGCCGACGCGGCCTGCGCCCTCGTGGTCGAGCACGTGACGGCGGCCGAAAAGGAGCTGACCGCCTACCTCAAGAAGCCGGCCTGAAGACGCCGGCCCGGGAGCGCCAGCCGAGGGACGAGGCCTCCGCGATCACCGCGCCCCCAGCAGGTCGCCGAGCGCAAGGCCGAGCTGGCGCGGGGTGACCGGCTTGTGGATGATGCCCAGCCCATGGGCGGCGGCGTCGCGTTCGCAGTCGGGGCCGGTCTCGCCGGTCAGGATCACGCCCGGCACGGGGGGGCCGCCGCCCTCGAACAGGCCGCGGATGCGGGAAATCGCCTCGGTTCCATAGCGGCCCTCGCGCAGGCGGTAGTCGGCGACGATCACGTCGGGGCGGCGGCCGGAGCGCTCCAGCGCCTCCACCGCCTTGTCGGCGGACCCCGCGACCAGCACCTCGTAACCCCATTCGCGGAAGATCGTCTCCAGCCCCAGCAGCACGATGGCGTCGTCGTCGACCACCACGGCGAAACGGCCGCGGCCGGCGGTCGCCACCTCCGCCGGGGTCAGCGAATGCTGGAGGGGCCGGCCGACCGGCAGGGCAATGACGAAGGCGGTGCCCTCGTCCGGCGTGGACTGGACGTCGACGGGATGGTTCAGCAACTGCGACAGCCGCCGCACGATGGCCAGCCCCAACCCCAGCCCGCGGTTGCGGTCGCGCTCCGGATTGTCGACCTGGTGGAACTCCTCCCAGATGCGTTCCAGATGGTCCGGCGGAATGCCGATGCCGGTGTCGCGCACCTCGATCAGCAGACGCCCGCCGGCCCGCCGGCACTCGATGTCGATCCGCCCGCTCTCGGTGTAGCGCAACGCGTTCTCCACCAGGTTGCGCACCATGCGGGTCAGCAGGGTGCGGTCGGTGCGGGCGGCGGCATTGCAGGCGGACACCCGCAGTTCCAGACCCTTGGCCGCCGCCACCGGGCGGTAGGAGGCCGCGATGTGGTCGAACAGCGGGACGATGGGGACATCCTCGATGTTCGGCTGCACCACGCCGGCATCCAGCCGGGACATGTCGAGCAAGCTGTCCAGCAACTCCTTCAGCGCGTCGAGCCCGCGGCCGAGATGCAAAAGCGCGTTCGCCCCCTGGGGGCCCTGCACATGCGGCTTCAGCACGTCGACGAACAGGAGCAGCGCCTGCAGCGGCTGGCGCAGATCGTGGCTGGCGGCGGCGAGGAACTTGCCCTTGGCCCGGTCTGCCGCCTCCGCCCTCTCCTTCGCCAGCATCAGCGCCTGCTGCGCCTGCCGGCGGGCGGTGATGTCGCGGAAATAGACCGACAGCCCGTCGGAACTGGGATAGACGCTGAGTTCGATCCAGCGGCCCAGGACCGGAGAGCTCACCTCCACCGTCATCTCGCGCCCTTCGCGCGCCGCCTGCTTCTGCGCTTCCAGCGACTCGCTGCCCAGCGCCTTGGGGAAGGCCTCCCACAGGCGGCGGCCCAGCAGGGTGTCGCGCGACCGGCCCCAGAGCTGTTCGGCCTTGCGGTTGATGTAGGTGAAGCGCCAGTCGCGATCCACGGCGTAGAAGGCGTCGCTGATGCTCTCCAGGATCATGACCGCCCGCTCATGGGAGGCGCGCGCCTCGTCCTCCGCCCGCTTGCGGGTGGTGATGTCGCGGAAAAAGCAACCGACGCCCTCCGGTGTCGGCAGGCAACGGATTTCCAGCCACAGGGTGGTGTCTTCGCCGTCGAACCGTTTTTCGATGGAGGTCGGCACCCGCTCCGTCATCGTCTTGCGGCACATCGCCTCCAGATCCGATCCGGAGAACTGGGGCCAGACTTCCCAGAGGTGGCGGCCGAGCATGGCCGACAGCGGCTGATGGTCGAGCTGTTCGGCCCGCAGGTTCTGGTAGATCACGCGATAGTCGCGGTCGAGCGCCACCAGCGCCTCGTCGATGCTGTCCAGGATGTCGGTCGCGCATTTGCGGGCATCGGCAAGCGCCTCCTCCATCCGCCGTTCGCTCGAACGGTCGTGCAGGATCCACAGGAACCCCTCCTCGTCGCTCTGCAGCGGCAGGATGGTGAGCGCTCCCCAGACCTCGCGGCCGTCGCGGTGGCGGAAGCTGCGTTCCTCCTGGAGCCGCCCTTCGGCCAGCGCCCGCATCCGCAACGCAGCGGGGACGCCGCCGGCGACATCTTCCGGCGGAAAGAGGATGTCGACCGGCCCGCCGCACACCTCCTCCTCCGTCCAGCCCAGGATGCGGACCGCGCCGGGATTCCAGCTCGTCACCCGGCCGTCGGGCGTCGAGGTGAGGATGGCATGGCCGACCGCGCTGTCCAGGATGGCGCGCAGCCGCCTCTCGCTGTCGGCATGGGCGGCGCGGCTGCGTTCCAGCGCCTCCAGGGCGGTGCGGAGATCCTCGTTGAGGGCGGTGACCGTCAGCAGGTCGTCGCATCCGGTGCAGGCCGCAGAGAGCATCGCCTGCAACCGGACGTTCTCCCGCTCAAGGGCTTCGAGCCGCGAACCCGGTTGCTCTTCCGGCCGGGCCTCTCGATCGCCCGCGCCGCCCTTTCGGATATCGGCGGGCTCGTTTGCAACGAACTGCGGATCGGTCATCGGCGCCTAAGATAAACGAAAGACTCATCAAGCATAGAGTGCGCAAGTCCGAAAGCCTCTGTAAACCGTCCAAAGGCAATATCCCGGATGATTGGAAACAGAGCGATTTTATCTTTATTATTACCGCATATCGGTAATCGCCCTTACCATCGCACGCACACCCGGATCGGGTATTTTGTCACGACGCAACACCAACCCAAGGGTGCGATTCAACCGCGGCGTCAGAGGCTGGACCGCAAAACGGTTGCAGTCGCCCGGCCCTTGGACGGTGACCGCAGGCAGCACCGAACGGCCGAGCCCGGCGGCGACCAGGTTCTTGATCGCCTCCACATTGCCCAACTCCATCGATGGACGCGGCTGGATACCGCCGGCCATGAACCAGCCGTCGATCACCGCCCGCATGGTGCCGCCACGCTCGTACAGGATCAGCCCCCCGTCCGCCAGCGCCGCCGGAGCGATGCCGTCGCCCCCGGAGGCGTTACCGGGAGTGCGGGGACCGACACAGACCAGATCCTCGCTGCACACCGGTTCGATGGACAGGCCGGCACGGGCGGCCGGCAGCGTGACCAGCGCCAGATCCAGCGAGCCGGCCTCCACCCCATCCAGGATGTCGGGCGTGTTGCCGGTGACGACGATGATCTCCAGACCGGGATGGGCGGCGCGCAGCACGGTCAGGAGCGGAGGCAGCCGGTAGATGCAGGCGGTGGCGCCGGTGCCGATGCGCACGCGCCCAACCTGTCCGGCACGATGGCGGCCCATGGCGGCGGTCGCCGCCTCCGCCTCGTCGCGCAGGCGGCGGATGAAGGGCAGCAGGTCGCGGCCGGCGGCGGTCGGCAAGGCGCGCTTGCCCACCCGTTCGACCAGCCGCACGCCGAACCGCTCCTCCAGGTTGCGGATCTGCATGCTGACCGCCGGTTGGGTCAGGCCGAGCCGGGACGCCGCCTCGGTGAAGCCGGCATGCTCCACGACGGTGGCGAAGGTGATGAGCTGGTCGAGGTTCAGGCCGCGCATACCCCTAGTTTTCCTTATGATTCCGATCAGATCAATAAATTTGCCTTTTGGCCGTCCGTCCGCGACGGTTGGGGCATGACGACCGCAGCCCTTCCCGCCGCCAACCCCGCCCCTGCCCCGACATCGACCTGGCTCGTGCTGCTGTGCGCCAGCCGCTTCGCCACCTCGCTGTCCTTCATGGTCTATGCCGGCGCGCTCGGGCCGGCGATGCAGGCCTGGGGCATGTCGGCGGGAGAGGCCGGGTCGATCCAGGCCGCCTTCAACATCGGCTATGCCCTGTCGCTGGTGGCATCCTCCTGGTTCGCCGACAGCCTGGGCGCCCGGCGCGTCTTCCTGTGGGCCGGCTGGGCGACGGCGCTGACCGGGATCGCCTTCGCCTTCTTCGCCCGGTCGGCGGAAAGCGGGTTGCTGCTGTTCGCGCTGGTGGGGCTGACCCAGGGCGGCACCTACGCCCCCTCCATCATGCTGGTGGCGCAGGGCGTGCCGGCGGACCGGCGCGGGGCGGCGGTCGGCTGGCTGCTGGGGGCCGGATCGCTGGGATATTTCGCCTCCATCGCGCTGGCCGCCGGGCTGGCGGAGCGCTTCGGCTACGAGGCCGCCTTCATCGCCTGCGGGCTGGGGCCGCTGCTGGCGATCCTGCTCGCGACGCCGGGCCTGCGCGGGCGGCCGAATCTGGTCGCCGGCGGGACTGCGCGCCGGCTGCGCGGCGCCTTCCGCTTCCTGGCCGACCGCCGCTCCTTCCTGCTGACCGCCGGCTACACCACCCATTGCTGGGAACTGCTGGGAATGTGGGCGTGGCTGCCGGCCTTCCTGACCGCCAGCCTCGCCGGGTCCGGCGGCACCGGCACCGGGGATGCGGGCATGCGCGGGCTGTGGATCGCCGGGGCCATCCATCTGTCGGGCTTCCTGTCGTCGCTGACGATGGGCCGGGCCTCCGACCGGCTGGGCCGGCGGACGGTGCTGATGGCGATGGGGCTGATGGGCGCCGCCTGCTCCTTCACCATCGGCTGGATGGACGGGCTGCCGCTCCTGCCGGTGTTGGCCGTGGCCGCCCTCTACGGCTTTTCCGCCCTGGGCGATTCGCCCGTGCTGTCCACCGCGATGACCGAAGCGGTCGAGCCGGGCAGCCTGGGCGCCGCGCTCGCGGTGCGCTCCATCCTGGGCTTCGGGGCCGGCGGCCTGGCGCCGCTGGCGGTCGGGCTGGTGCTCGACCATGCCACCGGCGGGTCGGGGTGGGGCTGGGGTTTCGCGCTTCTCGGCGTCGGCGGCGGGTTGGCGACCGTCTGCGCCCTTCTCCTTCCCGCCGACCGTCCTGTCCGGAGTTGAGTCCCATGCCTGCCGCAATACCTGCCGACATGTCTGTCCAGACGTCCGCCATCGCCGTCCGCGCCTCCACCGACGCCGACATTCCCGCCATCGCCGCGCTCTATGCCGGGCATGTCCTGCACGGCACCGCCTCCTTCGAAGAGGTTCCGCCGGACGAGGCCGAGATGGCCCGCCGCCGCGCCGACATCCTGGCCCGCGGCCTGCCCTATCTGGTGGCGGAATGCGAGGGGCGGCTGGCCGGCTACGCCTATGCCGGGCTGTACCGCACGCGCAGCGCCTACCGCTTCACGCTGGAGAACTCCGTCTATGTCGCCGAAGGCATGGGCCGGCGCGGCATCGGCCGGGCGCTGCTGCTGCCGCTGATCGAGGCTTGCGAGGCGGCGGGCTACCGCCGGATGGTCGCGGTGATCGGCGACAGCGCCAACCAAGGCTCCATCGGCCTGCACGGCGCCTGCGGCTTCCGTCCGGTCGGCGTGCTGCCGGCGGTCGGCTTCAAGTTCGGCCGCTGGCTGGACAGCGTCCTGATGGAACGCCCGCTGGGCGACGGGAGCAGCAGGCTGCCGACGGGGCTGCCCGCCGGGCTGTAGGCCGCCCTCCCCCAGGCCGCCCTCCCCCAGGCCGGTGTCGACCGGCATGCCGGCAGTCGGTATTCACCGCTACCGCGATGGTGACGGCCACCGAGACGATGCGCCCGTGCACTGGCCTGATGTTCCACCCCGATGCGAAGGATCGACGCGCTGCCCGGCGAAGGGGGATGGACGGCTGGATCAGATCGCCCGGCTCCCACGCAAGGTATCGGACGGCTTTTCCCCGAACATCTCGCCGTAATAGGCGGAGAAACGGCCGAGGTGCCAAAAGCCGTGGTCCATGGCGATCTCGGCCACCGTCGTCATCCGGGGGTCGGCGACGCGCAGGGCCCGCCGCGCCGCGTTCAACCGGACCATCTTCAGGTAATCCTTGGGCGAAACGCCCATGACGTCGGCAAAGCTGTATTCGAGCATCCGCGTCGTCACGCCGATGGCCTGGGCCACCTGCGCCACGGACAGCCGGTCCTCGGGATGGGCCTCCACATAGTCACGGAACTGGCGGACGAATTTCTGACGGTGCGCGTGGCCCACCGTAACGGGACGGACAGCCTGCAGGATGCCGGCCTCGACCACCGACACGCATTGGTCCAGCAGCGGGAGAATGACGGCGCTCTGCTCCAGCAGTGTCGGCGTCGCGGCGAGCAGGCATTGCAGAACGGCGCGCAACTCGCCGCTGCGCGCGCAGGTGAAGGCACTGGTCGGTGCCTCCGCGGCATCCGGCAGCATCACGCGGAGCTGATCGGCCCGCCAGCGGTCGATGGCGAGCGCCAGCACCGACATCGGTCCATCGCACAGAAACTCGGACAGGGTGCCGCCGCGCAGGACCAGAACGTCGTTCTCGCCCACCGGCCGCCCATCCAGCCGTGCCGGCGCCGACCCCGGCAGCGGGACGGCGACCACCAGCGTACCGGGCGGCGGCGCGGTGTGCTGATGAAGGCGAAGGTTGGTGTCCTCCTGGAAGATGCCGATGCCGGGTGCCGACACCCCCCTCAGCCGGCCGAGGAAGCGACCGGGCTGCAGCTGGCGGTAATGCTGGGTCCAGCCGACAAGGGCCTTCTCCTGCTCCCACACATCCTCGGTCAGGTCGGTCTCCAGCCGGAGGGTCCTCGGCTCCACCATCCGCTGTTGCTCCAGGCACGGCACATTCGGGCCGGTTCATGTGGCTATGGCGGCAAGTTCCAGGCTGCGGGTCATGCCTGGACGACCATGTTCCGCGCTTTCAAGAAGATGTCAAACACAGACAAGAATGATCCCTGCCATTTCGCAAAACGGATAGGGCTGTTTTTTAGACATATCGCTGCCTTGTTATAATATAATCTGCCGAAATCACGGGCAACGCTGCGAATACACGCATTTTCTCCGAATATCGACATGAGATCAGGAGAAAATTGCCGAGTTAAAAATTTTTAATGCATTCATTTTCTTTGGCACTGCAACGGGTACATTTGCAGTTTTCAAACACTCAAGGCCGGCTCCAGGGAACAAGCATTGCAATGAATTTAAAACAATAAGCGAGTAGAACAAATTTGCAATCTCCACACCAGTCATTATAAGTATATCGGAAAAATTCGCAGCGCTTGAAATGAAATCTCCAACATTTCTGCTTCAAGGAACGACAAGCAAAGACAGCGCGTAATTCTTTCCATATTTCAGCGAAGATTATCTGGAAAAATCCGCTGGATATGAGCCGCATTCATTCCGGCATCTCCAAAAAATTCCGCAGTATTATCTGCGTTTTCGCAAAACGGATAGATCGAGGCCCTGCCGCCATTGCAGGATCCCTGTCAGCCACAGCACTGCCGAAAAGGCCGGCAGGTCAGGGCGACACCCATGGGACATGAAGAGCGGCGGGGAGGGCACGGCATGACGGATGTGCTGATCCTGGGCGGTGGTCCGGCGGGTACGGTGCTCGCCCGGCGGCTGACGGCGCTGGGACATGGCGTGACGCTGGTGACCTGCGCCCGCCGTCCGGCGGTGGAGGGGCTTTCCCTGCGGGCCGTCGAGGGACTGCGCCGCGCCGGCTGTGCGGAGGCGGTCGCGGCGGCCGGCAGGCCGGCATCGCGCCGGGTCGATTGGAACGGACAGCGCACCGCCCTGAATGGCGAACATCTGGCCGACCGCAGCAGCGTCGATGCCGCCCTGCTGCGCGACGCCGAGGCCGGTGGTGCCGTCCTGTCCCGCGGCACGGTGGCGGCGGTCGAACAGGGGAAGGACGGGTGGCTGGCGGTCGATGCGGCCGGTGCGGTGCTGGGCTCCGGGCGTTTTCTGGTGGAGGCCCGCGGCCGCCGGGCACCCAACGCCCCGGCGCGGGAGGCGGGGCCGCGCACGCTGGCGGCCGGCCGCGCCTACCACGGCCCTGCCGGAGAGGTGGGCAGCGCCGCATTGTCCTTTGCCGACGGCTGGGTGTGGCTGGCGGCGCTGCCCGATGGCCGGCGGCTCGTACAGCTGGTCATCGACGGCGCCGACAGTCCGGCCCGCGCCGACCTGACCGCGTGGCATGAGGCGGCGGTCGCGTCGCTGCCGGAAGCGGCAGGCTGGGTCGCCTGCTGCACCCCCACGGGCGAGGCCGAGGTGCGCGACGCCACGGCGATCAGGCGCCCGCCGGGAGTGGCGGCCGACCGGCTGCGGATCGGCGATGCCGCCTTCTCCGTCGACCCCCTGTCCGGCCACGGCGTCTATGCCGCGGTGGCCTGGGCGTTCGCCGCCGCTGCCGCCGTCAACACGCTGGCGGCCGATCCCACCGCCCTGCCGGCAGTGGAGCGCTTCGTCGAGGACCGCTGTACCGAGCTGTTCGCCCACGCCGCCGACGCCGGCAACCGGTTCTACCGTGCCGAGGAACGCTGGCGCGGCCGTCCCTTCTGGCGCCGCCGGGCAGCATGGCCCCCCGCCCCGCTGCCGCCGGCCGAACGCGGCATCCGGCGCCGCGCCGTGGTGGTGAACGACCGGATCGAGGAACGCCCGGTCCTGGTCACCCCCGCTTTGCCGCGCGGCGTGCTGGCGATCGACGGGGTCGAGCTGTGGCCGCTGCTGGAGAGCGTGGAAGCCGGTCCGGGCCGCGGCGGCGAATTGGCCGAACGCTGCAGCCGCCAACTGGGACAGCCGCCGGAACGGGTGGCGGTCGCCCTCGCCTGGCTGGCGAACAACGGATTCCTGCCGGGCGGGGCAACCCGTTCCGGGCAATGACGACAACGACCAAGAACAGGGGAGCACCGATGGGACAGACGCGAAGAGATGGCAGGCACTGGCCCAACAGGCCATTGAGTTTTCTGTTGGGTGCGGCTGCGGGTGGCGTGGTGTTCGGCGGAGCGCTGGCGACCGCGCAGACTGCGCTGGCGGCCGACGGCCGCGCGTTGGTCGAGGAGCGCTGTTCCGCATGCCACCAGAAGGAGGCGGACGGGACGCTGCACCGCATCGACCATGTGCGCAAGACGCCCGAAGGCTGGACGATGACGCTGTTCCGCATGCGCCAGTTCCACGGCGTCATGCTGTCGGACGAGGAGCAGCGCAGGCTGGTCGGCTATTTCGCCGGCCGCCAGGGTCTGGCGCCGGAGGAAGCCGCCCCCTACCGCTACGTCCTCGAACGCCGCCCGGCGGTGGTGGAGGAGCCGGTGACCGACGGCGACCTGTCGGTGATGTGCGCCCGCTGCCATAGCGTCGCCCGCGTCGGGCTTCAGCGCCGCGATGCCGACGAATGGCGGCGTCTGGTCAATTTCCACCTCGGCCAATGGCCGACCATCGAATATTCCGCCCAGGGCCGCGACCGCAAATGGTGGGAGATCGCCTCCACCGAGGTCCCGCAGACGCTGGGCGCCAAATTCCCCTTCAGGACGGACGCCTGGACCAGCTGGCAGGCAGCGCCCAAGCCCGATTTGTCCGGCCGCTGGGCGGTCGCCGGGCACAGGGCCGGGATCGGCTCCTACGGCGGCACGGCGACCGTCACCAAAGCGGGCGACGGCTATCGCATCGCCTACGACCTGACCGACGCCACCGGCAGACCGTTGAAGGGCGAAGGCAAATCGGTGGTCTACACTGGCTATGAATGGCGCGGCAGCGGCACGCTCGACGGCAAGCCCGTGCGCGAGGTGTTCGCCGCGTCGCGCGACGGCAAACGCCTGGACGGCCGCTGGTTCCTGACCCAACAGGACGAGGTCGGCGGCAGCCTGCACGCCCTGCGGATCGGCGGCACCGACGCCGCGATCCTCGGCACCAGCCGGAGCTTCCTGAAGGCGGGGACCAGTGCCCGCATCACCCTGTGGGGCAGCGGGCTCGACAGCGGCGAGGTCGGCTTCGGTCCAGGCGTTTCGACGAAGATCCTGTCGCGCAGCCCGACCTCCGTCACGGTGGAGGCGACAGCCGCGGCGGACGCCGCACCGGGCCCCCGCGGCCTGACCGTCGGCAGCGCGAAATCCGACGGATTCGCGGTCTATGCCAGGCTCGACAGCGTCCGGGTGGAGCCGGAATTCACCATCGCCCGCGTCGGCGGCAATGGCGGTCCGGTACCGCCGATGACCGCCCAGTTCGAAGCGGTCGGCTACCTGAACGGCCCGGACGGCCAGCCCGGCACCGCAGACGACGTGCGCGTCGGCCCGATGCCGGCGAGCTGGACCCTGGAGCCCTTCAACGAAGCGGCGGCGCTGATGGAGGACGTGAAATTCGCCGGGGCCATGGCGCCCACCGGCCTGTTCACCCCCGCCGGTGCCGGCCCCAACCCGCAGCGCCAGTTCGGCACCAACAACATCGGCGACATGAAGGTGATCGGCACGGTAGCCGACGGCGACGCGACGCTGGCCGGCACCGGCCGGCTGATCAGCACGGTCCAGCGCTGGAACGACCCGCCCATCAATTGAGGAGCAGAGCCATGGCAACCCTTCATCTGGTTCGCGACGACATGCGCGACGTGACGGTCGGCGACCGGCGTGTCCTGTTCCATGTTCCCACCAGCGGCCTGTTCGAGCTGGACAGCGTCGGCGGCGCCCTGATCGACCTGTTCGCCGAACTGGGCGAGGTCAGCGAGGAGGATGTCCGCCGCCGTTTCGACGGCGTCGCCGACCCGGCCGAGGTGATCGACAGCCTGCGCGAGCTGATCACGCTGCGCGTCGTCGAAAACGGCCCGGCCGTTCCCGCCGCGAAGCGGTCCAAGCCGCCGGTGACCATCGGCGAATTCCCGCTCAGCACCGTCGTGCTGAACGTCAACACCGGCTGCAACCTCAGCTGCACCTATTGCTACAAGGAGGATCTGACCACCCCCGCCAAGGGCGAGCGGATGGAGTTCGACA
This sequence comes from Azospirillum sp. HJ39, assembly GCF_041507355.1. Lineage (NCBI taxonomy): Bacteria > Pseudomonadati > Pseudomonadota > Alphaproteobacteria > Rhodospirillales > Azospirillaceae > Azospirillum > Azospirillum sp. HJ39. The sequence goes on along the minus strand of NZ_CP167912.1, from coordinate 220,229 downwards.
CCGCCGCCCGCAGCGTCGACCTGCTGCTGCAGGAGGCCAAGGGCCGTGACAGCGTCAACGTCGTCTTCTTCGGCGGGGAACCGCTGACCAACCTGCCGCTGATCCGTCAGGTGGTGGCCTATGCCGAGGACCGCGGGCGCGAAGCCGGTGTCCGCATGGATTTCTCGCTGACCACCAACGGCGTGCTGCTGACGGAGGAAACCGTCGACTGGCTCGACGCCCACCGCTTCGGCATCACCATCAGCATGGACGGGCCGAAACCGCTGCACGACCGCAACCGCCGCACCGTCGGCGGCAAGGGATCCTACGACGTCGTGGCGGCCAAGGCGCGGATGCTGCTGTCGCGCTACCGTTCGCGCCCGGTGGGGGCGCGGGTGACGCTGACCGCCGGAGTCACCGACGTGGTGGCGATCCACGAGCATCTGAAGAACGACCTGGGCTTCTTCGAGGTGGGATTCTCCCCCGTCACCTCCGGTGCGATGTCCGCCTTCAACCTGACCGGCGACGAACTGGCGACCGTCTTCCACAACATGAAGGACCTGGGCCGCACCTATGTCGAAGCGGCGAAGCGCGGCGTCAACACCGGCTTTTCCAACATGCACCAGCTGATGACCGACCTGTCGGAGGGCACGACCAAGTCGCTGCCCTGCGGCGCGGGACTGGGCATGCTGGCGGTGGACAAGGAAGGCGATCTGCACCTTTGCCACCGCTTCACCGGATCGTCGCAGCCGACCTACGGCAATGTCGGCGACGGCATCGCCAAGGACAGCCTGGGCAGCTTCCTGGAGGGCATGGCGAACCGCAGCGGCACCGATTGCGAGACCTGCTGGATCCGCAAGCTGTGCGCCGGCGGCTGCTATCACGAATCCTACGCCCGCTACGCCGATCCGGCGCACCCGACCTATCACTACTGCGACCTGATGCGCGACTGGATCGACTTCGGCATCCGCGCCTATGCCGAGATCATGGTCGCCAACCCGCAGTTCATCGAGCGCCACGTCGCGCCGCGCAGGGGGATGAAATGAAGCATCTGACGCCCATCAACAAGAAGGCCCGCCTGGTCGACCGGGCCGTCGAGGACGGCCATTTGGACGAGGTGGTGGCGATGCAGGTGGTGGTCGGCTGCGCCGCCACCATGGATCCCGGCTGGGAGGTCGATCCCTTCGGCAGCGTCGCGGCCCTCTGCGCGCCGATGGAGGCGGATCTCTACGGCTGCTCCGACCCCTGCTGGTGGCCGGCGCAGGTACCCGACACCATCAACAGCTACCCGGACTGGAACGCCAAGGCGGCCTCGGCCCAGAACGACTGGCGCGCGCTCCAGTCGGTGTTCCCGAAGGACTGACCGCCATGAAGACCCATGCAAACGGAGGCCGTCCGATGAGAACCCGCCGGTCCATCTCCCGTCTGGCCGGCCTGCTTGGCGGCCTGTTGCTCGCCGCCTCGCCCGCCGCCGCGAAGGACTATCTGCTGACCGGTGCCAAGCCCGACAAGCTGGTGCTGGTCGACGCCGCCGCCCGCAAGGTGGAGCGGGTGCTGACCATCCCCGGCGGCGGGGTGGCGCCCGGCACCATCGTGCCCTCGCCCGACGGCCGCGTCGCCTATGTCATCAACAACCACATGGGCAGCGTTTCCGGCATCGAGCTGGACAGCGGCAGGCAGGTCTTCCGCGCCGACTTCTCGACTGGGGATTTGCGCGTCCGCGCCCTGTTCGGCATGGATGTCAGCCCCGACGGCAAGGAGCTGTACGTCTTCCAGGCGCCGGTGCGCATGCTGCCCGGCGAATACCGGGTGGAGGACACGCGCATCGCCGTCTACAGCACCGCCGACGGGGTCGGCGCCAAGCCGGTGCGCCTGCTGCCGGCGCCGCGCCGCATCGCCGTGCTCGCCTTCTCCAGGGATGGCGGGACGCTGTGGGCGCTCGGCTGGGACATCTACGGGCTGGATCCGAAGACCGGGACGGTGAAGGAAACGCACAAGGTGCTGAACCGGACGCTCGCCAACCACAGCCCGCCCGACGTGCTCGACATCTGGCCGCAGTTCGAGCAGGCGGCGACCCTGTCCGCCCCTTATTTCACCACCCGCACCGATCTGGCGGCCACCGATCCGGGCGCCTTCCGCACCGGACTGATGACGCTCGACCTCGCCACCGGCCGGATGGACATGCGGGATTTCGAGGACACCAGCGCCGTCATCTTCTCGTCCGTCGTCAGCCCGGTGAAGCGGACGGAGGCCTATTCCGTCTACACCCAGCTGTCGAAGATCGACGCCGACGGCGGCAAGCTGGTCAAGCGGGTGGACCTTCCGCACACCTACTATTCGATCAACGTCTCCAGCGACGGGACGGAGGTCTATGTCGGCGGCACGGGCTGCGACATCGGCGTCTACAGCACCGACACGCTCGACCGCGTCGGTCAGGTGGAGATCGCCGGCTGCCCGGACCAGGGCATCGCATCCCTGCGGGTGATCCAGCGCTGAATAAGTGCCCTCTCCCGTCCCGGGAGAGGGAGCCCTGTGCCCGCTTTCCCCCCTGCACCCAGGATCCCCCATGCCCCACTCCCTGCGCTGGGCCGGCGGTTTCGTCCGGCCGCACCGGGGCCGTCTGGCGGTCTGCGTCGCCCTGTCCCTGGCCGGCACCGGCATCGGGCTGGCGCAGCCCTGGCTGACCAAGCGGATCGTCGATGACGGCCTGACCGGCGGAGACGCCCGGCTGCTGGTCCTGCTGACTTTGGGCATGCTGGCGGCTGGGCTGGTCTCGACGCTGCTGTCCGGGGCGAACCGGCTGGTCTACACCCGCGCGTCGGCCGGCGTGCTGTTCGCGATGCGGGAGCATGTCTACGGCCATCTGCAGACGCTGCCGCCGCGCTTCTATGCCCGCTGGTCGGCCGGCGACGTGCTGGGCCGGCTCGACGGCGACCTGGCGGAGGTGCAGCGCTTCGCCGTGGATGCCCCGCTGTCGGCGCTGAACGCGCTGCTGACCCTGGCCGGGGCGGTGGCGCTGATGCTGCTGATCGATCCGGCGCTGACCCTGATCGCCTTCCTGCTGCTGCCGGCGCAGGCGCTGTTCCTGCGCGGCTCCCGGACCTGGGTGGAGCGCAACGCCCGCGCGCTGCGCGAAGCCATGGCGGCGCTGACCGGCTTTCTCGTGCAGCGCCTGTCCGCCATGAAGCTGATCCAGTCGCTGGGCGCCGAGCGCCAGGAGGCCGGCCGCCTCGCCGCCCTCGACCGCGACTGCCTGGGCCAGCTTCTGCGCCAGCAGATGGTCGGGATCGTCACCGGCGGGGTGCCGGGCCTGCTTGGGTCGGCCGGGACGGCCGCGGTGTTCCTGTGGGGCGGCCTGCGGGTGATCGACGGCGAACTGTCGCTTGGCGCGCTGATCGCCTTCTCCGCCTATCTCGGCCGCGCCACCGGCCCGGTGCAGGGGCTGCTCGGCCTGATCGTCGGGGCGCAGCGCGCCCGTGTCTCGCTGGACCGCTTGAGGGAGCTTCTGTCCGAATCCCCAGCCGTCCGTCCGCCGGCCCAGCCGGTATCCCCGGCCAGCCGAGGCGGAGCGTTGGCGGTGGAAAGGGTGGTGTTCGGCCATGGACCGGGCCGGCCGGTGCTCGACGGACTTTCCATCACCATCCCGGCGGGGGCCAAGGTCGGGCTGCTCGGCCCCTCCGGCGTGGGGAAATCGACGCTGACCGATCTGCTGCACCGCCATTACGACCCCGAACGGGGCCGCATCACGTTGGACGGCGTCGACCTGCGCGACCTCGACCCTGCCCTGCTGCGCCGGCGGGTGGCGGTGCTGGGCCAGGACGCGCCTCTGCTGCCGGGCACCATCGCGGACAATCTGCGCTTCGGCCTGGTCCCGACGGAAAAAGGGGCGGCGGAAAAAGGGGCGGCGGCGTCGGAGGCGTTCGACAAGGACACGCTTGCCGAGGCGGTGGCCGCAGCCCAGCTCACCGGCTGGATCGCCGGCCTGCCGCACGGGCTGGACACGCCGGTCGGGGCCTGGGCCTCGGCCCTGTCCGGCGGACAGCGGCAGCGGATCGCGCTGGCCCGCTGCCTGCTGCGCAAACCGGACCTGCTGATCCTGGACGAACCGGTCTCCGCCCTCGACCCGGCCGCCGCGGAGCGGCTGGTCGCCGATGTGGACCGCCTGTTCGCCGGCCGCACCCGGCTGGTCATCAGCCACCGCAGCGAGGCGCTGGCCGGCTGCGACGCAGTGTACCGTCTGGAGCAAGGCCGTCTCGAGCCGGTCGCCGACGCAATGGTCGAGGCCGCATGCGCATCGCGGTGATCGACAGCGGCATCACCCTGCCCGGCGTTCCGGTCGCCGACCGCGCCGCCTTCCGCCTGAGCGACGACGGTGTCGGCGTCGAACAGAGGACTGCCCGACCCGACCGTATCGGCCATGGCAGCGCCGTCGCCGCCGCCATCCTGGCGCAGGCTCCGGCGGCGGACCTGATCGACGCCCAGATCTTCCACGACCGCATCACCGCCTCCCCCGCAGCGGTGGCGGCGGCCCTGCGCTGGGCCGTCGGGTGCGGCGCCCGTCTGGCGACCCTCAGCCTCGGCCTGTCCGCCGACCGCCCGGTGCTGCGCGCCGCGGTGGAGGAGGCGCTGTCGCACGGCCTGCTGCTGATCGCCGCCAGCCCGGCCCGCGGCGGTCCGGTGTGGCCCGCCGCCTATCCCGGCGTCATCGCCGCCACCGGCGATGCCCGCTGCGGTCCCGGCGAGGTCTCCATCCTGCCATCCGCCTTCGGCACCTGTCCGCGCCGGCCGGACGGCAATCCCCGCGCCGGCGGCGCCAGCCTCGCCGTCGGCCATCTTGCCGGCCTGCTGGCCGCCGCGGCCCCGCGATCGCGCGAGGCCGCGCTCGCCCATCTGCACGGCACCGCCCGCTGGCAGGGGCCTGAACGGCGGCTGGTCTGACGCCCCGGCCTCCTGGGACGCGTTCTCGGACGTCGATGCCTTCGTCGAAATCGCCTTCGGTTCCAGCCTCGCACGCCGCCTCATGAGGCTCGCCATCCAGGCCGTTCCCGCGTGACATCCACGAACAGCTTCTTGTGGGGCATGGTGATTGACCAGGGCAGGCACGGAGCCTTCGCCTACGACACCGGCCGCGTCCGTGCAACACGCTGACCCTCGTCCTCAATAGGATTGCCGGATCCTGGAGGCCCGAACTCCGTCCGCATAGCCTGGTCAACGCTGCGGGTGGGGCGACCTCTCGCCGTCCCCGCCTGGTTGCAACACGCCGGCCAGGGTCGCCGTTCCCTCGATCACCGCGATGCCGTCGGCGTTCCTCACCCACACGGCGAACACCGGCCCCTCCGGATTTCGTCTCACGCCGCCGGAGGTCAGGACGTCCAGTTCCCGCACCGGCGCCGTGAAGCGGACGTCCAACGTTGCCCTGGCGGCCCGGTCGGACCCGAAGGTCGCCGTCAGCGACTGCCAGATCAGGTTCAACGACATCGTTCCGTGCGCGATGATCCCCTTCATCCCGGTCGTCTCGGCAAAGGAGCGGTCGAGATGGATCGGATTGAAATCCTGCGTCGCCTCGGCGTAGGCGCGGATCCGGGCGCTGTCGACGCGCAGGGTCCGTTCGATAAGCCGGTCATCCATGCTCATTCCCCTCATCCACCCCAGATGACGCGCTTGCGCCCCCGGAACACCGGCATTCCCGTCTGGTTGCGGGTGTCCGTGGCGAATTCCAGCCAGCGTCGCCCGTTGCGCTCCGCCTTGCCGGCGCAGACCAGGGTGGTCGTCAGCCGGTCGCCGAGAACCACGGCCCCCAGCATCTCGACGCTCTGGCTGGCGTGGATGTTGCCGGGAGGCCGGTCCTTCAGCAAATCCATGTAGACCCGCATCGTGACCATCGCCGTCATGCCGGGCGGCATCGCGGGCGCCAGGGCACGGTCGTCCGGAAAGATGGCGCACCATGTCTCCAGCGCCGCCTCGTCGAACAGCAGGCTGCCGGTTCCCACCACGTCGCCGGGCTGGAATGTCGCGAAGCCCCGCGTCATGACCGCAGCTCCGCCTGCGGCAGGACCGGACCGCCGTCGGACGGCCCGAAGACGATGCGGACGGGCGACCCGATGGCGAGGCCGGCGGCGTCGCCGTGCCGGAGGTTGGTCATGATGCGGAATCCTTCCTCCAGATCGACAAGCAGGATGGCATAGGGGGCGGCGAAGGCGGGGGTCGGGGCGCGATGGACGACCGTGAAGGAATGGACCGTCCCGCGCCCGCCTGAGATGCGCCACTCCAGCCTCCAGCCCCGGCATCGCCGGCAGACGCGGCCGGGCGGGAATTGGGCCATTCCGCACTCCCGGCATTGCCGGTAGGCGAGTTCGCCGCGCTCGGCCGCCTCCCAATAGGGGCGGGTGTCTGCATTCGGAACCGGCGATGGACGGATCATCTCAGTGCCTCCCCAGCACGATGGAGCAGTGGGCGGACAGGATGCCGCCGTCACCGTGGACGAAAGCCAGCTCGGCATCGGGAACCTGACGATCCCCGGCCTCGCCACGCAGTTGCTCCACCGCCTCCACGAGGTGGAACATGCCCCCGGCAGCCCCCGAATGCCCGTAGGACAGCAAGCCGCCGTGGGTGTTGCAGGGCAGTCGGCCGCCATGGGTCAGCGCCCCGGCCAACGCCGCCGGGCCGGCGGCCCCGCGCTCGAAGAAGCCCATCGATTCCAGCTCCACCAGCAGGGTGATGGTGAAGCTGTCGTAGATTTCGGCCACGTCGATGTCGGCCGGGGTGACGCCGGCCTCGCCGAAGGCGCGGGCGGCGGCCTGCTTGCAGCCGAAGCTGGTCAGGGACGGCGCGGCGACGATATGCTCGTGCGTGTGGCCCTGGCCGAGACCCAGCACCGCGACCGGCGGCCGGCGGAGGTCGGCCGCGGCCTCCCCCGCGCTGACGACCAGCGCGGCGCCGCCGTCCGACACCAGACAGCAATCGTGGAGGCGCAACGGGGCTGCGATCGGGCGAGAGGACGCCACCATCTCCGGCGTCAGCGGGTCCCGCCGGTGCGCCTTGGGATGGCGCATCGCGTGGGCGCGCGCGGTGACGGCGACCGCCGCCAGCGCCTCGGCCGTCACGCCGTATTCATGCATGTAACGTTGGGCCACCAGCCCGTAGGCCGCCGGCACGCTGATGCCGTAGGGGCGCTCGAACTGCGGGTGCCCGACCTCGGCCAGCGCCGCGACGGCGCCGCCCCTGGGCATGCCGGTCAACCGGTTGTCGCCGGTGACCAGCAGCACATGGCGGCATTGCCCGGACCGGACCAGGGCGGCCGCATGGGCCAGCATGACGCAGGCGGTGGCGCCGCCGGCCTGGATGGCGCTGCTGAAGGCCGGTTGCAGGCCCATGTATTCGCAGAACACCGAACTCAGCATCAGGTGCGGCTCGGTGAAGGAATAGGCGCAGAGCACGCCGTCGACATCCTCCAGGCGAAGCCCCGCGTCCGCCACCGCCCCGCTTGCGGATTGCGCGTGGAGCGACAGGCAGCTCTCCTCCGGCAGGGCGCCGGCACGGGTGGCATGGACCCCGCTGATGACGGCCCCGGCCATCTCAGCCCTCCTTGTCCGCAGGGCACGGCTTTGCCGCGTCGGCGGCGAACAGGCCGTGCTTGAGCAGCTTCCGATAGGCGCTGAAGACGGGGGCCGGCACCGGGGCCGCCGCGTCCTCCGACCGGCCGTAGCGGAAAGTCAGGTAGGCGCGGGCGGCGAGCAGGATGTAGGCGACCGGCTCCAGTTCCTCGTCGGTGAAGTCGTTCAGTTCGCCGCGCTCCTTGGCCCGGCGCAGCGTCCGCAGATAGCCGGCGCCGAAGCGCCCGACATGCTGGCGGAACACCTCGGGCACGAAGACCTCGCCCTCGTTGAGGATGCGGTAGAATTCCGGATGCTCCTGCAGGAAGCTGAACCAGGCCTTGAGCCGCGCGTCCTCGCGCTCGGGAGCGCTGGATTCGGACGCGACGGCGCCGGTCACATGGTTCAGCAGCATCTCGCCCAGCGCCGGCAGCAGCTGTTCGAAAAGATCCTGGCGCGATTCGAAATGGTTGTAGAAGGTTCCGTGCGCCACCTCGGCCGCCTGCGTGATCCGGCTGATCGAGGCGTCGGCGTAGCCGTGCCTGCCGACCACCACGGCAGCGGCCAGGAACAGGGATTGGCGGATGGCCTCGGACGTCTCCGCCCGCGTCTTGCGCGTGCGCCGTGCCCGGGACGGAGTGCTGATCGTCATGCTCGCAACACCTTTTCTGCTGTCTGGAAACGCGGCCCGCCGGGAGGCCGGCGGGCCACGCCACAAGTCGGGCCGCAAACGCGCCGCCGCTAGGGCTTCCTCACCAACGGGCACTCGCTTTCGGACAGGGGGCGCACCGCGTCCTCGGCCGGAATGGTGGCGACCGGCGTGTAGTAATCCCACGGTTCCCTGGACTCCGCCGGGCTCTTGACACGGTAGAGGTGGAACTCGCGGACGACGCGGCCGTCCTCGCGGATGCGCCCGTTCTTCGTCATGATGTCGTTGATCGGCATCGCCTTCATCGCCGCCATCACCGCCGCCGTGTCGGTGGTGCCGGCCGCCTGGACCGCCTTCAGGTAATGCAGGACGCTGCCATAGACGCCGGCCGGCACCATGTGCGGCATCGACTTGTTGCGCGCGAAGAAGCGCTTGGCGAAGGCGCGGCTCTGGTCGTCGGCGTTCCAGTAGAAGGATTCGGTGACGAGAAGCCCCTGTGCCGCCTCCAGCCCCAGCCCGTGCACGTCGGGCAGCAGCGTGAGCAGGCCCAGCATCTGCTGCTTCTTGTCGAGCCCGAACTCACGGCCGGTCTTGACCGCGTTCATGGTGTCCTCGCCGGCGTTGGCGAGCGCGACGATCCTGGCCGGCGAAGCCTGGGCCTGCAGGACGTAGCTGGAGAAGTCCGCCATCCCGGCCGGATGCAGGGCGGTGCCGAGCACGCTGCCGCCTGCCGCCTTCAGGGCCTTGGTCGCATCGTTCTGGAGGGCGGCGCCGAAGGCGTTGTCGGAGGTCACGAAGAACCAGGACTTGTCGCCGCGCTGGGCCAGCGCCCGGCTGGTTCCGGCGGTCAGCGCGTAGGTGTCGTAGGTCCAGTGGACGCTGGTCGGAGAGCAGGCCTTGCCGGTCAGGACCGAGGTGCCGGCGCCCGAATAGATGACGATCTTGTTGCGCTCGCGGGCGATCTCCTGGACCGCCAGGGCCACCGAGGAAACCGCCACGTCCATGATCGCGGTCATGCCGTCGACGTCGAACCATTTGCGGGCGATGGTCGAGCCGAGGTCCGCCTTGTTCTGGTGGTCGGCGCCGACGATCTCGACCTTGCGGCCGAGCACGCTGCCGCCGAAATCCTCGACCGCCATGCGCGCCGCGTCCACGGAACCCGGCCCGTCGATGGCGGCGTAGGGACCGGACTGGTCGTTCAGGATGCCGAGTGCGATCGGACCCGTCCCGGCACTCCAGGCGGGATGGGCCAGGGTCAGGGCGGAGGCCAGCAGGGTCAGGGGAAGCCCCGGGAAAAGCCTCAACGCAAGCCATCGTCTCATCGCGTTTCCTCCTTGTCGGTCTTGTCGTTACGCAAGGTGTTCTTGTCCGGGATGCGAGGTCAGCCGGGGGACCGCAGGCGGATCAGCGCGTCGGAGCGCCCCTCCTGCACCACCTCGCCGTTCTGGTTCAGGATGGCGAACCCGCGTTCCAGCACCCCCTGCCGGCCGCTGGCGGTCGGCGCCTTGCCGAGGATGGCCATCCGCACGGTCAGCGTGTCGCCGACGAAGATCGGCCCGCGGAAGCGCCAGCCATCGACCGACAGCATCGCCGTCACGGACCGGTCGAAGATGCCCCAGCGGCACATGGCGCCGGTGACCAGCGCAATGCCGAACACGCCCCCCACCACGCGGCGGCCGAAGCGGGTCGCCTTGGCGTACTCCTCATCGGAATGGAGCGGGTGCCAGTCGCCCGACAGCATGCAGAACATCGACAGGTCGGTGTCGGTGACCGTCCGGCCTGGACTGATGAAGATCTGGCCCGCCTCGAAATCCTCGTAGAACATCGCGGCCGGCAGAGAAGCGGGAGTTGGGGTGAAGTCGGTCATCCGCGCGCCGCTCCCTGTTCGCTGCCCTGCGCCCGGGAATCCCACGCACCGACGTTCGACCGGTTGCGCAGCGTGTGGCGTTCGATCTCCCGCTTCGTCGCGGAGCGGGGCAGGATGGACACGAACTCGACGTAGCGCGGCACCTTGAAGCGGGCGAGCCGTGCGGCGCACCAGTCCACGATCGCCTGCGGCCCAGGTGTCTCCCCTTCAACAGGAACCACGAAGAGTTTCACGTCCTCCTCGCCCAGCGGGGCCGGAACACCGACCACGGCGGCCTCGGCCACGCCCGGACAGGCGCTCGCCACAGCCTCGACCTCGTAGGCCGAGACGTTTTCGCCCCGGCAGCGCAGCCAATGGGCCTGACGGCCGACGAAATGCAGGAAGCCGGCCTCGTCGACCCGGCCGAGATCGCCGGTGTGCAGCCAGAAATTCGACCAGCACTCCAACGTGCGTTCGGGCGCATTGTGGTAGCGCAGCATGAAGCTGTAGGGGACGCGCGGCCGCAGCAGGATCTGCCCGACCTCCCCCACCGGCTTCTCCTGGTCCCAGTCGTCGACGACGCGGAAGTCCGCCCAGACGCCGGGCGCGCCGTTCGCCTCCGGACGCGCGGAGTCCGGCTTGGCATAGGTGATCAGCACCCCGCCGCCCTCGGTCAGCGAATAGAGGTTCACCATCGTCAGGCCGAAGCGGCGCCGGAAGGTCTCTGGCACCCAGGGCGGCACCTGCCCGGTACAGCCGACGCTGGCCCGCACCCGGTGGTCGCGGTCGCCCGGCCCCTCCGGCTGCTGGCACAGCACGGTCACCATGGTCCCGACCGGGTCGATCAGGGTGGCTCCGGTCGCCCGCGCCCGTTCCCAGAAGCGGGTGGCGCTGAACCGGCGCTCCAGCGCCGTCGGGATGTCGGCGACCAGCGGCCCCATCACCCCCAGCATCGTCCCGCCGACGTGGAACAGCGGCAGCACCGAATATTGCCGGTCGTCCGGGCGCACGTCGAAGGCGTCGCGGTAGCGGTATCCCGCCATGATGAAGGCGAAGTGCGGCAGGACCACGCCCTTCGGCCGGCCGGTGGTACCCCCGGTGTAGATGATGACGCCGGGATCGGACGGCCGCACCGCGCGATCCGGCGGAGCTTCGCCGTCGACGAGCAGATCGGCGAAGGGCGCGAAGCCTCTCTCGTCGCCCTCCTCCACCGGATCGGTGGTGAAGCGCGCGGCCGGCAGCGCCACCTCCGCCGGCCAGCCGTCGAAGCGCCGGGCTGTCGCCTCCTCCACGACCAGCGCCGCCGGGGCGGCGTCGCCGATGGTGTGGACGAGATCGTCGCCGAGCAGCCCGGCGTTGAGCGGCACCCACACCGCTCCCAGCTTGCTGGCGCCGAACCAGACGAGAAGCTGCTCGATCCGGCCGTCCATCACGCTGCACACCCGGTCGCCGGTGCCGACGCCACGTCGGGCCAGCGCCGCCACCACCCGGTCCGAGAGACGGTCGATCTCCGCCCAGGAGGTGACGGTGCCGGCCACGTCCACCCGCGGGGCATCGCCATGCTGACGCGCCCGTGCGCGCAACAGTGCGTGCACCGACTCCCACGGAACCTCTTCACCCGCCAAATGCATGTCCTTCCTCCGTCAGAGCTTCCGGACGACCGGGGTGCCGAACAGACCGGTCGGCTTGACCAGCAGCACCAGGATGATGAGCAGATAGCTGAGGCTCGGCGCCCAGACCGCCGGCAGAACCGCCACCCACAGGCTTTCGCACAGCCCCAGCACGATGCCGCCGGCCACCGTTCCGGGAAGGCTGGCCAGCCCGCCCACCGCCGCCGCCGCGAAGCCCTTGACCAGCAGGCCGCCGAAGCTGGGATCGACCAGCGTCAGCGGCGCGTAAAGCACCCCGGCGATGCCGCCGAGCGCGGCACTCGCCGCCATGGCGAGCGCGAAGACGCGGTCGGTCCGGACGCCGCACAGCCCGGCACCGAGCGAATTCTGGGTCATCGCCCGCATCGCCTTGCCCCACCGTGTCCAGCGGAAGAAGGCGGTCAGGACGGCCATCACCGTCGCGGCTCCGGCCACGATCAGGATCTGCTGGCCAGTGACGACCGCCGGCTCCGACAGCACCGGGCGCAGACGCGGGCTGGGCGGGAAGGCGTAGGCGTCCGCCCCCCAGATCAGCGTCGCCAGCCCGTTCAGGATGTTGGCGACCGCCAGCGTGGCCAGCACCTGGATCATGTGGGGCGCCGCCAGCAGACGGCGGTAGACCGCATGGTGCAGGAACAGCCCGACCGCCACCGCCACGGCGACGGCGGCCAGCACCGCCGCCGGATAGCCGAGCCCGAAGCCCGTGACCGCCGTGACCCCGACATAGGCGCCGATCAGGATCACGCTGCCATGGGCGAAGTTGATCGCCCCCGTTGCCTTGAAGACGAAGACCAGCCCCAGCGCCACCAGCGCATAGATGCAGCCGCTCACCACCCCGGCGGCCAGGAGTTGGGGCAGCATGTCAGTTGCCCCCCGCCGGTCCGCCGGCGGGACGGTCGGCCTTCTCCGTGCCGGACCAGTAGCCGGGCATGGTCGAGGTCTCCACCCCGGCCCTGACCTCGTAGATGTGCACCCCGCGCCCGCCCATGTGGTTCTCGGGCGAGAAGGTCACCGGGTAGGACAGCGCGCTGGTGGCGACGTCGCGCGTCCGGTCGAGTTCGGCCACCAGCGTTTCCGGCGTCACCTCCCGCCCGGCCTTGCGCAGCGCCTCCACCAGCACCTCGGCGGCGCCGACTCCCGACGCGACCAGCGGGTTGTAGGTGACCTTCGGGTAGGCGGCCTGCAACTCCGTCAGCAGCGGCTTCAGCAGCGGGCCGTTCAGGACGTCCGACGCCAGGGTGCTGCCGTAGTAATGGTCGAGCGCGCTCTGGGGCAGCGACCGGTAGATGCTGGAATCGGTGACCGAGGCCGAGGTGACGATCGTGGCGCGGAAGCCCAGCTCGTCCGCCTGACGCAGGAATGTCTGGGCAGGCACCTGATAGAGGAAGGCGATGACCACGTCCGGCTTGGCGTCGCGCAGCTTGAGAATCTGGGCACTGGCGTCGGTGGCGCGCGGTTCCATCGTCTCGTCGGCGACCAGCTTCTGGCCGTGGCGGGCGAGCATGTCCTCCACCCCCTGGCGCCCTTCCTTGCCGTAGACGTCGGTCTGGCCGATGAAGGCGACGCGGGCCGGCCTGAGCCGGTTCATCGCGAAGTTGACGAGCCCGCCGCCCTGGGCGTGGACGGATGTCGCCACGAAGAAGACGTTCGGCTTCAACCCGCCCAACGCCGGAGCGGAGGAGGTGTGCCCGCCGCTGGAGAAGGAGATGAAGGGGATCGCCGTCGTTCCGGCGACGCTGTCGCGCACCGCGACGGCGGCCGAGGAGCAGGTCAGCCCCAGCACCGCCAGCACCGACTTTTCTGCGACCAGCTTGGTGGCCAGCCCGACCGACTGCTTGGGCGAGCAGCCATCGTCCTCGGGCACGACCTCCAGCTTGCGGCCGAACAGCCCGCCGGCCGCGTTGACCTTGTCGAAGACGAGGCGGACGCCGTGCAGGCTGGGCGCCCCGTATTGGGAGTAGGCACCGCTCAGCGAATCCTGGACGGCGATGCGGATGGTGGTGTCGGTGACGCCGGGCACGCCCTGCGCCGATGCCCCACCGGACGCGGCGGCCAACAGCGCCGCCAGACCCAGGCCGGCGGCAATCCGCCGCCCCTTCGTTCCTTGCCGATTCATGGATTTCCTCCCGTCGGAAATGTCAGGCCATGGCTTGTTCCGCCATCTTCTTCAGTTCGAACTTCCGGACCTTGCCGAGCGGCGTCATCGGAAACCCGTCGACCACGATGAAGGACGCCGGCACCTTGTATTTCGCGATGTTGTCGCCGCAGAAGCCGGCCAGTTCGTCCGCCGTGACGCTCCGCCCCGCCCGGAGCTGCACGAAGGCGACCGGTCGCTCGCCCAGCCTTGCGTCTGGGACGCCGACGACATGGGCCTGCATCACCGCCGGATGGCCGGCCAGCAGCCCCTCGATCTCGACCGGATAGACGTTGAAGCCGCCGACCAGGATCATGTCGGACACCCGGCCGGTGATGCGCAGGTTGCCGTCCCCGTCGACGGTCCCGAGATCGCCGGTGCGGAACCAGCCTTCCTGGAAGGGCCGGATCGGCCCGTCCCCGCCGTTGAAGTAGCCCAGCATGACGTTCGGCCCGCGCACGCAGATCTCGCCGGCCTCCGCCGGAATCAGCGCGTCCCGTATGTTCGGATCGACGATGCGCAGCTCGACGCCGGGCAGCGGCCGGCCGACCGTCTCCACCACCACCGGCACCGGGTCGCCGACACGGGTGAGGGAGATCACCGCGCAGGTCTCCGACATGCCGTAGCCGTTCACGAGGTCGCGGACACCGAGCGTCTCGCGGATCGCGGCGGCGAGATCCGGCGTGCAGGGGGCGCCGCCGACGATGCCGGCGCGCAGGCTCCGCGTCCGCTCCGGCTTGAAATCGGGATGGCCGAGCAGCATCAGGAACATGGTCGGCACGCCGTAGATGACGGTGCAGCCCTCCCGCTCGATGGTCGCCAGCGCCTCGCCCGCGTCGAAGGTCGGCAGCAGGACCAGGCAGGCGTCGTGCGTCCAGCTCGCCACCAGCGCGTTGCAGCAGCCGAACACCGAAGGCAACGGCGCGCCGTAGAGCACCCGGTCGCCGGGCCGGAACCCCATCGCGTCGCCGACCGCGCGCTCGGTGGTCAGGATGGCGCGGTGGCTGAGCATCGCCCCCTTGGGCGTCCCCGTGGTGCCGCTGGTGAAGATGCAGATGGCGGGGTCCTCGGGTTCGACAGCCGCGAGGACGGCGTCGAGCCGCTCCTCCGTCACCGTCTCCGCTTCGGCCAGGAGGTCGTCCCAGCCGGTCACCCCGGCGTGCCGGCTGCCGTCGAGCGAGACCAGCCGCCGCCGCGCGCCGGAGCCCGACGAGTCCGGGCAGACCCGCCCGACGATGCCGTCGAGGTCGGCCTGGAGGAAGGCGCGCCGGTAGATCAGCATCGCCGGTTGGGCACGCTCGAGGATGGCGGCCAGCTCCCGCGCGCCGTAGCGGGTCTGGATCGGCACCAGCACGGCGCCGACCAGCGTGACGGCCAGTTCGACCGCCACGAACTCCGGCCCGTTGGGCAGCCACAGGCAGACCCGGTCGCCGCGCGCGATCCCGGCGGCGAGCAGCGCGCGGGCGATGCGCCGCGCCTGCAGCACCAGCTCGCAGCCGCCGACGGTCCGCCCCTGGAAGGACAGGACGGGGTCGTCGCCCCGTTCCTCCAGCCGCCCGGCAAGCTCACGGAAGGTCCGCACGGCTCAGCCCCCCACCGGGCCGGCGCCCACCGGCCGGAAGCGGGGCAGCGTCACCTCGCCGGCCTCCTGGAACACCACCTCGACCGGGTCGCCGATACGGGCCTCCATCGCGCCGGGGCCAACGAGGTTGCTCATCATCATCGGCCCCTCCGCCAGTTGGATCAGGGCGACGACATAGGGAACCGCGCCGGCGAAGACCGGGGCGGAGGGGCGGTGGACATGGGTCAGCGAATGCACGTGGCCGCGCCCGCCGACCGGCGTCCATTCCAGCCTTACCCCGCCGCAGGTCGGGCACAGATAGACCGGGTAGAAGGTGAAATCGCCGCAGTCCGCGCAGCGCTGCATCGTCAGCCGGCGGTCCCGGCAGGCGTCCCAGAACGGCTGGGAGACATCGGTCGGGCGCGGCGGGATGGTGGGCATTGCTCCGGTCATGATGATCAGTCCCTTCCGAGGATGCAGACGGAATGGTTGGAGGCGACGGCGCTGACCGAGGTGGCGAGCGCGACCCGCGCGTCCGGCACCTGCCGCGCGCCGCACTCGTGGCGGAGCTGCCGGACCGCCTCGATGAGATGGAAGATGCCGCCCGGCATGCCGGGGTGGGCGAAGGACAGCAGCCCGCCATGGGTGTTGACCGGGAGCTCGCCGCCCAGCTCGATGCGGCCGCCCTCGACGAAGGCCCCGCCCTCCCCCTTCTTGCAGAAGCCGAGATCCTCGAACTGCATCAGCGCGGTGATGGTGAAGCTGTCGTAGATCTCGGCAACGTCGATGTCGGCCGGGGCCAGGCCGGCCTCGCCGAAGGCATCGCGTCCGGCGACCTTCTGTACCGTCGAGGTCAGGGTGAACTCGCCCTTGCGCGACGGCGGCAGCCCGACCCCCCCGGCCAGATGGCCCATGTGGTAGTAGGACTGCGCCTGGCCCGTGCCGAGCACCCGGACCGGCCGCTGCCGGAGGTCGCGCGCCCGTTCCAGCGTGGTGACGACGAAGGCGCCGCCGCCGTCGGAGATCAGGCTGCAATCGAGCAGCTTCAGCGGCGTCGCGATCCGCCGTGAATTCATCACGTCCTCCACCGTGATCGGCTGCCGCTTCTGTGCCGCCGGGTTGAGGGCGGCGTGCTTGCGGCAGGCGACGGCGATGGCGGCGAGCTGCTCCTCCGTCGTGCCGTACTCGTGCATGTGGCGCGCGGCGGTCAGGGCGTAGAAGGCCGGGATGTGGGCGCCGTAGGGCACCTCGAACTCCAGCGAATGGGCCCCCAGTTCGGTATAGGCGGTCACCCCCTTGCCGGCGCCGGGGCCGCTCAGCAGATTGTCGGCCGACACCACCAGCACCGCCCGGCAGCGGCCCGACTGCACCGCCCACTGCGCAAGCTGCAAGGCGTAGCCGAAGGCGGCGCCACCGGTGCGCAACGTGTCGCACAGGGTCTTGCAGTAGAGGCCGAGATGCTCGGCGATCAGCATGTGGTGGCGGACGTTGTCGTCGACGACCGACGCGGTGGTCAGCAGCCCGTCGATCTCTTCCTTCGGGATGCCGCAATCCTCGATCGCCCGGCGCGCCGCCTCGACATAGAGACCGTTGGAGTGGGTGCCGGGCAGGTTGCCGACCGGTGTCTCTCCCACGCCGGCGATCGCGACCGCCACGGATGAACGCAAACTCATCGGGTGCAACTCCAAGACAGTGATGTCGGGATAGAGGCTGAGAGGGAGGCCGCGACGGGGGCGGCGGCTATCCGAGATAGGCCTTGCGCACGAAGTCGGTGGCGCCGAGTTCGGCGCTGCTGCCGGCGGCGATGACCCGGCCGTTCTCCAGGACGAAGCCGCGGCTCGCCACCGACAGCGCCTTGGCGACATTCTGCTCGGCGAGCAGGATGGCCAGCCCATCCTCCGCCAGCCGCCGGATGATCGCGTAGACCGCATCCACCGCCACCGGGGCCAGCCCGAGCGACGGCTCGTCGAGCAACAGAAGCTTCGGGCGGGCCATCAGGGCGCGACCGATGGCGAGCATCTGCTGTTCGCCCCCCGACAGCGTTCCCGCCGCCTGACCGGCCCGCTCCGCCAACCGGGGAAAATGCCCGAAGACGCGGTCGAGATCGGCCGCGACACCGCCGTCCCGCCGCAGGAAGGCGCCGAGCTCCAGATTCTCGCGCACCGTCATCTGCGGGAAAACCTGCCGGCCCTGCGGCACCTGGGCGATGCCCAGCCGAACCAGCCGGTCGTTGCCGATGTTGGCGGCCGGCCGGCCCTCGAAACGGATCTCCCCGGCGCGGACCGGCAGCAGGCCGGAGATCGCCAGCATCGTCGTGGTCTTGCCGGCCCCGTTGGCGCCCAGCAGGGCGGTGACGGCGCATGCGCCGGCGTCGAAGGACAGATCGTGCACCGCCAGCGCCGCGCCGTAGCCGGCCTTCAATCCCCGGACGCTCAGCATGGTTTCGCCCCCTCCGCTTCGGACGCGCCGAGATAGGCGGCGACGACGGCCGGATCGCCCAGCACCCGGTCGGGCGCGCCGGTCGCGATCGCCAGCCCGTGGTGCATCACCGTGATCCGGTCGGACAACCGCCGGATCAAGGCGACGTTGTGCTCCACGAAGAGCACGCCGACCTCGAAACGCGAGGCGATGCGCCGCATCAGGTCGGCCAGCCGCTCGTTGTCCTCGCCGGCCAGCCCGGCCGCCGGCTCGTCGAGCAGCAACAGGCGTGGGTTGCAGGCCAGCGCGCGGGCCACCTCCAGCAGGCGCTGCTGGCCGTAGGCGAGCGTTTCCGCCGCCCGCTCCTCCAGCCCGGCCAGCCCGACCAGTTGGATCAGTTCACGGTCGTCCAGCGCCCCCCTGCGCGTCCGCGGCAGCCGCTGGGAGGCGACCCGCAGGTTGTCGGCGACGCTGAGGCGGCCGAAGAGCTGCGGCGTCTGGAAGGTCCGGGCGATGCCGCGCCGGGTGACCGCCACAGGGTTGCAGCTGGGCAAGGCGGCGCCGTCGAGGCGGATGGTCCCGCCGCTCGGCTGCTGGAAACCGGAGACGCAGTTGATGACCGTGCTCTTGCCCGCTCCGTTGGGGCCGATCAGGGCGTGGATCTCGCCGCGCCCGATGGCGAAGCCGACGTCGGCCACCGCCGTCAGCCCGCCGAAGCGGACGCCCAGCCCGCTCACCTCCAGAAGCGGTTCGTCGGAAGGCCGCGCGGTCATGCCGACACCCTCCCTTTGCGAAACATCAGGCCGGCCAGCCCCCCGGGGAAGATCAGGAAGACGGCGAGCAGGGCGAGGCCGTAGGCGACCTCCTTCAGCCCGGCGAAATCCATGACGACCCGTTCGATCAGGGTCAGGGCGGCGGCGCCGACCGCCGCGCCGGCAAGGCTGCCGAAGCCGCCGATGGCGATCGCCGTCAATTGCTGGAGCGTCACCCCCAGATTGAAGGAATAGGGATCGATGAAGCCGATCATCGCGGCGTAGAGCGCCCCGGCGAGGCCGGCATAGGCGCCCTGGATGGCGAAGGCGAGCGTCTTCGCGCCCTGCACGTTGTAACCGACGCTGGCGAGCGCCACCTCCGAATCGCCCAGCGCGGTGAGGACCCTCCCGATCCGTCCCGTCTCCATCAGCCGGTAGAGCAGGATCGCGACCGCAGTCAGCGGCAGGAACAGCAGCGCCATGTCCGCCTGCCCCGTCAGCGCCACCCCGGCGACGACCGGACGCGGGACGGCCAGCCCGTCCGGCCCGTTGGTCAGCGCGTCGGCATGGACCAGGACGAACTGGAAGATCTCACCGAAGCCGAAGGTGATCATCGCCAGATAGAGGCCGCCGGACCGCCACGCAACGAGGCTGACCGCCGCCGACACCGCCATGGCGGCCAGCACCGCCAGGGGCAGCGCCGTCAGGAAGGGCAGCCCGAGGCGCATCTGCGCCAGCGCCGCCACATAGGCCCCCACCCCGAACAGCGCGCCGGTCGACAGGGCGAATTGCCGCGCCACCCCGACGACCAGATTCGTGCCGATCGCCAGAAGGACATTCACCAGCACGAGGTTGAGCGTGTGGAGTTCATACTCCGGCAGCAGGAAGGGAGTGGCGCCGAGCAGCCCGCACAGAAGCAGCCCGCGGGCCAACCGGGTGCCGGTGCGTCGGCGCAACGGCGCGTCCGCGATCGTCGGCCCTATCCTCCGCTCCGGTCGAAGCGCGCGCCATGCCATTGCAATCCTCCCCAGGACGTATTCGATGATTGATGACTCGTCAGTCATAAAATGAGGCGTCTTCAATATTGGGCAAACCCACGCCGCCCGGCATTTCAAAGTCAGTACGGAATTTGTTAAGTCAAAGCCTCAGGACCGGGATACAGTCCAGAATATTGATCGTTGGCTTTAATAATAAAATTAGTCGAATTGCAATAAACTATATACAATATGTACATGGGTCAATATGACTCTTGAAGTATTTCCATCACATCCTCCAGGGTCGTCACCGGACGAAGGTTCGCCCGGACGAAGGCATTGCCGAGCGCGCTTTCCGCCACGCGTGGCAGGCAGTCCTTCGGCACCCCCAATTCGGACAGGCGGGTCGGCAGCCCCAGCGACGCGATGAGGTCGCGCACCACGGCATCCGCGGATCGCCCTGCCCCGCCACAGGCCGCGGCGATCCAGCGCTGCCGCTCCTCCGACACCGGCCGGTCATAGGCCAGCACCGCCGGCAGCAGCACGCAGGAGGTCAGGCCATGCGGCACCCCGGCGACCGCACCCAGCTGGTGCCCCAGCCCATGGCTGGCCCCGAAGCGAATGCGCCCGATGCCCGCCCCCGCCAGCCAGGCGCCCTGCTGTCCGAGATGCCGCGCGCCCACACCGCCGTCCGGTCCGGCCGAACGCCGAAGCCCATCGGACAGCAGGCCCAGACCGCGCAAGGCGAGCGCGTCGGTGAAGGGATTGGCGTCGCGCGACAGGACGGTCTCGATGCCGTGATCGAGCGCCCGAACCCCCGTGGACAGCCACAGGTCGCGCGGCGTGTCGCCGGCCAGCCAGGGGTCGAACAGCACGATGTCCGGCGCGAGGCTGTCCGATTTGAACAGGTGCTTGATCCCGGTGACGCCGTCCGTCGCCCCGGCGATCATGCCGAACTCGGCCGCCGAGAGGGTGGTGGGCACGGCCAGGATGGGCATCGGCCGCGTCACCGGCGACGGCCGGATCGTCCCGCCGGCATCGGGCACGGCGCGCAGCGCCAGCAACGACTCCCGGTCCGTCGCTCCGCCAGCCGCCGCCAGCGTTCCGACCTTGGCGGCGTCGAGCGCGCTGCCGCCGCCGATCACCAGGATCAGGTCCGGCTTCGTACGACCGATCGCGGCGGCGAGCGCCAGCACCACCTCGAACGGCGTGTGCGGCTTCAGCCCGTCGAACACCGGCAGGGCTGCCGGCCCCAGGGAGGCCAAGGCCTCCAGCACCAGCGGATGGCGGCGCAGCGAGCCGGTCACCACCGGCAGGACCCGCGTGCAGGCCCGCTCCGCCACGATGGCGCCCAGCCTCCCGCCCAGCCGCACGCCGTAGTGGACGTCCGGCTGGCGCAACAGGGCCAGGGCGCCACCCGTCACAAGCTCGGCGCTCTCGATCATATCCACCCTCGCTTTCCCGGTGCTCTGCGTGGTTGGGGGCGAGACGCGGCGTCTCGCTCCCGGCGGACGGCCTGGCCCGAACCGGCCGTCAGGGTCCGACCAGCGGGCAACCGCCCTCGGCCATCGGTCGATAGGCCTCCTCGCCCGGCACACGGGCCAGCACCTTGTAATAGTCCCAGGGAGTCCTGGAGTCCGCGGGGCTCTTGACCTCGAACAGGTACATGTCGCGAACGACGCGGCCATCGGCGCGGATCTTGAAGTCGTTGCTGAACATGTCGTTGACCGGAAGCTCCTTCATGGTCTTCGACACGGTCGGGGAGTCGTCGGTGCCCGCCTTCTCGACCGCCTTCAGATAGTGGCGCACGGCGCTGTAGACTCCGGCCTGCGCCGCGGTCGGCGCGCGACCCCCGAACTTCTCCATGAATTTCCGCGACCAGGCGCGCGTCTTCTCGTCCATGTCCCAGTAGAAGGATTCGGTGAACATCAGGCCCTGGGCGTCCTTCAGGCCGATGGAGTGGACGTCGGTGATGAAGATCAGCAGCCCGGCCAGCCGTTGGCCGCCCTGCACGATGCCGAACTCGGCGGCCTGCTTGATCGCGTTCACCGTGTCGCCGCCGGCGTTGGCGAGCCCGATGACCTTGGCCTTGGACGCCTGCGCCTGCAGAAGGAAGGAAGAGAAATCCAGCGTGTTCAGCGGATGGCGGACCGTGCCCACGACCTTGCCGCCGGCCTTCTCGACGAAGGCGATGCCGTCGCGCTCCTGCGAATGGCTGCCGGCGTTGTCGCCGGTCAGGAAGAACCAGGTGTCGCCACCGCGCTTGACCGAGGCCCGCGCGGTGACGTTGGCCATCGAATAGCTGTCGTAGGTCCAGTGGATGGTGGTCGGCGCGCACTGCTTGCCGGTGAATTCGGTCAGCGCCGGCCCCGACAGCATCAGCATCCGGTTCTTCTCGCGGGTGACGCTGAGCACGCCGAGCGCGGTGGCGGAATGCGGAACGTCGACGATGGCGTCCACCCCGTCCCGGTCGATCCATTCACGGGCGATGGCCGAACCGATGTCCGGCTTGTTCTGATGGTCGGCGCTGACGATGACGACCGGCTTGCCGGCGACCTTGCCGCCGAACTCCTCCACCGCCATTCGCGCGGCGACGACCGACCCTTCGCCGCCGAGGTCGGCGTACAGGCCCGACCGGTCGTTCAGCACGCCGATCTTGACGGTTTCATCCGAAATCTGCGCCGCCGCCGGGCCGCCCAAGGCGATGCCCGACGCCACGGCGGCGATGAACGCCGCTTTCATGCCGTTTCCTCCAGAATTCTCGTTTATCGGTTTTTTGTTCGGATGCGGCCGCAGGGACTCAGCGCACGCGTTCCAGCACGCTGACGTAATTGGCGACCGCGGCGCCGCCCATGTTGAAGATGCCGCCCTTCGTCGCCCCCGGAACCTGGATGCCGCTGGCCGTCCCCATCAACTGCATGGCGGTCATCACATGCATCGACACGCCGGTCGCGCCGATCGGATGCCCCTTGGCCTTGAGCCCGCCCGATGGATTGACGGGCAGCCGCCCGCCGACCTCGGTCCAGCCCTCCAGCAGGGCGCGGTGCCCCTCGCCCGGCGGCGTCAGTCCCATCGCCTCATACTCGATCAGTTCGGCGATGGTGAAGCAATCGTGCGTCTCGACGAAATCGAGATCGCCGAGCCCGAGCGCGGCCTGCGCCAGCGCCTTGTTCCAGGCGACCGCACAGCCCTCGAAACGGGTCATGTCGCGCCCGCCCATCGGCAGGACGTCGTTGGCCTGCGCCTGCGCCCGCAGCCCGACCGATTTGGCTGCGCCCACCGCGACGTCGCCATGGACCAGCACCAGCGCGGCCGCCCCGTCGGACACCATCGAACAATCCGTCCGGCGCAGCGGACCGGCGACCAGCGGGTTGCGGTCGGACACCGTCCGGCAGAACTCGAATCCCAGATCCTTCTGCATATGGGCCAGCGGGTTCGCCGCGCCGTTCCGGTGGTTTTTGGCGGCGATGCGCGCCAGCGCGTCCGACCGGTCGCCGTAGCGCTGGAAATAGAGCTGTGCGATGCGCCCGAAGATCCCGGCGAAGGACAGGTCGCCGCCGTCCCCTTCCGCCAGATAGCTGGCCGACGCCAGCGACGCCTGCACCTGCGCGGCCGGGGCCGCCGTCATCTTCTCGACGCCCACCACCAGCACCGACCGTGCCCGCCCGGAGCCGATGGCCATGGCAGCCTGACGGATCGCGGCGGAGCCGGTGGCGCAGGCGTTCTCGACGCGGGTCGCCGGCTTGAAGCGCAGCGCGCCGTCGGCCTGAAGGGCGAGCGAAGCCGGGAACCCCTGCGGATCGAGCCCCTGGTTGAAATGGCCGACGACGATCTCGTCGATGTCGGCGGGGTCCAGCCCGGCGTCGGCGATCGCATCGGCGGCGACGCGGACCACCAGCGATTCCAGGTTTTCGCCATCCAACTTGCCGAAGCGGGTGTGCGCCCAGCCGATGATGTGTCCCAGCATGTCTTGCCCTTCGCTTCGAGAGAGGGTGATCGGGAAGCGGCCTTATGGAGCGGTCCGGAGCATTTTTCAGGGCGCAAGGCCCGGCCGCTCACCCTTGAGGAGCGGCCTGTGCTGCATTTATCGTCGGACAATCGAACTATTGCTGCCGTGATCATTCGCTGTCAAGCGGCTTTCGGCGAGGCTTGATTTTTTGTGTCGCACAATATTCCGCACTGCAACGCGGTATTAGGCGTAATTTTCGCTATTTTTTGCCCTCCCAAGCCTCTTGACGTTCAGCAAATTTTGAATCTACGATCCGATAGTCCGACTATAAATGCGCCGAGGCTGGCCGGCAACCCCGCCGCCCGCTCCATGCCCCTGCTCCGGATCGACCATGCCGCTTGAAGATTCGATGTTCCGCGCGCCCGATGAGACCGCCCGACTGGATTGGGCGGCGGTCACCGCCCACCTGGCGGCGCACGGGCTGCGGCTCGACCGCGAAACCCAGCCCCGCCAGTTCAGCGGCGGACTGGCCAACCTGAATTTCCTGGTCTCGGTCGACGGGAACCCGGCCGTCCTGCGCTCGCCGCCGCCCGGACCGCTGCCGCCGGGCGCCAACGACATGGCCCGCGAGCACCGCATCCTCAGCCGGCTGTGGCGTGCCCTGCCGCTGGCGCCGAAGAGCCTGCATCTGTGCGAGGATGCCGGCGTCGCCGGCCATCCCTTCATTCTGCTGGAATACCGGCCGGGCGTGACGCTGGCCGGCGCCGCGCCGCCGCCGCTGGAGCGGCGGCCTGCGGCGGGCGCCCGGCTGGGACCGTTGCTGGTCGACGCCCTGGCCGACATCCACGCCGTCGATCCGGCCGCCGTCGGGCTCGACGGGTTCGGGAGGCCGGACGGCTTCCTCGACCGCGCGGTCGCCGGCTGGATCAGGCGTGCCCATCTCTCCGCCGGACCGGACGGCCCGCCGCCGCCGGCCGTCGAGCTGGCTGGCTGGCTGGCGGACCGGCTGAACCGGGTCCGGCCCGGCCCGCCGACCCTGCTGCACAACGATTTCAAGCTGGACAACCTGATCCTCGACCCCGACAGGCTGGAACCGGTCGCGATCCTCGATTGGGACCAGGGCACGCGCGGCGACCCGCTCTTCGATCTCGCCACCCTGCTCAGCTACTGGACGGAAGCCGGCGATCCGCCGGCGATGCACGATCTGGCGCAGATGCCGACGGCGCGCTTCGGCTTCCCGAGCCGGCGGGACGCGGCGGAACGCTACGCCGCCCGCACCGGCCGCGACCTGGCGGACTTCCGGTTCCATCGCGTGCTCGCCCTTTTCAAGCTGGCGGTGGTCTTCCAGCAGCTCCACGGCCGCTACCGCAGCGGCACCACCAGCGACCCGCGCTACGCCGGCTTCGGCGCCCTCGCGCTCGGCCTGTTCGATTTCACCCACGACATCGCCCAAGGGCGCGGCTTCTGAAACGCCCCCGTTCCACGACGATCATTGCCAGGGACAGGAACCCCCGATGGACTTCTCGCTGCCGCCCGACCTGATCGCGTTGAGGGACCGCACCCGGTCCTTCGTACGCGACGCCCTCATCCCTCTCGAAAACGACCCGCGCCAGGGCCCGCACGGGCCGTCCGACGAATTCCGCCGTGAGCTGAACGCGCTGGCCCGCGACGCCGGGCTGCTCGCCCCGCACATGCCCGGGGAGTGGGGCGGGCTGGGGCTCGACCACCGCGGCAAGGCGGTTGTGTTCGAAGCGGCCGGTTACGGGCTGCTGGGACCGCTGGCGCTCAACATCGCCGCGCCCGACGAAGGCAACATGCATCTGCTGGAGCAGGTGGCGGACGAGCGGCAGAAGCGCCGCTGGCTCGCCCCCCTGGCGCTCGGCGAGATCCGCTCCTGCTTCGCGATGACCGAGCCGCATCCGGGCGCCGGCTCCGACCCGTCGCTGCTGCTCACCAGCTACCGCCGAACCCCCGGCGGATACGTGATCAACGGCACCAAATGGCTGATCAGCGGCGCCGAGGGTGCGGGCGCCTGCATCGTCATGGCGCGCGACGAGGACTCTCCCGACGGCGAACCGCGCGCCACCATGTTCCTCGCCGACATGGACCGGCCGGGCATCGTGATCGAGCGCACGCTCGACACGCTGGACCAGAGCTTCCCAGGCGGCCATTGCGTGGTGTCCTTCCAGGATCTTGTCGTTCCGGAGGAGGATGTGCTGGGTCGCGAAGGCGAGGGCTTCCGCTACGCCCAGGTCCGGCTGGCGCCGGCCCGGCTGACCCACTGCATGCGCTGGCTGGGGGCCGCGCACCGCGCCCACGACGTCGCCACCGCCTACGCCCGCGAACGCCGCGCCTTCGGCAAGGCGCTGATCGACCATGAGGGGATCGGCTTCCAGCTTGCGGACAACGAGCTGGATCTTCACACCTGCGGGCTGGTCGTCGCGCACGCCGCCTGGGTGCTCGACCAGGGCGGCAAGGGGCGCCATGAATCGAGCGTGGCCAAGGTGATCTGCTCGGAGGCCATCTGGCGCGTGGTCGACCGCAGCCTGCAGGTGCTGGGCGGGCTCGGCACCACCCGCGACACGGTGGTCGAGCGCATCTTCCGCGAGGTTCGTCCCTTCCGCATCTACGACGGCCCGTCCGAAGTCCACCGCTGGAGCATCGCGCGCAAGCTGGCGCGGGAGGGCGTGCAATGAGCGCCGTTTCGACGCCCACCCTGCAGCGGCGCATGGCCGGCCTGTTCGACCTGACCGGAAAGGTGGCGGTGGTCACCGGCGGCGGGCGCGGCATCGGCCGCTCGATCGCCGGGGGACTGGCCGGCTTCGGGGCGGAGATCGTCCTGAGCGGCCGCAACACCGCCACGCTGGCCGCCACCGCCGGGGAGATGGACGCCCAGGGCGCCAAGGTCTGGTGGCACGCCGCCGACGTCGCGCGCGAGGAGGAGGTGGCGGCACTGCTCGCCGCCGTCCTGGAACGGCACGGGCGGATCGACGTGCTGGTGAACAACGCCGGCATCAATCCGACCTACAAGGCGGCCGAAACGCTGACCCGCGAGGACTGGCAGCCGATCGTCGACATCAATCTGGGCGGCGTCTTCCATTGCTGCCGCCATTTCGGCGCCGCGATGGTGGAGCGCGGAACGGGCAGCATCATCAACATCAGCTCGGTCGGCGGCCATGTCGGCCTGCGCAAGACGCTGCCCTACTGCGCGGCCAAGGGCGGGCTGGAGATGATGACCAAGTCGCTTGCCATCGACTGGGCGGCCTCCGGCGTCCGGGTCAACAGCATCGCCCCCGGCTTCGTCGAAACCGACCTGACCGCCGGCGTCCGCGAACACGAGCAGATTTCCCGCCGCCTGCTCGGCCAGACGCCGATGGGCCGCTTCTGCGGTCCCGACGAGCTGATCGGCGCCGCCGTGTTCCTGGCGTCGTCCGCCTCGGCCTATGTCACCGGACACAGCATCCTGGTGGATGGCGGGTGGACCGCGCAATGACGGCCGCCCCCTCCCCCACCGCTCCCCCCGCTGCCGAGGCGCTGGCCGGGCTGGTCGTGCTCGACCTGACCCGCCTGCTGCCCGGCGCCTTCTGCACCCAGCTCCTCGCCGATCTGGGAGCCACGGTCGTCAAGATCGAGGAGCCCGGACGCGGCGACTACAACCGCGCCTTCGAACCGCTGAACGTCGCGGAATCAGGCTCCTTCCTGCTGCTGAACCGCAACAAGAAGAGCGTCACGCTGAACCTGAAGACCGCGGAGGGCAAGGCGATCCTGAAGCGGCTCGCCCTCCGGGCCGACGTGCTGGTCGAGGGCTTCCGGCCCGGCGTGATGGACCGGCTGGGCGTCGGCTACGAGACGCTGGCCCGCGACAACCCCCGTCTGGTCTATTGCGCGATCTCCGGCTTCGGGCAGGACGGTCCCTTCGCCAGGGCTCCCGGCCACGACCTCAACTACATGGCGATCGCCGGCGCCCTGCCGCTGTTCTGCAGGGCCGGGGAGGATCCCATCGTGCCGGGCCTGTCGATCGCCGACCAGGGCGGCGGCTCGCTGATGGCGGCCTTCGGCATCCTGGCGGCGGTGCTCGCCCGGCAGGCCACCGGGCGCGGCCAGTTCGTCGACGTCTCGATGACCGACGGGGTGGTTGCCTGGCTTGCCTACCACGCCGCCGACCGCTTCTTCGCCGGCATCGAGCCCAAGGGCGGCGAGCGCCGCTTCCTCGGCCAGGCGCCCTGCTACAACGTCTTCCGTTGCGCCGACGGCCGCTGCATCACGCTCGGTTGCATCGAGGAGAATTTCTGGCACCGCTTCTGCGATCTGGCCGGACTTGGGGATCTGAAGGACCGGCAGTGGCCGGAGGGGGCGGAGGCCGCCGCCCAGATGGCGCGGGTCGGCGACCTGATGGCGAGCCGGACCTGCGCCGAGTGGATGGATCTGCTCGGCCCCGCCGACCTGCCGGTCGCCCCTGTCAACAGCATGAGCGAGGCGTTCGAGCACCCCCAGCTCAAGCACCGGGACATGCTTCTGCATATGGACCATCCGGTGGAGGGCCGGATCCCGCAGCTGGGATTCCCGATCAAGTTCTCCGGCACGCCCGGGCGGCTGCGCACGCCGCCGCCGCTGCTGGGCGAGCACACCGACGAAATTCTGGCCACGCTCGGCTATGGCGGCGACGATGTCGCGCGGCTGCGCGCGGATAAGGTCCTATAGGCGCCAGCGGCAATCAAGACCGCCCACAAGCGCGCATCAACCCGCCCAAAGGGGGAGGAAACGCCATGCCCACCACCACCGCGCCCGGCCAGCCCTTCGCGTGGAACGTTCCGGAAACCTTCAACTTCGGGGCCGATGTCGTCGACCGCCACGCCGCCGACCCGGCGCTGACCGCGCTGCTCTGGTCGAATGCGGCGGGAAAGGAGGAGCGCTACAGCTACGCCGACATGGCGCGGCTGACCAACCGCTTCGCCAACGCGCTGGCCGCGCGCGGCATCGCCAAGGGCGACCGGGTGCTGGTCATGCTGCCGCGCATTCCCCAATGGCAGATCGCCCTGGTCGGCTGCCTGAAGCTGGGGGCCATCCCGATTCCCTGCATCGAGATGCTGACCGAGCGGGACATCGCCTACCGCCTCGCCCATTCCGAAGCGCGGGCGGTGGTGACGACGGCGGCTTCGACCGCGAAGTTTGCCGCCATCGCCGGGATGCCGGCGCTGCGCATCGCCGTGGGCGATCCGCCGACGGGCTGGACCAGCTGGGCGGCAGCGCTGGAGGAGGCGCCGGACGCCTTCGTCCCGGCGGCGGTCCAGGCGGAAGACCCCGCGATCCTCTTCTACACCTCCGGCTCGACCGGCCATCCCAAGGGCGTCACCCACGCGGCCCGCGCGCTCTACGCCTGGCGCGTCTCGGCCGAGCATTGGCATGGGCTCCAGCGCGGCGACGTCATGTGGTGCACCGCCGACACCGGTTGGAGCAAGGCCGGCACCAGCATCCTGTTCGGCCCCTGGAGCCGGGGAGCGGCGGTGGTCTTCCACGACGGTCCCTTCGACCCGCGCGCGCGCTTCGAGCGGATGGTGCGCCACCGCGTGAATGTCTTCTGCGCCGCCGCCACCGAATTCCGCCGCCTGGTGCAGGAGGACGTCGCCGGCCTCGACCTGTCGGCGCTGCGCCAGGCGATCTCCGCCGGGGAGTCGGTGAACCCGGCGGTGGTCAATCGCTGGACCGCGCTGACCGGCGTGCCGCTGCGCGAGGCCTACGGCCAGACCGAGACGCTGATGACCGTGCTGACCATGGCGGCGGACCAGCCTCGTCCGGGCTCGATGGGCCGCGCCGCGCCCGGGTCCGACATCGCGGTGATCGACGAGGAGGGCCGCCGGCTGCCGCCCGACACCCCCGGCCTGCTGGCGGTCGGGCTGCCCAACCCGCAGGTCATGCTGGGCTACTGGAAGGATCCGGAACGCACCGCCGACAGCCGCCTGGAGGGGCCGGACGGCAGCTGGTTCCTGACCGGGGACAGGGCGACGCTGGATGCCGACGGCTATTTCCACTATCTCGGCCGCAATGACGATCTGATCAACTCTGCCGGCTACCGGATCGGCCCGCTGGAGGTCGAGAACGCCCTGATCGAGCATCCGGCCGTCCAGGAGGTCGCCGCCGTGCCCAGCCCGGACGAGGAGCGCGGCGAGGTGGTCAAGGCCTTCGTCGTGCTGCGCGCCGGCCTGTCCGGCTCGCCCGAGCTGGTGAAGGAGCTGCAGGACTTCGTCAAGACCCTCACCGCCCCGTACAAGTACCCGCGCCGCATCGAGTTCGTCGACGAATTGCCGAAGAACCCGAGCGGCAAGATCCTGCGCCGGGAACTGAAAGCGCGCGAATTCGCAGCCCATGGCGCCACCCCATGACCGCTCCGACGGTTTCCAGCGAGCCGGCGGACGGCGTCGCGCGCTTCGTCGGCTTCCGACCTCCCCCTCCGCTCCCCATCGTCGAGGACAGCCGGACATGAATCCGTCGACCCATCCCGTCATCGTCACCGGCGCGGCCTCCGGCCTTGGCGCCGCCACCGCACGGGCCTTCGCCGCCGCCGGGTCGAAGGTCGCGCTGCTCGATCTGTCCGCCGAACGTCTGGCGCCGGTTGCCGCGGAAACCGGCGGCATCGCCATTCCGTGCGACGTCACCGACGCCTCCTCGGCCGAATGCGCGGTGGCCATGGCCACCGCCGCCCACGGACCGGCACGCATCCTGGTCAACTGCGCCGGCATCGCTCCGGCCGGCCGCATCGTCGGCCGCGACGGGCCCCAGCCGCTCGACGAGTTCGCCCGCGTCGTGTCGGTCAATCTGATCGGCACCTTCAACCTGATGCGGCTCGCCGCCGCGGCCATGACGACGCTGGAGCCGTTGGAGGACGGGGAGCGCGGCGTGATCGTCAACACCGCGTCGGTCGCCGCCTACGAGGGGCAGATCGGACAGGCCGCCTATGCGGCGTCGAAAGGGGGCGTCGCCTCCCTGACCCTTCCGGCCGCCCGCGAACTGGCCCGCCACGGCGTGCGGGTGGCGGCGATCGCGCCCGGCCTGTTCGGAACGCCAATGGTCACCGCCATGCCGCAGGAGGTCCAGGACGCCATCGTCGCCAACATCCCGTTCCCCCACCGCTTCGGCAAGCCGGAGGAGTATGCCCGCATGGTCCTGTCCATCGTCGGGAATCCGATGGTGAACGGGTCGGTCATCCGGCTCGACGCCGCGCTGCGCATGCAGCCGAAGTGAGGCGGGCAGGATGACGGGGCAGGAGACGGTCCGCCGCCGGGTCCATCTGGTACGGCACGGGGAGGTGGCGTATTTCGACCGGTCGGGACAGCCGCACAACCCGCGCGACGTCGCGCTGACGCCGGCCGGGCGGAAGCAGGTGGAGGCGCTCGCCCTTCATCTGGCCGCTGTCCCCATCGATCGGGCGGTGTGCTCCGGCCTGCCACGCACGCGGGAAACCGCCGGGATCCTCATCGCCGGGCGTGGGCTGCCGCTGGAGGAGGATGACGGCTTCCGTGAAATCCGCGGCGGCCGGCTGCGGGATCTGCCGGTGGACGGCATCGAGGAGCGGCTGGCCAGCGCCTACTCGCCTTGCGGCGAGGAGGGGGGACGGTTCCTTGGCGGCGACGCCTTCGCCGCCTTCGCCGAACGGGTGGGCGCGGCCTTCCACCGGCTGGTCGCCGCACCGGACTGGCGGTCCCTGCTGCTGGTCGCGCACGACGGCGTGAACCGCGCCATCCTGTGCCACGCCCTCGGCTGCGGGTTGGCCGCCTTGGCGGCTCTGGAGCAGGATTACGCCGGCCTCAACATCATCGACCTGGAACCGGACGATTCCGGTGGCTGGCGGCCGCTGGTCCGCACCGTGAACATGACCGCCTATGACGCCGTGAAGGCGGGCCTTCACGCGACGTCGATGGAGCAGGTGGTCCGCAGCCGCCGCCGCGCCTGACGGCGGCCCCCGGTCATTCGAAATAGCTGCTGTTGTCGACCGGCTGGTTCATGTCGAGATCAGCCAGCTCGTAACCTCGCCGGAAATCCTTGATGTGCTTTTCCATCCACTGCGCAGCATGCTTGGGATCGCGGTTGCGGATTCCGTTTACGACTTCCCGGTGGGCGGAGAGCAGGCGATCCTTGGCATTCAGCCGCGACATCACCTGATAGAAGGCGGGGTAGAACAGCAGGCCGATCGGCTCCCGCGCCAGCAGCAGAGCGCGGTTGCGCGACGCCTTGGCGACCAGGAGGTGGAATTCGATGTCCAGGGCGACGAGCTTCTGTTCATGCTCCAGGCAATCGGCGGTTTCCCGAAGATTGACCTCGAGCCGTTCGATCTCCTCGTCTGTCGCGCGGATCGCCGCCAGTTCCGCCGCGCGCACCTCCAGCGGCAGCATGGTTTCCCACAATTCGAGGAATGTGATCTCGTGCAGGATCATGGCCTGGCTGACACGGGAGGCCAGCACCTGTTCCCGTGGCAGGCTGATGACCAGACGGCGGGCGCTCTTGCGGAACACGAGCCCGCTCTGCTCCAGCACGCGAATCGCTTCGCGCACGGTGGAACGGTTGACCCCGAGTTGCTTGGCGAGATCCAATTCGGAGGGCAACTGCTGCCCAACCTTGTAGATCCCTTGCATGATGCATTTTTCAATGTTCGAAGCCACCAGATGATAGGCCGGCTGAACATCGACTTTCTCGAAGACCATGGGACTGTTTTCAATCAAGGATGCGTCCTCTTGGCTCCAAAGCTCTGCATCGACCCGGTCGACGGATCGAACAACGTCGGGCAGTCGGACCATCGTACCTTTTTCCCGACCTGCCGACCAGTGCTAACGGCTTCCGCTTCGTCGATCTGTCAGAACTTGTTCGTAGCAGGGACGTCCCGGCTCGCGGCGGTCTGGCCGCCCGCAGAATCCGGTCCGGGCAGGTCCATATCAACCATCCCGCCCGGGATCCCCATGCGCGTTCCGGAGGCTACAAGCAGTCCGGCAATGGACGAGAATATGGGCTCGGGAAACTGCCAATCGAGGAGGGCTGGGGGTAAGGCCGCAGCCCTCCAGCGGCACAGGCCAATGACCAGTGCCGCCGGCATGACACCCACGCCCACCGTCTTGTCGATACATTGTCGGGAAATGCCCCGTCTTGATCGGCAAAGCCATTCGGTCAGCAATGCTGCCATTTTTTGTCGCGCGCATCCCGTCTCCGCCAACGATTTGCCGGCAAAGCCGCTGCCGCACCGGATCGATTCGGCTTCCACCCGTTTCCGGCAAGGGAGTGACCACCGGGAGGTGCGGCAGATGGGCACTGTGCGCCTTTGCCGCGGAGCCAGCGATGGACGGGATGTCAATGCGCTTTGGATAAATTCGGCGGATATGTGACTGGATTGTCCGAATCTTTGGAGAAATACCCCCAAAGGAGTAAAAATCGCCGCTTGGTCAGAAATCCTGCCGTTTATTTGCCGTCGAATTGTCGGTTTGGGGGTGGTAGTACCATTCCTAAGAATACCGAGAGGAGACATCCACCATCATGCGGACGGCGACGAAGGATCTGGCGGGCGACTTGCGGCAGCAACTGGCCGAACTGGTGCGCAGCCGGGTTCCGAACGCGCGGGCGGAGCGCTTCGTCAAGCGCTTCTACGCCAACGTGCCCCCGGACGACCTGCTGCGCGCCACGCCGGAACAGCTCTACGGCGCGGCGCTGGCGATGTGGCAATGGGGGCAGCAGCGAGAGGCCGGCGCGCCCAAGCTGCGGGTCTATACCCCGCGCCTGGACGAGCATGGCTGGCAATCCGAACGCTCGGTGGTGGAGATCGTCAACGACGACATGCCCTTCCTGGTCGATTCCGTCACGGCGGAGCTGAACCGGCAGGGCGTCACCGTCCATCTCGTCATCCATCCCGTCACCCGCGTCGTCCGCGATGCCGAAGGCCGCATCGCCGAGTTGCTGGAACCGGGCGAGGCACGGGACGGCGCGCGCGACGAATCCTTCATGCACTGCTCGATCGATCCGCTGTCGGATCCCGACGCCCAGGCCCGGCTGCGCGAGGGGATCGAGCGGGTGCTGGCCGACGTCCGCGCCGCGGTGGAGGATTGGACGCCGATGCGCGAGCGTGTCCGCACCGCCCGCGACGGCATCGCCAACGCCCCGGATGCGGAGGAGTCGAAGGAGGCCGCCGATTTCCTGGGTTGGGTCGACGACGGCAACATGACGCTGCTGGGCAGCCGCCAGTACATCGCCACCCTCGGCGACGGCGACGGCGATCCCTGGCTGGAACTGGTCGAAGGCAGCGGGCTCGGCGTGCTGCGCGATCCGGAGATCACCGTGTTCGACGAGCATGGCCACGCCGCCGTGCTGCCCGCCGAAATCCGTGCCTTCCTGCACCAGCCGCGCGCCCTGCTGGTGACCAAGGGCACCCGGCAGGCCACCGTCCACCGCGCGGTGCCGCTCGACGCCATCCTGGTCAAGCGCTTCGACGACCGGGGCAAGGTGGTGGGGGGCACGCTGGCGGTCGGGCTGTTCACCTCGGTCGCCTACAACCGCAGCCCGCGCGAGATCCCGTTCCTGCGCCGCAAGGTCGCCCGCGTCATGGCGCGCGCCGGCTTCGACCCGCAGGGTCATGACGGCAAGGCGCTGCTGAACATCCTGGAAACCTTCCCGCGCGACGAGCTGTTCCAGACCCCGTCGGACGAGCTCTACGAGACCGCGCTCGGCATCCTGCACCTGCAGGAACGCCAGCGCCTCGCCCTGTTCATCCGCCGCGATCCGTTCGAGCGCTTCGTCTCCGCCCTGGTCTTCGTGCCGCGCGACCGCTACGACACCGTGCTCCGCCGCAAGATCCAGGCGCTGCTCGAGTCCGCCTACCAGGGAGCCTGCGCCTCCAGTCATACCCAGCTGTCGGACAGCGCGCTCGCCCGCCTGCACCTGATGGTGAAGACCGAGCCGGGCAAGGTTCCCGCCGTCGACGTCGGCGAGATCGAGGCACGGCTGGTCCAGGTCTCCCGCAGCTGGGCCGATCGGCTGCGCGATGCGCTGGTCGAAGCACACGGCGAGGAGATCGGCAACGCCCGCCTGCGCCGCTACGCCGACGCCTTCCCCGCCGGCTACCGCGAGATCTTCTCCGCGGAATCCGCGGTGCACGACATCGGCCAGATCGAACGCGCGCTCACCGAACAGCGGCTCGGCATCGTGCTGTTCCACCCGCTGGAGGCCGACAGCGACGAGCTGCACGTCAAGATCTACCACCAGGGCCGGCCGGTGCCGCTGTCCGACGTGCTGCCGATGCTGGAGCACATGGACCTGAAGGTCATCACCGAGCAGCCCTACGAGGTGCGCCCGGCCGGCGGTGCGTCGGCGGTCCCCTCGGTCTGGATCCACGACTTCGCCGCCCGTACCCAGACCGGGATGCCGGTCGACTGCGTCAAGGTCAAGCAGACCTTCCAGGAGGCCTTCGCCGACATCTGGGACGGCCGGATGGAGGATGACGGCTTCAACCGGCTGGTCCTGCGCGCCGGGTTGACGGGCCGCGAGGTCACGGTGCTGCGCGCCTATGCGAAGTACCTGAAGCAGGCCCGCTTCGCCTACGCCCAGGACACGCTCGAGGCGACGCTGTCCGCCCATCCGCAGACCGCGCGCCTGCTGGCCCGGCTGTTCGCCGCCCGCTTCGACCCGCAGGCCCGGTCCGCCCCAACGGACACGAAAAAGGGCGAGGCGCATATCCTGGAGCAGATCGAGGATGCGCTGGACGCCGTCACCAACCTGGACGACGACCGCATCCTGCGCCGCTTCGCCAACCTGGTCCGCGCCACCCTGCGCACCAACGCCTATCAGGCCGGTGCGGGCGGTGCGCCGAAGCCGCATCTATCCTTCAAGCTCGACAGCGGCTCGATCGATGAGCTGCCGCTGCCGCGCCCGTGGGTCGAGGTCTTCGTCTACAGCCCGCGCATGGAAGGCGTCCATCTCCGCGGCGGCAAGGTCGCCCGTGGCGGCATCCGCTGGTCCGACCGGCGCGAGGATTTCCGCACCGAGATCCTCGGGCTGATGAAGGCGCAGATGGTGAAGAACACCGTCATCGTGCCGGTGGGCTCCAAGGGCGGCTTCGTCGTCAAGCGTCCGCCGGCCCCAAGCGCCGGACGCGAGGCGGCGCTGGCCGAAGGCATCGAGTGCTACAAGACCCTGATGCGCGGCCTGCTGGACGTCACCGACAATTTCGCCGCCGACGGCTCGATCGTGCCGCCGAAGGACGTGGTGCGCCACGACGCCGACGACCCCTATCTGGTGGTCGCCGCCGACAAGGGCACGGCCACCTTCTCCGACATCGCCAACGGGGTATCGGTCGACCATGGCTTCTGGCTGGGCGACGCCTTCGCGTCGGGCGGATCGGCCGGCTACGA
Organism: Azospirillum sp. HJ39; assembly: GCF_041507355.1. Classification (NCBI taxonomy): domain Bacteria; kingdom Pseudomonadati; phylum Pseudomonadota; class Alphaproteobacteria; order Rhodospirillales; family Azospirillaceae; genus Azospirillum; species Azospirillum sp. HJ39. Next base: position 184,346 of record NZ_CP167912.1, on the reverse strand, counting down.
CCACAAGGCGATGGGCATCACCGCCAGAGGCGCCTGGGAGTCGGTGAAGCGCCATTTCCGCGAGATGGGCACCGACATCCAGACCACCGACTTCACCGTGGTCGGCGTCGGCGACATGTCGGGCGACGTGTTCGGCAACGGCATGCTGCTGTCCCGCCACATCCGCCTGCTGGCCGCCTTCGACCACCGCCACATCTTCCTCGATCCCGATCCGGACGCCGAGGCCAGCTGGGAGGAGCGCAACCGGCTGTTCGCCCTGCCCCGCTCCTCCTGGGCGGACTATGACCGCAGCCGGATGTCGAGCGGCGCCATGATCATCGACCGCAGCGCCAAGACGGTGGAGCTGTCGGCCGAGGTCCGCGCCCGCTTCGGCATCGAGCAGGCCCACCTGTCACCGGCCGAGCTGATGCGCCGCCTGCTGACGGCGGAGGTCGACCTGCTGTGGTTCGGCGGCATCGGCACCTACATCAAGGCGTCCACCGAGACCAATGCCGAGGCTGGCGACAAGGCCAACGACACGCTGCGCGTCGACGGCGGGCAGATCCGCGCCAGGGTGGTCGGCGAGGGGGCCAACCTGGGCGTCACCCAGCGCGGCCGCATCGAAGCCGCCCAAAAAGGACGCGACGGCAAGGGCGTGCGGCTGAACACCGACGCCATCGACAATTCGGCCGGCGTCGACACCTCCGACCATGAGGTCAACATCAAGATCCTGCTGGGCGACGTCATGGCGCGCGGCGACATGACGCTGAAACAGCGCGACATGCTGCTGTCGGCGATGACCGACGAGGTTGCCGGGCTGGTGCTGGCCGACAATTACCGCCAGACCCAGGCGCTGACCATCGCAGAGGCGCAAGGGGCGTCGCTGCTGGAGGCGCAGGCCCGATTCATCCGCAACCTGGAAAAGACCGGCCGCCTGAACCGGGCCATCGAGTATCTGCCGACCGACGAGGAGCTGGCCCAGCGCATGGCGGAACGCCGCGGCCTGACCCGGCCGGAGCTGGCGGTGCTGCTGGCCTACGCCAAGATCACGCTGTACGACGAACTGCTGGCGTCGGAGCTGCCCGACGACCCGGCGACGGTCGAGGATCTGCTGCGATACTTCCCGCAGCCGCTGCGCGAGGGCCAGCGCGATGCGATCTTCCGCCACAGGCTGCGCCGCGAGATCGTGGCGACCGCCGTCACCAACAGCCTGGTCAACCGCGTCGGCCCGACCTTCGTCCGCGACATGGTGGAGAAGACCGGCCTGGGTCCGGCGGATGTCGCCCGCGCCTATGCCATCGCCCGCGACGTGTTCCAGCTGCGCCCGCTGTGGGACGCCATCGACGCGCTCGACACCGTCGTTCCGGCGGCGCTGCAGACCGCGCTGATGCTGGAGACGGTCCATCTGATGGACCGGGCTGTCGCCTGGTTCCTGGCCCACAGCCCGCACCCGCTGGACATGGGCGGCGAATCCGCCGCCTTCCGTCCGGGGGTGGAGGCTCTGGCTGCCGGGCTGGACCGTTTCCTCGATGCCGAGGAATCCTCCCGCCTTGCCGCCCGCGTCGCCGATGCCATCGCCCAGGGCGTGCCCGAGGATCTGGCCCGCCGGATCGCGGCATTGCCGGTGCTGGCCGCCGCCCCCGATCTGGTGCGGATCGCCGAGCGCACCGGCCGTGCGGTCGAGGGGGTCGCCTCGGTCTATTTCGGGCTGGGCCGCCGCTTCGGCCTGGAATGGCTGCGCGACCGCGCCAGCGGCGCCAAGGTCGACAACCACTGGCAGCGCCAGGCGGTCGCCGCGATCGTCGACGACCTGTTCGCCCACCAGAGCGCGCTGACCGTGCGCGTGCTGGAGAGCGAAGGCGACGAGGCCGCCGCGGTCGATGGCTGGATCGCCAGCCGCAGCCTGGTGGTGGACCGGGTGGAACAGCTTCTGGCCGAGCTGCGCGCCCAGCCGGTGGTCGACCTCGCCATGCTGGCGGTCGCCAACCGGCAGCTGCGCGGTCTGATCGCCGGGTAACGGGATAGGAGACGGCTCGGTTCGGCGGATCGGCCGCGCAGTCCGCGCGGGCGGTCCTCCGAAGCGTCGGCACCTTCACAAGGCACGTTCGGGCGCCGGCCTTCAGTCTCCTCGCCTCGGGCGGATCCGCTTGACCGCGGGTCCGCCCACTTTCCTTTTCGAAAGCAACCTTTGCGATAGGCTGCCTTCGGCAGCGTCAACCGACTCCGCCGGGGCGGGGATCGGTCATCGCCGCTCCTCCGCTTCGGCTGCGGCCAGGGCGAGGATGCGGCCTGCGGCATGGCTCGGGTCGATGGCGGCGATGCAGTGCGCCTCCGCCGCGATGCAGGCGGTCGTGCAGGGCGGCACTGCGGCCGGACGCAGGACCAGCGCCCGCCCGTCCCGTCCCCCGGTCCAGGGCCGGAAACGCTCCGGCGCATGGATGTGGTTGGGGTCGCCACCCTCGGGATGGCAGGAAAAGACCGCCACCGGCACGCCAGCCGCTGCTGCCAGATGGGCAGGAGCGGAATCCATGGCGATCGCCAGCACCGCTTCGCCCATCGCCGCCGCCGCGACCCTCAGGCCGGTGGCGCCGGTCAGGTCGGCGATCCGGCCGGGCAGAGCGGCAGCCATGGCCAAAGCCGCCGGCCGCTCCGCCACAGTGCCCAGCACGGCCACCCGTGCATCCAGCCCGGCCGCGACGACGGCAACGACGGCGGTCAGCCGGTCGAGCGGATAGTCCCGCCGCGGGCTGGCGGCGCCGGGCGCGACGGCGATCAGCGGACGGCCGCCGGATGGGCCGAGCAGCCGACGTGCCTGTTCGCGGTCCTCCGCGGTCAAGCTCACTTCCAGCGGGCCAAGATCCGGACGGGCGCCGAGCGCTTCCAGCAGGGCGGCATTCTGCTCCACCTCGTGCCGGCCGGGCGGCGGGGCCAGCGCCAGGGTGAAGGCCCGGTCGAAACCGCGGTTGCCCTCGGCCTTCCATGGCGTGACCGTCTCCGAGAAGCCGGCGACCACCCGTGCCCGGCTGTTGGCGGCAAGCGTCGTCGCCCCGTGCCGGTCGAAGTCGTAGCGCGGCACCAGCGCCAGATCGAAGCCGGCACGGTAGCACTCCACGAACAGAGCCAGCCCACCGGGCGTGACGCCGCGGAAATCGAAGCCGCCGCCCTCCTTCGGCCGCGGCGCCACCACGCCGTCGACATGGCGGCAGGTCGCCGCCAGATCCGCCACCGCTTCGCGGACCGCCAGCAGGATGCGCGCCTGCGGGGCGGCTGCGCGCAGGCCGCGCAGAAAGGGGGTCGCCATCACGAAATCGCCGGCCTCGTCCAGCTTGACGACCAGGATGCTGCGGACGGCGGACAGGTCGCAGACGGTCATGCCCTCCCCTCCCCGTTCGGCGCCGTGACGTCGATGGCGGCGGGCGGCAGGCCGGCGCACCAGCGGCGCCAGGCGGTGCGGTAGCCCGCCTCCACCGCGCGGGCGTAGCCGGCCTCGTCCATCAGGGCGGAGCGGCGCGTCCGCTCGCGCAGGCCTTCGCGCTGTATCTCGAGAAAACCGCGGTCGGTCGCCAGCCGGACGCCCAGCGCCAGATAGGCGTCATCGTCCGGCGTCACCAGATCCCCCAGCCCGACAGCAGCGAGCAAGCTCGCCCCCCAACGGCCGATCTTGGTCGGTCCGGTCTGGTTCAGCACCGGCACGCCCATCCACAGCGCGTCGCAGATGGTGGTCCCGCCATTGGCGAAGACGGGATCCAGCGCCACGTCGATGGCGGTGTACCCCTGGTAGGGATCGGGGGTGATGCCGCACAGTTCCAGCCGCTCCGCCCCGATGCCATGCGCGGCGAAGGCGGCCAGCAGGCGCCGGTCGGCACCGCCGCCATTGCCAAGCCCCCGCCATTTCAGCACCAGCCTTGCGGTCGGAACGGCAGCCAGCAGCCGCGCCCACAGCGCGATGGTGGCGGCGTTGACCTTGGTGATGTTGTTGAAGGATCCGAAGGTGACATGGCCGTTGCGCATCCATGGCGGCCGGTCGGGCGGTGCGCAGGCGGACTCCGCCGGACGGTAGCACAGCACGCAGCCCGGCAGCCGGATCAGCGATTCCACATGCAGCGCCTCCACCCCCGGCGGGGCGAGGCGGGCGTCGGCCAGCTGGTAATCGATGGCGCTCAATCCCGTGGTGTTGGGATAGAGCGGCAGGCTGACCTGCAGCGGCGCTGGCCGCCGTGCCATCAGCGGCATGCGGTTGCGCGACATGTGGCCGCCGGCATCGACCAGGATGTCGATGCGGTCGTCCCGGATCCGGCGGTCGAGTTCCTCGTCCGTCATCGCCGCAACGTCGCGCCAGCGGTCGGCCGCCGCCCGGAAACGGCCAGTGGTGGCATCGCGGCTGCGGTCGTTGTGGTAGCAGGTGACCTCCACCGCCGTGCGATCGTGCCCCTCGACCAGCGGCAGCAGGAAATGATAGCCCGGCCCCGGATAGCGCTGGAAATCGGGCGACAGATAGCCGACGCGCAGGCGCCGTTCCGGATCGCGGCTCTCCACCGCATGGGGGACGGCCGGCACGGCCGGCAGATGCCGCTCGAAACCGCGATGGTCGCGGAAGACATCCGCCGGATCGGCACCGTCGTCGAAACACAGGCAGAACAGCAGGTTGGACCGGATCGCCGCATCCCCGGGCGCCCGCTCCAGCGCGGCCCGGAAGGCCCCCACCGCCTCGGCATGCAGGCCGAGCGCCATCCAGGCGACGCCGAGATTCGAATTGGCCAGGGCCTCCTGTCCCGGATCGGCAAGCCGCCGCGCCCGGTCGAGCGGCGGGATCGCCTCCTCCGTCGCGTCGGCGTCGAGCCGATGGGTGCCGATATTGACCCAGGCGGCGGCATCGGCCGGCCGCAGCGCCAGCGCCCGCCGGTGCCAGGACAGCGCCGTTTCCGGTTGCGCCGCCAGATGGAAGGCGGATCCGGCATTGGCGGCGAGCGCCGCATCCTCGGGCGCCACCCGAACCGCCCGCAGAACCGCCGGCATCGCCCCCTCCAGCCCAAGCGATGCCCGGGCCAGCCCCAACCCCGACAGCGCCAGTCCCGCGGACGGCGCCAGGGCAAGCATGTGCCGGTAGCGCCGCTCCGCCGCCGCCGCCCGCCCCTGGGCATAGAGCCGGCCGGCGAGCGTCAGCAGTGCATCCTCCGCCATCGGGTCCAGCGCCACCGCCCGAACCAGCCAGAGCGGACTGTCCGGCATCTGGGCCCCCAGGATCCGGGCCGCCACCGCATGGCCGGGGGCCAGCGCCAGCAGGCGGCGCGCCGCCACCGTGGCGCCCGCCGGGTCGCCGATCCGGTGGCAGAGCTGCATGCGCTGCTCCACCGGCTCCACCATCTGCGGCGCCAGCGCGCACAGCGCCCGATAGGCCATCGCCGCATCCTGCGTCAGGCCGGCGTCGCGCAACGCCGCTCCCCGGTTGAAGGCCGCCAGGATCCGGTGCGGCTCCAGCGTCGCGGCGCGTCCGTACCAGCCGGCTGCCGGCAGGAACCGGTTGCAGTCGTACAAGGCGTCGCCCAGCGAGCCTGCGCTCTCGGCATCCGCCGGCTCCAGCGCCATCGCCCGCAGCAGCGCCTGCGCCGCCGGGCCATGTTGCCCCAGCCGCGTCCACGCCGCCGCCTCCAGCCGCGGCAGCGTCGGGTCGAGCGGCGCCAGACGGGCGGCGGCGCGGAAGGCCGTCGCCGCCTCCTCCCACCGCTCCGCCGCGTCCAGAAGCCGGCCCAGATTGACATGGAACAGCGGCTGTCGCGTGTCGGCCTTCACCGCCTGCCGGATCCGTTCGATCCCCTCCGCCAGCGCCCCGGTCTGAGCCTTGATCAGGCCCGACAGATGCAGGGCATCCGCCTGCCTCGGCAGCCGTTTCAGCAGCTGATCGTAGAGCGTCGCGGCCTCGGCCAGCTGCCCGCCCTGGTGAAGGGCGACCGCACGGGTCAGCAGGGCCTGCGCATCGGCCGTCCCGGCCGGGCGATGCGTCTGGCGATGGTTCGGTTTCATCCGCTGTCCGCATTCTTTGAGGGTCGGGCGGATAATGCTGGGCGGCTGCCGTCGATTGCAACAGCGGCGATTGCGCGCACGCGGCCAACGCGCGCTGCCGGCCGGCCAATGCCGCTTCCCGGTCGCGGGTGCGACGGCGCTGCTCCTCCGTGCGGGCACGCAGCTGCTGCTCCTGGCGCAGCCGGGCGGCCAGCCGCCGGAGATCGTCGGCAGCGCGTCCGTCCGCCGTCGGCGGCCGGCCGGCCAGAGCCTCGCGGAAATCGCCGAGCGTCGGAAAGCGGCTCCAACCGCTGCGGAAGCCGGCCCACACCTCGTCGAACGCCGCCATCCAGCGGTCGGCCGGCCAGTCCGCCATCGCCCGCACATCCGCTTCCAGCAGCTCGGCGTCCGGCAGATCCAGGGCGAAGCGGTCGGCCAGCTTTTCCAATCCGGTCAGGACATTGTCCACCCCGATTGCGGGGGTCAGGACGCCAATGGCCTGCTCCACCCGGTCGGCCAGCGCGCCGATCTCGGCCGGCGACAGATCCTGCGTCTCGAACCTGAGGTCGGCGGCCTCAAGCCTGGCCAGAAAGACGAAGGCGCAGGGCGGCGAGGGTCTCGCGGTTCCGGCCTGCGCCTTCGCCGGCGGACTGGGAATGTCCGGCACGCAAGGGGGCTGAACGGCGGTCATGGCGGGGCTCCCGGCGGTACTGGGGGACGGAGGAAGGCGCAGTGGCCGAAATCGTGGGCGAAATCGCCGGCGGTTCGGCCGGCGCCACCAGCTCCCGCGAGATCCAGCGGCGCCATGCCGCTCCCGGATCCGGAGGCCGGTAGCCGTTGCGGCGGTGCGCCTTGCGACACCAGGCGACGAATTTCGCCGTCACCCGCCCTGCATCGACCTCCGGCCGTTCCCGAGCCGCCCAGGCGAGGTCCGATGGTTCCGGCTGCCAGTCGGCCGCCAGGGCATCGTCGCTTCGGCTCGATCCCCCATCCGATTGGGAGGAGGAGGATTCAGGATTCCAGGATTCCAAGGAAATGCCGGCCGGGTGACGGCTGCTGTCAGCCGGCTGACAGGAAATGCCGGCGGTTGCGCCGTCCATCCCAGCCAACTGATAGGCGAAACCGCGCAGGCCGCGACGCGATCTGGCGCAGACCAGTGCCGCTTCCGGTTCCTGCAGACCTTTCAGCACAGCGTTGAACCACGCGCGGCTCTGCCCAAGCTCTTCGGCCAGCTCGCCTTGCGTGGCGGTGCAGACACCGTCGCGGTCGGCATGGGCGTAGAGCGCGGACAACACCGCGATATCGGCCGCCTGAATGCCGGGCATGGCAATCCAGTGCCGGTACATGTCGATGTATGGCTTCATTGGGATACCCGTCTGTCGGTCGATCCGTGGACGGGCGAAGACAAGGGAAGAGCGTCGACGGACTCCATGGAATCCGCTTGGCTTTGTGGGCCTGCCCTGCCATCATGGAGTCGCCAAACAGCCAGATGTGGGGTGCCCGGGTTTCCCTCGGTCTCCTCCGTCCGACACGAAGGGCCCGGAGCAATCCGGGCCTTTTGTGTTTGCGGAGGCGGTTCCTCCGTTATGTCATGGTGCGCTCCTTCAAGGCTGCACGAACCCGTGGCACCGGCCAGCAACTGGCATGGGCGCACGACGATGGCATGAGGGCGGTTTTCGCCCGTTTTTTGAAATGTGTACGTCGCGTTGCGCGTCTGTCCATGGTCTTGGGAAAACGGCGTTTCAGCGTCACTTCAAGGCGGAGCGGAGCGATTCTTATGTAGGAATCAACAGCTTGGCTCTCCGAATGCCCGGCTCGCCGGTGCCGAGTGTCGCTGTTGTGCCGAAAGATTCGGATAGGAACGTCGCCGTTGTGCCGAAAGATTCTTTTGACCGGCGGCCGCATGTCCAAGGATTGGCCTCGGCGAGTGTCGCCGTTATGCCGAATAATCCTCCCCTCCCCTCCCCCCACCAGCCGCGGAGCTGCCAGAATCGGCGGAGAATCGGGAAGGAATCGGTCCGACCGCCCATCTGCCGAATGTCGCCGTTCTGCCAGTCACAGGCCCTATATGAAGGGTAATGGGGCCGAAGCGGTGTGGAGTTGCGGAGTATATCACAGCAAAATCAATGGCTTGATTCGAGATTCTTCGTCCTCTTGCGTCTCTGCCGCGGCAGAACGGAGACGCTGCCCGCCCCTCCGGTCCGGATGTCTCCCGGGCGGGAGCCGATCGCCCCGCAAACTGCGACCGCAAACAGAAAGCTGGCAGAATGGCGACATTCAGTCCGTGTTTTCCCGCCGGTTCCGGGAATCTTTCGGCAGAACGGCGACGTTTGAGCCGGAGCTATGGAACAGGGTGGCAGGCTTGTGGATTATGGCTTCGATAGACCGCTTCACCATCCCATCGATCCCATTCCAGTTCGGACAGGAGCCGCGGAGAGACGGCATGACCCAGACCAACACCGCCGAGCTGCTCGACCGGCCGCTGCAATTGGCTCTGCGGCTGGATTCCCCGTTGACCGGCGACGTCCAGAACGACCGTCACATGATGGTCTACAGCCTGTTCGGCCTGTCGAAGGACAAGGCGGAATCGCTGCCGACCTATGATGACGGCAAGGTGCGGATCGAGGTGCGGGCGCCGAAGAATGTCGGCGTTGCGACGATCTGGGACAAGGCGGTGCTGCTCTATGCCATCTCGCTGCTGCGCGAGAAGATGGAACAGGGCAAGATTCCGGCCAAGCTGGGCGAACTGCATTTCACCACCAGCGACCTGCAGCGGATCGTCGGCAAAACTGCCGGCGGCAGCGCCTACGACAAGATCGAAGGGGCGCTGGAGCGCCTGCAGGGTACGCAGATCAAGACCAACCTGGAGACCGGCGGCGAGGGCGAGAGCGGCGCCTTCTCGTGGATTTCCGACTATAAGCTGCTCTACCAGCGCAAGAAGGACGGCGAGCGGGCGGTGCGCGGGCTGAAGCTCACGCTGTCCGGCTGGGTCACCCGCGCGGCATTGGGCCACAATCTGCTGATCTACCACGACCAGTATTTCGCGCTGAAGCCGGTGGAAAAGCGGCTCTACGAGATCGCGCGAGCCCATCTGGCCCGCGGACATGCCTTCTGGATGGCGCTGGAACCGTTGCGCAAGCGCGTCGGCTCCGACAACGACCTGCGCAAGTTCAAGAACGCGCTGGGTCCCGTGCTGGCCGCCGACCGCATCCCCGGCTACGGTGTGCGGATCGTCGAGACGGCGGAATACAAGGAGACGATGAAGTCCCGCGGCGCCGTGCTGGGACGTGTGCTGAACGCCGAGCTGCCGGTGCTGTTCTGGAAGAAGGACCAGGGCCAGCCCGAAAATTGGATCGACGCCCCGAAGGTGGAGTACGACGAAACCGTGTAGCACCCCTGCCCTTTTGGCGGACACCCGTCCGGTAGACACCCGTTGCCGGAGTCGCGACAACTTGATAGGGTCGGCGCAACCGGTGACGGGGCAGGAGGACGGGGCGTGACAGGGGACCAGTTGAAGGCGTTGCGGGAACGGCGGGGCCTGACCCAGACGCAGATGGCGGCGTTCGTCAACGAACTGACCGGCCGCAAATACGACAAGCAGCGCCTGAGCAAATGGGAAACCGGCAAGGAGGCCCTGCCCCGCGATCTGCTGGGCCGGCTGCTGCTGCTGGATCTGGAACGGCCGGAAAGCCCCCTGCCCCGCCGCGGCACCACCGTCGCCGTCGGCCTCCAGAAGGGCGGCACTGCCAAGACCGCGACGTCGATCAACCTCGCCTTCATCCTGGCGCGTGCCGGGAACCGGGTGCTGCTGGTCGACGCCGACCCGCAGGGCAACGCCACCATCCATGTCGGCGTGCCACAGACCGACATCGTGGCACTGACCGAGGCCGGCAAGGTTCTCTATCATGCGCTGATGGGCAAGACGACGCTGGACGCCGTGATCCGCCCGACCAGCGTCGAGGGGCTGGACGTGGTGCCCTCCAGCATCGCGCTGGCGAGCGCCGATACCGAGCTGCCCGGCAACCTGACCAACGCGCAGACGGCGCTGGCCGAGATCCTGGACGGGGTTAAGGCGCGCTACGACGTGATCGTCATCGACTGCGCCCCCAACCTGGGTGCGGTGACGATCAACGCGCTGACCGCGGCCGATTACGTGCTGGTGCCCTGCCAGGCCGAGCCGCATGCCATCCTGGGAGTCAGCGCCTTCCTCGACACCGTTGCCAAGATCCAGCGGCGGCTGAATCCGCGGCTGGAGGTGCTGGGCATTCTGCCGACCATGGTCAACCCGCGCCAGACCCAGGACCGGTCTTCACTGGACGACATCCAGCGGCTGTGGGGCGGCGACCGCCGCGTGTTCCCGCCGGTGCCGCGCGCGACGATCTACGCCCAGGCGGCCGGTGCCAATGTCATCACGCTGGATGCCGACATCGGCGCGCCGGGGGTGGAGAGCTATGCCGCCATCGCATCCGCGCTGCTGACCGCCACGGGCCGACTGCAGGAGACCGTCGATGCCGCCTAAGAAGCTGACCCGCCAGACCGCCGCCACCGTGCTCCAGGCCAAGGAAGCCGGCTTCGCGGCCGAAACCGACCGCATGTTCGGGCTGAGCGGCGTGCTTCCCCGGCTGGTCGAGGTCGATCTCGACGTCATCGAGACCAATCCGGGACAGCCGCGCACGGTGTTCGACGACGAGTCCCTGCGGTCGCTGGCGGAGTCCATCGCCCGTCACGGGTTGCAGCAGCCGGTGCTGGTGCAGGAGGGAACGGACAAGGGCCGCTACCGGCTGGTCGCCGGCGAGCGGCGGCTGCGCGCCCACCGGCTGCTCGGCCGCAACACCATCGCCGCGATCATCACCAAGGGCCGCCCGGAAGAGATTGCGCTGATCGAGAATGTCCAGCGTGTCGACCTGGATGCCATCGACCTCGCCCGTGGCCTGTCCCAGCTGATCGAGGCGCATGGCTACACCCAGGCGGAGGTGGCGGCGGCGGTCGGTTGTTCGGAGGCGGAGGTGTCCAAGCGCCTGAAGGTGCTGCGCCTGCCCGGCGACATCCTGGCCGATTACCGTGCCAACCCGGATGCGGTGTCGCGCTCCGCCCTGGTCGAGCTGGCTTTCGTCGAGGAAGAGGCGGAACTGCGCCGGCTGTGGCAGACCGCCCGCACCGGCGGGCTGACCGTCGGCGCGGTGCGGGCCGCCCGTCCGGCGGCATCGACCTCGGCGGAGCCGCTGCGGGTGCTTGGCAAGGCGATCAACCGGATGGACAAGGATCTGGCAGCGATAGACGGCATCGCCGGCGCCTTGCAGCGTGAGCATCGCGAGCGGTTGCAGGCGTTGCGCGACCGCATCGACGCTCTGCTGAACGCCTGAGGCTTTCGAACGCGAAAGCACGCCTCGGTTGTTTCTGCAAATCGCCACTCCCAATGGTTGCTTTCGAACGCGAAACCCTCTCCCCGTCGGCCAGGGTGACCGCCTGCCCTGCCCCATGGTAAGGGTTGCGGCAACAACATCGATGCTATGGGACGGCGATGCCGGCTGTGCGGAGACGACATTTCCTTGGCCTTCTCGGCGCCGCCGCATTGGCAGGCGCGGCGCCGCGGCCGGCCGGTGCCGCGGCCGGATCCCTGCGCATCGGGCTCAAGTCCCTGCCCGCGGCCCTCAATCCTCTCACCGTCAGCGATCTGGTCGCGCGGCAGGTTCTGGGCTCGATGTATGAGAGCCTGACCAGTGTCGATCCCCAGGGGCGCATCCTGCCGGGCCTCGCCACCGCCTGGGAGGCGTCGGAGGATGCCCGGCGCTGGCGCTTGACCCTGCGCGAGGGCGCGACCTTCCACAACGGCCGGCCCTTTGCCGCCCGTGACGTGAAGCGCAGCTTCGAAGCCGCGCTGGCGACCGAGGGCGCCAACTTCGCGGTGCTGGCATTGGCCAAGGTCCGGGGGTTTCGCGAAGTGCGGGCCAAGACCGCCCGCGAACTGTCCGGCGTCTCCGTGATCGACGACCGCACCCTGGACGTCGTCTGCGACGAGCCCTGCGCCGTCTTCCCCTTTGCCCGCTTCAACATCGTCGACGTGGACGCGGCGGAGGAAGCCGGGCCCGACTGGTTCCGCACCATGTCGGCGGGCACCGGTCCTTATCGCCTCGTCCGCTCCAACGAGGGGATCCGCATCGATGTGGAGGCGAACCCCGCCTGGCGTGGCGGTGCGGTGCCGTTCGAGCGGGTGTCCTTCCTTGCCACCGGCATCGGCAATGACGGCATCACCCTGTTCAACGACAGCCAGGTCGATTTCACCTTCGTCGACACCGACGCGCTGCGCGGGGTGATGGACGATCCCGGCTTCAAGCGGTCGCTGTCCAACGTGCCGCGGATGCAGATGCGTGTGCTGGCTCTCGACCCGCGCCGGGTGAAGGCCTTCGCCGACCTGCGGGTGCGCCGGGCGATGTCGCTGCTGATCGACCGCCAGGCGATGGCCGAACGGTTCTTCCGCGGCGTGGCGACGGTCCATAATGGCGTGGTGCCGCCGGCGCTGCTGTCGAACGAACGGCTGGAGCCGTTGGCCTACGATCCGATGCTGGCGAAGCAGTTGCTTGAGGAAGCCGGCTATCCGGACGGCCGCGGCATCGATCCCTTCACGGTGGCTGTCGTGCCGGAGTACCGGCGCGAGTTCGTCTATTACGTCTCGCAATGGAACAATGCCGGTATCCCGGCGAAGCTGGCGACGTCTCCGCGCCAGGAATTCATCGCCCGTTCCCGGCGTCGCGACTATGACGCCTTCCTGTTCGGCTGGACCGCGACCTACCCCGACCCGATGAATTTCCTGGACGAGCTGTTCACCAGCCGCAGCCGCTTCAACCCGGTGGGCTGGGCGAACGCGGAATTCGATGGCCTGATCGAACGGGCGATGGCCATCCCGGATCCGAACCTCCGGGCCGAGGTCTACAAGGATGCCGAGCGCCTCGTGATGACCGACATGCCGGTGATCCCGCTGGTGGTTCCGGACTATGTGGCCTTGCGCGGCAATGTGCTGAGCGACAACTTCATCACGCCGTTCGGTGGCCTGAACTTCGGCTGACCGCAAGGGCAGGGCTATTCGCAACTCACGGGAATGAGCATATGAGCGATACGTCCGGCCTGACCTTCATAGCCGTAGCGCTGTCGCTCACCGCATTCGGCGGGCTGGCCATGTTCCTTTACCTCAGGATCAAGCTGTCGGCAGCCAGGGAAGGCGCGGTCGAACCGAAAGGCGAGGGGACAGGCGTCCCCCTGGTCGCCGCATTTTCAGGATGGAAGGGGATTCCATGGCTCAGTTGGTCGTCGAGCACCCTGAAACCGACCTTGACCCTGCATCCGGATCACATCGAATGCCGGGTTATCAGGATCCGCAGGAAGCCGTACAAAGCCGTATCGAGGGTCGATTACCGGGAAACCATCGGAACGAACAACATCGTTCTGGAGTTCTCCGATTCCGTGTCGAGTTTCATCGGCAACACCGCCAGCAGGACACTGGCTCGGGATGCAATCCTCCGCCTCGCTCAACGGGATTGCCCTTTGTCGTTCCGAGCCAAAGCTCTGATCGACGGTGGCCCCGGCTGAACCTGAGCCGGAAGCCACTGAAACCGACCCTTCCGACACTGTGACGCCCGCGGCTGACGTCCCGGGTCAGTCTGCCATGGCCACGCGGCGGCCGCCGGCAGGGGGCCGGTTGCGGCATTGGCCTTCACCCCGTCCAATGCCGCCGGCTGTCCTCATCCGTATCTTTAGAGAGCGCTCAATCCAGACCGCTCCCGGCCTGCGGTTACCATCCGAAGCCGTGGCCGTCCAAAGCGGTTGCCGTGTGCCGGGCCTCGCGGAGACAATCGGCGGGCTTGGCTTCACGCAGGCAGTCGGCACCCTTTGCTTTGCGCAGGCAATCCGCGGCGGCGAACAGGCTGGCGCTGCCGGCACGGGCTGCCGCCATCCGCTCGGCGGGCGTGGAGACACCATTGTGGTGGAGGTACTCGCCATACACCGCGTCGCAGAAGCGGAAATAGGCGCGGGTATCGGCAACGATGAATTCATGCCACAGCTCGTCGCAGGCGGCGGACTGCGGAACGATGTCGCGGTCGGGATGTTCGGCGCATGCCAGCAGGAAAGCCTTCAACTGGGGCAGGGCGGCTTCGGAAGCGGCGCGGGTCATCCCCGCGGCGATGGCCCGCTCGACGACGTAGCCGAAGTCGAAACCGGCGATGATGTCGCGGATTCGCGTGATATCGGTCGTGGTGGCGCAGCGCATGGAATCCTCCAGGGTTGCATCTTCCGTGCTCAAGCTTTGGCTGCTTGTGCTGTTCTTGGGCGATGTCCCGATGTTGTGTCACAGGGCGGGCAGCCGTGTGAGATCGTTTTTGGTCCTAAGTCCTGGGACAGAGGTGGGCCCGGGTTACTTGGCCGGAGTATTAAGCGGAATGGCCTGCTCCACTGCCGTCTGTCCAGGCGGCACCTGTCCGGACGCCGCTTGCCGTGCGCCGGTCATCGCCGCCACCAGGGCCGTCAGCCTGTCGGGCAGGATCGGCTTGGCGGCGACCGCTACCCCCATCTCCGCCGCCCGGCGCGTCACCGCGTCTTCCAGGCGGCCTGAAATCAGCACTGCCGGAATGCGCACGCCCAGCCGCCGCCAAATCTCGGCAATGAAATCGAGGCCGTTCTCGGTGGCGGACAGATGATAGTCGGCGATGATGGCGTCGGGCCGGACGGTGTCGTCCTCCACCGCGCGCAGCCCCTGGGCGACGGTGGCGGCGCTGACGACGCGATGGCCGGCCGTGGTCAGGAACATCGCAATGGCGGACAGCACGAAGCTGTCGTCGTCGATCACCAGGATGGCGATCCCGCTGCCGTTGGCGGCTGCGTCCGCCAACGTCGTCAGCGATGCGGTGCCGGTGTCCGCCGCGACCATGGTCCCGGCAACGGGTTCCGCATCGGGCGCGACATCGGGCGCCAGCGGCACCATCACCGAGAAGACCGACCCCTTGCCCAGCGTCGAGCGCAGCTTTACCGGATGGTCCAGCACCGTGGCCAGCCGCTTGACGATCGACAGGCCGAGACCGATGCCGTTGTCACGGTTGCGCTCCGGGTTGCCGATCTGGTGGAACTCCTCCCAGATGGCGTCGAGCCGGTCTTCCGGGATGCCGATGCCGCTGTCGCGCACCTCGACGATCAGGGTGCCGCCCGATTCCAGGCAGGCGATCTGGATCTGGCCCGACGGCGTATAGCGGATGGCGTTGTCGATCAGATTGCCCAGCAGGCGCAGCAGCAGCACGCGGTCGGTCACCACCGATGCGCGGGAAGGCGGCACGCCGAAAGCCAGGCCCTTGGCGCGCGCCACCGGGCCGAACTGCGCCTCCAGCGCTTCGAGCAGATCTGCGATCTCATGGACGCCCATGTTGGCGGTGACGCCGCCGGCATCCAGCCGCGACACCTCCAGCAGGTCGTCCAGCAGCTGCTTCAGGGTCATCACGACCTGTTCGATCTTGCGCGCCGAGTCCGCCACCGCCGGGGTCGGCGCGGTCGCGCGCAGCATGGCGGTCAGCATCAGCAGCGACTGGGCGGGCTGGCGCAGGTCGTGGCTGGCGGCGGCCATGAACTTGGCCTTCGATGCCACCGCCTGCTCGGCCCGCTCCTTGGCAACGCGCAGGTCGATGGCGTTCTGCCGGAAGGTGCCGAGCGCCTTGGCCATGCGGCCGATCTCGTCGTCGCGGTGGCGCACCGGCACGTCGACCGTCACGTCGCCGGCGGCCAGGTCGGCCATGGCGCGGGTCATGCCGGCGATGGGCAGCGTCATGCCGCGCGTCGCCCACACCACGCCCAGCACCACCAGCAGCAGGGTGAACGCACCGACCCCGGTGAGAGCCAGGACATGATGGCGGATGGCCGCGTCGGTCGCGGCGGTGTCCAGCCTGACCAGCAGAGTGCCGATGTTGCGGACGGCACCGCCGCGGTCCTGATGGATCAGCGGCACGGCGGCGGCGGTCGTGGCCGCTTCGCCGATCGTCCCCGTTCCCGGCTTCCTATAGATGGCGAAACGCTCGCCATGGGTGCCGAGGATCACCGCTTCGGCGAAGCTGTCGATCGACCGCAGCGGGGTCAGCGCGGCCATCGCCTCCTCCGGGTCGAGGTCCCACAGGGCGCTGGAGACGCCGTCCAGGACGATCCTGGTCGCCATCTCCGCCCGGATGGCCAGCTCGGCCCGCGTGTTGCTGACATCGGCCTGGATCAGGACCGCCATTGGCACGGCGATCAGCACCGACACCAGCAGCACCGCCGATGCCGTCGTTCGGGCGACCAGGCTCCGCGAGAAAACCTTCAACAGCATACCGACGCCTACGAGAGCATGATGGCCGGGAATAATCGCCGGAACATCCTAGCCGACCCGGCGCGAAAACTCGACCGCCCCGTAGTTCCCGGGAGCGGGCGTCCGGCGGAGCGGAAGCAGCCGGGATGGCAGGAGACGAAAAGGCGCCATGACTGTTTCGAATCGCGTCTTCATCTCGATTGGTTGCCTGTGTAAGAGTCCGGTCGGGGATCAGGTTCCGGTGAACCGCCGAGGGGGGCGGAGCAATGGGAATGGCCATCATCATCGCTCTTGCGCACGGCGTCGGGCTGTTGGCGCTGGTTCTGCTCGCCTATCGATTCATATTGCGGCGGTTCGGTGCCCGGCCCCACGCCTTCCCCTTTCTCTCCGGCCTGCTGTTCGGCCTCGCGGCGGTCATCTCGATGCTGGATGCCTATCCCGTCGATGCCGGGGTTCTGATCGATCTGCGCAACACGATGGTCGGGTTGGCCGGGCTGTTCGGCGGCTGGCCGGCTGCGCTGGTTTCGGCCGGGTTGGCCGGCGCGGTGCGGCTGTGGCTCGGCGGCGTGGGCGCGCCGAGCGGTGCCGCCGGCATCCTGCTGACCGCACTTGCGGCGCCGTTGCTGGCGCGGCTGCTGGCACGCCTGACCGACCGGCGTGCCGCGCGGAAGGGCGGGCAGTGGCAGGGGCTGGGAAAAGGCGCGCTCGGCTTCGGGCAGCTGACGCTGTTCGGGCTTGCCGTCGCGCCGCTGACGCTGGCGGCCCTGCTGCTGCTGCCCGAGATGGATCTTGCCCTGCGGGTGCTGGAGGCGGCGGCGTTGCCGCTGACCGCCTTCACCAGCCTGGGCATCGGTCTGCTGGGGACCATGCTGGCACGCGAGCACCGCCGCTTTGCCGACGAACATGCGCTCGGCGAGAGCGGGGCACTGTTCCGTGCGGTGTTCGACACGTCGGCCGACAGCCTCGTCATCGTCCGTGTCCGCGAGGACGGCGGTTTCGTCCTGCAATGCGCCAACGCCGCCGCCTGCCGCACGCTGGGCGTTTCCGTGGAGGGGTCGGAAGGGCGGTCGCTCGACACGCTGCTGTCGCCGGACCTTGCCGCCAAGGTGGTGGCCGACCTGCAATCCTGCATCGATGCCGGCGCTCCCACCCGGTTCGAGGAGCAGCATACCCGGGATGGCGTCACCCGCTGGTGGGAGGTGTCGCAGGTGCCGATCCGCGATGCCGGCGGCACCATCGTCATGGTGTCGGTCGGCGCCCGCGACATCACCCGGCGGCATGAGGCGGAGCGGGCGATCCGCGCCAGCGAGGCACGCTACCGCCAGCTGGCGCGCAGCGTCACCGACATCATCGGCCGCATCGGGCTGGACGGCGTGCGGCGCTTCTGTTCTGAGGCGGCGCGCGACAGCCTGGGCTGCGCACCGGCCGATCTGGTCGGCCGCCCGCTGGTGGAGCGCATGCACCCCGACGACCGCCCCGCGGTCGCCGCCGGGCTGGCGCAGCTGACGCCGGATCATCCGACCCTTAAGACGACCTATCGGCTGCGCCACGCCGACGGCCGCTGGGTCTGGGTGGAGGGCGCGGTGCGGCTGGTCACCGACGATTGGGGCGCGCCGCAGGATTATGTCATCGTCGAGCGCGACGTCACCGCCCGCAAGATAATGGAGGCCGAGCTTCAGGACGCCCGCCATGCGGCGGAGGCCGCCAGCCGGACCAAGACGGAATTCCTGGCGAGCCTGAGCCATGAGCTGCGCACGCCGATGAACGCCGTCATCGGTTTCGCCGACCTGATCGCGCGGGAATCGGAGGGACCGGTCGGCAACGCCCATTACCGCGATTTCGCCGTCAACATCCGCGACAGCGGCCAGCATCTGCTGGAGCTGATCAACGAGATCCTGGACCATGTCCGGGCGGAGGCCGGGCAGTTGGTGCTGGACGACGAGGTGGTCGACCTGGATGCCGCCGCCGTCTTCGCCATCCGGCTGCTGACGCCGCGCGCGGCGCGCGCCGGCATCGTCCTCTCGGCGCGGGTGGACCCCGCCGCACGCCATCTGCGCGGCGACGAGCGCCGCATCCGTCAGATCCTGCTGAACCTCCTGTCCAACGCGGTGAAATACACCCCGGCGGGCGGTGCCGTGTCGCTGACCGCCGGACCGGCGCCGGAGGGCGGTTTGCTGCTGGAGGTGCGCGACAATGGGGTCGGCATCCCCGAACAGGATCTCGGCCGTGTCCTGCAGGCCTACACCCGTGTCGACAGCCCGGCGAACCGCCAGACCGAGGGTGCCGGGCTCGGACTGCCGCTGACCCGCCGGCTGGTCGAGCTGCATGGCGGCACGTTGACCCTGTCCAGCCGGGTCGGGCAGGGCACCGCCGTGACCGCCCATTTCCCGCCGGACCGGCTGGCCGACGCGAGCGGCCGGCCTGCTGGCGCTGCGCAAGGTCCGACCGGCCTGTCGATCCTGATGGTCGAGGACGACCACAACATCCTGGAGAATGGCTGCGCCCTGCTGCGCAGCTGGGGGCATCGGGTGACCGGCGCGTCCGGTGCGGGGGAGGCCCTGGTGGTGCTGCGCGGCGGCGAGCCGCTCGACCTGCTGTTCAGCGACATCGTGATGCCGCCGGGCATGACCGGGGCGGAGCTGGCGCGCGAGGCGCGGCGGCTGCGGCCCGGCCTGCCGGTGCTGCTCGCGTCGGGCTTCGCCGCCCATGCGGTGGTCGCCGACGACGTGGCGCTGGGCGGCTACGACATGATCGCCAAGCCCTACGACCCGGCGGAACTGCGCGACCGGCTGAACCGGCTGCGTCCGCCGGCGGCTGCGCAGGCGCAAACACAGCCACCACCGGTTCCGGTGCCGGCTCCGGCCCGATCCCTCCCTGCCATGCCGGCTGCCGACCGTCCCGCTCCGGCTTCCCCGACCGCGGACTCCCTGCGCATTCTGGTTGCCGAGGATGTGGAGATGAACCGCCTGCTGGCGGTCACGCTGCTGAAGCAGGCCGGTCACGCCGTCGTGGCGGTGGAGGACGGCGCGCAGGCGGTGGAGGCGGTCGGGCGCGAAGCCTTCGACGTGATCCTGATGGACCTCAACATGCCGGTGATGGACGGGCTGGAGGCGACGCGGGCGATCCGCGGGTTGCCGGGTCCGGCCGGCCGGACCGCCATCGTGGCGCTGACCGCCAATACCTTTCCGGACGACATCGCCGGCTGCTATGGGGCGGGAATGGACGGTCATGTGCCCAAGCCCATCGACCGCGCCCTGTTGCAGCGGGAGATCCTGCGTTGCGTCGCCTCCCGTCGCGCAGCGGAAGCGATGACCGGACCTTTGCAGGATCGCGGCGCCTGACGGGGGCCGGGCGTGTTCCCAACCGGATGCTTGACCTGAATCAGCGTCGATCGTCCCGGTCTGGGCTATCGCTCGGCCGATGGGACGGCGTGGTCGATCGCAGGCGGGAACCGGGTGGGTGGCTGTGTTCGGTATCGGCATAGGCGGCGGGAAGCGGGGTGGCCTCCGCCCGCCCGGGTTGGCTCCCGGCTTGGCTTCCGGGCCGGTTCTCGGGGTGCTGGGACTGCTGTGCGCGGCACTCGGCCCGGCGATGGCCGCCGATCCGCCGATCCGGGTCGCGGTGCTGGCCTACCGGGGCGACGACCACGCCAACGCCGTCTGGGAGCCGACCGTCCGTTATCTGGCCGACCGTTTTCCCGAGCGTGGGGCGGAGATGGTGCCGCTCGACCTTGCCGGCATGGATGCGGCGGTGCGGACGGGGGCGGTCGATTTCGTTCTGACCAACACCGGCAATTATGTGGAGCTCGAGGCACGCCATGGCGTCACCCGCATCGCGACGTTGCATTCGGCGCGCAGCGGGCCGACGGGCGCGGCCATCGGTTCGACCCTGATCGTGCGCGCCGACCGAGACGACATCGGCGGGGTTGCCGATCTCGCCGGCCATACGGTGATGGCGAGCGCCCCCGAAGCGTTCGGCGGCTTTCAGATCGCCTGGGGCCTCATGCAGCAGGCGGGGCTGGATCCCTTCGGCGACCTGCGCGACCTGCGCTTCTCGGGATTTCCGGTGGACCGCATCGCCTTCGCCGTGCGCGACGGCGAGGCGGATGCCGGTATCCTGCGCGCCTGCGTGCTGGAGGAACTGGCGGCCGAGGGGCGCATCGATCCCAGCCGATTCCGCATCCTCGCTCCCCGGACGGCGCCGGGCTTCGGCTGCGCGCTGTCCAGCGACCTGTATCCGGACTGGCCGCTGGCGCGGTTGGCCGCGACGCCGGAGGCGCTGGCCAAGGATGTCGTCGTCGCCCTGTTCCAGATGCCGGAGAAGCATCCGGCGGCGCTGGCCGGCGGCTATCTCGGCTGGACGGTGCCGCTGGACTACCAGCCGGTCCACGGCCTGTTCCAGGCCCTGCGCATCGGGCCGTACCGGCATCTGCGGGAGGTGTCGCTGGCCGACCTGCTGTGGCGCTACTGGAAATGGCTGGCCTTCGCCGCCGCCGCCTTGCTGTGGTGGGCGATCCATTCGCTCCGGGTCGAGCATCTGGTCAAGGTGCGCACGGCGGAATTGCGGGCCGCCAACGGCAGCCTCGTCCACGAGATGGCCGAACGCCGACGGGCGGAGGAAAGCGCCCGGGCCCGGCGGCGCGAAATGGACCATGTCGCCCGCCTGTCCATCCTGGGCGAGATGGCGAGCAACCTCGCCCATGAGCTGAACCAGCCGCTGGGCGCCATCGCCAATTATGCCCGCGGCTGTACCCGCCGGCTGGAGATGGGGGCCGGGGATCCGGCGGAGCTGGCCGGCATCACCCGCGCCATCGCCGAACAGGCCGAGCGCGCCGGGCGGATCATCGCGCGCATCCGCGGCTTCGCCCGCGGCCGGACCGGCCAGGGCGGCGGTCACATCGAGCGGGTGGACGTGAACGAGGCGGTGCGTGCAGCCATCGTCCTGTGCGAAGCCAGCGCGCGGAGCGACGGCATCGCCATCGCCGCGGAGCTGGCCGACGGGCTGCCGCCGGTGCTGGCCGATGCGGTGCAGGTCGAGCAGGTCGTGCTCAATCTGGTCAAGAACGCGCTGGATGCCATGGAGGGGGTGGAACCCGGCGCGGCGCGGGTGACCGTCCGCACGCATATGGAATTGCCGGGGGAAGGTCCGGGGCGGATCGGAATAGCCGTCGCCGACCGGGGCCAGGGCCTGTCCGATGTGGCACGGGCGCGACTGTTCGAACCCTTCTTCACCACCAAGCCGGACGGGATGGGGCTGGGCCTGTCGATCTGCCGGACCATCGTCGAAGCCCATGGCGGCCACCTGGAGGCGTCGGACAATCCCGGCGGCGGCACCGTCATGCGCGTGGTCCTGCCCATCGCCGACAACTGCGGACCGGCCGCCGGCCCGGATCATCGGGGAGAGACGTCATCATGACCGCAACCGCCGCCGGGACTGCCGATCACGCCGCCCGCACCGTCTATGTCGTCGACGACGATCCGGCGATGCGCCATTCCCTGGTCTGGCTGATCGGCGCGCTGGGGGTGCCGGTGCTGCCCTTCGCCTCGGGGGAGGAGTTCCTGCGCGCGGTCGGCACCGGCCGGCCGGGCTGTCTCGTTACCGACGTGCGGATGCCGGGGATGAGCGGGCTGGAGTTGCAGGACACGCTTGCCCGTGCGGACTCGCCGCTGGCGGTCGTGGTCGTCACCGGCCATGGCGACGTGCCGATGGCGGCGCGCAGCTTCCGTGCCGGCGCGGTGGATTTCATCGAGAAGCCGTTCAACGACCAGATGCTGCTCGACCGCGTGCATGAGGCGCTGGAGAAGTCGGCCGCCCTCTGGCGGGACCGGGCGCGCAAGGCCGAGCTGCATGCCCTGCTGGCCCGCCTGACCGCGCGCGAACGGCAGGTGGCGGAGCTGGTGGTGGCCGGCAAGCCGAACAAGGTCATCGCCGCCGAGATCAATCTCAGCCTGAAGACGGTGGAGGTCCACCGCCACAACGCGATGGAAAAGCTGGAGGTCGCCTCCATCACCGACCTGACCCGCCTGCTGATGGAATCCCGGTAGGGGCGGGGAGCCAGCGCCGGAGAAAGCGCCGGAAAATCGTTCCGGCACCCCAACGGACTGCGACAGATCGTCCTTGCGGTAAACCCTAAAAACTCTAGGGGGTACCGCAATGGGCCGGCAGGCCGGTCCCCGGTAGCATCGCGGACAGAACGCCCGATGGGGACACCCATGGGCGGGATTTCCGTGCGAAGGGGCCTGCCATGGACCGATCACGACGCAACTTCTGCCTGGGAGCGGGGGCGGCCGCCATCGGCGCGGCGACGCTGGCCCCGGCGCCGGCCGCCGCCTCCGACACCGGCCAGGCGCGCAAGGGGGGCGATCCGGCGCATCGCTGGGGCATGGTGGTGGATGTGCGCAAATGCGTCGGCTGCCAGGCCTGCACGGTGTCCTGCATCATGGAGAACGCGGTTCCCGACAACAGCTTCCGCACCATCGTCTCGACCTACGAGGTGACGGAACAGGGGGCGTCCGGCACCTACATGCTGCCGCGCCTGTGCAACCATTGCGAGGATCCGCCCTGCATCCCGGTCTGCCCGACCGGTGCCACCTTCCAGCGGCGGGACGGCATCGTGGTGGTGGACAACACGGTTTGCGTCGGCTGCGCCTATTGCGTCCAGGCCTGCCCCTACGATGCGCGCTTCATCAACCACGACACCCAGACCGCGGACAAATGCACCTTCTGCGTCCACCGGGTGGATGCCGGGCTGCTGCCCGCCTGCGTCGAGACCTGTGTCGGCGGCGCCCGCATCTTCGGCGACCTGAACGACCCGCACAGCACGGTGTCGGTGCTGGTGCGCGGCCCTGCGTCCGACCCTGCGTTCGACAGGGCGCCCGACCGGGTGCCCAAGGTGCTGAAGCCCGAACAGGGCACCCAGCCGCGCGTCTTCTACATCGGCCTCCAGCCGGCCTTTGCCGGCAAGGTCGACGGAACGCCGACGCTGTGGCGCCCCAGCGACGTGCCGCATGCGCGATCCCACGCAGACAAGGAGTCCGCATGATGGACACCAACATCGTCGAGGTCATCAACGTGACCCGCGAGGTCGCGTGGCTTCCCTGGGCCGTGCAGTATTTCTTCCTGATCGGCCTGTCGGTCGGCGGCCTGCTGCTGAGCCTGCCCGGCTATGCCTTCGCGCGCGACGCGTGGCGCAGGCTGGGCCGCGTGGCGCTGCTGGTGGCGCTGACCTGCGGGCTGACTGCGCCGGTGGCCTTGCTGGCCGACCTGCACCAGCCCGGCCGCTTCTGGCATTTCTACGTGGTGCTGCGCCCGTCCTCCTGGATGTGGTGGGGATCGGTCTTCATCCCGGTCTATCTCGGCGGCCTGCTGGCCTATGGCTGGGCCTGCCTGCGCGAGGAGTTGCAGGCGCATGGCCGGGTGGACAGCCGGCTGGCTCCGCTCTACCGGCTGGCCGCGCTGGGCGGCGGGCGGGACGACCGGCTGATCCGCATCACCGGCCTCGCCGCCCTGGCCGGGGCCGCGCTCGTGGCGCTCTACACCGGGTCGGAGGTGATGGTGGTGAAGGCACGGCCACTGTGGCACACGCCCTTGCTGCCGGTGCAGTTCCTGCTGACGGCGCTGGCCGGGGCTGCCGGGCTGGTGCTGGTGCTGAACCGCTTCGCCGGCGGCAACGACCGGGAGGTGGAGGTGCGGGCGAACCGCCTGCTGGCGCTCGTCCTGGGCGGCGTGACGGCCGCCGGCGCGTTGTGGCTGGCGCTCGGCCTCTTCGCGCTCGACCCCTGGCATGCGCGGGCGCTGGCCAGCGTTGCCGGGTCGGAGGCATGGCGGGTTACGGCGGCATGGGCGGTGGCGGCGACGCTGGTGCCCCTCGTCATCGCGATCGTCCGTCCGGCGGGCAGCGGGCTGCTGACCGGGCTGATCGCGCTGCACAGCGCCTGGATGTTCCGCTGGACGGTGTTCATCGGCGGCCAGACGGTGCCGAAGACCGGGGCCGGTTTCTACGACTACACGCTGCCGGCGGGGCCGGACGGGGTGATGGGCATCCTCGGGTCGGCCGGGTTGTGGCTGTTCCTGCTGATCCTCATCACCGCGGTCCTGCCGACGCCGTCGCCGACGCCATCGCCGTCACGGCCGACGGACTCCGCTCCCGCCTTCCCCACGCCCGCCGCGGCCGAATGAACAGCCGAGTGACCGGAGACGCATCATGTCGATCAACCGTCGCCTTCTCCTGAAGACCACCGCCGCAGGTGGCGCGCTGGCCGCCTTCGCCGCCGGCTTTTCCGAAACCGGGCGCAAGCTCGCCCGCGGGGCCTGGGCCGGGGACCATCCGGCAAGCGCCCTGTCCGGCGACGCCCTGCCTCCGGAATTCAACGTCGATCCGACCAGAGGCGACGTCGTTCCCACGCCCGGCCAGATCGTGGCCTATACCGGCTGCATCGGCTGCACCACGCTCTGCGGCGTGCGGGTGCGGGTGGACACCGCGACCAACCGCGTGCTGCGGGTGGCCGGCAACCCCTACAGCCCGATGTCGACCGATCCCTTCCTGTCCTACGGCACGCCGGTCAAGGAGAGCTTCCGGGCGCTGTCCCGCTTCCACGAGCAGGGGCTGGCCGGGCGGTCCACCGCCTGCGGGCGCGGCAACGCGGTGCTGGAGAATGTGACCTCTCCCTTCCGCGTCACCACGCCGCTGAAGCGGGTGGGACCGCGCGGGTCGGGCGAATGGCTGCCGATTTCCTTCGAGCAGCTGGTGCAGGAGGTGTGCGAAGGCGGCGACCTGTTCGGCGAGGGGGCGGTGGAGGGGCTGCGCGCCCTGCGCGACCTCAAGACCCCGATCGATCCGGCGGCGCCGGAGCTGGGGCCGAAGGCCAATCAGGTCGCCCTGATCTCCGGCGTGCCGGACGGCCGGGAAGCGCTGGTGCAGCGGTTCCACCAGCAGTCCTACGGCAGCATCAACTATGTCGGCCACGGCTCCTATTGCGGCGGCGCCTATCGGGCCGGATCCGGCGCCGTGTTCGGCGACACCAAGGCCCAGCCGCACGCCAAGCCCGACATCGCGAACGCCGAGTTCGTCGTCTTCATCGGCACCGCCCCATCCAATGCCGGCAACCCGTTCAAGCGGCAGGCGACCCTGCTGTCCAAGGCGCGCACCGATGGCGTGCTGGACTATGTCGTCGTCGATCCGGTCCTCACCAACGCCAAGGCGGCGGCGGCCGGCGACCGCGCCGACTGGATCCCGATCCGGCCGGGCACCGACGGCGCCTTCGCCATGGGCATCGTCCGCTGGATGTTCGAGAACGGGCGGATCGACACCAACTATCTTGTCCAGCCCAACGGCAAGGCGGCCGAGGCGGCGGGGGAGGCCGGATGGTGCAACGCCACCCATCTGGTGGTGGTCCAGAAGGGCCACCCGCGCGAGGGGCGGATGCTGCGCGCCTCCGACATGGGATGGGGCGTGCTGGCGGAGGCGGACCGCTATGGCGAGCGCGACGCCTTCATCGTGCTCGACCCGGCCGGCGGCCAGCCGGCCGCCCATGATGCGCTGGCCGGACCGGCCACCCTGTTCCATGCGGGGTCCATCGCCACCCCCGGCGGCGAGGTGGCGGTGAAGACCGCCCTGACCCTGCTGCGCGAGGAGGCGATGACGCGGGATCTCGCCGCCTGCGCCGGGATCTGCGGGGTGCCGGCCGAAATCATCGCCGGGCTGGCGCGCGAGCTGACCAGCCATGGCAAGAAGGCCGCGGTCAACGCGCATGGCGGCATGATGTCGGGCAGCGGCTTCTACAACGCCTTCGCGGTCGTCACCATCAACACGCTGCTGGGCAACCTGAACTGGAAGGGCGGCACCATCGTCGGCGGCGGGCGCTTCCCGCCGGACGGCGACGGCCCGCGCTACAAGCTCGCCAGCTTCCCCGGCAAGGTCAAGCCGGCGGGCGTGCCGCTCGGCCGCAACGTGCCGTACGAGAAGACGGCGGAGTTCAAGGCCGGCAAGGCGGCCGGCCGGCCCTATCCGGCGGCGGCCCCCTGGTATCCGACCGCCCCCGGCCTGACCACCGAATGGATGTCGGGAGGCATCGCGGAGGGCTATCCCTATCCGGTGAAGGCGCTGCTGCTGTGGAACGCCAATCCGGTCTACGGCATTCCCGGCGGCCATCGCTTCCTGACCCGGCTGGCCGATCCGAAGGTGCTGCCGCTGGTCGTCGCCATCGACCCTTTCATCAACGAGACCTCGGCCTATGCCGACTACATCGTGCCCGACACGGTGCTGTACGAGACCTGGGGCTGGACCTCGGCCTGGGGGGGCGTGCCGACCAGGATGACGACGGCGCGCTGGCCGGTGCTGACCCCGCGCACCGATACCCTGCCGGACGGGCAGCACATCCAGCTCGAACCCTTCCTGATCGCCGTCGCCAAGCGGCTTGGCCTGCCCGGCTTCGGGCGCGACGCCATCGAGGACATGGAGGGCAACCGCCATCCGCTGGAAACCGCCGCGGACTGGCATCTGCGGGCGGGCGCCAACATCGCCTGGGCGGGCAAGCAGCCGGTGTCCGATGCCACCGACGAGGACATCGCCTTTTCCGGCGTCGGGCGGCTGCTGCCGGAGTTGCGGGCGATGCTGAAGCCGGAGGAATGGCGCAAGGTCGCCTTCATCCTGGCGCGCGGCGGACGCTACCAGAACCAGGCGGAGGGGTTCGAGGGCGACCGTGCGACCCACCGCTTCGCCAAGCCGCTCCAGATCTACAACGAGACGGTCGGCACCTCGCGCAGCAGCATCACCGGGCGGCGCTGGCCGGGAACCGCGGCGTGGATGCCGGCGCTGTTCGCCGACGGCACGCCGGTCGCAGAGGTCTACAAGCCGGCGGATTGGCCGTTCCAGCTGGTCAGCTCCAAGTCGGTGCTGATCAGCGCCTACACCATCGCCGCCAGCCGCCTGCGCCACCTGCATCCGGACAACCCGGTCGGCATCAACGCGGAGGATGCCCGCCGCCTGGGCATCGAGACCGGCGACCGCATCCGCCTCGCCACCCCCGGCGGCGAGGCGACGGCCACCGCCATCGTCCGCCATGGCGTCATGCCGGGGGTGCTGGCGGTGGAGCACGGCTTCGGCCACCGCGAATACGGCGCGCGGGCGCACCGCATCGGCGACCGGCACCAGCCACGGATGGAGGAGATCGGGGCGGGCCTGAACCTGAACGATCTCGGCATCGCCGATCCGACCCGCCCGGGTGGTGCGGTGTGGGTGGACCCGGTCGCCGGAACCGCGGTGCGCCAGGGCATTCCGGCCCGGCTGGAGCGCGCCGCCGCATCGGCCTGATCCTGTCGGCGCCCGGACCGGCCGGCTCTTATGGAATTGCCGTGGCTGCCCTGCGCAGCTTGGGCCTCCCGCAGTGCCGGCAAATCTGCTATCGCCGCGCAAGCGGGCGGGCAAATCACGCCCTTCCGGGAGGAGTGGGCGTCATGCGGCCCCTGGACTGGTTTCGGAACTGGCTTCGCTGCTGTCTGCCGAACAGCCTGCGCGGCAAGCTGCTCCTGGTTTCCCTGGCGGTGGTCGTCCTGCCGATCTCGTTGACCGGCTACCTGCTGGAGCGGGAAGGGCGCCAGGCGCTGGTCCGGGAAAAGACCGAGAAGCTGTTCGGGCTGACCCGGCTGCTGGATGCGCATCTCGGTCCCGGCTTCGATGGGGGTTTCGACGGGCTGCCGGCCGGAACGGGGATCGCGGCCGCCGGCCGGGACACCGCGATCCGGGCGCTGTCGGAGCGATTGACGCCCTTCACCGACCTCGTCGCCGGGGCCAATCCGGGGGTGGGGGTCGGCTATTACAGCAAGGCGCTCGACGCCATCATCACCTATGGGCCGAGCCGGGACTACAGCGCCACCGTCGGCACCAGCATCCCGCCCGACCATCCCGGCTGGCGCGTGCTGGAAAGCGGCCGGCAGGCGGTGGAGAGCGGCCGGCAGGTGCGCGGCTTCATCCTCAACGCGATGCTGCCGATCATCCGCGACGGCGGCGTGATCGGCTATATCTGGGCCAACGAGCTGTCGGACGACGTCGAGCGCCAGGCCGCGGCGATGGACCGGGCGGTGCTGACGGTCAGCATTGCCGGCATCCTGCTCGGCCTCCTGTTGACGCATCTGCTGTCGCGCGGGGTCGGCCGTGACATCCGGCGGATCATTGACGGGCTGCTCCGCATGCGGAGCGACCTCGGCCATGCCATCCTGCCGCCGCCGGGCGAGGTCGGCGAGATCGCTGTCGAGGTCAACGGCATGGCGCGCGCCCTGCTGGACGCCCGGTCGCTGACCGAGAACATCCTGCACAGCATCGCCGACGGGGTGATCGCCGTGGACCGGGCGGGGCAGGTCACCGCCGTCAATCCGGCGGCGGAGGCGATGGTCGGGGTGACGGCCGCCGAGGTTATCGGCAGGCCGTACGATAAGCTGTTCAAGCCGGACGGACAGTTCGCCAGCCCGCTGCTGGACACGCTGAAGACCGGGCAGCCGCATGTCGGGGTGACGCTGGACTTTCCCGGCACCCGCCAGACCCTGCATCTCAACGTGTCCAGCAGCCTGCTGCGCAACAGCCGGAGCGAGGCCATCGGCGCCGTGGTGGTGCTGAAGGATCTGACCGAACAGCGGCGGCTGCGGACGCAGATCATGCGGGCCGACCGGCTGGCGGCGCTGGGCGAGCTGGTCGCCGGCCTCGCCCACGAGGTGCGCAACCCGTTGACCTCGATCCGCGGCTTCATGCAGTTCCTGGAGACGTCCGACGACGTCAAGGAATGGCAGCGTTATGCGCCGCTGATCGTGCGGCAGGTCGACAGCCTGAACCGGCTCGTCACCGAACTGCTGGAGTTCGGCCGCCCCCGGCCGCCGACGATCCGGCCGGTGCAGCTGAACGACCTGATCCGCGAGGTGTCGCTGCTGGCCGGGCGCAAGTCGAACGCCAGGATCGCGCTCGACCTCGCCGCCGACCTGCCGCAGGTGGAGGCCGATGGCGAGGCGCTGAAGCAGGTCGTGCTCAACCTGATCATCAACGCAATCCAGGCGACGCCGGATACCGGCATCATCGCCATTTCCACCGCGGTGCCGGACGGGCGGGAGGCGGTGATCGCCGTCAGCGACGACGGCGAAGGCATCGCGCCGGAGAATGTCGACAAGGTGTTCGATCCCTTCTTCTCGACCAAGCCCAACGGGACCGGGCTGGGGCTGGCGATGGCGCACCGGATCGTCGATGCCCATCACGGCACCATCGCCATCGCCAGCACGCCCGGGACCGGCACCACGGTGACCCTGCGCATCCCCTTCCTTCACAGCCCGGTGGCCGAAACATGACGACCCGACTTCCCGCCGCGACGGCCCTGGTGGTGGATGACGACGAGGGCATCCGCCAGATGCTCGCCGCCGTGCTGTCGCGCGAGGGGCTGGCGGTCGCCACCGCCGCCGACGGGGTCGAGGCGGTCGCCGCCTTCGCCGCGCAGCGGCCGGCCGTGGTGCTGATGGACATCCGCATGCCGCGGATGACCGGCCTGCAGGCGCTGGCGGAGATCCGCAAGCTCGACCGCTCGACCGCGGTGATCCTGATGACCGCCTTCGCCGAGGTGGGAACCGCGGTGCAGGCGATCAGGGACGGCGCCTTCGACTATGTCATCAAGCCCTTCGACATCGCGGAAATCCTGCTGCTGGTCGGGCGGGCGCTGCAGATGCGGACGATGCGCGACGACATCGCCACCCTGCATCGGGAGCTGTCCAGCAGCTACCGTACCGACCGCATCCTCACCGCCAGCCCGCGCATGACCGAGCTGCTGCAGACCATCGCCAAGGTCGCCAAGAGCAACGCGACCGTGCTGGTGACCGGCGAGAGCGGCACCGGCAAGGAGCTGGTGGCGGCGGCCATCCACTACAACAGCCCGCGCAACGCCGGCCCCTTCGTCAAGGTCAACTGCGCCGCGGTCCCGGAAGGGCTGCTGGAGAGTGAGTTCTTCGGCCATGAGAAGGGCGCCTTCACCGGCGCGCAGGCCCGCCGCCGCGGTCGCTTCGAACAGGCCGAGCATGGCACCCTGTTCCTCGACGAGATCGGCGACATCTCCCCCGGCCTCCAGGTCAAGCTGTTGCGGGTGCTTCAGGAGCGCGAGTTCGAGCGGGTCGGCGGCACGGATCTGGTGCGCACCGACGTGCGCGTCATCGTCGCCACCAACCGCAACCTGGAAGAGATGGTGCGCCAGGGTCTGTTCCGGCAGGATCTCTATTTCCGCCTCAACGTCGTGACGCTGCGGACGGTGCCGCTGCGCGACCGCCCGGAGGATGTCCGGCTGCTGGCGAGCCATTTCCTGCAACGCTTCGCGGCGGAGAACGCGATCGAGGTCGGCGGCATCGACGAACAGGCGATGGAGCGGCTGCTGGCCTATCGCTGGCCGGGCAACATCCGAGAGCTGTCCAACGCCATGGAGCGGGCGGTGGTGATGAGCACCGGCGCGATGATCGTCGCCGAGGATCTGCCGGAACAGATCGCCGGCCGGCCGGGGGAGGACGGGGAGGCCGCCGGGGCGGCCGATGCCCAGCCCGTCGCCGGCAGCGGCAGTTTGCGCGAACAGGTCAGCCGGTTCGAGGCCCGCGTGGTGGCCGAGGCGCTGGCCCGCAACGACGGCAACCGGATGCGGACGGCCCAGGAACTCGGCATCAGCCGCCGCTCGCTGCTCTACAAGCTGCAGGAATACGGCATCTCCTGAGCGAGGCGCTGGCGCCGGCCGCTGCGCAAAATCTTGCGCAGCACGCACAAAGTTGCGCACCCGCCAGGGCGAAACAGGCCGACCTGCTGTCTGTTCGCCCGGCTTCCACGGCGGAAACCAAGGCTCCGGGCCACCCGGTCCCGGTGCCCCCCTCTGGCATACCCCTTGCGTATGTGTGGGTAGGCCGGCCGGCCCCGACGATCCACCGCGATGGCGTGGATGTCGCGGCCCCTCCGGTCGCAGCGCTACGAAACCAAGGCCACGAAACCAAGAATGAGCGCGAGTGTCCGCCCCACCGGTCCACCGCCGGTTCCGGGCGGGTCCGCGCCCGCGGGGTTGCCGGCGGGCTCAGGCCCTCGGCTCCCCGACGTCCAAGGGAGACGTCGAATGAGTAAAGTGCGAAAGCTTGAAGAGACCGTCGCCATGATTCCCGACGGCGCGGTCCTGATGATCGGGGGATTCATGGGGGTCGGCACGCCGCCCCGCCTGATCGACGAGTTGCTCCGCCAGGGCAAGCGCGGCCTGACGGTCATCGCCAACGACACCGCCCGCCCCGCGGTCGGCATCGGCCGGCTGATCGCGGCCAAGGCGGTGCGCAAGGTGATCGCCAGCCACATCGGCACCAATCCCGAAACCCAGCGCCAGATGATCGCCGGCGAGACCGAGGTGGAGCTGGTGCCGCAGGGCACGCTGGCCGAGCGGGTGCGCGCCGGCGGCTTCGGCCTCGGCGGGGTGCTGACCCCCACCGGCGTCGGCACCGTGGTCGAGGAGGGCAAGCAGCGCATCGAGCTGGACGGCACGGTCTATCTGCTGGAAAAGGCGCTGAAGGCCGATTTCGCCCTGATCGCCGCCAAGCGGGCCGACTATCTGGGCAACCTCGAATACGCGCTGACGGCGCGCAACTTCAATCCGCTGATGGCGATGGCCGCCGGATTGGTGATCGTCGAGGCCGAGGACATCGTGCCGGTCGGCGTCATCCCGCCCGACAGCGTCGTCACCCCGAATGTGCTGGTCGACTGCCTGGTCGCCAAGGAGCATCGCCATGGATGAGAAAACCCTGATCGCCAAGCGCGTCGCGCTGGAGCTGCGGGCGGGCAACCTGGTGAATCTCGGCATCGGCCTGCCCACCATGGTCGCCGCCCATCTGCCGGCCGGCGTCAACGTGTTCTTCCAGTCGGAGAACGGTATCGTCGGCATGGCGCCGGTGCCCGAACCGGGAGCGGAGAACGAGGATTTGAGCGATGCCGGCGGCAGCCCGATCGGCGCCGTCCCCGGGGCCGCGTCCTTCGACAGCGCCATGTCCTTCGGGTTGATCCGCGGCGGGCATCTGGATGTCACCGTGCTCGGCGGCCTCCAGGTCGACGAGGAGGGCCGGCTCGCCAACTGGATGGTGCCCGGCAAGATGGTGCCCGGCATGGGCGGGGCGATGGATCTGGTTTCCGGCGCCAAGCGGGTGATCGTCGCCATGCAGCACAGCGCCAAGGGCACGCCCAAGATCGTCAAGCGCTGCGAGTTGCCGCTGACCTCGGTGCGGCGGGTCGACCTGATCGTCACCGACCTCGCGGTGATCGAGCCGACCGACAAGGGGCTGGTGCTGCTGGAAACCGCTCCCGGTGTCACGGTCGCCGACGTTCTGGCCCAGACCGGCGCCGAGCTGATCGTCCCCTCCGACGTGCCGGTCATGCCCGTCGGCTGAGCCGGCCATACTCGCCGTCCGACGTTCCTTTTTGAGCATCGGGGAGGCCGGCCGCCGCGCCGTACGACGGCGCGGACGGCCTCCCTCCTTGCCGGAGACCTGCCATGAGCGTCACCACTGCTCCCCCGCCGGCGCCGGAGGCCGGCGCCCGCTTCAACCCGATCACCCCGATTTCCCGCGCCCTGACCTGGCTGGTCAGCCGCTATCTGCCCGACCCGCTGGTCTTCGCCATCCTGCTGACCGTTCTCACCTTCGCCCTGGCATGGTGGCTGACGCCGAGCGGCCCCGTCGCCCTCGTGCAGATGTGGGGCGGCGGATTCTGGAACCTGCTGGCCTTCTCGATGCAGATGGCGCTGGTCCTGGTCACCGGCCATGCGCTGGCCAGCTCCGAACCGATCCGCAAGGTGCTGGGGCGGGTGGCCTCCATCGCCAAGACGCCGGCCCAGGGCGTCATGCTGGTCTGCTTCGCCGCCGCCGTCACCAACATCGTCAACTGGGGCTTCGGCCTCGTCGTCGGCGCGATGTTCGCCCGCGAGGTGGCCCGCCGCGTGCCGAAATCGGACTACCGGCTGCTGATCGCCTCGGCCTATATCGGCTTCATGACGTGGCATGGCGGCTTCTCCGGCTCGGTGCCGCTGGTCGCCGCGACCAAGGGCAACCCGATGGAGAAGACGGTCGGGCTGATCCCGATCGGCGACACCCTGTTCACCGGCTACAACATCGGCATCACGCTGGCCCTCATCGTCGTCCTGCCGCTGATCTGCTGGATGATGCATCCGAAGGCGAGCGAGGTGGTGGCGGTCGACCCGGCGCTGCTGAAGCCGGAGGCGTCGACCCGCCGCGTCCTCGGCCCCGACGCCAGCCCGGCCGAGCGCCTGGAGGAAAGCCGCATCCTGGGCTTCGTCGTCGGCGCCTTCGGTCTGGTCTACCTGTTCCTGTATTTCCGGGCCAAGGGCTTCGACCTCAACATCAACACCGTCAACCTGATCATGCTGATCGCCGGCGTCATCCTGCACGGCACGCCGATGGCCTACGCCCGCGCCGTCGCCAACGCGGCACGCGGCACGGCCGGGATCATGATCCAGTTTCCCTTCTATGCCGGCATCCAAATCATGATGGAGCATTCCGGCCTGGGCGGTCTGATCACCAACTGGTTCGTGGACGTCGCCACCAAGGAAACCTTCCCGGTCCTCGCCTTCCTGTCGTCGGGCCTGATCAACTTCGCGGTTCCGTCGGGCGGCGGCCATTGGGTGGTGCAGGGTCCCTTCATCATGCCGGCGGCCCAGCAGCTCGGCGTCGATCTCGGCAAGGCGGCGATGGCCATCGCCTATGGCGAGGAGTGGATGAACATGGCGCAACCCTTCTGGGCGCTGCCGGCACTGGCCATCGCCGGGCTGGGGGTGCGCGACATCATGGGCTACTGCGCCACGGCGCTGATCCTGACGCTGCCCATCTTCCTCATCGGCCTCTACCTGTGACCTTCGATGTCTGACCGGCCGGCCGCCGCGATCCACCGGACGGACGCGGCGGCCCAGCCATCCAATTGCCATCCTTCAAGAAACACCGTTCCGGAGGAGTCCTCCATGACCGAGATCGTCATCGCCAGCGCGGCGCGCACCGCCATCGGCAGCTTCAACGGCGCGTTGGCCGCCGTTCCCGCCCACGAGCTGGGTGCCACGGTGATCCGCGAGGCGCTGTCGCGCGCCCACACCGATGCCGCCGAGGTGACGGAAGTCATCCTGGGCCAGGTGCTGACCGCCGGCCAGGGCCAGAACCCGGCCCGCCAGGCCGCCGTCGCCGCCGGCATCCCGGTCGAGAAGACCGCCTTCGGCATCAACCAGGTCTGCGGCTCGGGCCTGCGCTCGGTGGCGCTCGGCTATCAGGCGATCCGCACCGGCGACGCCGAGGTGATGGTGGTCGGCGGCCAGGAGAACATGAGCCTGTCGCCCCACCTCATGCATCTGCGCAACGGCACCAAGATGGGCACCGCCGAGATGCTGGACAGCATGATCCGCGACGGGCTGTGGGAGGCCTTCCACGGCTACCACATGGGCGTCACCGCCGAGAATGTCGCCCGTGTCTGGACCCTCTCCCGCGAACAGCAGGATCTGTTCGCGCTCGCCTCGCAGCAGAAGGCCGAGGCGGCGCAGACGGCCGGCCGCTTCGAGGACGAGATCGTTCCCGTCACCATCAAGGGCCGCAAGGGCGATATCGTCGTCAAGGTCGACGAATATCCCAAGCACGGCACCACCATCGAGGCGCTGGCCAAGCTGCGCCCGGCATTCGCCAAGGACGGTACGGTGACCGCCGGCAATGCGTCGGGCCTGAACGACGGCGCCGCCGCGCTGGTGCTGATGACCGCGGAGAACGCCGCCCGCCGCGGCATCGCGCCGCTGGCCCGCATCGCCTCCTGGGCCACCGCCGGGGTCGATCCGGCGCTGATGGGCAGCGGCCCGATCCCTGCCTCGCAACTGGCGCTCAAGAAGGCCGGCTGGGGTGTGGACGAACTGGATCTGATCGAGGCGAACGAAGCGTTCGCGGCCCAGGCGCTGGCGGTCAATGCCGGCATGGGCTGGGACGCCGCCAAGGTCAACGTCAATGGCGGCGCCATCGCGCTCGGCCATCCCATCGGGGCGTCGGGCGCCCGCATCCTGGTCAGCCTGTTGCATGAGATGGGCCGGCGCGACGCGAAGAAGGGCCTTGCCACCCTGTGCATCGGCGGCGGCATGGGTGTCGCCCTCTGCGTCGAGCGCGGCTGAGCGGCAGGCTTGCGGCGCACGCCCCCGACGACACGTCGGAGGCGTGCGCCGCGACCATTTGTACCCTTTCGGAGGATGGTAGTATGGTAGAGGTTATCGAGGTGTCCGTCACGCTGCGCATTGCAGTCGCCGATGCAGCGGACGGGCAGGCCGCAGCCCTGCGGGCGGCGGAACATTTCAGCCATGTCAGCCATGCCCGGATCGCCGCATTCAATGAAGTGAGCCGCGTCCATTCCGTGGACGGCGGAGTCGTCGAAGCGGTCACCAGCATCGTGGCCGGTGCGGGCCGCGTCCCGTGACGTCCAGCCGGTCCCCACGAGTGGGCCGGGAACAGGGAAGATAGAATCATGCGCCTCTCGGAACTGCCATTACGGTGGCGGATCGGATTTCTCGCGTCGCTGTCGATCATCGCCGCCGGCCTGGTGGCGGCGGTCGGCGGGCATTTCGTCAACCGTGCGCTGGTCGAGCAGCGGATGAACAGCGTCCGCTTCATCGCCGAAAGCGGCGGTGCCATCGCCGCGCGCTTCCACAAGCTGGCGCAGGACGGCGTGATGAGCGAGGAGGACGCGAAGGAGCGCGCGAAGACCGCGATCGGCGCCATGCGCTACGCCGATGGTGAGTATCTCTGGATCTGGACCTCGCAGATCATCAGCGTCATGCATGCGAACCCCGCCCTGATCGGCAAGAGCGGCGCCGAGATCCGTGACCGCAACGGGGTCTACGTCATCCGCGAGGCGGTACGGGGCGCCCTGACCCCCGTGCCGGAGTTCGTGACCTACGAATGGCCGCGGCCCAACGATCCGAAGGGGCCGACCTACGAGAAGCTGGCCTATTCCATCCATTACAAGCCATGGGACTGGGTCATCGGCACCGGCGTCTACACCGACGACCTGCGCTCGGCCTTCCTTGGCATGATGACGGTGTTCGGGCTGGTGGTCGCCGGGTTGTCGGCGCTGGCCCTGCTGCTGGGCTGGGCGGTCGCCCGCAGCGTCACGCGGCCGCTGTCGCGCGTCCATGGCGTGATGCTGCGGCTGGCGGAGCAGGACATGGCGGCCGAGGTGCCTGAACGCGGCCGGCGCGACGAGATCGGCGGCATGGCGCGGACCCTGGAGGTCTTCAAGGCGAGCATCCTGCGCACCCACCAGATGGAGCGGGAGAACCGCGACGCGGCGGAGCGGGCTGCAGCCGACAAGCGCGCCGCGATGCTGGATCTGGCCTCCCGCTTCGAGGCCAGCGTCGGGCGCATCGTCGATCAGGTCAGCGAGTCCGCCACCGGCTTCCAGGCGACGGCGGCCCAGGTGTCCGGCGCGGTCGAGAAGGTGGAGCGCGAATGCGTCGTCGTCGCCTCCGCCTCCGAACAGGCCTCGATGAATGTCCAGACCGTCGCGTCCGCGGCGGAGGAGATGTCGACGGCGATCCATGATCTTTCGGTACGCGTCGCGCAGGCGGCCCAGCGGTCGAAATCGACCGCCGAACGGGCCGAGCAGGCGCGCACCCACCTCGATGCGCTGTCGACCGCCATCGAACAGGTGGACCAGATCGTGGCGTCGATCAACGCGGTGGCGTCGCAGACCAACCTGCTGGCGCTGAACGCCACAATCGAGGCGGCGCGGGCCGGCGAAGCGGGGAAAGGCTTCGCCGTGGTGGCGAGCGAGGTCAAGAACCTGGCGAGCCAGACCCATGCGATGACCGAGCAGATCGGCCAGCAGATCGGCACGGTGAAGGCGGCGTCCGGCCGCACCGTCGAGGCGATGCGCGGCATCATCGGGCAGGTCGACCACATCGACCGTTCGACCGCCGAGATGGCCTCCTCGGTCGAGCAGCAGAGCGCTGCCACCGCCGAGATCAGCCGCAACGCCCAGCAGGCGGCGGCCGGCACCACCGAGGTTTCGCGCAACGTGCTGGACATCCAGCGCGCCGAACGCGAAACCGGCGATGCGACCCAGGAGGCCAAGCGGTCGGCCGACACGCTCGCGGACCGGGCGACATTGCTGAAGCGCGAGGTCAGGGCGTTCCTGGAGGAGATCCGCGCTGCCTGACCGGCCTCATCCCACCGCCTGCCGGTCCCAGCTGTCATGCACGGCCGGTGGCAGGCGGTGCTTCATGATGCGTTGGCTCGGCGTGCGCTCGAACTCCTCCACAAGCGCGATGTAGCGGGGGTTCTGATAGGGGGCGAGCCGGTGGCCGAGCCAGTCGGACAATGCCGGGACATCCACCGTCGCCCCCGCCTTGGGCTTGACGAACAGCTTGATGTCCTGTTCGCCGATCTCTGCCTTCACGCCGATGACGGCACAATCCTCGATGGCGGGATGGGTGGCGGCGATGTGCTCGATCTCCCAGGCGGAGACGTTCTCGCCCTTGCAGCGCATGCTGTCGGTCATCCGGCCGTGGAACAGCAGCGTGCCGTCCGGGAGGAGCGAGCCCAGGTCGCCGGTGTGCATGGCGCCGTCGCGCAGCGCCCGCGCCGTCGCCTCCGGATTGCGGAAATAGCCGGCGAACAGGGCGCCGGGCAGGCCGGTGCGAACCACGATCTCGCCGCGCTCGCCCTGGGGAACCGGGGATCCCGCCTCGTCCAGCAGATCCACGGTGAACCAGGGCATCGGCCGGCCGACCGCGCCCACCGTGCCCTCGTCGTTGCAGGTGGTGATGCTCGACGCCTCGGTCATGCCGTAGCATTCGCGGATCTGCACGCCGAACCGTTCCTCGAACGGCGTCCAGGTCTCCTTCGGGCAGCCGCCGCCCCAGGCGATCCGCACCGGATGGTCGCGGTCGCGCGGGCATGGCGGCTGCTTCAGCAGGATTTGCAGGATGCCGCCCAGGTAATGGATGTGGGTGGCGCCATATTCGCGCACCTGATCCCAGAAGCGGCTGGCGCTGAAGCGGTCGACCATCGCCAGCGACACTTTGCGGATCAGCGGCAGCACGATCATCTGGGCGCCGCCGATGTGGTAGAGCGGCTCCCACACGAACAGCACGTCGCCGTCGCGGGCGGCGGACACGCGGGCCACCGCCTCGCCCGCCAGCCGCATCATGCGGTGGGTGACCTGCGCGCCTTTCGGCCGGCCGGTGGTGCCCGACGTGTACATGATGGCGAACAGGTCGTCGGGGCCGGGACGCGCACCCTCGAAGCGGGCGTCGGTCTCCAGCATCGGTTCCAGCCGCAGGGAGGCCGCGGAGGCGTCGGCGCCGGCCACGACCAGCGGCTTGCCCGACAGGTCGGCGCCGCAGTCGGCGATGACCGGGACGAGGTCGGCGTCGGCCAGCACGGCGGCGGGGTCGGAATGCTCCAGGATGTAGCGCAGCCCGTCGCCGCGCTGCTGGGCGTTGATCGGAACCCACACCAGCCCGGCCTTGGCGAGGCCGAACAGGGTGGACAGCACCGCCGGGCTGTTGCGCAGCATCAGCGCCACGCGGTCGCCGGGGAGCAGCCCCATCCGCCGAAGCTCCGCCGCCATGCTGTCGGACTGGCGGTCGAGCGTGCCGACGGTCAGCGGGATGCCGTTGTAGCGGGCGAACGGACGCTCGCCGTCGGTCCGCGCGGCCTGGGTCAGCAGGCCGGCGAACCCGGTGTCGAAATCGGACATGGTCGGACAGTCTCGGGCAAAGGGAAGCGGGGGGGAATCGGGAAGGGGCTCAGCGGCCGGACCGGCGCAGCCGTTCGGCGATCAGCAGGAGCGCCATGACG
Source organism: Azospirillum sp. HJ39 (assembly GCF_041507355.1). Lineage (NCBI taxonomy): Bacteria > Pseudomonadati > Pseudomonadota > Alphaproteobacteria > Rhodospirillales > Azospirillaceae > Azospirillum > Azospirillum sp. HJ39. Next base: position 145,192 of record NZ_CP167912.1, on the reverse strand, counting down.
ATGACGAAGACGACGACCGACACCGCGGCCAGGGTCGGGTTCAGCTGCAGGATCATGTCGTCCCACATCTGCTTGGGCAGCGTGGTCTTGACCCCGCCGCTGACGAAGATGGCGACCGTCAGCTCGTCGAAGGAGGTGATGAAGGCGAACAGGAAGGCGGCCACCAGACCGCCGCGGATCAACGGCACCGTCACCCGCAACAGCGTCTGCACCCGGTTGGCGCCCAGCGTCGCCGCCGCCTGGTCCAGGCGCCAGTCATGGCCCTTGACCACGGCGGCGATGGCGACGAAGGCGAAGGGCAGGGCCAGCACCGTATGGCCGATGACGAGGCCGAGGTCGGTGGCGACCAGCCCGATCTGGGCGAAAAGGTAGAACAGCCCGACGGCGATGACGATGCGCGGGACGATCATCGGCGCCAGGAACAGGGCGAAGATGGTGCCGCGCCAGCGCGAGGTGGACCGGGCCAGCGCCAGGGCGGCCAGCCCCGCCACCAGCGTCGCCACGATGGCGGTGGCGAAGGCGACGCCGAAGGAGCGCAACGTCGCGCCCAGCCACAGGTCCGAGCCGAAATAGACATCGAACCATTTCAGGCTGTAGCCCGGTGGCGGGAAATCGAGGAAGGGCGAGCTGGTGAAGGCGATCGGCACCACCACGATGGCCGGCGCCACCAGGAAGACCAGCACCAGCGTCGAATAGAGCGCCGGCAGCCGGTCGTGGCCCCGCTCGCCCAGCACCGGCGAGGTCACCCGCGCCGCGGCGGCGGTCAGTGCCGCCATCGCCGACAGGATGCGCTGGCCGGCCTTGCGCATGGCGCCGCCGCCCTTGCCGCGCCGTGCCCCCTCGCCCGACAGGGTCGACAGGCCGAAGACCCGGTCATAGACCCAGCAGGTGACCAGCGCCGCCGCCAGCATGAAGGTGGCGAGCGCCCCGGCGAAGGCCCAGTTCAGCATCTCCTGGATCTGGGTGATGATGAGCTGCGCCAGCATGGTCTGCTGCGGTCCGCCCAGCAGGGCCGGTACGATGAAGAATCCCAGCGACGAGATGAAGGTCAGCAGCCCGGCCGCGGCGACGCCCGGCAGCGACAGCTGGAAATAGACCAGCCAGAAGGCATGCCCGGGGGCGGCCCCCAGCGTTTCCGCCGCCTGCACCAGCCGGCGGTCGATGCCGGTCATCACCGGCAGCATGGTCAGCACCGCCAGCGGCAGCATGGCGTGGACCATGCCGACCATCACGCCGAACTCGTTGTGCAGCATCTCCGGCGCCGGCAGCCCGCCGGCCGACAGGATGCCGCCGATGACGCCGGTTCGCCCCAGGATCACCATCCAGGCGAAGGTCTTCACCAGATAGCTGGTCCAGAACGGCACCATCACCGCCAGGATCATGGTGCCGCGCCGGCGCTCCGGCAGCTGCGCCAGCCAGTAGGCGAGCGGATAGCCGAGCAGCAGCGAGAACAGCGCCGTCAGCCCGGCGATGCGGAAGGTGCCCATCAGCACGCGGAAATAGACGCCGGTGTCGACGATGCGGGCGTAATGCTCCCCCGTCCAGGCGCCGGTTTCGGCATCCTGGATGCTGAGCCCCAGCAGCCGCAGGACCGGATAGAGGAAGAAGACGGCGAGGAAGGCGATGCCGGGCGCCGCCAGCCACAGCGGGCCGAAGCGCAGCCGCTGCCTCAGGCCGCCCTCGGCGGAGCCATGCAGGATTGCGGCGCTCATGACACCAGCACCCCGGCCTCGCTGCGCCAGCGCACGGCGACCCGGTCGCCCAGCGGCGGCGGGGACATGCCACGCCGCAGCCGCACGGTGATGGTGGACCGGTCGCTCAACGTCACCAGCACGCGGGTTTCCGACCCGGCATAGACGGTGTCGACCACCTCGCCAGACACCTCGTTGTCGCCTTCGCCCTCCAGGTCGAGCTGTTCGGGACGGACGATCAGCGATACCTCGCCGTTGCCGGTCATCACGGCATTGCCGGCGGCATCGGTGGTGCCGGTCGTGGCGGCGGACAGGCGGAAGCGGCCGCCGCCGGTCACCAGGATCGGCGCCCCGCCCTCGTCCTGCTGGACGCGGCCGCGGAAGATGTTCGACACGCCGATGAAGTCGGCGGCGAAGGCGGTCTTCGGCCGGGCGTAGATGTCGTGCGGGGTGCCGATCTGCTCGATGCGCGCATGGTTCATCAGGCAGATGCGGTCGGACATCGCCAGCGCCTCTTCCTGGTCATGGGTGACGTAGATGATGGTGGCGCCGGTTTCGCGGTGCAGGCGCTTGATCTCGTACTGCATGTGCTCGCGCAGCTTCTTGTCCAGCGCACCCAGCGGTTCGTCCATCAGGATGACCGAGGGTTGGTAGACGAAGCAGCGCGCCAGCGCCACGCGCTGCTGCTGGCCGCCCGACAGCTCCTTGGGGAAGCGGTCGCCGAGATGGCCGAGATGGACCATGTCGAGCGCGTCGCGCACCCGGCGGTCGAGGTCGGAGGCGGCGACCCCCCGCATGCGCAGGGGGAAGCCGATGTTCTCCGCCACCGTCAGATGGGGGAACAGGGCGTAATGCTGGAACACCAGCCCGATGTCGCGCTTGTGGACCGGCGTCCGCGTCTCGTCGCGGCCGTCGATCAGGATGCGCCCGCCGCTCGGCTCCACCAGCCCGCAGATCATCTGCAGCAGCGTGGTCTTGCCCGAGCCGGAAGGGCCGAGCAGCGTCAGGAACTCGCCCGCCGGAACCTCCAGGCGGGTGGGTTGCAGGGCGACGACCGATCCGTAGCTCTTGGTGAGGCCATCGACCAGCAGCTTGCAGGCGGGAGGGGCCGTTCCGTGGGAGGGGGACATGGCGGCGGGTCTCCTGTGATGGACGTCAGCCGAGGATCCAGGCGTTGAACCGCTCGCTCATCTTGGAGCGGTTGGCACCCCACCAATCCTCGCGCGCGATGGTCATGCCCTTCAGGTTGCCCGGGAAGGTCGGCAGCGCCGGGGCGCGTTCCTTCGGGATGCTGTCATAGGCCTTGAGGTTGGTCGGGCCGTAGGCCAGCACCTCGGTGAAGATCGCCTGGCGCTGCGGGTCGGCGCAGAACTTGATGAACTTGCGGGCGGCGTCGGCGCGCGGGTTGCCGCGCGGGATGCCCCAGCCCTCGATCGAATAGAGGCCCTGGTTCCACGAGATCTTCACCGGCGCGCCGCCGTCGATGGCGGCCTGGGCGCGGGCGTTCCACAGGGCGATCATGTCGACCTCGCCGCTCTGGATCAGCTGGGTCGACTGGGCGCCGCCGGTCCACCAGGCGGCGATGTGCGGGCGGATGCGCTCCAGGCTCTTGTAGGCGCGCTCGACATCGAGCGGATAGAGCGCCTCCAGCGGCACGCCGTCGGCCAGCAGCGCCTGTTCCAGCGTGTCGATCGGGTTCTTGCGCAGCGACCGGCGGCCGGGGAATTTCTCGACGTTCCAGAAATCGGCCCAGCTCTGCGGCGGGTTGGACGGGAACTTGTCGGTGCGGTAGGCGAGGATGGTCGAATAGACGTCGGTGCCCATCCACTGGCCGGTCAGCGCCTCCGGCATCAGGCCGGGCGCGTCGGCGGCGGCGAAGTCCAACGGCTCCAGCAGGTTCTGGCGGGCCAGGATGTCGCGGGCCGACAGGGTCAGCGTGCAGACGTCCCAACTGTAGGATCTGGTTTCCACGATGGCCTTGAACTGGGCGGTCGGCTCGGCCTCGCGGGCGACGTTGACGACCTTGATGCCGGTCGCCTTCTCGAACGGATCGTAGAACGCCTTGCGGAAGGCCGGGCTGTAGGGACCGCCCGGATCGGCGACGGTGATCTGCGTCGTCTGCGCCATCGCCGGCCGGCTCATCCCGGCTGTCATGGCCGCCGGCAGCGCCGCGGCCAGCGCGGTGCCGGCGGCGCCCGTCAGCGTGGTGGCGAGCAGGCTGCGGCGGTCGATGGCGAAATCGTCGGTCTTTCCCATGGTCTTAATCCCTGTTCGCTGGCCGGGTCTTGCGGTCGCCCGGCTTTGAAGGTTTCGTCGGTGGGGGAGGGGGCGGCGGCGAGCCGTCCCCTTTTTGGACTTCCGTGGATGGGCCGGTCAGGCCGCCGTCTTGCGCGCGGCGCGCTTGGCCAGGAACTCTTCCATCATCCGCGCCGGTTCGCCCGACGCGTAGGCCTCGCGCTGGATGCGCACGCCGGCGGCCAGACAGTCGCGGAACCCGGCCTCGGTCATCTCGCGGAAGCGCTGCTTGTCGAGGCGCATGGCGACCGGCGGCTTGGCGGCCAGCTCGCCGGCCAGCTCGAGCGCCTCTTCCATCACGCGGTCCTGCGGGACGAGGCGGTTGATCAGGCCGACGGCGCGGCATTCCTCGGCCTCCATCAGCCGGCCGGTCAGGGTCAGGTCGATGGTGCGGGCCAGCCCCAGCATCTCCTTCATGATCCACGGGCCGGTGGTGCTGGCGATGCCGGAATTGATCTCGGGCTGGCCCATGCGGACGCCCGGATGGCCGACGCGCAGGTCGCCCAGCAACGCCACCTGGAAGGCCGATCCGGCCGCGATGCCGTTCAGTGCCACCACCAGCGGCTTCGACAGGGTGCGCATGCGGTGATAGAGCCGCTCCCACTCGGCCACCCATTCCTCGGCGCGGTCGGCATCGAAGCTCTTGGTTTCGTTGAGATCCTGCCCGGCGCCGAAAGCACGGTCGCCGGCACCCGTCAGAATGAGGGCGCGGATGGAGGGATCGGCCTCCAGCCGGTCGAAGGCGACGACCAGATCGTCGCGCATCGCCTTGTTCCAGGCGTTCAGCACCTCCGGACGGTTCAGCGTGATGACGCCGACCGGTCCGCGGGTTTCGATGAGGATGAAGTCGGTCACGGGATGCGCTCCTGTCGAACGGCAGGGGAAACCGGCCCGGCGGGACACTGCCCATTGCCGGAATGCCCCGCCGCAAAGAGGGGGTCGAAGGGGGTGTCGGAAGGCAATGTATTGAATAGCAATATCTTGTATTGAATAGCTTGGCTTGCTTTGGATACTCTGTCAACGGTATCTCTCACCGCGCACTTTCAGGACCGACCGACATGGCACCGCGCCGCTCCACCGCCTCCGCGTCCAAGGCCGGGCTTCCGGCCGACACCGCCGCATCCGCCGAGAACGCATCCGCCGAGAACGCAGGCGCCGAAGGGCGGGCGACCGATCCGTTGATGGTGATGTCGGTGGACAAGGCGTTCCGCGTGCTGCACGCCTTCGATTCCTCCCGCCCGTCCATGAGCCTGACCCAGGTCGCCGCCGCCGTCGGCATGGACAAGAGCGCGGCGCAGCGCTTCACCTACACGTTGGAGAAGCTGGGCTACCTGCGGAAGGATCCGGTGACCAAGCGGTTCGAGCTGACCGTCCGCACGCTGGATCTCGCGCACCACTATCTTCGCAGCAACGCGATGCTGGAGCGCGCGATGCCGTACCTGATGCATCTCAGCAAGACGACCGAGGAGACGATCAACCTGACCGTGATGGACGGGACGGAGATCGTCTTCGTGTCGCGCTTCATGAGCCGTCATGTGCTGAACACCGACGTCATCGTCGGCACGCGGATGCCGGCCTTCTGCACCGCCCCCGGCGTCGCCATCCTGTCGCGCCTGCCGGCGGCGGAGGCGGCGGCGCTGGTCGACCGGATGGATTTGCAGGCCTTCACCCCGCACACCACCTGGCGGCGCGAGGATTTGCTGGCGAAGATCGCCAAGTCGGCGGTGCGCGGCTATGCCACCGCGTTCGAGGAGTTCTATCACGGCGACCTGTCGGTCGCCGCCGCCATCACCGGGCCGGGCGGCGTGCCGGTGGGCGCGCTGAACATCGCCGTCTCCCGCGCGCGCTTCACCCCGGAGGAGATGGAGGAGCGCTTCGCCCCGCTGGTGGTGGCCGCCGCCGGATCGGTCTCGCAGCGCTGAACGGTCCCGCCGCGATCCGGCCCCCTCAGCGGCTCCCGGCGCCGGCAGGCGGATCGATGCCCAGCTGCCGCATGCGCCGCCACAGCGTCGCCCGGCTGATGCCCAGCAGCCGCGCCGCCTCGGCACGGTTGCCGCTGCTGTGCGACAGCGCGCTTTCGATGGCGGCGTGCGGGTCGTCGCCGTGATGCGCCTCCGCCCCGGCCCCGTCCAAGCCGGGCGGTTCGGGGAACAGTTCCGGGCAGTCGTGGCGCAGGATGTCCGGCGGAATGGCGGCGACGCCGCCGAACTGCAGCACCAGCATGGTCAGCCGCTCGCAGATGTTCTCCAACTCGCGGACATTGCCGGGCCAGCCATAGGCGGTGAACCAGGGCTCCAGCGTGCCGACCACCGCCGACGGCGCCATGGCGGCCTGCGCCCGCTCCAGGCAGGCGGCGACGAAGCCCTCGGCCAGCGTCGTGACATCCTCCACCCGGTCGCGCAGCGGCGGCAGGCGAAGGCGCAGCGTGTTCAGCCGGTAGAGCAGGTCGGCGCGGAAGCTGCGTTGCGCCACCAGCTCCTCCAACGGCTGGTGGGTGGCGGCGATCACGCGCAGGTCGACCGGGATCGGCACCACGCTGCCGAGCCGCACGATCTCGCGCTCCTGGAGGACGCGCAGCAGCCGGGTCTGCAGCGGCAGCGGCATGTCGCCGATCTCGTCCAGGAACAGCGTGCCGGTGTGTGCCGCCTCGAACAGTCCGACCTTGCCGCCCTTGCGCGACCCGGTGAAGGCGCCTTCCTCATGCCCGAACAGCTCGCTTTCCAGCAGGCTGTCGGGAAAGGCCGAGCAGTTGATCGCGACGAAGGGCCGCCCGGCGCGCGAGCCGAGATTGTGGATGGCCTGGGCGAACAGCTCCTTGCCGGTGCCGCTCTCGCCGGAGATCAGCACGGTCAGGTCGCTTGCCGCGAAGCGCCGCGCGGTGGCGCGCGCCCGCTCGATGGCCGGGCTGCCACCCCCGATGTCGGCCAGCGCGTAGCGGGTCGTCCGGTTGGAGCGCCGCCGCGTCTGCGAGCGCAGGCTGACGTCGGCCTCGCTGATGGTGCGGGCGTCGTAGACGGTGATCATGGCGCCGGTGATCTGGCCATGCTCGCGGATCGGGATGCGGTTGGCGATCCAGTCGCGGCTGCGGAAGCGCAGGACGCTGCCCTTGACCGCCTCGCCGCTGGCCAGCACGCCGCGCAGCGACAAATCCGGCTCCACCTCCGCCGCGATGCGACCCAGAACGGCGTTGGGCGGGATTCCCAGCAGCGCCTCCATCGCCGGGTTGACCGCCGTCACCCGGTCGTCGGGATCGACCGCCAGGACCGCTTCCTGCACATTCTGCAGCACCCCGTTCAACTGGCCGTAGCGGGCGTTCTCCAGCCGGGCGATGCGGGCCAGTTCCAAGGCATCGTCGAGCCCCTGGCGCACGCCCGCCACCGAATAGGCCAGGATGCCCTCCATCCCCAGCCGTTCGGTCGCCTCCACCACCACGCTCGACCCGATGATGACGGGAAAGCCGCGCTCTGCCATGCCCTTGACGCAGGCTACCGCCTCGTCCGGCGTCTCATAGGCGCCCTGTTCCACTTCGGTGCGCAGCAAGCCCTTGATCGCATCCAGTTCCGGGATGGTGCGGCGGTGCATGACGATGCCGACGCGGTTGGAGCGCTCCCGCGCCCGCAGCAGCGCCAGCAGGATGTCGTAGCCGCCGACATTGATGGTGGCGACCGGCGATTTCAGCGTGCTGCGTAGATAGCTGGCATTGGCGCCGGCGCTGACGAAGGCATCCACCGTGCCCGACGCCTCGCGTTCGCGCGCCACGGCGAGCGCCGCCTCGTAGGCCTGGTCGATAACCTCGATCTCGGCCTTCTTGGCATATTCGTCCAGCACGCTGCGGGCCAGATTGGTCAGATGGCGGTAGCTGAGAAAGCAGAGGCGCAGGCGGCCGTTGTGCCGATGGCCCAGCAATGCGGGCATGGTTTCCTCCCGTGATCCGGCCCGGCTTCATGGGCGGACGTTTCACCAGATTGTTTCAATCGGCGTTTCATGCCGCCGTTCATTCCGTTTCATGAAACATGGCTCTTTTGCCGCAAACGGCCAAGAAGATTGATTTTCCTTGGGGTGTGCGATGCCCGGCGTGTTGGCACGCCCTTTGCTGTTTGCTGAACAAACAAACCATTCGACAGATGAAGCATTGGGGCATGAAGGGCATGGCACCACTGAAGGGCATCCGGTTGATCGACCTGACGCACATGCTGTCCGGTCCATACGGCACCATGCTGTTGACCGACCTCGGCGCCGAGACGATCAAGGTCGAGCCTCCCGGCCGGGGCGAGGGCACGCGGCAATTGCTGGCTGGCGATCCCGATTATTCGCGCCACGGCATGGGCGCCTATTTCCTCACCCTCAACCGCGGCAAGCGCAGCGTCTGCATCGATCTGAAGAGCGAGGAGGGACGCGCGGTCTTCCTCGATCTCGTCGGCAAGAGCGACGTGGTCTTCGACAATTTCAGCGCCGGGGTGACGGAGCGGCTCGGCATCGACTTCGCCGCGCTGTCGGCGGTCAATCCCCGGATCATCACCTGTTCGGTCACCGGATTCGGCAGCGACGGCCCCGATCCGCACCGTCCCGCCTTCGATCAGGTCGTGCAGGCGATGGGCGGCGGGATGAGCATCACCGGACTGCCCGACGGGCCGCCGCTGCGCTCCGGCATTCCGATCGGCGATCTGGCCGGCGGCCTCTTCGGCGCCATGGGCGTGCTCGCCGCGTTGAACGAGCGGGCACAGACGGGGGTGGGGCGTCATGTCGACGTGTCGATGCTGGACGCCCAGATTTCGCTGCTGAACTACATGGGCACCATGCACCTGATGTCGGGCCATGTGCCGGAGCGGCTGGGCAACGGGCATTTCGTCCATGTCCCCTACAACGCGTTCAGGACAGCCGACGGCTACATCATCATCGCCTGCATCGGCGACGCCTTCTTCGAGCGGTTGCTGCCGGTGATCCGGCGGCCCGAGCTGGAGGCGCCCGAATACCGCCTCCAGCCCGGCCGCTACGCTGACAAGGAGCGGATCGAGCGGATCGTGGAAGAGGAGCTGGTCAAGGACACCGCCGCCAACTGGCTGATTCGGCTGCGCGAGGCGCGGGTTCCCTGCGGCCCGGTCCATGACTTCGCCCAGGCGCTGTCGGATCCGCAGGTGGTCGCCCGCGACATGGTGGTCGATCTGCCGCTGTCTCAGGGCGGGTCGGTGCGGGTGCCGGGCAACCCGATCAAGTTTTCCGGCGCCGGCCCCGACAGCTTCGCGCCGCCGCCCGAGCTCGGCCGCGACACCGACGCGGTGCTGGGCGCGCTCCTGGGCTATGGGCCGGACCGCATCGGCGACCTGCGCCGCGCCGGACGGGTGGGGTGAGCCATGGACCAGCTGCTGCTGACCGAAGTCGCCCCGCGCGACGGGCTCCAGAACCAGCCGGTGCGGATCGCGACGGCGGACAAGCTCGATCTGCTGTCGCGGCTGGCCGCCGCCGGCCTGACGCGGATCGAGGCCGCCAGCTTCGCCTCGCCCAAGGCGGTGCCGCAGATGGCCGACGCGGAGGAGGTCGTCGCCGGAGCCCGCCGTCTCGACGGCGTCGCGCTGTCGGCCCTGACCATGAACCTGCGCGGGCTGGAACGGGCGCTGGCTTGCGGGACGCCGCAGGTCGCCACCGTGGTTGCGGCGACCGAGCAGATGAACCTGCGCAACATCAACATGACGCTGGACCAGGCCACCGCCGTCGCAATGGACGTGATCGGGCGGGCCATGCAGGCGGGCTGCGGGGTACGGGCTTATGTCGCCGTCGCCTTCGAATGCCCGTTCGAGGGGCCCGTCGATCCCGGCACCGTCGTCCGGCTGGCCGAGCGCTTCGCCGCGATGGGGGTGGACGAGGTGGTGATCGCCGACACCATCGGCGCCGCCGGCCCCGCGCAGGTGGCAGGCCTGCTGCGGGCGTTGCTGCCCAGCCTCCCCCCGGGGCGCGTCGGCATGCATTTCCACGACACGCGTGGCTTCGGCGTCGCCAATGCCCATGCCGCCATCGAGGCCGGCATCCGGCGGCTGGACGCCAGCGCAGGCGGAATCGGCGGCTGCCCCTTCGCTCCCGGCGCCGCCGGCAATGTGGCGACCGAGGATTTGGTCCTGCTGGCCGAGACGTCCGGCCTGGCGACCGGCGTCGATCTGCACGCGCTGGTCGGTGCGGTGGAGTTCGCCGGCGGGCTCCTGGGCCGTGAGCTGGGCGGCCGGGCCATGCCCTGGCTGAGACGCAGGTTCGCGTCTGCTGCCCGAGATGGTCGTTGAAGGCACCGTAACCCGTCCTGCACCATTCGGAGCCTAAGCAATCATGAGTACAAAAGGAATAAATACTTAATAAAACGAACGGGGAGGAGCAAGACGATGAGCCTGACACAAAGTTCGGCCGACAGCGCCGCGGCCCTGGTGGCGCGGGCGGCGGCATCGACGGTGGGAAGCCTGTTCGCTTCCATCGCACGCCTTCATCCGCATCGCATCGCCGTCGAGGACGGCGACCGCGTCGTGACCTTCGCCCAGCTCGCCGAACGGGTGAACCGCAGTGCGTCGGCGCTGGCGGCACTGGGGGTCGGGCGTGGCGCCCGTGTCGCGGTGCTGTCGGAAAACCGTCTGGAATACATCGAGATCCAGCTGGCCTGCGCCCGGCTTGGCGCCATCACCGCCTGCCAGAACTGGCGCCTCAGTGCGAAGGAGCTGGACCACTGCATCGGGCTGGTCGGTCCGGTGGTCGTCCTGGTGTCGCCCCGCCATGCCGGCAAGCTGTCGGACACCGCCGCCGGCCGGATCCCGGCGATCGAATTCGGCATGGAGTGGGACCGCCGTCTCGCCGCGGCCGCGCCCGAGGCGCCGCCCGACGTGGCGGAGCCGGAGGATCCCCTGCTGATCCTCTACACCAGCGGTACCACCGGCATGCCCAAGGGGGCCGTGCTGACCCACCGCTGCGAGCTGGCCCGCATGGGCGCCATGCCGTTCGACCTGGGGGTGCGGCCGGGCAATACCAACCTGTGCTGGCCGCCGCTCTACCACATGGGCGGCACCGAGCCGGCGCTCTACGCCCTGCTGACCGGCGGACGGGTGATCGTGCTGGATGCCTTCGATCCCGAACGCATCGCCGACAAGATCGAGACGGAGGCGTTCGAATGGGTGTCGATCATGCCGGGCACGCTGGGCCGGATGATCGAGGTGCTGGAACGCCGGTCGACGAGGCCGCGCGGCATCCGCACCTGCGGTGTGATGGCCGACCTGTCGCCGCCCGGCGAGGTGGCGCGGCTGAGCGACCTGCTCGGCGCCGATTTCCTCAACTGTTTCGGCTCGACCGAAACCGGAACCCCGCCGCTGTCGGGCCGCCAGCTGCCCTGCGGCGACACCGCCGACCTCGGCAAGGCGCCCAGCGTCGGCGCCGAGATCCGGCTGGTCGACGCGGATGACAAGGATGTGGCCGAGGGCGGCATCGGCGAGCTCGCCATGCGCGGCCCGACGCTGTTCAGCGGCTATTGGAACAACGACGAGGCGACCCGCAAGGATTTCCGCAACGGCTGGTTCCACATGGGCGACCTGTTCCGCCGCCGTCCCAACGGCCTCTACGACTTCGTGGACCGGGCGAAGTACCTGATCAAGTCGGGCGGCGAGAACATCTATCCCGCCGAGATCGAGCGCGTGCTGGTCGGCCATCCCGACGTGCGCGACGCCGTGGTCGTCCGCAAGAAGGACGACCGCTGGGGCGAGATTCCGGTGGCGGTCGTGGTGTCGAGCAACCCGCGGCTGGAGGCCGCCGAACTCTCAGCCCTCTGCCGCCGGGAGCTGGCCGGCTACAAGCAGCCCAAGGCGATCCATTTCGTGCCGCCCGAGCGCATCGCCCGCTCCACCACCGGCAAGGTGCAGCGCACGGTCATCGAAAGCTGGGTGGAAAGCCAATGACGGACGCTCTTTCGACCTATGCCGCCGCCGACGTCGCCGGCAATGCCGACGACATCGACGCGCTGGTCCGCACCGTGCGCGGGTTCGTCGAGACCGCCCTGCGCCCGCATGAGGAGGCCGTCGACCGCGCCGACGACGTCGATCCCGCCCTGTTGCGCGACCTGCGGCGGTCGGCCGCCGAGCTCGGCATCTACGGCTACAATATGCCGGAGGAGATCGGCGGACCCGGGCTGAGCCGCGTCGCCATCTCGGCCATCGACGAGGCGATCGGCCACACCAGCATGCCGCTGGCCGAGGCCTGCGGGCACCTGCCCGGCTCGCTGCTGTTCGCCGACGAAAGCCAGCGCGAGTGGTTCGTCGGGCCGCTGATGCGCGCCGAGCGCACCGTCGCCTACGCCCTGACCGAACCGGACGCCGGTTCCGACCTGAACGCGCTGAAGACGCGGGCGCGGCGCACCGACGGCGGCTGGCTGCTGTCGGGGGCGAAGACCTTCATCTCGCATGCGGAGACCGCGGACCACACCATCGTGCTGGCGGTGACCGACCGCGAGGCGCCGCTGAAAGGCCGGCTGACCACCTTCATCGTGCCGCGCGGGGCGAAGGGCTATGCGATCGACCGCCGCTTCCGCAAGCTGGGCTGGCACGGCTACCACATCTCGGCGCTGAGCTTCGACGAGTGCTTCGTTCCGGATGGCCATGTGCTGGGCGCCCCCGGCGCCGGCTTCGGCGTGATGATGGCGACCATCAACAACGACCGGCTCTTCGTATCCTGCCGCTGCGTCGGCATGGCCCAGCGGCTGATCGATCTGGCGGTGCCCCATGCCCGCGACCGCACCACCTTCGGACGGCGTCTGGCCGACCATCAGGCCATCGCCTTCATGCTGGCCGACTGCGACGTCGAGATCGACGCGGCCCGGCTGCTCTGCGCCAAGGCGGCCCGCCTGTCCGACCTGAAGCATCCGGATGCCCGAATCGCGGCATCGCGGGCCAAGCTCTACGCGACCGAGATGGTCGGGCGGGTGGCCGACCGCGTGCTCCAGATCTTCGGCGGCGCCGGCTTCATGGCCGACCTGCCGGTCGAGCGCATCTACCGCGATGCGCGCGGCTTCCGCATCGGCGAGGGCACCTCGGAAATGCAGCGCCTGCAGATCGCGCGCAGCCTGATCGACCGGACCTGAGGGAGGCATTCGCATGGAAAGCGCACTCCTTGCCCAGTCGCTGCTTCTCGCCCTGACCACGGCCGGACTCTACGCGACCATCGCGTCGGGCCTGACGCTGGAATTCGGCGTGACCGGCATCGTCAACTTCGCGCATGGCGAATTCGTCATGCTGGGCGCGTTCCTGACCTATTTCCTCTACGAGTCGGCCGGCGTGCCGCCGCTGGTCGGCATGCTGCTGTCCGGACTGGCGATGACGGCGCTGTCCTGGCTGGTCTTCGACAGCTTCCTGTCGCGCGTCCTGAAGCAGGACGAGCACAACCAGATCCTCGCCACCATCGGGCTGTCGATCCTGCTGATCAATCTGGCGATGATCGCCTGGACGCCCGACGCCCGCGTCATGCATGCCCCGGCGCTGCTGCCGCCGCTGGAAATCGGCAGCGTCATCGTGCCGGGCAACAATCTGGTCGTGCTCCTGGTCGGCATCGCGCTCTATGCCGGGATGATCTGGTTCATGCGGGGCACCCGCCAGGGGCTGCTGCTGCGTCTGGCCGCCGACGACCCGCAGTTGGCCGTGCTGACCGGGGTGGACGTGACGCGGATGTTCCGCCTGTCCTTCCTGATCGGCGGGCTGACGGCGGGCATCGGCGGCGGCCTCGTCGCCCTGATCCTCTATGTGCAGCCGCTGGTGGGCGTCGATCTGGTGATGCGCGCCTTCGCCATCGTGGCGCTGGGCGGGCTCGGCAGCATCGGCGGCGCGCTGATCGGCGCCGTCCTGCTGTCTGCCGCGGAGAACCTGACCGCCACCTTCGTTCCGGGAGGCGGCAGCTGGGGCTACGGCGTCGCCTTCGTCATCATCGTCCTCGTCCTGGTGGTTCGTCCCACCGGGCTGTTCGGATCGGAGCGGCGGGCATGAAGACCGATCTCACCCGCATGCTTCCCTATGCCGCCATCCTGCTGGTCACGCTGGCGCTGATCTGGATCGACAGGCCCTTCTGGATCCAGCTCGCCATCGGCGTCGCCATCACCGCCGTCACGGCGCTGGCCTGGGACATCCTGTCCCGCACCGGCCAGGTGTCGCTGGGATCGGCCGCCTTCTTCGGCATCGGCTCCTATGCGCTGGCGCTGTTCGAGCCGCTGTTCGGGCTGGCGCTGGCCTGGGTCGCGGTGGTGGTGGTCTGCGCGCTGGCCGCCACCCTGCTCGGACTGCTGACCCTGCGGCTGAGGCGGATGTATTTCGCCATCGCCACGCTGGGCTTCGCCCTGTCGATGCAGGTTCTGGTCGTTGTGTTCCCCGATTGGACCGGTGGGGCCGGCGGCATCGCGCCGCCGGTGCTGGCCGGCGGCGATCCGCGCTGGCAGCTCGCGTTGATCGGGTTGCTGCTGCTGGCCGCGGCGGGGATTTCCGACCTGCTGCTCGGCCTGCGCTTCCGCCCCGCCTTCTTCATGATCCGCACCAAGCCCGAACTGGCGGCTGCCAGCGGCGTGCCGGTGGTACGGATGAAGATCTTCGCCTTCATCGTGTCGGGCGTGCTGATCGGGCTGGCCGGGGCCTGCTATGGCGGACTGTACGGCTATGTCGTGCCGACCGACGTGTTCACCACCAACTGGAGCGTGCTGCCGCTGGCCATCGCCACGCTGGGCGGGATGGACACCACGATCGGCCCCCTGCTGGGCGCCGTCGTCCTGAAGGCGCTGGAGGAGGTGGCGCGCTCGACCATCGGCGGCACCGGCTATCAGGTCGTCTACGGCGCGGTGATCATCCTGTTCGTCATCGGCATGCCCCAGGGGATCGTCGGGCTGCTGCGCCGCGGCAGGGGCCTGCTGGCCCGCTCCGGCACCGCGAAGAAGAAGGAGAGGGAGCGCCATGCCTGATACCGGACCTCCCGATGCCGGTGCCGCTGGCGCCCGCGCGGACATCCTCTCGATCCGTGACCTGACCGTGGCGTTCGGCGGGCTGAAGGCGCTGGACGGGGTG
Source organism: Azospirillum sp. HJ39 (assembly GCF_041507355.1). Taxonomy (NCBI): domain Bacteria; kingdom Pseudomonadati; phylum Pseudomonadota; class Alphaproteobacteria; order Rhodospirillales; family Azospirillaceae; genus Azospirillum; species Azospirillum sp. HJ39. Next base: position 130,155 of record NZ_CP167912.1, on the reverse strand, counting down.
TCGCTGTCCATCGCGGCGGGCGAGATCACCGGGCTGATCGGCCCCAACGGCTCGGGCAAGAGCACGCTGGTCAACACCGTGTCCGGCCAGCTTTCCGTCCGCGGCGGCCGGGTCCGGCTCGACAGCGAGGACGTGACCGGCCGGCGGCCCGACCTGATCGTCCGGGCCGGTCTGGCGCGGACCTACCAGATCCCGCGCGTGCCGCCGGCCCTGACGGTGGAGGAGGTGCTGTCGGTTCCCCTGCTCTATGCCGGGCGCGAGCGCCACCGGCTGGAGGGGTTGGACAGCGCCGCTGCCATCGCCGCCTTCTGCGGGCTGGGGCCGCTGTTCCGCCGCCGCTGCGGCGACCTGTCGGTCACCGACCTTCGCCGGCTGGAGATCGCCCGCGCGCTGGCCTGCGCCCCCAGACTGCTGCTGCTGGACGAGGCGATGGCCGGCCTGTCGCACGAGGATTCGGTGGACGTCATGGCCCTCATCCGCGACGTCCATGCCCGGGGGATCAGCATCGTGATCATCGAGCACCTGATGCGCGTCATCACGACGCTGTGCCATCGCGTCGTCGTCCTCAACAACGGCCGCCTGCTGGCTGAGGGCGCGCCGGCAGCCGTGCTGGCCGACGGGGCGGTCCGCGAAGCCTATCTCGGCAAGGGGTTCGCTCAATGAGCCGCTTCGTCGGACGGATCGGCGGCGCCTCCTACGAGCGGCTGCGCGTGCTCCACCCGCTGGATTTCGCGGTGGAGAGCGGACACATGCTGGTCGTTCTCGGCTCCAACGGCGCCGGCAAGACCACTGCGCTGCGGGCCCTGGTCGGCACCGTCGCCACCAGCGGGCGCCAACTCTCGCTCGACGGGCGCGATCTCAGCGGCTACGCGCCCTGGCAACTGCCGGCCCATGGCGTCGTGCTGGTGCCGGACGGGGCGCGCTGCTTCCCCAACCTCACCGTCGAGGACAATCTGCGCGGCGCCCATTGCGCGGCGGCCGGCGTGCGCAGGCTGGCGCCCTACGAGCGGCTGAGGGAGACGGTCTGCGGCTATTTCCCCATCCTGCGCGAACGCAGCCGCCAGATCGCCGGCACGATGAGCGGCGGCCAGCGCCAGATGCTGGCGATCGGGCGGGCGCTGATGACGGAGCCGGCGGCCCTGATCCTGGACGAGCCGTCGGCCGGGCTGGCGCCGATCATCGTCGAGGACATGTTCGCCACGCTGGCCAAGATCAAGCGCGAGAGCGGCTGTGCCATCGTCATGGCCGAACAGAATGTCGGCTATGCCACCCACATCGCCGACCACTGCATCGTGCTGGAGGAGGGGCGCACCGCGCTCGCCGGCCCGATGGCCGAGGTGGTCACCCACCAGAAACTGCGCAGCGCCTATCTCGGCATCTGACGCATCACGTTCGGAGGACACCCAATGCCGACCGTCGGTTCCGACGTCGTCATCGCGGGCATCGGCGAGACCCCGGTCGGCCGCCTGCCCGGACTGTCATCGGTCGAAATCCAGGCGATGGCGGTCCTCGCCGCCCTTCGCGATGCCGGATTCGCCCTGTCCGACCTGGACGGGCTGATCAACCTCGATCCCTATGCGACGCCGAACAGCATGTTCTCCACCACGCTGGCGGAATATCTGGGGGTGGCGCCGCGCTTCGCCTGCACGGTCGACGTCGGCGGCACCGTCACCGGCATGACCATGCTGCAACAGGCGGTCTGGGCCATCGAAAGCGGCTATTGCGAGGTCGTCGCCTGCGTCTATGGCGAGAACGCGCTGACCGGCCGGCCGGCCGGCGCCCAGGGGCTGCACATGCGCAACCTGCTGGGCGGCGAGGAGTGGGAGGAACCGTTCGGCGTCCACGGCATGGTCATCCCCTATGCCCTGCTCGCCCAGCGCTATCTCGACCTCCATGGCGCGAGCGACGAGGATCTCGCCGCCGTCGCCCTGGTGACGCGCCGCCACGCGCTGCTGAACGACAACGCGCAGATGAGGAAGCCGATCACGCTGGAGGACTACCGGGCCAGCCGGACGATCAGCAGCCCCCTGCGCCTGCTCGATTGTTCGCTGGTGTCGGACGGCGGCGGGGCGCTGGTGCTGACGCGGGCCGGACGGGCGCCGCAGGGCCGGACGCGGTCGGTCAACATCCGCTCCATCGGCATGAAGACCACGCACAATTCGGTCGCCCTGATGCCCGACATCCCGCAGCTGGGCATGGCGGCGGCCGGAGCCGACGCCTACGAGGCCGCCGGCATCGGCCCGGAGGACATTCAGGTCGCCAACCTGCACGACGCCTTCACCATCTCGGTGCTGGTGTCGCTGGAGGCGCTGGGCTTCGCCCGCCCGGGAGAGGCCGGGGCGCTGGTCCGGTCCGGCGCCATGGATCTCGGCGGGCGCTGGCCGCTGAATCCCCATGGCGGGCTGCTGTCGCAGGCGCACGTCGGCGGCATGCTCCACATCACCGAGGCGGTGCGCCAGCTGCGCGGCGAGGCCGGGCGCCGGCAGGTCGAGGGCGCCCGCCGCGCCCTGGTCAGCGGGAACGGCGGCATCTTCTCCGTCTGCGGCGCCATGATCCTGGAGCGAAGCTGATGTTCGACCTGTTCGCCACCCCGCCCGAGCCGACCGAGGCCAGCGCCCCCTTCTGGGCCGGCTGCGACCGGCAGGAACTGCTGTTTCCCAGATGCGGAAGCTGCGGGCATCTCTTCTACTACCCGCGCCGCCACTGCCCGCGCTGCAGCGGCAGCGCGCTCGGCTGGCAGCGGCTGTCGGGCCGGGGAACCGTCTTCTCCTTCACCCATGTCGCCGTCGCCTTCCAGGGGGCGGAGTGGGAGGGGCAGCTTCCCTACACCGTGGTGCTGGTCGATCTGGCCGAGGGGCCCCGCATGCTGAGCCGGCTGGTCGGCCGGTCGGACAGCCGGACGGAAGGCCCGGCACCCGTCGAGGTGCGCTCGGGCGACGCGGTCACCGTCGTCTTCCCGCAGATCGTCGGCCGGCGCTTTCCCTTCTTCGAGCATGCCGCAACCGGCTGAACAGGCCGGCTGAACAGGCCGAACAACCATAAGAACCAGGAGGAAACCATGCCCATTCTGAAGACGCTCGCGGCGGGTGCCGCAGCGCTTGCCATGGCCGCCCTGTGGGTGCCGCAGGCGGTTGCCCAGACACCGGGACACACGGCCGAACCGATCAGGATCGGCGTCCCGCTGCCGCTGACCGGCGTGCTGGCGGTCGGCGGCCAGACCATCCTGTCCGGCGTGAAGTTCGCCGCCGAGGAGATCAACGCCGGCGGCGGCCTGCTGGGCCGGCCGGTCGAGCTGCTGATCGAGGACACCAAGAGCGAGCCGAACACCGCCGCCACCATCGCCGCCAAGATGGTGACCGAGGACAAGGTCTACGCCTTCGTCGGCGGCTACGGCAGCACGGCCGACTTCGCCCTGCTGTCCAGCGTGAAGCGCTACAAGCCGCTGTTCATCCACACCGGCTCCTCCTCGGTCCGGCTGGAGACCAGTTTCGGCAAGGAGGACTGGTACTATCACATCTACATCTGGGACTATCACCGCCAGAAGGCCGCCTCGCGCTTCCTCGCCTCCGTCGAGCCGAAGGTGAACACGGTGGCGCTGGCCTATGAGGACGGACTCTACGGTGCCGACGCGGCGAAATACGCCGAGGAGTATTTCTCCAAGGCCGGGATGAAGCTGGTGATGAAGGAGCCGTTCAAGTCCGGCTCGCCCGATTTCTCGCCGGTCCTCTCCCGCGTCAAGTCGCTGAACCCGGACGCCTTCTTCTCGGTCGGCTATTCGGGCGACAATCTCCAGCTCGTCCGCCAGATGAAGGGCCTCGGCATCAAGCCGAAGCTGACCATGGTGGTGTCGGCCGGCGACCGCCGTGCCGATTACGGCGACATGAGCGAGGGGCTGACCATGATCACCGAATGGTCCACCGCCGACCGCACCCCGGCCGCCGCCGAGCTGATCCGCAAGGTCGAGGCGAAGGGCCAGGCCATCGCCCCGGTCTTCCCCCAGGGCTATGCCGGCATGATGACGCTGGCGGATGCGATCAGGACGGCCGGCGTCCTCGACCAGGACAAGGTGCGCAAGGTGCTGTCGACCGCGACCTTCGACACTCCATACGGCAAGATCGGCTACCGCGCGTCGGAGGGCGGCGGCCTGCACCAGCTGCTGTCCGACGAGACGATGGTCATCGTCCAGCACCGCAAGGAGGGCGAGGAGGTGGTCTATCCCGCCGCCAAGGCCGGCGGCAAGCTCGCCTATCCGGCGCCGTGAGATGGCCGTCCGTTTCGAACGGCGCGGGACGGTCGGGCTGGTCACCCTGTCGAAGCCCGACCGCCACAACGCGCTGGCCGGCGATCTGGTGGCGGCGCTGCTCGACACCCTCGACCGGCCGGACGCCCGGCAGGCCAGCGCCCTGGTCATTGCCGGGGACGGGCCGTCCTTCTGCGCCGGCGCCGACATCGGCGACCTGCTGCAGGCCGGCTGGATGGGGCCGGCACCGTCCGGCCCGACGCCGATGGACCTGTTCGAACGGCTGGACGGCCATCCGCGCCCGACCGTCGCGGCGGTCCATGGCCGGGCGCTGGGCGGCGGATTCGAGCTGATGCTGTGCTGCGACCTCGCCGTCGCGGCGGAGGATGCGGCCTTCGCCCTGCCGGAACTGGGGCTTGGGGTGGTGCCCAACACCGGGCTCGCCCGGCTTGTGCAGATCGCCGGTCCCCGCCATGCGCTGGACCTGATCCTGACCCGCCGCCGGATCGGCGCGGCGGAGGCCGCGGCGCTGGGCCTTGTGTCGCGCGTCGTGCCGGCGGCCGAACTGGTGGACCGTGCCGTCGAGTTTGCCCGCGCCATCATCGACGGGGCGCCGCCCGGCGCCATCGCCGCGGTCAAGCGGGCGGTGCGCCGCGCCGCGCCGCTCGACTGGGCCGAGGTGCGCGGCATGCTGGCCGAGGTGCCGGCCGGGGAATGGGCGGAGGGGCTTGGCGCCTTCCGCGACAGAAGGCCTCCCGACTACAGCGAATTCTGGAGAAAATCCGATGCGTAACGCCCAATCCTTCGACGTCTTCGATCTGCACCACCATGTCGGCTCGCTCGACATCGTCGGCAAGGGGCCACAGGGTGCCGGCGACATGGCGGCCGACGCCGGCAAGCGGATCGCCTTCATGGACCGCCATGGCATCGACCAGGCGTTGCTGATGCCGTCCAACGGCTACCAGGCGCCCGACGGCATCGCCGACACCCGCCGGGTGAACGACAGGGTGGCCGAGTACCGCGACCGCTGGAGCGCCCGGTTTCCCGCGGCGCTCGGCACCGTCTCGCCGCTGGAGGGCGACGCGGCGCTGGACGAGATCGACCGCTGCGTCGAGGTGCTGCAGATGAAGGGCATCGTCTGGCACCACCGTTTCCAGGGCTGCGCCATCGACCATCCGCGGATGGACGCCCTGCTGGAGCGGGTGCGGCACCATGGCGTACCGGCCTTCATCCACATCATCGGCGATTCCAAGCTGGAATCGCCCTGGAAGCTGGAGGTGCTGGCGGAGCGCTTTCCGGATGTCCGCTTCGTGGCGCTGGACGCCTTCTCCTCGCCCGACTTCGCCCACTGGATGCCGCACATCGCGCGCAGGCACGCCAACATCGTCTTCGATACCGGGGTGATGGTTCCGGTGTCGCACATGATCGAGACCTTCGTCCGGACCGCCGGGGCGCACCGCCTGCTGCTCGGCACCGATTTCTATTCGTCGCCCAAGCTGTTCAGCTCGCCTTTCCCATTGACCGAAATCCTGGCATCCGACCTGCCGGACGAGGAGTGTGCGCTGATCCTCGGCGGCAATGCCAGACGCCTGCTGGGGCTCGCCTGAGCGCCTTACAGCGCCTGCCGCAGTTCCGGCACGGCCTTGAACAGGTCGGCGACGAGGCCGTAATCGGCGACCTGGAAGATCGGTGCCTCCTCGTCCTTGTTGATGGCGACGATGACCTTGCTGTCCTTCATGCCGGCCAGATGCTGGATCGCGCCCGAGATGCCGACGGCGATGTAGAGGTCCGGCGCCACGATCTTGCCGGTCTGGCCGACCTGATAGTCGTTCGGCACGAAGCCGGCGTCGACGGCGGCACGGCTCGCACCGACCGCGGCCCCCAGCCTGTCGGCCAGAGCCTCCAGCAGCGGGAAATTCTCGCCCGACTGCATGCCGCGCCCGCCCGACACGACGATGCGCGCGCTGGTCAGTTCCGGCCGCTCCGACTTCGACAGCTCGGCCGAGACGAAGCCCGACAGGCCGGGGTCGGCCAGGGCGGCGACCGGCTCGACCGGGGCGCTTCCGCCGGTGGAGCCGGCGGCCTCGAAGGCGGTGGTGCGGACGGTGAGGATCTTCACCGGATCGGCGGATCGCACGGTGGCGATGGCGTTGCCGGCATAGATCGGCCGCTCGAAGCTGTCGGCCGACACAACCGCGGTGATGTCGGAGATCATCGCCACGTCGAGCAGCGCCGCGACCCGCGGCAGCACGTTCTTGCCGGTCGAGGTGGCGGCGGCGAGGATATGGCCGTAGCCGGGGGCGAGCGACACCAGCAGCGCCGCCAGCGGTTCGGCCAGGGCATGCCCATAGGCGGCATCGTCGGCCAGCAGCACCTTGGCGACGCCGTCCAGCCTGGAGGCGGCGTCGGCGGCGGGGGCGGCGTTGCGGCCGGCGACCAGGACATGGATGTCGGAACCGAGCCCCTTGGCGATCTCGGCGGCGGCGGTCACCGCATGGGCGGTGGCGGGCTTGAGGGTCGCGTTGTCGTGGTCGGCGAGGATCAGGATGGGCATGGGGCGGGTCCTTTGGTGGCGGGGCTTGGCGGATGGTGTGGAGGAGTGTCGGCTGCGGATGCCCCCTCCCTAACCCTCCCCCGTTTCACGGGAGAGGGGACTGCCGCCGCTGCGCGAACAATTCACGCCGGCAAGCGTCCTACCCCCTCTCCCGCGTGAGCGGGGGAGGGATGGGGAGGGGGCAATGGAGCGACCACTCCCCTCAGATCACGCGCGCTTCGGTCTTCAGCTTGTCGACCAGCGCGGCGACGTCGGCGACCTTGATGCCGGCCTTGCGCTTGGGCGGCTCGACCACCTTCAGCGTCGTCAGCCGCGGCGCGACGTCGACGCCGAGCGCGTCGGGCGTGACGATCTCCAGCGGCTTCTTCTTCGCCTTCATGATGTTGGGCAGCGAGGCATAGCGCGGCTCGTTGAGGCGCAGGTCGGCCGTCACCACCGCCGGCAGCGCGAGCGACACGACCTCCAGCCCGCCGTCGATCTCGCGGGTCACCGCGACCTTGCCGTCACCGGCGACGACCTTCGAGGCGAAGGTGCCCTGGCCCCAGCCGAGCAGGGCCGCCAGCATCTGGCCGGTCTGGTTGCAGTCGTCGTCGATGGCCTGCTTGCCGAGGATCACCATCCCCGGCGCTTCCTTCTCCACCAGTGCCTTCAGAACCTTGGCGACCGCCAGCGGTTCGGTCGTCCCGTCGGTCTGCACCAGGATGGCACGGTCGGCGCCCATGGCGAGCGCGGTTCGCAGGGTTTCCTGGGCCTGGGCCGGGCCGACCGACACCACGACGATCTCGCTCGCCGTGCCGGCCTCCTTCAGGCGAACCGACTCTTCGACGGCGATCTCGTCGAAGGGGTTCATGCTCATCTTCACGTTGGCGGTCTCGACGCCGCTGCCATCCGCCTTCACGCGGATCTTCACGTTGTAGTCGACCACCCGCTTGACGGGGACGAGGATTTTCATGGAGGTCAGTCCTCTTGCGGCTGGGCCGCGCTCGCGGCGCGGGACAGGATGCGGCGGGCCTTGCGCGCCATCGCTTCGTCGATCATCCGGCCATCGACCACCGCGACGCCCTTGGCGCTTTCCGCCAGGATGCGGCGAGCCTGGGCGGCTTCCGCCTCGGTCGGGGTCAGGGTTGCATTGATGGTGGCGATCTGGCCGGGGTGGATCGCCGCCTTCGCACCGAAACCAAGCGCCAGGGCGGCGGCGGTCTCCCGTTCCAGCCCGGCGGCATCGTTGAGGGCGAAGAAGGGCGAATCGACCGCTTCGATGCCGGCCAGCGCCGCGGCGTTGACCAGCCGGGAGCGCGCCGACAGCAACGGCTCCCAGGCGGTGGCGCAGCCGAGATCGGCGGACAGGTCGGCGGCGCCGAAGAACAGCGCGGCCAGCCGGGGCGATGCGCCGGCGATGTCCTCCGCCGCGGCGACGCCACGGGCCGATTCGATCAGCGCCACCAGCGGCAGCGGGGTTCCGGCTCCGGCCAGCAGCGTGTCGATCCAGCGGATCGTCTCGGCGCTGTCGACCTTCGGCACGATGAGGCAATCAGGCCGGGCGGACTGCGGCCCGCGGATCAGCGCCAAAAGATCCTCCAGCCCATCGGGCGTGACCGGCGCATTGATGCGCAGCGCCCGCAGGATCGGAACGGCCGGCGGCGTGGCCAAAGCGTCCAACGCTTTGCCGCGTGCCGCCGCCTTGTCGGCCGGCGGAACGGCGTCCTCCAGGTCGATGATCAGCACATCGGCACCGGACCCGGCGGCACGGTCGAAACGGTCGGGCCGGGTCGCCGGGGTGAACAGCCAGCTGCGGCAGGGCCGCCCGGCAGTCAGCAGCCCGCTCATGGCGCGACCGCGAATTCAGCGGTCATGGCCGCCGCGCCGTCCGGCCCGGCGGCCCAGCCGTCGATCCGGCCGTCTCCCCTGTCCGCTGCGTTCAGGGTGAAGGGCGCGGTGTCGAACAGCGGACGGCGGGCGCGGAAGCGGAAACCGCAAACCCGGCGGCTATCCTGTCGGTCACCGAGGTTGCACAGCACCAGATCCATCAGCAGGGTGGCCGTCAGCGGTCCATGCACCACCAGCCCCGGATAGCCTTCGACATCGCGGCAATAGGGACGGTCGTAATGGATGCGGTGACCGTTGAAGGTCAGCGCCGAATAGCGGAACAGCAGCACCGGATCGGGAGTAACGCCACGGCTCCAGTCGGCGGCGGGCAGGGGCTCGGTGGCGGCAGCCGGCTGTTGTGCCGCTTCGCCCGGCTTCGCGGCTTCGCGATAGACGATGTCCTGCCGCTCCCGGATGGCGACGCCGGCATCGGTCGCGATCTCGTGCATCACGCTGACGAACACCATGTCGCCCGACCGGCCGGCCTTGTGCTCCACCGCTTCGATGGTGGAGGTGCGGCGCATCTCCGCCCCGACCGGAATCGGTGCCAGGAAGCGCATGTCGCTGCCGGCCCACATCCGCCGGGGCAGCGGCACCGGCGGCAGGAAGCCGCCCGTGTGCGGGTGCCCGTCCTCGCCGATTTCGCGCTGCGGCGCGCGGGGCAGGAAATGCAGCCAGTGGCCGAGCGGCGGCAGCTCCCCCGCCGGCCAGGGCGGGGTGTCGTGGTCCAGCGTCGCGGCCAGCCCGGCCAGCGGGGCGGCGGCGGCGGCGGCGATGTCGGTCCGCAGCTCCACCCCGCCGACCCAGTCCTTCAGATGGTCGAACGTCACGGCGCCACCCCGGAGGAATGCAGGATCTTGCCCGGATTCATGATGTTGTGCGGATCGAAGGCGCGCTTCAGCGTCGCCATCATCTCCAGCTCGACCGCCGATTTGTAGCGCGGCATCTCGTCGATGCGCAGCCGGCCGATGCCGTGCTCGGCCGAGATCGAGCCGCCGAGTTCGACGACGATGTCGTGGACGATGGCGTTGACCGTCGCCAGCTTCGCCCGCCATTCCGCCGGGTCGCCGTCCTCGGCCTGGATCGGGTTGTAATGGATGTTGCCGTCGCCGAGATGGCCGAAGGAGAAGGGGCGGATGCCCGGGCAGGCCCGCTCCAGCGCCGCGTCGGTGCGGTCGAGGAAGCGCGCGACCCGCGAGATCGGCACCGAGACGTCGTGCTTGAACGACACGCCCTCGCGCTTCTGCCCCTCCGGGATGCCCTCGCGGATGCGCCACAGCGAATCGGCCTGGGCCTTCGACGCGGCGACCACCCCGTCCAGCACCTCGCCGGCCTCCATTCCCGCTTCCAGGATGGCTTCCAGCATCTCGGCCAGGCGGTTGCCCGAATCCTGGTCGGCCAGCTCCACCAGCACGTACCAGGGATAGCGGTCGCGCAGGGGATCGGGCACGTCCGGCACATGGCGGCGGGCGACGTCGATGCAGGCGCGCTGGATCAGCTCGAAGGTGACGATGCGGTCGCCGGCCACGCCCTTGGCGCGGGTCAGCAGATCGACGGCATCGCTGGGGGCCGATACCGCGACGAGCGCCGTCGCCGTGGCGCGCGGCAGCGGCGACAGCTTCAGCACCGCTGCGGTGACGATGCCCAGCGTGCCTTCCGAGCCGATGAAGATCTGCTTCAGGTCATAGCCGGCATTGTCCTTGCGCAGGCCGCGCAGCCCATCCCAGATCCGCCCGTCGGGCAGCACCACCTCCAGCCCGGCCACGAGGTTGCGCATGTTGCCGTAGCGCACCACCTGCACGCCGCCGGCGTTGGTGGCGATGTTGCCACCGATCTGGCAGGAGCCTTCGGCGGCGAGGCTCATCGGGAACAGCCGGCCGACGTCGCGCGCCGCGTTCTGGATGTTGGCGAGGATGCAGCCGGCCTCCACCGTCATCGTGTCGTTGTCGATGTCGATCTCGCGGATGCGGTTCAGCCGGTTGGTGGAGATGACGATCTCCGTCCCGTCGGCATGCGGCTGGCTGGCGCCGGTCAGGCCGGTGTTGCCGCCCTGGGGCACGATCGGCGTGCCGGTTTCGGCACAGATGCGCACGACGGCGGCGAGATCCTCGGTGCTGTCGGGCAGCACCACGGCCGGCGACCGGCCGACCCAGCCGTCCCGCCAGGATTCCATGAAGGGCTTCATGGTGTCGGGGTCGGTGATCAGGCCGCGGTCGCCGACGATGGCGCGGATGGGGGCGAGCACGGCCGTCGCGAAGTCCGGCCGCAAGGCGGTTTGTCCGCTGCTCTGCCCGCTGGTTTGGATGTCGTTCGGCAAGGGAGCTCTCCCTGGGCTTCGGGCCTGCGTCACAGCGCGCGGTAGGCCGTCTTGATGATGGTGTAGAACTCGATGGCCGAGCGTCCCTGCTCGCGCGGGCCATAGCTCGACATCTTCCGGCCGCCGAACGGGACATGATAGTCGACGCCCGCCGTCGGCAGGTTCAGCATGGTCATGCCGGCCTGGATGTTGGCCTGGAAATGGCGGGCATGCTTCATCGAGTTGGTGACGATGCCCGACGACAGGCCATAGTCGGTGTCGTTGGCGACGGCCAGCGCCTCCTCGTAATCCCTGACGCGGATGACGCTGGCGACCGGGCCGAACACCTCCTCCCGGTTGATGGTCATGGCGTTGCTGGTGTCGGTGAACAGGGCCGGGGCCAGGAACCAGCCGCGCGTCGGCCGCTCCAGCCGGGTGCCGCCGGATGCCAGACGGGCGCCCTCGCCGAGGCCGGTGTCGATGTACTGCAGGTTCTTGGCCAGCTGGAATTCGTCGATCACCGGGCCGATCTGCGTTTCCGGCTTCAGGGCGTGTCCGACGCGCAGCGCCGCCATCCGCTCCACCATCGCGGCGACGAAGGCGTCGTGGATGCTGTCCTCGACGATGAAGCGGCCGGTGGCGGTGCAGCGCTGGCCGGCATGGAAATAGGCGCTGTTGACGCCGATGTCGGCGGCGCGTTCCGGATCGGCATCGCCAAGCACCACCAGCGGGTTCTGGCCGCCCAGCTCAAGCTGCACGCGGATCATGCGTTCGGCGCAGCGCACGGCGATGCGCCGTCCGGTGTTGACCGACCCGGTGAAGGACACCGCGTCCACCGCGTCGACCACCGCCGCGCCGACCTCCGGACCGGCGCCGACCACCAGATTGAACAGGCCGGCCGGCATGCCATGCGCCTCCAGCGCCGCCGCGACGATGCGGGTGACGGCGATGGAGATGCCGGGGGTCTTTTCCGACGGCTTCCAGATCACCGCGTTGCCGAAGGCCAGCGCCGGGGCGATCTTCCACATCGGCGTGGCGACCGGGAAGTTCCAGGGCGTCACCAGCCCGATGACGCCGACCGGCTCGCGCGTCACGTCGACCTCGACCCCCGGCCGCACCGAGCCCAGCGTCTCGCCCGGCGCCCGCAGCGCCTCGGCCGAGAAGAAGCGGGCGAGATGGGCGGCGCGGACGATCTCGCCCAGCGCGTCGGGGATGGTCTTGCCGCCTTCGGCGGCGGCGATCCGCGCCAGTTCGTCCTTGCCGTCGAACAGCGCGCGGGAGATGGCGTCGAGCACCAGGGAGCGCTGTTCCACCGTGGCGGCGCGCCAGTGCGGTTGGGCGGTGCGGGCGGCGGCCACCGCCTCCGCCACGTCGTCGGCGCCGGCCAGGGAGTAGGAGCCGGCCAGCTCGTCCAGGTCCGACGGATTGAAGATGTCGAGCCGGTCGCGGCCCGGCCGCCAGCTGCCGGCGATGAAGTTGGTGAGCGGACGGGTATCGGGGGACATGTCGGGTCTTCTCCGGAAATCGGTTCGTTCGGGGCTGCGGCCGGGATCAGCCGGCGTGCGCCGCCCGCTCCTTCAGGGCGGTCAGCGCCCACAGCGTCTCGATGGTCGGCACCGGCACGTGGCGGCGGCGGGCCAACTCCAGGACGGCGGTCACGATGGGGTCGATCTCCATGCTGCGTCCCGCCTCGAAATCCTGCAGCATCGACGGCTTGTGGCCGGGGACGCCGCTGCCGCGCGCCAGCCTTTCGTCGATGTCGTCGGGCAGCTCGACGCCCCAGGCGCGGGCGACGGCGAGGCATTCGCGCATCAGCCGGCCCTGGACGGCGGCCATGCCGGGGGCCTGCTCCATGGCGCCCATGGTGGCGCCGGTCAGCACGCTGGTCGGGCCGACAGCCATGTTCAGCATCAGCTTGCTCCACAGCGGCACGCGGATGTCGGCGGGCAGCCGGGCGGTGGCGCCCGCCGCGGTGAAGCTGTCGGCCAGCGCCGCCAGCTTTTCGGCATGGTCGCCCGGCCTCGGTGCGCCGAAGGCCAGCACCGGCATGGCGGTGTGGGCGACGAGTCCCGGTTCGACCATGCGGGCCGGCAGCACCTCGATCACGCAGGCGGCGATCCGCTCCGGGCCGATGGCCGACCACAGGGCGCCGCCGGGATCGACCACCTCCAGCGGCTCCGCCGTCACGCCGTCCCCGGCGCCGTGCAGATACCACCAGGGAATGCCGTTCTGCGCCGCCACCACCAGCGTCTCCGGCCCGCAGAGCGCCGGGAAGGCCGGGGCCAGGGCCGGCAGCCCGTGCCCCTTGACCGTCACGATCACCACGTCCTGCGGACCCAGATCGGCGGCGTCGTCGCTGGCCCGCGGCCGGCAGGTCAGCGTGTCCTTCGGCGTCCGGACGGTCAGGCCGCGTTCGCGGATCGCCGCCAGATGGGCGCCGCGCGCCAGCAGCGACAGGTCGTGCCGGCCGGTCGCGGCGAGATATCCGGCCAGCGCCCCGCCCACGGCGCCGGCCCCTACGACGGCGATGCGCATATCGCTTTCCCTTCCTGTCTCACTTGAATTCCAGCGGCGGCAGCGTGTCGTCCAGATTGTCGCCCAGTCCCTGGAATTGCTCCTCGATCTGCTTGTCGTCGAGTTTCACGGCAGTCGACTTGTAATGCATGACCATCTGCGGGAAGGCGATCACCAGCGCCACCATCACCAGCTGGATGACGACGAAGGGCACCGCTCCCCAATAGATCTGGCTGGTCAGGACGGGCGCCGTCTGCTTCTTCGTCACGCGGTCGATGTAGGGCAGCTTCGGCGCCACCGAGCGCAGGAAGAACAGCGAGAAGCCGAAGGGCGGGTGCATGAAGCTGGTCTGCATGTTCACCGCCAGGATGATGCCGAACCACACCAGATCGATGCCGAGCCGGTCGGCGGCCGGGGCGAGCAGCGGGATGACGATGAAGGCCAGCTCGAAGAAGTCGAGGAAGAAGGCCAGCAGGAACACCATGACGCTGACCGCGATCAGGAAGCCCATCTGCCCGCCCGGCAGCGAGACCATCAGCTCCTCGACCCAGACATGGCCGTTGACGCCATAGAAGGTCAGCGAGAACACCCGCGCGCCGATCAGGATGAACAGCACGAAGGCCGCCAGCTTCGCCGTCGAGTAGGTGGCCTGACGGACCATGTCGAGGGTCAGCCGCTTCTTCATCGCCGCCAGCGCCAGCGCGCCGACGGCACCCATGGCGCCGCCCTCCGTCGGGGTGGCGAGGCCGATGAAGATGGTGCCGAGCACCAGGAAGATCAGTGCCAGCGGCGGCACCATGACGAAGGTCGCCTGCTCGGCCATGCGGGAGATCAGGCGCCGGCCGCTCGCCCGTTCCACCAGTGCGACGGCCAGGGCATAGAGCGCACCCGCCGCGACGGAATCGCCGAGCAGCGCCCAATTGGTCCAGCCGTTCAGCGTCAGCCACGCCGCCCCCGCGGTCAATGCCGCCGTCACCGCGGCCTGAAGGACCAGGCGCTGTGCGCCGAAGGTCCGGTTGAAGGTGGCGGCCAGGAAGGCCACCAGCACCGCCACCGACAGCAGCAGCACGACATAGTCGGCACCGGACTTCACCCCGGTGCGGCCCATCACCCAATAGGCCACCGCACCCGAGAACAGGGCGAGCAGGCCGAGCTGCCAGACGCCGCGCGTCCCGTTCGGCTCGCGGTAGGCGATGGCCTCCGGCGGCAGGCCGGGGGCGGCCTTGGGGAAGATCATCGAGACGACGAAGACATAGAGCGCATACAGGCCCGACAGCAGCAGGCCCGGCACGAAGGCGGCCTCGTACATGTCGCCGACCGAGCGGCCGAGCTGGTCGGCCATGACGATGAGGACCAGCGACGGCGGGATGATCTGGGCCAGCGTGCCCGAGGCGGCGATGATGCCCGACGCCAGCCGTCGGTCGTAGCCGTAGCGCAGCATGATCGGCAGCGAGATCAGCCCCATCGAGATGACCGAGGCGGCGACCACGCCGGTCGTGGCCGCCAGCAGCGCGCCGACGAAGATGACGGCGTAGGCGAGGCCGCCGCGGATGGAACCGAACAGCTGGCCGATGGTGTCGAGCAGATCCTCCGCCATGCCGGAGCGTTCCAGCACCAGCCCCATGAAGGTGAAGAAGGGCACCGCCAGCAGCACGTCGTTGTTCATCGTGCCGTAGACCCGCTCCGGCAGCGCCTGGAACAGGTCGGGGCGGAACAGGCCGATTTCGATGCCGATCAACCCGAACAGCAGGCCGTTGGCGGCCAGCGCGAAGGCGACCGGGTAGCCCAGCAGCAGCATCACCACCAGAACGGCGAACATGATCGGCGCCATGTTGTGGCCGAACCAGCCGCGCCAGCCGTCCTGTTCGGCGAGCGCGCCGGCACCCGGCACCGGCAGCACATAGAGGGCCACGGCGACGGCGGCCAGCAGCAGCAGCAGGGAGATGACGGACAGCCGGACGGCGCGCGGCGAAAGGGAGGGGGACGTCATGTTCATCGCGCGCCTACCGGCTGGGAATGGTGTCGGGATGGGTGGACCGTTCGCGCTCGGCGGCAAGCAGCCGTTCGGCCTCCGCCTCGGCAGCCGCCTGATGGCCTCCGGCCCGCTGGGCCTCACCCTCCAGATGGCCGGTCATGACCGCGGCACGCTTGACCAGTTCGGACAGGCCCTGGATGAACAGGATGGTGAAACCCAGCGGAATCAGCAGCTTCGCCGGCCATTGCGGCAGGCCGCCGGCATTCATCGACTGTTCCTCGATCGCGATGGAGGAAAGGGCGAACGGCCAGGAGGTGATCATCATCACCAGGCTGAAGGGCAGCAGGAAGGCCAGATGGCCGAACAGGTCCACGCCGTCGCGCACGCGCTTGGTCAGCATCGCGTTCACGATGTCGATGCGGATGTGCTCGTCCTCCTTCAGCGTCCAGGGGGAGCAGAGCAGGAACACGGCGGCGAACAGCACCCATTGCAGTTCCAGCCATGAGTTCGAGCTGACGTCGAACAGCTTGCGGATGACGGCGTTGACCGCCGATACCAGGATCGCCAGCAGGATCAGCCAGGATATCGCCTTGCCCAGCCGCGCGGTGACCGCATCGACCAGCCGGCAGGCCCCGACCAGGGCTGTCATCAGGGGGGAGGGGGTGGGGCTCGTCATGGGGGCAGCTTCTCCCGGAATGGCCGGTCGCGAACGCCGCGACGACGCCATGGCCGGGGCCGGCTGTGCCGAACCCGGCCATGGCTGGGAAATCGCAGGATCGGGGCGGATCAGCGCCGGGTCAGGCGAAGGACCGCACTGTCATAGGCGTATTCCGACGCCTGCACCCACAGGTTCGAATCGTTCTGGAAGCGGCGGTAGCTCTCGTAGAACTTCTTGAAGGCCGGATTCTTCTCCGACAGCTCGTCATAGAGCTCCATCGCCGCCTTGTGGCTGGCCTGCAGCACGTCCTGCGGGAAGGCGCGCAGCTTGGCGCCGTTGGCGACGACCCGCTTCAGCGCCGCCGGGTTCAGCACGTCGTAGCGCGCCACGCTGTCGACGTTGGCCAGCGCCGCGGATGCGGTCAGGGCCGCCTGGTAATGCTTGGGCAGGCTGTTCCAGCGGTTGGTGTTGATGAAGAAATGCTGGAGCGAGGTGCCGTCCCACCAGCCCGGATAATAATAGTTCGGCGCGATCTTGTAGAGGCCGAGCTTCTCGTCGTCATAGGGGCCGTTGAATTCGGCGGCGTCGATGGTGCCGCGTTCCAGCGCCGGGTAGATGTCGCCGCCGCCGACCTGCTGCGCCACCACGCCGAGCTTTGCCAGGATCTGGCCGCCCAGGCCGGAGATGCGGAACTTCAGCCCCTTGAGGTCGTCGACACTCTTGATCTCGTTGCGGAACCAGCCGCCCATCTGGGAGCCGGTGTTGCCGCCGGCGAGCGCCTTCAGATTGTAGCCGGCATAGAACTCCTCCAGGAGCTTGCCGCCTTCGCCGTGATAGAACCAGGCGTTCTGCTGGCGGGTGTTCAGGCCGAAGGGCAGGCAGCAGCCGAAGGCGAAGGTCGGATCCTTGCCGACATAATAATAGGACGCGGTGTGGCACATCTCCACCGTGTCGTTGCTGGCGGCGTCCAGCGCCTGCAGCGCCGGGACCACCTCGCCGGCGGCGAAGACCTGGATCTGGAACTTGCCGTCGGTGGCCTCGGCGAGATTCTTCGCCATCACCTCGGCGCTGCCATAGAGCACGTCGATGTTTTTCGGGAAGCTGGACACGCAACGCCAGCGGATCGTCGGCTCCGACTGTGCGATGGCCGGTGCGGCGAGCGTGGAGGCACCGGCGGCGACGGCGGCACCCTTGAAGAATTGACGACGCTTCATGCTGTTTTTCCTCCCGAAATTCTTGTTGTGTGACGGCACGATGCCGGCCCGGCGCGTTCTGTCTCTGTTGTCGGAAAGAGATCGTTCTTCCCGCTGACGCTGGGAAACCACCCAATTTTCCGACCTTCGACGATGCTCCCGCTTTCTCCTTTGCACATCTTCCGTGGAGTGGATGGCGTGTGTTCCAGGATCGACAAGGATTGTCCGGGAACGGCCGGGGACGAGGTGTGACCCTGACAGTGGAGCAACCCGCCGCACAGAGGAATGTGTTTCGTGGGCATACCAGCCATAAGCTGGGCAAGCCGTCAGTCATACGGATCATTGGGCCGAATCCGGCGGCAGGCTTCGGAACCGGGGCCGACACGGACGGTTTGCTATGCCCGCAATGAATATCTGGTACAGGCACGCCATGCGCTCCGCACGGCGCGGCCGGCCGATAGTCTGTGGAGGATTTTTCCCAACCGCCTCTCCAACCGCCATCAACCGACGGATGTCCAATCGCATGAACGGTGTGCGCCATGTCTAGGCTGTCCTCTCCGCTCAACGCAGCCGGGGCCGCCTATCTCGAAGCGTTGCAGGAGCGCTTCCGCGACGATCCCGCCTCGGTGGACGTGAGCTGGCGCGCCGTCTTCCAGATCCTGGACGAGCTGGGTGCCGTCGCGCCAGGGGCTCCGGCACCCGGTCCTGCGGTGGCCGACCCGTCGCCGCTGCTGCTGCGTGACGAGATCCGCCAGCGCGGTCATGCCGTCGCGGCCCTCGATCCGCTTGGCCGCGCGGCGTCTCCCGCAGCGCCGGCGTCCGAGGATGCCGAGACCGCAAGGCTGCGCCGGCTCTACCAGGGGACGCTGACGCTGGAGACTGCCCATATCGACGATCCGGCGCTGCGCTCCTGGCTGCGGGAGGCCTATGAGGGTGCGGGCGCCGTTCCTCCGGCCGAGGCCCGCCGCAGGGCGCTGGCGCTGCTGAGCGCGGCGGAGGAGTTCGAAAGGCTGCTGGGCACCCGCTATCCGACGAAGAAGCGGTTCGGGGCGGAAGGGATCGAGACGCTGATCCCGCTGCTCGACCGCATCCTTGCGGCGGCGGCGGCGGCGGGCGTCACCGAGGTCCAGGTCGGCACCATGCACCGCGGCCGGCTCAGCCTGATGGCCAATGTGCTGGGCAAGCCGCTGGTCGAGCTGTTCGCCGGCATCAAGGGCATGCATCCATTCCTGGCCGACCCGCCGGTTCCGGCCGACGTGCCCTATCACATGGGGGTGGAAAGCAGCCTGTCCTTCGGCGACCGGACGCTGGCGCTGACCCTGTCGCCCAACCCGTCGCATCTGGAGGCGATCAATCCGGTCATCATGGGCCGGGCGCGGGCACGCCAGGATCTGGCCCGCGATCAGGGTGGCGATTCCAAGCGGGTGCTGTGCGTGCTGCTGCACACCGACGCCAGCGTGATCGGCCAGGGCAGCGTGACCGAGGCGCTGCAACTGTCCGGCGTCGCCGGCTTCACCGTCGCCGGCACCATCCACATCGTCGTCAACAACCAGATCGGCTTCACCACCGAGCGTGACGAGGCGCGGACTTCGCTCCATTGCACCGGCCTGTGGAAGGCGGTGGACAGCCCCATCCTGCACGTCAATGCCGATGACCCGGACGCGGCGCTGCGGGCCGCCGACCTCGCCGTGTCCTTCCGTCAGGCGCACGGGCGCGACGCGGTGATCGACCTCGTCGGCTACCGCCGCAACGGGCACAACGAGATCGATGAGCCACGCTTCACCCAGCCGCTGGACTACACGGCGATCGAGGGGCACCCGCCGGTCCGTGCCCTCTATGCCGGGCGGCTGGCCGCCGATGGGGTGGTCGGGGCCGATGCCGCCGAGACTCTGGCTGCCGACCACAAGGCCCGCTTCCAGCAGGCGCTGGCCGCGGCATCCGACCACCGGCCGAACCATGACGGCTTCCCTGGCGGCCGCTGGGCGCCCTTCGCTTCCGGCGGCACGGCTCCCGCCGAACCGGACACCGGCATTGCTCCCGACCGGCTGCAGGGGCTGCTGGCGGCGCTGGCCGCCATCCCGGACGGGTTTGCGGCCGACCGCAAGGTCGAACGCGTCATCCGCCGCCGGGCCGAGGAGCCGCTGGACTGGGCGACCGGCGAGGCGCTGGCCTTCGCCACGCTGCTGGCCGATGGAACGCCGGTGCGGCTGACTGGCCAGGACGTGGTGCGCGGCGCCTTCTCCCACCGGCATTTCGCGCTGACCGATGCCGTCACCGGCCGCCGCCATGTCAGCCTGAATCATCTGGGCGTGGAACAGGCCCGGTTCGAGGTGGTCAACAGTCCGCTGTCCGAATATGCCGTGCTCGGCTTCGAATATGGCTATAGCCTGGAGCGGCCCGACGCGCTGGTGATCTGGGAGGCGCAGTTCGGCGACTTCGCCAACGGCGCGCAGATCATGATCGACCAGTTCATCGTCAGCGCCGAAGACAAATGGCGCCAGCCCTCCGGCCTCGTCATCCTGCTGCCGCACGGGCTGGAGGGGCAGGGGCCGGAGCATTCCTCCGCCCGGCCGGAACGCTTCCTCCAGATGGCGGCGCGCGACAACATCCGGGTGGCGCACCCGTCCACCCCGGCGAACTACTTCCACCTGCTGCGCCGGCAGATGTTGCGCGGCGACCGCAAGCCGCTGGTGGTGCTGAGCCCGAAGACGCTGCTGCGCCTGCCCGCCGCGGTGTCGGCACTGGCCGACCTTGCGCCCGGCACCGGGTTCCGGCCGGTCGTCGCCACCGCCGGGGAGCGGGCGGAGCGCATCCTGCTGTGCAGCGGCAAGCTGGCCTACGAGCTGGAGCGCGAGCGCGCCGCCCGGGGGGCGGAGGATGTGGCGGTGGTGCGGCTGGAGATGCTGTATCCCCTGCCGGAGGCCGAGCTGTCGGCACTGTTCCGCCGCTGGCCGGGCGCGTCCTGCGTCTGGGTGCAGGAGGAACCGCGCAATCTGGGCGCCTGGAGCTATCTCGACCGCCGGCTGGAGGCGGTGCGGGTATCGGCCGGCTGTGCCGAACCGCGCGTCGCCTGCGTGGCCCGCGCCGAGGCGGCCTCGCCGGCCGGCAGCTTCCACGGCGACCATGATGCCGACCAACGCCGGCTGGTGGAGCAGGCCTTCGCCGGGCTCGCCGTCTCCCTGCCGTCGCGCGAGAAGGCTGCTGCGGCGGAGTGACGACCCGGCCGTCCCCCGCGGCGGCCGGACTGGACAACAAGAACCGAGGAAACGCGCCATGTCTTCCACCTCCACGGCTTCCACCACCACCGGCTTGCCGCTTCTGCTTTCCGACCTGTTGCCGGCCACGGCGGCGGCGCTCGACGCGGTGGCGCGGCTGGCCCAGGCCGCCGAACGCGGCGTCGCGGCGCTGGTGGCGCCGGACGGCCGCGTTGATGCAGCGGCGCTCGACCGCCATCAGGTGGCGGCGCATGGCTTCGCCTGGGGCGCCACCTATGCCGAGGCGCTGCGCCAGATGCGCGGCTGGGCGGAGCGGCTGGACCGCGCCGGCCGGCTGGGCGAGCTGGAATCCTGCATGCTCCAGGCGGCGTTCGGCGAGTATCTGGCCCAGCTCGACGGCGGTCTGGCGATGAGCCAGGGCGAGATCGTCCGCCCTGCCGATTTCGGGCTGGACGAGGAGGAGCGGGCCGCCTTCCGCACCGACGCGGTGCGCCGGCTGATCGCCGCCGGCAACGCATCCGGCCTGCGGCTGCGCATCGCCGAACTGCTGGCCGATGCGCTGCATGGCGGCGGCTTCGGCGCCGCGGCGCTGGAGGACGAGGCGCTGGACATGGTGCGCGACCAGTTCCGCCGCTTCGTCGCCGACGCGGTGGAGCCGCATGCCCATGACTGGCACCTGAAGGACGAGCTGATCCCGCTCGCCGTCGTCGAGCAAATGGCGGAGATGGGCGTGTTCGGCCTGACCGTGCCGGAGGAGGATGGCGGGCTCGGCATGGGCAAGCTCGCCATGTGCGTGGTGACGGAGGAGCTGTCGCGCGGCTACATCGGCGTCGGCTCGCTCGGCACCCGGGCCGAGATCGCCGCCGAACTGATCCGTATGGGCGGCACCGCCGAGCAGCGGGCGCGCTGGCTGCCGCGCATCGCGTCGGGCGAGATCCTGCCGACCGCCGTCTTCACCGAGCCCAACACCGGCTCCGACCTGGGCAGCCTGCGCACCCGCGCGGTGCTGGAGGGTGATACCTATCGCGTCACCGGGGCGAAGACCTGGATCACCCATGGCAGCCGGTCGGACCTGATGACGCTGCTGGTGCGCACCGATCCGGACGCTCCCGGCTATCGCGGCCTGTCGATGCTGCTGGCCGAGAAGCCGCGCGGCACCGAAACGGACCCGTTCCCGGCCGAGGGCATGAGCGGCGGCGAGATCCCGGTGCTGGGCTATCGCGGCATGAAGGAGTACGAGATCGGTTTCGACGGCTTCGCCGTTCCGCGCGGGAACCTGCTGGGCGGGGTCGAGGGCCAGGGCTTCAAGCAGCTGATGGCGACCTTCGAATCCGCCCGCGTGCAGACCGCCGCCCGCGCCGTCGGCGTGGCGCAGAACGCGATGGAGCTCGGCCTGCGCTATGCCCAGGAGCGCGTCCAGTTCGGCCGTCCGCTCACCGCCTTCCCGCGGGTCGCCGGCAAGCTGGCCTGGATGGCGGTGGAGACGATGATCGCCCGCCAGCTGACCTATTTCGCCGCGCGCGAGAAGGACGGCGACCGCCGTTGCGACATCGAGGCGGGCATGGCGAAGTTGCTGGCGGCGCGGGTGGCCTGGTCGAACGCAGACAACGCGGTGCAAATCCACGGTGGAAACGGCTATGCCGTCGAATATCCGATCAGCCGCGTGATGTGCGATGCCCGCATCCTGAATATTTTCGAGGGCGCGGCGGAAATCCAGGCCCAGGTCGTCGCCCGCGGTCTGCTGTTGCGCCGCAACTGAGGACTGCAACTGAGGACTGCCGGCCGGGTGCAACCGACCTGCCGCGACCACGCTTGTGCCATACCGGCGTATTCGCTATTCGACGGGGAGACCGAAAGACGAGACCCGCCCGCCATGGAACTTCTGGAACTGCGCTATTTCGTTCAGGTGGCCGACCTTGGCAGCTTTTCCAAGGCGTCGGTCAAGCTGGGCATCACCCAGCCGGCGCTGAGCCGGCAGGTCCAGAAGCTGGAGCACGAGCTGCGCACCAGCCTGTTCTACCGCCATGGCCGCGGCGTCTCGCTGACCCAGCAGGGGCGCAAGCTCTACGACGTGGTGCGCCATCTGCTGGGGGCGCTGGCCGAGATCAAGGAGGAGATCCAGGATCAGTCGGAACGCCTGACCGGCTCGGTCACGCTGGGGCTTCCGCCGTCGATCTGCGCCACGCTGGGCGCCCCGCTGGCCCGCCGCTTCCACGAGAATTATCCCGACGCCACCTTGCGTATCCATGAGGTGTTCAGCGGCACGCTGCTGGAATGGGTGGAGGGCGGCCGGCTCGATCTCGCCGTTCTCTACGATGCCCGGCGCGGGCGCAGCATGCTGTCGTCGCCGCTGCTGGTCGAAAACCTGCTGCTGGTCCAGTCCGCCAAGGAGGCCGGGGCCGTCGACGACGGGCCGGTCGGGGTGGAGATGCTGGGCGACCTGCATTTCGTGCTGCCCGGACTGGAGAACGGCCTGCGCCGGGTGGTGGATGCGGCGGTGCGGCGGGCCGACATCGATCTGCAGGTCGATATGGAGATCGATTCCGTCACCGCCATCAAGCAGCTGGTGGAGGAGGGGATGGGATCGACCATCCTCCCCTTCGGCGCCGTCCACCGCGAGGTGCGCCAGGGCCGGCTGGTCGCGCGCGAGATCGCGTCGAAGGACATGCATGCCATGCTGGTCACTGCGACCCCGCTGCACCAGCCGGTGTCGAAGGCGACGCGCGCCCTGCTGCGGCTGATCCATGCCGAGGTCGTCAAATGCGTCGCCAACGGCGTGCTGAAGGGCAAGGTCGTCGCCCCCGGCAGCGCGGGGGAGACCGGTGCGGCCTGATTCGGCCGGCATCCGGTATGCTTTTGAGGCTGATAGCAGTTATGACGGATGGTCCATAGCACCGCCGGTCTGGCGCGGATAGCCTCCCCCCGATCACATAATTCCTTGGGGAGGAACCGAGAATGACGAAGCGCCTGGACGGCAAGGTCGCCCTGATCACCGGAGCGGCGCAGGGCCTGGGCCTTGCGATGGCCGAGACCTTCGTGCGCGAGGGCGCCCGCGTTGCGGTCGTGGACATCAACGGCGACGCCGCCCGCGCGGTGGCGGACCGTCTGGGCGGGAACGCCGTCGGCATCGCCGCCAACGTGACGAAGACCGCCGACGTGGAGATGACCATCGCCACGACGGTCGAGACGTTCGGGCGGCTCGACATCCTGGTCAACAACGCCGGCTCCACCCACGCCAACGGCCCGTTCGAAGCGGTGACCGAGGACGAGTTCGACCGTGTCTTCGCCCTGAACGTCAAGTCGATCTACCTCTATTCCAAGGCGGTGGTGGCGACGATGCGGGCGCAGAAGTCCGGCGTGATCCTGAATCTCGGCTCCACCGCCGGGCTGCGGCCGCGTCCGGGGCTGGTCTGGTACAACGCCACCAAGGGGGCGGTGCACAACATCACCCAGTCGCTGGCGCTGGAACTGGCGCCCGACAACATCCGCGTCTGCGCGCTCGCCCCCGTCGCCACCGAGACGCCGCTGCTCGCCACCTTCATGGGCGGCGATACGCCGGAGAAGCGGGCGCGCATGCTGGGCATCGTCCCGCTCGGCCGGCTGGGCCAACCGTCCGACGTCGCCAACGCCGCGCTGTATCTGGCGTCCGACGAGGCGGCTTTCATCACCGGCGTGGTGCTGGAAGTCGACGGCGGGCGGTGCGTGTGAGGCCTCTTTGCCTGTGAGGCCGGGGCGCCGCGGCGCCCCCTCCTGATCCATCCTTTGTTCACACCGACCGGAATCCCCTCACATGTCCTCGCTGCTATCCGACCTGCGCGTCGTCGAGGTCTCGGCCTTCGTCGCCGCTCCGCTGGGCGGCATGACGCTGGCCCAGCTGGGCGCGGAGGTGATCCGCATCGACCCGATCGGCGGCAACATCGATTACCGGCGCTGGCCGCTGGCACCCAACGGCACCAGCCTCTATTGGACGGCGCTGAACAAGGCGAAGCGGTCGGTCGCCCTGGCGCTCGACAAGCCGGAGGGGCGGGAGATCGCCCAGGCGATCATCGCCGCATCGGGGGAGGACGCCGGCTTCCTGCTGACCAACCTGCCGGCCAGCGGCTGGATGGGGTACGAGGCGCTGTCCGCCAGGCGCGACGACCTGATCATGTTGCGGCTGACCGGCAACCCGGACGGATCGGCCGCGGTGGATTACACCGTCAATTGTGCCGGCGGCTTCCCGATGGCGACCGGGCGGGGAGGGGAACCGGTCAACCATGTGCTGCCGGCCTGGGACGTCGCCGCCGGCCTTTACCTCGCCACCGGGCTTTTGGCGGCCGAGCGCCACCGCCGCCGCACCGGCCGGGGGCAGGAGGTGACGGTGGCGCTGGCCGACGTGATGCTGGCGACCGTCGGCAATCTCGGTTACCTCGCCGACGTGCGGGTGAATGGCGCCGTGCGTCCACCGATGGGCAACGATCTGTATGGCGCCTATGGCCGCGACTTCGCCACCGCCGACGGACGGCGGGCGATGGTCGTCGCCATCTCCAACCGCCAGTGGAAGGCGCTGGGCAAGGCGACCGGGCTGGCCGACCGGCTGGCGATGATCGGCCCGCTGATGGGCGTGGACATGGATGACGAGGGCGGGCGCTTCGAGGCGCGCGATGCCATCTCCGCCGTGCTCGCGCCCTGGTTCGCCGCGCGCAGTTTGGCGGAGGTAGAGAGCGCCTTCGCGGGAGCGGGCGTGCTGTGGGGACCCTATCGCGACTTCGGCCAGCTCGTGGCGGAGGATGCGCGCTGCTCCACCGCCAACCCGCTGTTCCGCGAGATCGACCAGCCCGGGGTCGGGCCGCTGCTGGTTCCCGGATCGCCGCTCGGCTTTCCCGGTCTGGGCGAGCGAACCGACCATCGGCCGGCACCCCGGCTGGGGCAGGACACCGACGCGGTGCTGGCCGGCCTGCTCGGCCTGCCGTCGGCCGAGATCGGCCGCCTGCACGACGCCGGGATCGTCGCCTAGGGGTGGTGGACCGCAGAAGGCAGGCGGA
Organism: Azospirillum sp. HJ39; assembly: GCF_041507355.1. Taxonomy (NCBI): domain Bacteria; kingdom Pseudomonadati; phylum Pseudomonadota; class Alphaproteobacteria; order Rhodospirillales; family Azospirillaceae; genus Azospirillum; species Azospirillum sp. HJ39. The sequence goes on along the minus strand of NZ_CP167912.1, from coordinate 104,620 downwards.
CCGTCAGCGCTCCTTGATATAGGGGACGCCGCTGGCCTTGGGAGCGACGGCCTTGCCGACGAAGCCGGCCAGCAGCAGGACGGTCAGCACATAGGGCAGCATCTGGATGAACTGCACCGGGATGACGCCGATCACCGGCAGCGCCACGCCCTGGAGGCGGACCTGCACCGCGTCGGTGAAGGCGAACAGCAGGCAGGCGAACAGCGTGGGGCCGGGGCGCCATTTGCCGAAGATCAGCGCCGCGAGCGCCAGGTAGCCCTTGCCGGCGGTCATGTCGCGGACGAAGCCGGCCCCGTGCCCGGTGGAGAGATAGGCTCCGGCCATGCCGGTCAGCGCGCCGGTCACCAGCAGCGCCTGATAGCGCAGCTTTGCCACCGACAGGCCGGCGGTGTCGACCGCCGCCGGATTCTCGCCGACCGCCCGCAGCCGCAGCCCGAAGCGGGAGCGGTAGAGCACCCATTGCGTCGTCACCACCAGCGCCAGCGTCACCCAGATCAGGATGTTGTTGCCGTCGATCAGCTCCCGCCAGACCATTTGCAGGGCGGGCCCCAGCACCGGCACGCCGGCCAGCGCGTCCATTCCCGGCAAATCCACCGTCGGGAGGCGGGCGGCGGACGGCAGCAGCGGGGTCTGTCCGCCCTGCTGGAACCACGCATAGGCCAGCGTCGGTGCCAGCCCGGCGACCAGGATGTTGATCGCCATGCCCGACACCACCTGGTTGCCGTTGTGGGTGACGCAGGCGAAGCCGTGGACCAGCGCCAGCGCCACCCCGGCGGCGGTGCCGGCCAGCAGCCCGAGCCACGGGTTGACGGTGGCCGAGGCGACGGCGGCGGCGAAGAAGGCGCCGGCCAGCATCTTGCCTTCCAGCCCGATGTCGACCACGCCCGCCCGCTCGCAATAGAGGCCTGCGAAGGCGGCCAGGACCAGCGGCGTCGCCACGCGGATCGTGGCGCCGAGCAGCTGCAACGCCAGCAGAAGCGCCTCCTCCATCGCTCAGCTCCTCCCCGTTCCGCCGGGGCCGGCTTCGGTCGGGCCGGCTGGAATCGTTGCCGCCCCGCGGCGGCGGAACAGCGCCTCGATTTGCGGCTTGAACAGGTTTTCCATGGCGCCGGCGAACAGGATGACCAGACCCTGGATGACCATCACCAGTTCGCGGTTGATCGTCGGATAGTCGAAGGACAGCTGGCCGCCGCCCTGTGCCAGGATGCCGAACAGCAGGGCCGCCAGGATGATTCCGACAGGATGGTTGCGCCCCATCAGCGCCACCGCGATGCCGACGAAGCCGACCCCGCCGGTGAAGTTCAGGATGACGCGGTGCTGGACGCCCAGGATCTCGTTGACGCCGACGAAGCCGGCCAGGGCGCCGGAGATCAGCATGGCGACGATGATGTTCCGGGCGGGTGAGATGCCGGCATAGACCGCCGCGCGCTCGTTCCTCCCCACGGTCCGCAACTCGTAGCCCCAGCGGGTCCGGCGCAGGAAGAGATGGAACAGGGCGCAGCAGGCCAGCGCCCACAGGAAGGACAGGTTCAGGGGCGAAGCCGGGATGGCGACGCCGAACCAGCCGAGCGCCCGGTCCATCGACGGCAGCCAGACGCCGGGATCGAACTCTCGGGTTTCCGGCGACTGGCTGCCGGGGCGGATCAGCACGTCCACCAGCAGCCAGGTCATCAGCGAGGCGGCGATGAAATTGAACATGATTGTCGTGATGACGATATGGCTGCCGCGCTTGGCCTGCAGCCAGGCCGGAACGAAGGCCCAGGCGGCCCCGAACAGCGCCGAGGCCAGCACCGCCAGCAAGGCCACCACCGGCCAGGGCCAGCCGGTCAGCGCCAGCGCCACCAGCCCGGCGCCGAGCCCGCCCAGATAGGCCTGTCCCTCGCCGCCGATGTTGAAAAGCCCGCAATGGAAGGCGATGGCGACCGCCAGCCCGGTGAAGATGTAGTCGGTGGCGTAATAGAGGGTGTAGCCGATGGCCTCCGGGTAGCCCACCGCCTCCGTCAGCATCAGCGACAGCACGTCGACCGGATTCTCGCCGATGACCAGGATCACCAGCCCCGACAGCACGAAGGCCGCGACGAGGTTGAGGACCGGCAACAGCGCATACCCGACCCAGCCCGGCACGGCGCCCGGCTGTCCCTTGACCGACCCGCTCAGAACCACCGGCGTCTCCTGATCAACCCATGCCTGGAGTCTTAACCGGCAACCCCTGCGCTGACCAAGCATTTCGTCGGAAGGCGGATCGAGGCGGATCCCGAACTTAGAAGCGTTACAAAAATCTTGCCGCGGCGCAGCAATCTGGCATGATCCTTATCCATACAAACTGTATGGCTATGGAGCACGCCCGATGCCGCTCGACATTCCGCAGACCTTCCGCCACCACGTCTTCTGCTGCGCCCAGCAGCGCCCGCCCGGCCATCCCCGCGGCAGCTGCGCCGCCAAGGGCGCGCATCCGCTGTGGCAGCGGCTGGACCAGAAAATCCAGGGCAAGGGGCTGGCCGACATCGGCATGGCGATGACCGGATGCCTCGGCTTCTGTTCCGCCGGGCCGCTGATGGTGGTCTATCCGGAGGGCATCTGGTATCGCCCTGAGACGCCCGAAGACATCGACGAGATCGTGGACTCGCATCTGGTCAACGACGCGCCGGTGGAACGGCTGGTGATGGTGCTGACCCGGTGATCGGCTGAGCGGCCGGCCGGGCGGCGGAAGCGCTGCGCCGGTCTGACCTGCGGTTGTGGCATTGGGACGCGGCAAGGATTGCCCATAATGTGGGCAACCTCCGCCATTGCCGTCCCGATTCCCTGCCATGACCGACGCCGAGACCGCCGATCTGCTGCCAGCCGAGACCGATTCGGTTCCCTACGCCGTCGGCTGCTTCCTGATCGCCATCCTGCTGTTCGCGGCGATGGATACGCTTATCAAGGTCCTGACGGCCGATTACCCGGTGCCGCAATTGATGTTCGTGCGCTCGCTGGTCGCCTTCCTGCTGGTGGGTGGCTATACGCTGGTGCGCGGCGGCGGGATCGCGGCGATGCGGACGCGGCGGCCCTGGGGCCATGTCTGGCGCTCCTTCGCCGGCCTGATCTCGATGGGCTGTTTCTTCTATGCCTTCAGGGAACTGCCGCTCGCCGACGTCTATGTGCTGAGCTTCGCCGGTCCGCTGTTCATCACCGCGCTGTCGGCCCCGCTGCTGGGCGAGCCGGTGGGCTGGCGCCGCTGGGCCGCCGTGGTCGTGGGATTCGGCGGTGTGGTGGTGATGGCGCAGCCGTCGGCCGGGGCGCCGCTGGTGCCGGTGCTGGTCGGTCTGGCCGCCGCGCTGTTCTATGCCCTGGCGGCGCTGGCGGTGCGTGGCCTGTCGCGGACCGAGACCAGCGCATCGATCGTGCTTTATCTCCTGTTGACGACGACGGTGGTGAGCGGCGCGCTCGCGGTCCCGGTCTGGACGGCGCCGACCGCCCTCGGATTGGGGCTGATGTCGCTGGTGGGGATGCTCGGCGCCGGGGCGCAGGTGCTGCTGACCCAGGCCTTCCGCCGGGCGCCGCCGGCGGTGGTGGCGCCGTTCGAATATACCGGCATGGTGTGGGCCAGCCTGTTCGGCTGGCTGGTGTTCGGCGACCTGCCGACGGTGCCGGTGCTGGCCGGTGCCATGGTCATCATCGGCAGCGGTCTCTATATCCTGCATCGTGAAACGATGATGGCACGCCGCCGGCTGGGTTCTTGACAATAGGCGCTTGGCGGCGACACTCTCGCCGTTCGTTCACGGCTGGGGTGCCTGTGCCGACGCATGCTGTGCGGACGCATGGGCTGAGACACACCCATCGAACCTGATCCGGGTCATGCCGGCGAAGGGAGCCGACCGGATCCGCAAGGCGGCTCCGTTCCTCCGCGTCGCCACGCTGCCGGCGCGCGTAGGGAGTTACAGGTCATGCGGCGCACGCTTTCCCTTCTGATCGGCCTGCTGGCGGCCACGTCGGCGCTGCCATACACCGGCGCCCGGGCCGACGATGCCCTGTCCTTTCCGGTGCTGGTGCCGCTGACCGGCTTCCTGTCGCTGGAGGGCACCAGCCAGCGCAACGGCGCGGTGCTGGCGCTGAAGCAGACCCCGGCCGGCATCGCCATCGCATCCGAAGTGGTCGACACCGGCACCTCGCCGGAAGCGGCGGTGACTGCGCTGGAGCGCGCTGCCGGCGGCGGCACGGTGGGCGCGGTCGCCGCCAGCATGCTCGGCACCCAGATGCTGGCGATGCTGCCGCTGGCGCAGGAGCTGAAGCTGCCCCTTGTCACCGTCTCCGGCACCGCGTCGATCACCGAGCAGGGCAACCCCTGGGTCTTCCGCTTCTTCCCCGGCGACGCGGTGACCAAATCCGCCCATGCCCGCTATGTGGTGGAGGAGCTGGGCAAGCGGCGGCCCGCCGTCATCTACCAGACCACCGCCTACGGCCAGAGCGGCAAGACGCATCTCGACGCCGCCTTCAAGGCGCTGGGCGTCGCGCCGGTGTTCGAGGAGGGGGTGGACCCCGCCGCCAAGGATCTGCTGCCGGTTCTGACCAAGGCGCTGGCCGCCAAGCCCGACGTGCTGGTGCTGCACCTGCATTCCGGCCCGACCGCGCTGCTGCTGAAGCAGGCCGCGTCCAGCGGCGTGACGGTGCCGATCGTCGCCGGCTCCGCCATGCACCAGCCGAGCACCGCGGCCCTGCTGGAGCCGGCGGAGTTGAAGGGCGTCTGCGCCGAGACGGCGGCCTCGCCGGTTTCCGGCGGCTCGCCGGAGGTCGAGGCCTTCACCGACGCCTACCGCGCCGCCTTCGGCAAGGAGCCGGACGCCTTCGCGCTCGGCCAGTATGATGGCATGACCATGGTGCTGGAGGCGGTGAAGGCCGGCGCCCGCAGCCCGGACGCCATCCGCAAGGCGCTGGCGGCCGGAAGCTTCAAGGGCCTCGCCATGACCTACCGGTCGGACGGCAAGGGCAACATGGCCCATTCCGCCGTCATCGTCTGTTATGACGGGACCAGCCGTGTGCCGGCGCTGGTCAAGCGTTACGACGACCCGACGCTTGCGGCGAAGTGACGGATGGCGGCGCTTCAACTGCTGGTCAACGGCGTGGCGCTGGGGGCGGCCTACGCCCTGGTGGCGCTCGGATTCGTGCTGGTGCTGAACGCCACCTCGGCGGTGAATTTCGCCCAGGGCGACCTCGTGATGGCCGGCGGGCTGCTGGCGGTGGCGCTGGCGCCGCTCATTCCTCTTCCGGGCATCGTGCTGCTGCCGGCGGTGCTGGTCCTGATGGCCGGGCTCGGGCTGCTGCTGGCGCTGGCGGCCTATCTGCCGCTGCGGCGCCGGCCGCCGGTGTCGGTCTTCATCAGCACCATCGCCGTCGGCATCGTCCTGCAGAACGGCGCCGCCATCCTGTTCGGGCCGGAGCCGCGCGCCGCCCCACCGCTGATCGTCGACGACACTCTCCATGTCGGCGGGCTGGCGCTGCCGGTGCAATCGCTCGCCATCATCGCGGTGGCGGCGCTGCTGATCGGTGCGCAGCAATGGGTGTTCGCCCGCACCCAGCTCGGCCGCCGGCTGCGGGCGACGGCGCAGGACCCGGAGATGGCGCGCGCCTGCGGCGTGCCGGTCACCGCGATGATCCTGCTCACCTTCGCCATCGGCGCCGCCTGCGCCGGTGCGGCCGGGCTGCTGCTCGCCAACCGCTATTTCGTCACCCCGACCTCGGGCGGCGACCTGATCCTCAAGGCCTACATCGCGGTGACGATCGGCGGCTGGGGATCGGTGCCCGGCGCGGTGGTGGGGGCACTGCTGATCGCGCTGTTCGAGGTGGGCGTGTCGTCGGTGCTGTCCTACCCGGTGGCGCTGGGGGTGCTGTACCTGACGCTGCTGGCGATCCTGGTTCTGCGGCCTCAAGGGCTGTTCGGCGAAGCGGTGCGGCGCCGTGGGTGATCGACGCTCCCCTTGCTGGAGAGGGGCGGATGCCGTGTTGTCCGCGGCTGCTCTTGCCCTGCTGATCTATGCGTTCGCTTTCGCATCTCCCTACGGCCTGCGCGTCCTCACCGTCGCCGGGGTCTATGCGCTGGCCGGCTTCGGTTTCCAGATCGTCTTCGGGCTGGGCGGGGCGCTGTCGCTGGCGCAGGGCGCCTTCTTCGGCGTCGGTGCCTATGTCACGGGCATCCTCGGCAGCCGGTACGGGCTGGGCTTCGAGGCGACCTTTCCGCTGTCGCTGCTGGTGCCGCTGGCACTGGCTCTGCCGGTCGGGCTGGCGGTGCTGCGGTTGGAGTCGCACTATTTCGCGCTGGCGACGCTGGGGATCGCGCAGGTGCTGCATCTGCTGGCGGTCAATCTGCCGGAGCTGACCGGCGGCGCCAACGGGCTGGCCGGGGTGCCGGGCGTGGTGCTGTTCGGCTGGACGGTGCCGCGTGGGCTGCCGATGGCGGCACTGGTCTGGGGGTTGGTGGCGCTGGGCGGGCTGGCCGGCTGGCGGCTGACGCGCGGCCGGCTCGGCCGCTCGCTGGAAACCCTGCGCGACGACCCGATGGCGGCGGCGACGCTCGGGCTCGACGTCGGCCGGCTGCGGCTGGCCGCCTTCGGCATCAGCGCAGCGTTCGCCGGGGCCGCCGGAGCCCTGGCGGTGCACACCCAGCGCGTCGTCTCGCCGGAGGTGCTGGAATTCCCGGTGATGGTCTCGATCCTCACCATCGCCATCGTCGGCGGGCGCGGACGGATGGCCGGGGCTGTGCTGGGGGCCGTGCTGCTGCTGCATCTGCCGGAGTGGTTCCGCTTCCTGGAGCGCGGCTATCTGGTGGTCTACGGCATGGCGCTGCTGCTGACCGTGCTGCTGGCGCCGGATGGACTGACCGGCCTGATCGACCGCGCAGTCAATTTCCGCTTGTCCGGTCGTCGTCCGCGCCCGCTGCCCGCCGCGCAGGAACCGCCGCGGCCCGCGATCCCGGCAGGTGGCCCGGCAGGGGGGCTCGCCGTGGACCTGTTGGAGAAATCCTTCGGCGGCGTGCGTGCGGTGGACGGCGTCTCGTTCGACCTGCCGCCGGGCGGCATCACCGGCCTGATCGGCCCCAACGGGTCGGGCAAAACCACCGTCATCAACCTGCTGTCCGGGCTGGAGCGGCCCGACGGCGGGCGGGTTCTGCTCGCCGGCCGCGACATGACCGGCGCCCGCGCCGACCGGCTGGCCCGCGCCGGGCTGGCCCGCAGCTTCCAGGCGGCGACGTTGCCGCAGGGTGTCGGCGTGCTGGAGGCGGTGGCAGCTGCCCGCCTCGCCATCGACCCAGACATCGAAACGGCGGAGGCGCATGCACGGTGGGCGCTCGACCGGCTCGGCGTCGGCGATCTTGCCGGCCGTTTCTGCGATGGGTTGCCGGCGGGATTGCGGCGGCGGGTGGAACTGGCCCGGGCAGTGGTCCGCCGCCCGGCGGTGCTGATGCTGGACGAGCCGGCAGCCGGCCTGACCGACGGCGAAAAGGCGGAGCTGGCCGCCCTGCTGCGCGAGTTGGCGGGCGAAGGGATGGCGATCCTGCTGGTGGAGCATGACATGGGCTTCCTGTTGCCGCTCGCGGGCCGTGTGCTGTGCCTCGACCGTGGGTGGGTGATCTATGACGGCCCGGCCGACGGCGTGCGCCGGGACGCCGCGGTGATCGCCGCCTATCTCGGCCCGGCGAGGCCGGCATGAACGCGCTGCTGTCCATCCGCGGCCTGAGCGCCGGCTATGCCGGGTCGCTTGCGCTCGACGACGTGTCGCTGACCCTCGCCTCGGGGGAGACGGTGGCCCTGCTCGGCGCCAACGGGGCCGGCAAGTCCACGTTGTTGAAGGCTTTGCTCGGCCTCGTCCCGGCGCGGGGGGAGCTGCGCTTCGACGGCGGCGACCTTGCCGGGCTGGCGACGGAGGCGCGGGTGCGCCGTGGCATCGGCTATGTTCCGGAGGGGCGGCGGGTCTTTCCCGGCATGAGCGTGCGCGACAATCTGGAGGTCGCCGGACTGGCCGCCGCCCGCGACCGCGCGCAGGATGTCGAGCGCGTCTTCGCCCTGTTCCCCGACCTTGCCCGCAAGAGCGGGGAAGGCGCCTGGCGCCTGTCCGGCGGCCAGCAGCAGATGCTGAGCCTGGGCCGCGCGCTGATGGGGCGGCCGCGCCTGCTTCTGCTCGACGAGCCGTCGCTCGGCCTGTCGCCCAAGCTGGCCGACGAGGTCTTCGCCGCCGTCCGCCGCATCGCCTCCGGCGGAACCGCCGTTCTGCTCGCCGAACAAAGCGCCGCCCGTGCCCTCTCCATCGCTCCGCGCGCCATCCTGCTGCGGCTGGGTCGTGTGGTGGCGGACGGTCCGGTGGCGGGCCTATCGGAAGAGACGGTGCGGGACGCGTTCTTCGGAGGATAGGGCCCCCCTGCGTGCTCTGCGCAACAGGTGAAGGCATCCGGCAACGGTGCGGGCGGTTGCGCTTGCGGATGGCGGCTGGCGCGGATAGCTTCGCCGCCACAACCATACTATGGACTACCTCGTCATGACCGCCCGCTTCGCCGCTTCGCTGTCCGCGCTTCTCCTGCTGGGGGTGGCGCCGGTTCCGGCGATGGCCGAGCTGGTGCCGGTCGAGCCGAACATCCCTCCCGCCGCCTATTACGGCCTGCCCCCGCCGGAAGCCGAGGTGGTGATCCCCGGCGCCCCGGCGCAGGGTGCGGGCAATCCCGCCGCCAAACCTGCGGATGCGCCCGCCAATGCCCCCGCCGCCAAGCCCGCCGACAAGCCCGATGGGCCGGGGGAGCTGATCGAGAGCTGGGACGGCGGGGCCGCCAAGAAGAAGGACGGCAGCTTCGCCTACTGCGTGGTGGAGGGCGAGTTCACATCGGGCCATGTGCTGATGATTGCCCGCAGCCCGAAGGGGGAGACCAACATCGGCATCGGCATTCCGGGCGCCGACCTGCCCAAGGGCGGCGAATGGCCGGTGACCGTCGAGGTCGACAAAAAGCTGAAGCGCGAGCGGGTCGCCATCGCCTCGCAGCCGGACATGCTGGTTGTCTCCAACGGCAAGGACGAGGAACTGGTCGGCGCCCTGATGAGCGGGAACGAACTGGTGGTTTCCTCCGCCTCCGACCGCATCGCCTTCAAGCTCAGCGGCACGAAGAAGGTGTTGGGCGACCTGAAGACCTGCGTCGACAAGAGCGGCAACGTCCCGCCGATCAAGGTCGCCGCCGGCCGTCCGGCGGAAAAGCCGGCGGAGAAGAAGGATCGCCTGCCGGAGGGGCTGGACAGCCTGTTGACCGCCGCCGGAGTCCACGATGCCGAACTGGTGCCGATGGACAAGCTGCCGCCCGAACGGCGCCCGGCCGACGTCGCCTGGCGCTTCGGCCCCATCGTCGGCGGCATCCGTGAACGCGCGGTGGGCGAGGGCTCGAAGCTCGACGAGTTGTCGGACAGCTTCGCCGACGCCATGAAGCAGCGCTGCGAGGGCACGGCCACCGTCGCGCTCGATCCGCCGGAGCAAGCCGGTTCGGTCTGGATCCGCACCGGCTCGGTCGACTGCGCCATGCCGCAGGGCAAGCTGCACGTCACGCTCAATTTCCTGCTATCGCAGCGCCGGCTGTTCACCGTCCTGTTCCACGAGGCGGCGGAGCCGGACGTACAGCTGGCCGACAAGGTGCGCGAGAACCTGGCGCAGGTGCTGCGCCGCGCCGGCACCGCTGCGCCGGCCCTCGCCCCGGCGGACGGCGCTGCCTCTCAGACCACTCCCCCTTCCGTTCCCCCCTCCGCCGATGCGGCGCCGGCTGCGCCCTCCAACCCGGTCCCGGCCCCGGTCCCGGCAGCTCCGGCGGCGGTGAAGCCGCAGACAAAGCCGCAACCGGCCAAGCCCTGACGGAACTCGGGCCCTTCCGATCCATTGTCCTTGGACGGAAGGGCCATCAACGCGCGTGATCATGCCGGACAGCACCACCTCCATCGACGGCGTGGGCGAGAATGCCCGCGCCGGCTCGGATCCCTATGCTGCGCTCGACGCATCCGCCGCCACCAGCCTGTCGGATCGCTGGACCGTGCGCGACAGCGTGCTGGCCGTGGTATTGCTTGCCGCCCTGGTCGGCGGAGTGGTCGGGCTGGCCGTCGGCCTGCTGCATGAAGGGGTGCTGCTGATGCAGGCGCTCGCCTTCGACCTGCCGGATGGCGAACGGCTGGGGCAGGGCGCGCCCGGCCTGCTGCGGACGCTGGGCGTTCCGGTGGCGGGCGGTCTGCTGCTGGGCGTACTGTCGATGCTGGTGCGGCGCTGGCGTCCCAACGACATCGTCGACGCGGTGGAGGCGAACGCGCTCTATGGCGGCAAGATGTCGCTGCTCGACAGCCTGCGGCTGACGGTGACGACGGCGCTGTCCAACGGCTCCGGCGCGTCGGTCGGGATGGAGGCCGCCTATACCCAGGCAGGGGCCGGGCTGGCCTCCGCGCTGGGCCAGCGGCTGCGGCTGCGGCGGGCGGATTTGCGGACCATGGTGGGGTGCGGGGCGGCGGCGGCCATCGCCGCGGCCTATCACGCGCCGCTGGCCGGTGCCTTCTATGCCTTCGAACTGGTGCTGGGCGGCTACACGCTGGCGGTGCTGGCCCCGGTCGGGGCGGCGGCGGTGCTGGGGGTGGCGGTGTCCTCCCTGCTGACCGGCGGCGAGATCCCGCTGGCACTGGGCCGGCCCGTGGAGATCGCCGGCTGGGATTACGCCGCCTGCGGCGTCGTCGGCTTCCTGGCCGGCTGGCTCAGCATCCTTGCCATGCAGGCGGTGACGGTGGCGGAACGCGGGTTCAAACGGCTGCCGGTCCCCCGCTGGCTGCGGCCGGCGATCGGCGGGCTTGCCCTCGGCTGCGTGGCGCTGGCGGTGCCGGCGGTGATGGGCAGCGGTCCCGGAGCCGTGCCGCCGGAACTGGCGGGCGGCGCGCTGGCGCTGGCGCTGACGCTGGTGGCCAAGATCCTGGCCTCGGCCCTGTCGCTGGGGTCGGGGTTCCGCGGCGGCCTGTTCAGCGCCTCGCTGTTCATCGGCGGGCTGTTCGGCGGGCTCCTGAGCGTTGCCACGGCCAGTCTCCTGCCGGGGCTTGGCATCGACGGCGGCCTGCTGCTGCTGGTCGGCATGGGCTCGGTCGCTGCCGGGATCGTCGGCGCCCCGGTCACCATGGTGCTGCTGGTGCTGGAGACGACCCAGGATCTGTGGGCGGCGTCCGGCGTGCTGATCGGGGTGGTTCTGTCGACCACCGTGGTGCGGCAGGCCTTCGGCTACTCCTTCTCGACCTGGCGTTTCCACCTGCGCGGCGTGCCGATCCGCGGTGCCTACGACATCGGCTGGCTGTCGGAGCTGACGGCCTTCCGCCTGATGCGCCGCGATGCCAAGACGGCTCCGGCCGCACTGACGGTGGAGGCGCTGCGCCGCCTCTACCCGCTGGGCTCGGCCAAGATGGTCTTCGCGGTGGACGAGGCGGGCCGCTATGCCGGCCTCGTCGACATGGCGGCCGTCCACGATCCGGACCTCGACGCGGCCGCTGCCGAAACCCGCATCGCCGCGCTCGCCCGCAAGGCCGAAGCGGTGCTGATGCCCGGCGACGACGCCCGCACGGTGCTGAGCCGCTTCGGCAAGGCGGAGGTGGAGGTGCTGCCGGTCCTGTCCTCTCCCACCGACCGGCGGATCATCGGCTATGTGACGGAGTCCTTCGCGCTCCGCCGTTACTCCCAGGCGCTGGAGCGGCAGCGTGGCGAGGATCTTGGCGAGCGGGGCCTGTGGGGACGCGATTGAGGAAGAAGCCTCAAACCACGCAGAGGCAGGCGCCTTCGGGATCCATCGCCACCGAATCGACGGCGACCGGCAGTTTCTCCGGCTTGGCCGGCCGCACCGCTTCGCCACGGCAGGCGTCGAGCGGCAGATCCTCGCCCTGCATCAGCGGGCAGCGTTCGAAGATCTCCGCGATCCAGTCGACGAAGACGCGGACCTTCGGCGACAAATGGCGGTTCTGCGGGTAGAGGGCGGAGATCGGCATCAAGGCCGGGCGGTATTCGGTCAGGATCTCCACCAGGGCGCCGCTGCGCAGATGGGGCAGGGCCATGAAGCGGGCGGCCTGGACGATGCCCAGCCCCTCCACGCCGCAGGTCACATAGGCATCGGCATCGTTGACCGAGACGGTGCCGGCCATCTTCACCTCATGTTCCTTGCCGTCGCGTTCGAAGCTCGGTTCATGGAGCTTGCCGGTCCGGCTGAAATATTTGACGGAGACATGGCGCTCCAACTCCTCCAGCGTCGTCGGGGTGCCGTGGGCGGCCAGATAGGACGGGCTGGCGCAGGTCACCGGGCGAAAGGCGCCGACCCGACGGGCGATCAGGCTCGAATCCTGAAGCTCGCCCACACGCAGCACGCAATCGACCCCTTCCTGGATGAGGTCGATGGGCCGGTCGCTGAGGCCCAGCATCAGCTCGATCTCGGGATAGGCGCTGTGGAACTCGTGGATGGCCGGGATGATCACCAGCCGGCCGATTGACCCGGGCATGTCGACGCGCAGCCGACCGCGCGGGGTCTTGCGGGCGCTGGTGAACGAGGATTCCACCTCTTCCAGGTCCTGCAGGATGCGGGTGGCGCCCTCCAGATAGGCAGCGCCGTCCAGCGTCAGGTTCAGCTTGCGCGTCGTCCGCTGCAGCAGCCGCACGCCCAGCGCCGCCTCCAGGTTCTGGATGGTGGTGGTGACGGAGGCCCGCGGCAGGCCCAGCGTATCGGCGGCCTTGGTGAAGCTGTTGACCTCCACCACACGAACGAAGACGCGCATCGCGTGAAGCTTGTCCATGGCCGACCTGTCCCGCTCTGGTTCACCGCCGCCTATTTAACCATGCCGGGCGATGCTGTCGACCGTCCGGACGGACATGACAGGGGCGAGCGCCATGGCCAGCCGTGGCAGAGGGGGAGGGTGTGCGGCTCGTGGCGGCCGGGGCAAAGGCCGGAAAGAACTTCACCGGTTCCGCGGCACGCGACGGCTTGGAGAAAGCCGTCGCGTGCCGCGGAACCGGTGGCGGTGACGTCCGCCTTATTGCGGGGTGCCGGTCTGGCCCCCGGTCTGGTTCATGGAGCCTTGCGGCGAGGTCTGGTTCTGCGGGTTGCCACTGCCGGACATATCGCCCGCCGTGCCGCCGGCCGTGCCGCCCGTCGTCCGGTCGGCAGGGGTGGACGTGCTGCCGGCGGTCCCCTGGGGGGCGTTCAGGTTCAGCGCGGCCATGGTCTGCTCGTCGGCGCGGCCGGTGGCGCGCAGGCCGTTGTCGCGCTGGAACTGCATCAGGGCGCGGCGGGTGTCGGCGCCCCAGAGGCCATCCACGGAGATATCGCGGCCGTCGGTGCGATCGTTCAGCGCCTGCTGGATTTCACGGACCTGGTCGTGGCTCATGCCCTGCATGGAGGCGGTGCCATGACGGGCGGACCTACGGCTGGAGGTGCCCGAGGTTTCCTCGCGAACCTCCTCGGTGGCCCGGTCGGTCACGCGGTCGGTCTTCTTGCTCAGGCTCTCGTCCATGCTGTTGCCGGCGACCGCACCGCCGACGCCGCCGACCACCGCGCCGACCGGGCCGCCGACCACGGCGCCGGCCACGGCACCGCTGCCGGCACCGGTCGCGGTCCGCGAGGTGTCCGTGCTGCCGCAGGCGCTCAGGGCGAACAGCGCGCCGGCGGCGGTGGCCGTCATGACGATCTTCGAAATCCCACGCATGGTTGCCATCCTTCTCGATAACGCTTCGATGTTGGCGACCCGCCGCCCGGTGCGGCCTGCACTGTCCCGCCGCACGGCAAGCGACAGCTGGGTCATATCATCAACAATCAGCAGCGGGCCTTCTTGTTCCCCGGTGTCGTGCCAGGATTTTCCTTCGGCACCGTTTCCCATGGCGTGGATGGGGGCCGGCGGTCGCAATGCTCCGCCACCGCATCGGCCTTGCGCGACCGTCAGGCCGTGGCTGCGATAGGGAACCTGTTGGCCGCCGGGGCGGATCGGGCCGATTTCGGGGGGAGGCGTACAGCGTGCGCGAGAAGGGCGTACCACCTTTCTGCCCTCCGGCCGCGATGGAAGGGGCTCCCATCGCGTTCGCCACCCGGCCGGCAAAATTGGCCATGGTGGGTTACGCCTCCGGAGGCGTGCCGGATCGATGGCCGTTCGCGATGGCGATCGATGGCGACCCAGCCTCATGGTTCCGGGCCGGCGGCGTCCGGGAGCCGCGACAGCAGGAGAGGCACGGCTGCATGCAGCAACGTCAGACACGCGACGTCCGACTCGATCTGTTCAAGGGCGTGGCCCTGCTGATCATCTTCGTCAACCATGTCGGCGGCAACCCGCTGGCGAAGGTGACGCCCGGCCGGTTCGGCCCGTCGGATTCGGCGGAGATCTTCGTTTTCATTTCCGGCTATGCCATCGCGCTCGCCTATGGGCCGGTGCTGGCGGAGCGCGGCTTCGCCGCCTGCCAGCGCAAGGCGCTGGGCCGTTGCCGCCAGCTGTGGGCGGCCAACATCGCCACCATGCTGGCCAGCGCGCTCGTCGTCGCGCTGGCGGTCCATGTCGCCGGCCTGCCGATGGAGGCCTCCAACCGGCTGGCCAGCTTCGCGCCGCTGTTCGAGAGCCCGGCGGCGGCGATGGCCTGGCATCTGGTGCTGATGTATCTGCCCTTCGCGCTCGACATCCTGGCACTCTACATCCTGCTGGTCGCGGCGGCGCCGCTGTTCCTGTGGTCCTATGCCCGCTTCGGCATGGCGGCGGTGGCGCTGTCGGTGGCCCTCTACCTGATCGCCCAGGCGGTGCCCGGTCTGACGCCGCCCAACCTGTGGGAAGGCGGCTGGAATTTCAGCCCGCTGGCCTGGCAATGCGTCTTCTTCCTCGGTGCCAGCCTGGCGCTGGCGGTGCGCAGTGGCCGGGTGCAACTGCCGCGCTCGCCCTGGCTGCTGGCTGCGGCGCTGGCGGTGGTGGTCGGCATGGCGCTGTGGAAGGGGGCTGCCTCCGACCTCGGCCGCGCGCTGACGCCCGACGATCTGGAGGTGTGGCTGCCGACGCAGACGATCCCCTGGGCGGACAAGGACACGCTGGGGCCGATGCGGCTGCTGCATTTCCTCGCCCTGGTCTGCGTGGCGGCGCTGCTGGTGCCGCGCGACGCGGCATGGCTGCGTTCCGGCCCGGCGCGGATGCTGACCGCCTGCGGGCGGCACTCGCTGCCGGTCTTCTGCGTCGGCGTGGTGCTGGCCATCGCCGGCACGGCGGTGCTGCTGGCCGGGAAGAGCCTGCCGGTGGTGCTGGCGGTCAATCTCGGCGGGGTCGCCTTCCTGCTGGTGCTGGCGACGGTGCTGGAGCGGCGGCGGACCCGGCGGCAGCCGGCGGCGCAGATGGCGTCGCCCGCCCCATCGCCCGCCCCATCGCCCTCTGGGACCGCGGTGGCGGAAACACCCTGAGCCGTTGTCCTGAACCATGCCGCGCCGCGGCGAGACTCCGCTTGCCCTTTCGTTCGTTGTCGCTACAAACGGCCGCCAGGGACGGAACCGCTATCCAGGGGGCTGGACGATGATCAAGGTGGTGCGGGCGAAGCTGCATGGAATCCGCGTGACGGACGCCAACCTGAACTATCAGGGCTCCATCACGCTGGACCCGGAGCATTGCGAGGCGGTGGGCATCGTCCCGCTGGAGTTCGTGGAGATCTGGAACAAGAATTCCGGAACCCGCATCAGCACCTATGTGATCTATGGCGAGCGCGGGTCGCGCGCCTGCGTCCTCAACGGCTCGGCGGCGCGCAGCTGCCAGCCCGGCGACGAGGTGATCATCGCCGCGTCCTGGTACTGCCAGCCGACGGAGATCGCGGCGCTGAAGCCGCGCGTGCTGACCTTCAACGCCGACAATAGCATCGCCAAGGCGCTGCATTACGACGTGACGGCGCTGGAGGAGGGACGCTACGGCTTTGCCATCCGCGACGGCCTGACCCCGGCCGACGCGCTTGAGCCGGCCGAATGACCGGCTACGGCCGGGTGCCTTGAATCCTGCGCCGGATAGGCGCATATTTCTCTTATGCAATTAAATCCGGCCATACCGTCCTACCAGACGACGAAGCCGACCCCGCTGCTGACGCCCGCGGCGCAGATCGCCATGTCCCCGGCGGTCCAGGCGGCGCAGCAGACGGCGCCTGCGGTGCGAACCCAGACCGTCAGCGCTCCCCAGGCGGCGGGCAAGGCCGATCAGACCCGCGAAACCCGCAGCGCCACCCAGGGAAACCAGGCCGTCGACACCAACGCCGCGGCGCTGTCGGCCCAGGTGAATGGCCAGGGATATCGTCCGCGCGGATCGCTGCTCGACGTTTCCGTTTGAGTGATTGAAAAAGAAAAGGGCCTTTCCCCGCTTGGGGAAAGGCCCTTTTCTTTGCAGATAGGGACTGCGCCGTTACTTCAGCTCGTCCATCGTGTTGATGACGTGGGTGACGATGCCGTAGTCCTTGGCCTCGTCCGCCATCATCCAGTAATTGCGGTCCGTGTCCTTGGAAACCTTTTCCAGCGACTGCCCGGTCTCACGCGCGATGATCTTGTTCAGACGCTCGCGCATGCGGATGATTTCCTTCGCCTCGATGGCGATGTCCGTCGCCCGGCCGCCCGTTCCGCCCAGCGGTTGGTGGATCAGGAAGCGGGTGTTGGGCAGGCAGAAGCGGTCTTCCTTCTTCGCCGCCAGGAAGATGTGGCAACCGGCGCTGGCGACCCAGCCCGTGCCCAGCATCTTCACCCGCGGCTTGATGAAGCGGATCATGTCGTGAATGGTGTCGCCCGCCTCGACATGGCCGCCCGGCGAGTTGACCACGACGGTGATGTCGTCGTCGTTCTCATGCGCGAGCGCCAGCAGCTGGGCCGACACGACCTGCGCCAGCTTCATGTCGATCTGACCGAAGATCAGGACCGTGCGCGCCTTGAACAGGCTCTGCTGCACGGCGGCGAACTGCGGCTGGGCGCTTTCCTTCGACTTCTCGTCCGGTTCCTTTTCGGGTTCGTCGTCGAACCGGGTGTATCCGACCTGCGCCATTGATGTTCTTCTCCCTCATATCGGAAGCGGGGGTATCGGGACCGGGATGCGATGTGGGGAATGCCCCGACCGCCGTCCCGCTGCCGCATGCGCCTTGCCTGTTCACCACATAGCCCGTCCGGGCTTCATGTTCAACGTCCGGAAGGGCAAAATCGAAGGGTCGGGCCGCGGCCGAATGGAACGTTTGAAACGCCGTGCAACAGTTTTCCGGCCCTGTTCCACTGTTCAACGCGCCGAACACCGGGTGTTCTCCAAGGTCGAGGGGCAAGGTCGCCGGGCACGATGGTCCTTCCTATCACGCGGCGGCGGCGCGGGTAAGGGCCGGCTCCGAAATCCCTCCCGGGACAAGGAGCGGCGCGCTTCCGGGCGGTTGACGCCGTCCGCCTCCCACGGCCAAACTTTGCCGGCAGGCGGGCAGGGAGCGCGGCGGAATGGCGGGGAACGGAACGGGGGTGGCCCGGGCGGACATATCGGCCCACAGCTCGGGCAGCCAATCGGCCGGCGTGTCGGTGATCCTCGCGGCCCATCGCGCCCACGGCACCATTGCGCGGGCGGTGCGGAGCCTGCTGGACCAGGACTGGACGGCGTGGGAGGCGGTGATCGTCAGCGACGACGGCACCGACTACCGCCCGACGCTGCGGGACGCCGGCATCGATGATCCGCGGCTGGTCTTCACCGGCACCGGCCGGGTCGGCGCCGGGGCTCCCGCCGCGCGCAATGCCGGGCTGGCGGCGGCGCGGCTGGACCTGCTGGCGCCGCTGGATGCCGACGACCGGTTCCGGCCCGGCCGGCTGTCCGCCCTGGCACCGCTGGCGCTGGCCCATGGCGCCGCCTTCGACAATGTCGCGGTGGTGCGGGACGAGGACGACCAGCCGCTGCTGCGGCTGTTCGGGGACGGTCGGGCGCCCGACCTGCTGGACGCCGACGGCTTCCTGGCGACTTCGGTCCCGATGTTCCCGCTGGTGCGGCGCGACCGGATGCCCGGCTGGGATAAGGACGTGGATTTCTGCGACGACGTGGTGTTCAACATCCGGGTCCTGGACGCCGCCGGGCCGGTGCCGCTGGTCGCCACGCCCTTCTACGAATACCGCCAGCGCGCCGGCTCCATAACCTTCTCGTCCGACAGCGGCCGGCGGGCGGAGCGCGGCTACCGCCATCTGCTGGACCGGCTGGCCGGCGACGGGCTCGGCATCGGCGATGCCGGGATCCGCAGCCGATTCGCTGCCGCCATCGCCGCCAAGCGCGCCCGCAACGCCGCCTTCGAGGCCGCCTTCGGGGCAGGGCGCTGCGCCAATTTCCAGGAATTCCTGGCCCTGGGCGAAGGATAGGCCCGTTCCGGGGCACGGGAACCGGCAATGGCCGGACCGGTGACGCTCCCGCTGGCTTTTCTTTACCATTCCGTGTCAGATTTGTTGCATTGCACGCCGTCGCACCGGACATGGTGGAGCCCATGAATGCCCCGACCTGCTGCCTCGCCCGCATCCCCGCGAACGGGAAATTCTGGCTGAGGAATGCGCGGGTTGCCGATGGATTGCGGGACATCCGCATCGAGGATGGCCGGGTCCGCGCCCTGCTGGCGGCCGGCGAGTCGCCCTGCTGCGCCCCTGGCCTCGACCTCGATGGCGGGGCTGTGCGGCCGATGGCCGGCGGCGGCCCGGTGGCGGCAGGCGATCCGGCCGATCTGTGGGTGACCCTGTGCGGTGGCCGGACGGTGCCGATGCGGGCCGGCCGGCTCGATGAGAACAGGTCGCAAAAGGCGGGGCATCTTGACGGTTCGGATCGCTGAACCTTCTCGACATCGGATGTGAACTGAACGATATAGTTCAGTTTACCCGGCGCGCTTTCCGGTTGCGCCGCGGCAAGACGACCCCCGTCCGGATCCCGGTCTCCCATGCGCCACACGCTTCGCATCGCAGCTCTTCTCGTCCTGGCGGCCCTGGCCGGCGGGGCCTATTGGTATTTCGTGAAGCAGGGCGGGACCGTCGCCGGGCTGACCGCGATGGTGAACGGCGCCGTTTCCGGTGCCGCTCCGGCACCGGGCGGTGCATCCCCTGGGGCCAAGCCGCCGGGCGGCATGCCGCCGACGCCGGTGGAGGCGGCCCAGGTCCGCATCGGCACGGTCGAGCGCACGGTGACGGCGGTCGGATCGCTGCTGTCCAACGAATCGGTGGTGATCCGGCCGGAGATCGTCGGCCGCATCGCCGAGATCGCCTTCAAGGAAGGACAGCGCGTCGCCAAGGGCACCGTCCTGGTCCGGCTGGACGATTCCATAGCCCGCGCCACGCTGGCCCAGGCCCAGGCGAGCATCGCCTTTTCCCGCGCCGAGCTGTCGCGCGCCGACCAGCTGGTCCGCCAGAACACCGGCCCGCTGCGCAACCGCGAACAGGCCTCGGCCAAGCTGCTGGCCGACGAGGCGACGGTGCAGCTGGCGAAGGCGCAGCTCGACAAGCTGGTCATCGCCGCGCCCTTCGACGGGGTGCTGGGCCTGCGCAAGGTGTCGGTCGGCGACTTCGTCCAGGCCGGCAAGGACATCGTGAATCTCGAGGACATCGACACGCTGAAGCTGGATTTCCGGGTGCCGGAGATGTTCCTGCCGGCGGTGAGGATCGGCCAGACGGTGAAGGTGGCGGTCGATGCGTTCGGCGGCCGCAGCTTCGACGGCGCGGTCTATGCCATCGACCCGCTGCTGGACGTCAACGGCCGCGCCCTGGTGATCCGCGCCCGCGTCGCAAATCCCGACGGGGCGCTGCGCCCCGGCCTGTTCGCCCGCGTGTCGCTGACCCTGACGACGGTGCCGAACGCGGTGCTGGTGCCCGAACAGGCCATCGTCGCCTTCGGCAAGGACCAGTATGTGTTCAAGGTGGTGGACGGCAAGGTGGCGCAGACCCGCGTCGTGTTGGGCGAGCGCCGCAACGCCGAGGTGGAGATCGCCCAGGGGCTGGCCCCTGGCGACATGGTGGTCACCGCCGGCCAGCTGAAGATCCGCGACGGCGTCCCGGTCGCGGTGGTGCCCGGCAAAGCGACGGGGAGCTGACGCGCCATGGTGCTGTCCGAGATCTCGATCCGCCGTCCCGTCCTGGCGACGGTGATGAGCCTCGCCCTGATGCTGATCGGCATCGTGTCGTACCAGCGGCTGTCGGTGCGCGAATATCCCAAGATCGACGAGCCGGTCGTCACCGTGGAGACGACCTACAAGGGCGCGTCGGCCCAGATCATCGAAAGCCAGGTCACCCAGACGCTGGAGGACAGCCTTGCCGGCATCGAGGGCATCGACGTGATGTCCTCGATCAGCCGGGCGGAGAAGTCGCAGATCACCCTGCGCTTCCGGCTGGACCGCAACGTCGACGTCGCCGCCAGCGACGTGCGCGACCGGGTCGGCCGGGTCCGCGCCCTGCTGCCGGGCGAGATCGACGAGCCGGTGATCGCCAAGGTCGAGGCCGACGCCCAGCCGATCATGTATCTGGCCTTCTCCTCCGACCGGCATTCGCCGCTGGAGGTGACGGACTTCGCCGACCGCTACGTCAAGGACCGCTTGCAGAACCTGCCCGGCGTGGCCCAGGTCCGCATCTTCGGCGAGCGGCGATTCGCCATGCGCCTGTGGCTCGACCCGCAGCGGATGGCCGCCTACCGGGTGACGCCGCAGGATGTCGAGGCGGCGCTGCGCCGCCAGAATGTCGAGATCCCGGCCGGCCGCGTCGAAAGCGTGGCGCGCGAGTTCACCGTGGTGTCGGAGACCGACCTGCGCAGCCCGGCCGAGTTCGAGGCCATCATCCTCCGCGACGATTCGGGCTATCTGGTCCGCCTGCGCGACGTCGGCCGGGCGGAGCTGGGGGCGCTCGACGAGCGGGTCAGCGCCCGCTTCAACGGCCGGGGCGCCGTCGCCATCGGCGTGGTGAAGCAGTCGACCGCCAACCCGCTGGACGTGTCGAAGGCGGTGAACGACGCGCTGCCGAAGATCCGCGCCGCGGTGCCCGACGGCATGGGGGTGGATGTCGGCTATGACAGCTCGGTCTTCATCGCCAAGTCGATCGACGCGGTGTTCCACACCATCTTCGAGGCGATCATCCTGGTCGTGCTGGTCATCTTCTTCTTCCTGCGCTCGCTGCGGGCGACGCTGGTGCCGCTGGTGACCATCCCGGTGTCGCTGATCGGCGGCTTTGCCCTGATGTACGCCTTCGGCTTCTCGATCAACACGCTGACCCTGCTGTCGATGGTGCTGGCCATCGGGCTCGTGGTCGACGACGCCATCGTCATGCTGGAGAACATCTTCCGCTACGTGGAGGAGGGGATGGACCCCTTCCAGGCGGCGCTGAAGGGATCGCGCGAGATCGGCTTCGCCGTCATCGCCATGACCATCACGCTGGCGGCGGTCTATGCGCCCATCGGCTTCATGACCGGCCGCACTGGGCGGCTGTTCACCGAATTCGCCCTGACGCTGGCCGGCGCGGTCATCGTGTCGGGCTTCGTCGCGCTGACCCTGTCGCCGATGATGTGCTCCAAGCTGCTGAAGCACGAGGCGAAGCACGGGGTCGTCTACCGCGCCATCGAACGGCTGCTGGAGGGGATGACCAACGGCTACCGCGCGCTGCTGCGCCTGTCGCTGCGGGCCCGGCCGCTGGTGCTGCTGGTCGGGCTGGGCGTCGCCGCCGCCAGCTATGGGCTGTTCACCGGGCTGAAGTCGGAGCTGGCGCCGGTCGAGGACCGCGGCACCATCGTCGGCATCGCCATCGCGCCGGAAGGCTCGACGCTCGACTACACCATGGGCTATGCCCAGCGGATGGAGGCGCTGTTCCGCCAGATCCCGGTGCTGGAGAAGTTCTTCGTCGTCGTCGGATTCCCGGTGGTGAACCAGGGCATCGCCTTCGTCCGCCTGATCGACTGGGACGAGCGCGAGGTGAAGCAGCAGGCGATCACCGCCCAGCTGTTCCCCAAGATGTTCGGCATCCCCGGCATCCTGGGATTCGTCACCAACCCGCCGTCGCTGGGCCAGAGCCCGACCGAGAAGCCGGTGAACTTCGTCATCCAGACCTCGCTGCCCTTCGAGGAGTTGCAGGCGATGGTCAACGCGATGATGGCGGAAGCCCGCAACTTCCCCGGCCTGACCAACCTCGACACCGACCTGAAGCTGAACAAGCCGGAGCTGCGGGTGTCGCTCGACCGCGACAAGGCGGCCGACCTGGGGGTGGACGTCGATGCCGTCGGCCGCACGCTGGAAACCCTGCTGGGCGGCCGGCAGGTCACCCGCTTCAAGAAGGACGGCAAGCAGTATGACGTGATCGTCCAGGTCGCCAACATCGACCGCCGCAACCCGGACGACATCGCCTCCATCTATGTCCGCGGCGGCACCTCCGCCACCGGGGGAGCGGGGCAGATGATCTCGCTCGCCAACCTGGTGAAGATCGAGGAGCGGGTGTCGCCCAAGGAGCTGAACCACTTCAACAAGCTGCGCTCCGCCACCATCACCGCGACCCTGGCGCCGGGCACCTCGCTGGGCGAGGCGCTGGCGGTGATGCAGGCGGCGGCGAACAAGGTGCTGCCGGCCACCGCCCAGACCGACTATGCCGGGCAGAGCCGCGAGTTCCGCGAATCGGCGACCGGCCTCTATTTCGTCTTCGTGCTGGCGCTGGCCTTCATCTATCTGGTGCTGGCGGCCCAGTTCGAGAGCTTCGTCGACCCCTTCGTCATCATGCTGACGGTGCCGCTGTCGATGACCGGCGCGCTGGCCGCCCTGCATATCGGCGGCGGGACCATGAACGTCTACAGCCAGATCGGCCTCGTCACCCTGGTCGGGCTGATCACCAAGCACGGCATCCTGATCGTGGAGTTCGCCAACCAGCTCCAGCGGGCGGGCACCGACGTCCGCAAGGCGGTGGAGGAGGCGGCCGTGCTGCGGCTGCGGCCGATCCTGATGACCACCGGCGCCATGGTGCTGGGCGCCGTGCCGCTGGCCTATGCCAAGGGGGCGGGGGCGGAAAGCCGGCAGGCGATCGGCGCCGTCATCGTCGGCGGCATGACGCTGGGGACGCTGCTGACACTGTTTGTCGTGCCGACGGTCTACAGCTATCTTGCCCGCAAGAAGCCGCTGCCGGACGAGGCTGCCGGGCCGGGCCCGGCACATGGCGTCGCCCATCCGGCGGAGTGAGAGCAGGGCGGCGGGCGGCGGAGCGAGGGGGAGGCCGGATGGCCAGCGTACTGATCATCGACGACGACGACGTGGCGCGGGCGGTGCTGCTGCGCACGCTGGCGATGGCCGGCCATGAGGCGGTCGGCGCCCGCGACGGCGTGGAGGGGATGGGGCGCTTCCATGCCCATCCCGCCGATCTCGTCATCACCGACATCTTCATGCCGAACCAGGAAGGGCTGGCGACGATCATGCAGCTCCGGCGCAGTGCGCCGGCCCTGAAGATCATCGCGATCTCGGGCGGCGGAGCCCGCGCCTCGCTCGACGTGCTGCCGGTGGCCGAGGCGCTGGGCGCGCACCGAACCTTGCGCAAGCCCTTCACCCCGGCGGAGGTGATGGAGGCCGTACGCACCGTTCTGGAGGGTTGACCGACCGGTCCGGCGGAACCGGGGGCCCGTCACGGCTCTTCACACCTTGCCGTTGCGGCGGACCGCCGCGGCGGCCGGACGCCGCAGGGGCGAGCGCCGGTCGAGCAGGGCGATGCGGCGGGTGTCCCGGGGTTTCAGTTCCCACATCACCTCATACCTGATGGATCTGCAGAGGAAGGCGCGGCGCTCCGGCGAGAGCTGGGACGGGTAGAGCGCCAGCATGGCGGCGGTCGCAGCCGGCCGGATGCGCTGGCGCACCGCCCGCCGCCCCGCCATGAGGCACCGCAGGCGATGGTCGTGGGCGCTGAGGAGCAGGTAGGGGTGTTCGGCATAGAGCATCACCCGCCGCCGGCTCCGGCCGAGCGCGTCGAGCGCCGCGAGGAGCGCCAGCCGGTGGTCCGGATGCATGCCGACGGCCGCCGGCAGGTACAGGCACGCGGCACCGCCGGACCCCGCCAGCCGCAGCGACAGCCAGCGCGCAGCCCGCGCCAGGAGGGCACGGTCGAGCGGTGCCCGGGCATCGTCCCAGCCGACACCGCGCACGCTCGAATCCGGCAGCCCGGCATAGTCGAACCGGTGGCCGAACGCCGCGGCTACCCGCGCGTCCTCCGCATGACGGAGCGCCGTCACCTGCCCGGGCGGCGTGCCGTCGACGGTCGCCCAGGACCGGTCGAACAGTGTCAGCACGCGGACGGGGCGCCGGGCGCGCGCCAGCACCGTTCCCAGCGACAGAACGGCATCGTCGCAATGCGGCGACACGACCAGGATCTCGCCGCGCCGCCCGATCATGGAAGCGGCCCCCGCGCCAGCGCATCGATCCGGCCGAAAAATCGGTGCGGGTGATAATGGTCGAGGGCCGCCGCCCCCGGACCGCTCTCTCCCGCGGCGTCGAGGGCGAGCAGCCGCTCGACGGCGGACTGGACGGTCAAGGCCGTGTAGCGGTACCGCGCCGGGCACCAGTCGCGGAATCCGCTGTGATCGGGCACCACAGGAACGCAGCCGAGCGCCACCGCCTCCAGCGCCGAAAGGCACAGCGATTCCGAAAAGCTGGTCGCCACGTAGAAGCCGCAGTGCGCCACCGCCTCCAGATAGGCCTCCCATCGGGATTCCGTCACGATCTGCGCCCCGGCCCTCTCCAGCCGGTCGCGCCAATCGCGGTCGATCCAGCCGATGTGGACGCAGTCGTAGCCATGGGAACGCAAGGTCCGCACCACCTCCACCTCAAGCGCCGGATTCTTGATCGGACGGAGTTGGCCGATGAAACAGACCCGGCGCCGAACCCGCCGGACCGCTGCCGGCCCTGGGTCCGTCAGCACCTGCAACGGGGCGCCGACGACGTGCAGCTTGCCGGGCGGGCTGCCGGCCGCGACCAGCTTGTCGCGCTCGCTCGCGCTGACAAGCAGGACGGCGCCGACGCGCGCGATGTTGGCGGCCTCCTCGGCCCAGTCGCCCTCGTCATCGTTGGGCGGCAGCGAGCAGGCCGCGAGGAAGTACAGCTCGCGCCGGACCGCGCCACGCGGCGGCAGCCGGTCGCCCAGGTAGACGACGGTTCCCGTGCGGTCGTCTTCGGGCGTAGCCAGCCGGGGAATGCCGGACCGGGCGGCGCAACGGTCCAGCGACGCCGCCCAGGTGACGCCGGGGTCGAGGTTGAAGACGAGGCTGAAGGAGGGGGGCGTCATGGCATCCCGTCAGTCGGCCGAAACATGGTCGTGCCGCGCGTAGCGGTAATGCCGCGTTTCCTTCTGCTGCAATTCGCGCCACGCCGTGTCCGACAGGGTGGGGGACCACACGTCGATCAGTTCGTCGACCGCGATGCCGTGCCGGCGCACCCCGTTCACCTTTTCCAGGTTCCCCGTGACGAGCCGGACGGACCCCACGCCAAGCGCCGACAGCAACCCGGCGGCGGCCTGGTAATCCCGGTGATCCACGTCATAGCCGGCGGCAAGGTTGGCCATGTCGGGCGACAGGGGCTCCGCGACGCGGCGCCCGCCGACGACGCCGAACTGGCGGGCCAGGCAGTCCAGCTTGGCCCGCATGCCGATGCCGCGCCCCTCCTGGCGCAGATAGACGAGGATCCCGCTGCCCTCCCGCCGCATCAGGCCGAGGCTGCCTTGAAGCTGGTCGCCGCAGTCGCACAGCGACGATCCCATGGCGTCGCCCAGCAGGCATTCGGAGTGAAGCCGGGTGCAGACGCCGCGGCGGCCGGCGAAGTGATGGCGCACCAGCGCATACAGATCCTCCGCCTCGTCCAGCGCGGCGCCCGGCATGCGCAGCAGGGCGAGGTGCATGAAATCGCCCCTGTCGTGGCCGGCTTCCTCGAAGCCCAGGCACACCCAGCGCTCCTCCCGGATTTCGACGGGGGTGATCGAGACCGCTTGCAGACCGTTGGCGGCAAGAGCTCCACGCAAGTCCGACGCATCCATCATTTTGCCGCTCCTGGATTGTTGAACAGATCGATCAGGTCCCGGGCGTCCAGCCGCATCCGGCGCAATGTGAACGCCTCGGCGAGGCCGCCGCCGAGCAGCGTCGTGCCCCGATAGGTGGACAGCCCCATTCCCCCGGCCCCCCAGCCCGACGCGCCGTCCTGGCTTGCGTAGCACGACAGCGCGTCGCGCTTGCGCCCGGCCTGGGCGGTGATGTCGACGGTGAGGGCGGCATCGGCGATCGGCGTCCACACCTCGTAGCCGAGCAGCGCCGAGAGGGGAGCGCAGGGTGCGCCCAGTTCCGGAAACATCGGAGACGAGGCCATCCAGAACGCCTCCTCCATCGCCGCGGCGACCAGCCGGTGCTCATGATCGCGGTCCCCGGCATGCGGACCGAGCAGCAGCGCCGGGCGCGTCTGCCGCAGCAGCGCGATCAGCGGCCTTATCAACGCTCCGGGCTCATGAGGCATGCGGTCGGGCAGGTCCAGTCCCGGAAGCAGCCGGCAGCCGAGAATCCTCGCCGCCGCTTCGGCCTCCGCGC
The DNA here is from genome assembly GCF_041507355.1 of Azospirillum sp. HJ39. NCBI lineage: Bacteria > Pseudomonadati > Pseudomonadota > Alphaproteobacteria > Rhodospirillales > Azospirillaceae > Azospirillum > Azospirillum sp. HJ39. The sequence goes on along the minus strand of NZ_CP167912.1, from coordinate 78,086 downwards.
GGCGCGCCTCGCGGCAGGCGGCGGCCGTCAGGTCGGCGATGCCGGTCGAGCCGTCGAACACATGGCACACCAGCACCTCGGCACCGGCGGCGACGAAGCCCGCCAGCGTGCCGCCGCAGCCGATGGTTTCGTCGTCGTGATGGGGGGCAAGCACAAGGACGCGCATGGGTTCCCCTAAAACTGATCGGTGAATACGAGCAACGGGGGGACGCGCAGCGCCCCGTCCGCCTCCAGGCGCTTCGCCAGGCTCCACAGGCGCTTGTCCCACAGGGCGGGGAAGCCGCCTTCCAGGAACCCGCCGCACAGCACGACCGCCGCCCGCAGCGCCAGCGTCTCCGGCGCGTCCGCCGCCAGGGGGCGGCGTTCCAGGATGCGGCGGTTCAGCGCCGCGCTCTCGACGACGATCACGCCGGCGTGGAGAAAGAGCTGGATGAGCCGGTAGTCCGCGAGGAGCGTCAGCTCCTCGATCCCGTCGATGTGCCGGCCGGTGCGGGCCTCGGCCAATTGCGACACGTCGAAGACGGTCGATTGCGCGCGCTTCAGGAACGGATCCGCGAAGAAGCCGGAGTCGACCAGCCCCAGCAGCAGGGCCTCGGCCGTCGGCATGGCGGCCAGCGCGTCGGTGGTCCGGTGCAGGCCGCGCGCCAGCAGGTGCCGTGCGAATCCCGTCAGCCGCGCGTGCCGCCCGTCGGTGTCGTAAAGCGGCCCGCCGACCAGCGTCCGCCATCGGCCGATGGGCAAGTCCGCCACGGCGTGCAGGTCGGTCCAGTCGACGGTCGCCTCTGCCATGGCGCGGCGCAGGGCCGCCGATCCGCCCGGCGCCGCACCATGCGGGCGGTAGGGTTCACCTTGCGCCGTGAAGAAGCAGCAATTCACCGGCCCGAACAGGAGGGCCAGGGCCGTTCCCCGGTCGCAGGTGCTCTGGGGGGTGCTCTGGGGGGTGGCCCCGGCTTCGGGAGCCTGCGCGCACAGCGCCGGCAGGGCGCCGGGCTCCAGGCGGACCGCCCGCTGGCCGGAAAAGACCGCCCGGGCGGTCTCAACTACGTGGCGGGACACGGCGGGGATCCTCGTCGATGATCGGGTCGGCGTTGGTCAGCAGCCGCAGCTTCGTCCAGAGATAACCGGCCGTGTACACGCGGTTGCGGAACAGCATGTAGAGCGCCGGCAGGACGCCCTGGCTGCGGAGGGTGCTCAGCACCGAGCGGGGCACATCGGTCAGCGTCTTGCCCAGTGCGTCGGCCAGCGCCTCTCCCACCCCGTAACGGAAGGTGCTCCGCAGGTCGGAGGCGATTTCAAGCGGCTCGTGGTGGATGAGGCAGCCTTCCACCGGCCGGATGGCGATGCCCGCCTGCCGGATCCGGTGGTCGAGGTCGGCATCCTCGCGCCACACGAGGCGGCGGTCGAACAGATAGCCGCCGATGCGCGCCGCGATGCGCCGATCGAGCGCGAGCGGCGGCTTGTAGGCGGTCAGCACCTCCGCCGTGTGATGCTGGCGGGACCGGGCCACCAGACGGCTTCTCAGCCCCCCGTCGTCGCGGAACAGCACGCGGCCCTTGAAGACCTCGTCCAGGGTCTTGCCGCCGTCCATGGCCGCCGCCGCCGCCTCCACCGCTCCCGGCGCGAACACGCAATCGGCGTCCATCAGCAGGACGCGATCGCCCGGCGCCATCCAGATGCCCGTCTCCAGCGCCAGCGACAGGTTGGCCTCGCCGAGCACCCGGTGACCGACGCCGTCGCGCCGGATCCGTGCCAGCACCGCTTCGGGAAAGCCGTCGGCGCAGCCGTTGAAAACGATCGCGACGGGAAAGCCGTCCGGGATCGACGCGACGCAATCGACGACGGCCCAGTCGTCCTTGCAGGGGATCACGATGGACAGGGGGATATGGGGATCGGTCATGGCTCAGGTTCGAAGAGGGCGACCCTATGGCCGAAGTCGCGCTTGAAGCGGTTGATGGATTGGGCCCGCGCATCGGCCAGCGCGGGCGGGGTGAAGCCGCTGAGATCCAGGAGCAGGCCGGGGTGGCCGTTCCGGATGGCGGCGATGAGGAGGCGCATCGGCTGGAGCCGCCCGTATCGGCGGTCCACCGCCGAGAAGCGGAGGTTGACGATGTCCGGCGACCGCAGCACCAGGGCGGCCGCGCAGGGCGCGCCGTCGGGCGCGCGGGCGGCGAACAGCTCTCCCGCGCCCGCCGTCCTCACCGCGTCCGCGAGCGCGGCGAAGCGGTCGCCGTCCAGGTCGCCGCGCAGCTGCGGGTGGGGGGAGAACAGGGCCATGGCGTCCGCCGCCGCGTCGCCCGACACCACCGTCACGCCCGCCCGCCGCGCCGCCTCGATCTTGCGGCGGCAAGCCGGTGAGAACCCCGCCTCATCGTCCGCCAACAGGGTGTGATAGCCCCCGGGCCGCCACTGCACCGCGTCGAGCGGACGGATGTCGCGGAACACGAAGGCGGGCCATGGCAGCCGCCGCCCGGCGGCGGGGGCCAGCTCCCAGGCGATCAGGCCACCGCCACCCAGAGCGTTGGCGAGAACCTCCTCCTCGGCCGCCGTGGCGATCCCGGCGGCGGCCAGGGCGCCGGCTACGGCGGCGCTCTGATACGGGCTGCGCCACATCACTCGACCAGGCTTTCGAAAAAGGCGAGGGTTTCCGGCGCGGCGTCCGGCGCGAGCCAGAGATGCTTGTCCATGACCATCGTGGTGGTCGCCATGTGCCGCTTGTACGGCTCGTCCCCGCGCAGGAAGTCGACGTAGCGCAGCCCGCGGCGGAACGCGTCCTCGATGACGAAGACGAACAGCCCGGTTCCCGGGGAGAGGTGGTGCCAGTGCGGGGCGAAGGCCTGCGCGTAGATTCCGGTGGCTTTCCCGTCCACGAGCAACAGCAGGGCTCCCGCGCACTCCCCATTCAGCCGCAGCGTCGCGACCTGCGCGATGCCGGTTCCGGCCAGCGAGCGGATCAAGGCCGCGAAATCGGGCATGGCGGCGAAACTGTCTAGGCCGGCCTGCCCCGATCGCCGGTTCTGGAGGTCCAGCAGGGTTTCGAGGGTTTCCTCCGTCGCGGGTTCGATGGCGAAGATTCCGCCGGCCTCCAGCGCCTTCCGCCGGTAGCGGTCCAGGCGGCGGCGGCTTTCCTTGCCGCGCGATGCCCACCATGCGCTGCTCCCCATGGCCGCATCGACGCCGAGGGTCGGTTGGCAGGCGAGCGTGCGGAACCCCTCGTCCCGCCGTGCCGCGTCGCGGAGAAGCCGGCCCAGGCTCCCGGAGCGCGGGACGTGCGAGAACAGGACGAACGCGCAGCCGGCGTCCCGCGCCGCGTCGAGCAGGCCGCGCAGCCCCCGCTCGTCGAACGCCTCCAGGTCCGGAAAATCGAGGTAATCGGTATAATGGACGGCGCCGACCCGCCATCCCATCGCCGACCTCCCGCCGGGCAACCGGAATGTGTCCTGGACGACGGGGACGCCGATCCGGCGATTGTCGGAACCGGGAACCGTGACGCAATGGCGCGGCGCGGCGCGGCACGCTGCAGCGACACGGTCCAGCCAAGCCGGTTCCGCGAACACTCGAAGGGGGTTTGGCAACGCTGCGCTCCTGTCGTCTCCCCGGGATGTGCCCGTCCACGGCGGCTGCCAGGAAGGCAATCCGGCTCGGCCTGAACCGGCACTTGTTCTTATCCCCATTTTGGCGGGCAGATCGCCGCCGTGGCTTTGTGCGTCGACTTCGGGAATCGGTGTCGAATTCGCGGAAACGGTGAGTAATGATTCAACAAAGCCTCTGGGTATCTGGATTGAATTCGCCAAACAAGCCCCCATAATTCCATGAGAACCCGAAGAAAATTATGATTTACCATCAATTGAATGAATCTTATGAGAGATAGCCATAAGGATACAACAAGATTTTCTCGATGATGAATGTTTATTTTTTGAAATAGAAAAATTCATGCACTTGTATTTGAAAATCTGTAAAAAAGAACTTGGAATACATGCTTGTGAGTGCGATTTTCGGCAATAAATATTCGATGTGCGTGCGCGAGACGGTCGTCCACCTGGATGATCTTGCGCCGGTTCGGTGGCCACAACCGAAAAGCTCCAAGTGGAGCGGGAAGATCGCGTCCCGATCGGGCCGAGCGGCCGGATGCTGCGTTCTTCAAATTTCACGAGGGTGGCAGCGCTGTCGGCATCTCGGCTCTCCTGTGCAGCCGGCAGGAGCGGCGAAGACGGCCCGGATAAGAAAGAGCCTAAATTTCCGCGTGGTGCGTTCGTCGTCTTTCAGGAATCCGGCGAAGTAAGGCGGCGGTCGGCCGATGCCGGTCGGCATCCGGCTGGAGACCCGCCACGCCATCGACCGGCACAGGCAACAGGACCGGTCCATGCGTCCGGCAACCGTGGCGGCGTTTTTTGGGATTCTCAACAGGGGACGACGATTCCATGACTCAGTTCAGCCTCTCCGAAAAGCCCCTGGATCTTGCCGGGATCGGATTCGGGCCTTCCAACATCGGGCTGGCGATTGCCCTCGAAGAACAGGCGGAGCGCTCCGGACGGGCGCTGGACACGGCCTATTTCGACCGTCAGGCCTCCTACAGCTGGCATGGCGGCACCCTCGTGCAGCAGAGCGACCTGCAGATCTCCTTCCTCAAGGATTTGGTGACGCTGCGCAATCCGCGAAGCCCCTACAGCTTCGTGAACTATCTGCACCGGAAGGAACGGCTGATCGACTTCATCAACATCGGCACCTTCTATCCCTGCCGGATGGAGTTCAACGACTATCTCCGCTGGGTGGCGTCCCATTTCGCCGAGCTCTGCCGCTACGGCACGGAGGTGCTGCGGGTCGAGCCGGTCGCCGACCGGTCCGGCGCCATCGGCATGCTGGATGTCGTGACCCGCGGCCCCGACGGGATCGAACGGGTGCGACGGACCCGCTCGCTGGTGGTGGGCACCGGCGGAACGCCGCGCATCCCGGCCCTGTTCGCCGGGCTGAAGGACGATCCCCGCGTGTTCCACCATGCCGACTATGTGCAGCGGATCGCCACCCAGCCCTGTACCGCCGGAACGCCGATGCGCATCGCCCTGGTCGGCGGCGGGCAGAGTGCCGCAGAGGCTTTCATCGACCTCAACGACAGCTTCCCGTCGGTGCGGGCCGACATGATCCTGCGGTCGGCGGTCCTGCGTCCGGCCGACGACACGCCCTTCGTCAACGAGATCTTCGCGCCCGCCTACACCGACGTGATGTTCAACCTGTCGGAGGACGAACGGGCGCAACTGATCCGCGACTATCACAACACCAACTATTCGGTGGTCGACGGCGAACTGATCGACCGCATCTACGGCATCCTCTACCGCCAGAAGGTGTCCGGGGTGCAACGCCACGGCTTCCTGTGCCGGCGGCAGATCGAGGCTGTCGCCTCCGACGGGGCCGGCATCACGCTTGCCCTGCGCGACCTGTCCAGCGGTACCCTGGAGGAGATCCGCTATGACGCGGTGGTGCTGGCGACCGGGTATGAGCGCAATTCCCATCGCCGGCTGCTGGAGCCGTTGGGCGACCTGATCGGCGGCCTGCGGGTCGACCGGGAGTATCGCGTCCGCACCGATCCCAAGCTGACGGCACCGGTCTTCATCCAGGGCTTCTGTGAGGAAACCCATGGGCTGAGCGACACGTTGCTGTCGGTCCTGCCGGTCCGCGCGGCGGAGATCGCCACTGCCCTCTACCGCGACCTGGCGCCGGCCGACGGCCGGTCCCGCCATCAGTCCGGACCGACCGGGCTGGTTGCCGGTGCGCTGAACCGGTGATGGACGCGATGATCCGGCACGGACGCGCCACGCTGTGGCTGATGTGCTTGCTGTCCGTCGTCTGCGCGGTCGGGACGGCAGCGGCGAACGGGGCCTCCCGTCAGGCGGGCGATGCCCCCGCGCGGGGCGCGGTGCTCGAGGTGGCGACGCTGGCGACCTACCGGCGGGACGCGATCGAAGCGGGGCTTGGACCGCGCGCCGACTATATCGGCCGCCCGCGCTGCGACGTCACGCTGTCGCGGGTGACCTATGCCACCATCGGCGTGCATGGCGAACCGGCGACCGCCTCGGCCATGCTGCTGTTGCCCGGCGGCCCGGATTGCGGGGAGCCGCATGAGCTGCTGGGCTGGGCGCAGGGCACCCAGACGCGGCGGGACGCCAGTCAGGCCGACGACGTGCTGGCCGCGGGCGACAGTCCGTTGCTGACCTTCTATGCCGCACGCGGGGTCGCGGTCGCCGCCACCGATTATCTCGGGCTCGGCCGGTCGGACTATCCGTTCCATCCCTACCTGCATGCGGAGAGCGAGGCGTCCGCCATCGTCGATGCGCTTCGCGCCGCCCGCAGCGTGGCGGGGGAGGCGCGGATCCCGCTGTCGGGGAAGGTGATGCTGGCCGGCTACTCCCAGGGCGGCCACGCGTCCATGGCCGCCCAGCGGACCATCGAGCGTGACCACGCCGACGAGTTCCGCCTTGCGGGGACGGCGCCGATGTCCGGCCCCTATGCGCTGGAGCGGACCTTCGTCGATGGCTGGTCGGCGACCGGGCCGGCGGGGCCGAACGGTCTGGCGACGGCGCTGTTCGCCTATGCCGCGGTGGCGATGCAGCGCGTCTACGGCAACGTCTATGCCTCGCCCGCCGAGCTGTTCCGGCCGCCCTACGACGCCACGGTCGAGGCGTTCATGCCGGGCCGCCTCGACATCTTCGAAATGCTCCGGCAGGGAGCGCTGCCGCCGGGACCGGAAATGGCGCGGCTTCGCCAGGACGGCTTCACGCGGGCCTTCGACGATCCGCAAATCCCGTTCCGCCGCGCTCTTGCCCGCAACGACCTGCTGGACTGGACGCCACGCGCGCCGATGGTCCTGTGCGGCGCCGGCCGGGATGCCGTGGTGCCCTTCGCCAACGCCCTCACCGCCCGGCAGCTCTTCACCGGCCGCGGGGCGGCGGTGGAGGTTCTCGACATGGACGGACGCATTCCGGCCGAGGTGGACGGGGTGTCGGTCCATACAAGCGCCGCCGTCTATCTGTGCTTCGGGGCGACCCGCGACCGGCTGCTCGCCCTCGCCCGGTGAGCGGGCGGCGGAAGCGGGCGCAAACACTGGAAACCGCCACCATGACATCATCCCATACCCTGCCGTTGCCGGATGGCCGCCGGCTGACCGCCGAGGCGGAGCCCGGCCGTCTGCGGCTGTCCGTCGACGGCCGTCCGCTGCTGTCGGCCGCCTGCGAACCGATGGAGGGCGGTGTCGCCCTCATTCCCGACGGGTCCCCCGACCGGCCTCCGGGGCAGCCCGGCCCGGTTCCGGCGGATGCCGCCTGGGCGGCGGCCTGCTGGCTGTTCACCCGCGATCCGGCCTGCCGATTCCTTCTCTGGCGCGGCATCGAGCCCGACCCGGAGGCGCTGCGATCCGGCCTGCTGCTCGCCGATGGCGGGGGCGACGCCATCTGCCGGCGCGACGCCTTCTGGCAACTGCCCGGCCCCTGGCTGCGCGGTCCAGGCACCACCGGCTATCCGGCCATTGCGTGCGGGGATGGAGGCGGCCTCCATCGGCCGCCGAAGCCGGCCGGGGAGCTTTACCGCCGGTTCGACCCGGCGCTCGGCCTCTGGATTTCGCTGCGCAGCCTCGACATCGACTCCGATCTGGAGCGCTTCAACCGCTGGCAGAACAATCCGCGGGTGCTGGCCTTCTGGCAGGAGGGCGGCGACGTCCTGAGGCACCGCGCCTACCTGGAGGGGCTGGCCGGGGATCCGCATGTCCAGACGCTGATCGGCTGCTTCGACGACGAACCCTTCGCCTATTTCGAGGCCTATTGGGCGAAGGAGGACCGCATCGCGCCCTTCTGCGCGCCGGGGGATCATGACCGCGGCATCCACATGCTGGTGGGGGAGGAGCATCACCGTGGACCGCACAAGGTCCGGTCCTGGCTGCCGGCGCTGGTGCATTGGCTGTTCCTGTCCGATGCCCGCACCGGCCGCGTGGTGTCGGAGCCGCGGGCCGACAACGCCCGCATGATCGGGCACATGCAGTCCCTGGGGTTCCTGCGCGAACGGGAATTCGATTTCCCGCACAAGCGCGCCGCGCTGATGGTGCTCGACCGCCGCGACTTCTTCGACCGCTGCCCCGGCCTGTCGGAGCCGACGACGACGACGGCCGCGCACGAAAACTTCGTACATATGAAAGATTCCCCTTAATATTCGCCTACCCCCTTCGTCTTAGAGCCGGGAGACGGATTTCGCGAGGGAGCGGAGCCCGTCGGATAAAGCTTCAGCTGGGGGTATTGAGATGGAGATCGAGGTTGGGACGGCCGCACCGGCCGGTCGTCTGCCGACGGGCAAGCGCGGGCGTTTGAAAGCCTTCCTGCTGGCGACGACGATGGCCGGTCTGGCGCTGCTGGCGAACCAGCCGGCCGGTCTGGCGCAGCAGGCGACGGACGGCGGCAAAGCCGGCCAGGGCGACGGGCAGGCCGCCAACGGCATGGTTCTCGACCCGATTTCCGTTCAGGGCGTCGTCGGCGGCACCGAGGGGTATGTCGCGACCCGCAGCGCCGTCGGCACCAAGGTCGAGACGCCGTTGATCGAAATCCCCCAGACGATCTCCGTCGTGACCCGCAAGGAGCTGGACCAGCGCGCGGTGCAGGATTTCGCCGGTGCGGTCGCCTACTCGCCCGGCATCGCCGTGGTCGATTATCCGGGCGGCCCCGGCGCCCCGGACTTCTCGATGCGCGGCTTCCGCGACTTCAATCTGTTCGGCATCTACCGCGACGGCCTGCGTGCAGGCTTCAACAACTACGACACCAATTTTGAGCCCTACGGGCTGGAGCGCGTCGACGTCGTGAAGGGGCCCTCGTCGGTCCTGTTCGGCCAGACCTCGCCCGGCGGCGTGGTGAATCTCACCACCAAGCGGCCGACCGCCAAGCCGCTGCATGAAATCCAGCTGCAGACCGGCAGCTTCGACCGCCGCCAGGCCGCCTTCGACTTCGGCGGGCCGGTCGACGGCGACGGCAAGGTGCTGTACCGCCTGACCGGTCTCGGCCGCCTGTCCGACACCCAGGTCGACCACGCGCCGGACGACCGCCTCTACATCGCGCCGGCCGTGACCTTCAAGCCGACCGACAAGACCAAGATGACCCTGCTCGCCAGCTATCAGAAGCTGAAGATGAGCGGGGCGGAGCAGAGCATTCCCCGCAATGCGCTGGACCAGATCGGTACCGATCTCTTTTTCGGCGTTCCCGGCTATTCCGACTGGAAGGTGCAGAACACCTCGGTCGGCTATGAGATCGAGCACGAGATCAGCCCTAACTGGACCGTCCACCAGAATGCCCGCTACATGCATTCGCGGGTCAACTTCGTCAGCGCCTTCAGCACCGCCTGGCCGGTGGAGGTGGTGGACGGGCGCTATTACCCGGTCGGGGTGCAGGACCGTCCGAAGAGCACCAACACCTATCTGCTCGACACCAACGTCCAGGGGAAGATGAGCACCGGCCCGGTGTCGCACACCATCCTGGCCGGCGTCGACTACGGCTATTATTCCGGCAAGGAGCAGCGTCGGAATTCGCTGAACGCGCTGGTGGTCGACATCTTCAACCCGACCTATCCGGCCACCGACTTCACCTATGCCGACCCCTGGGTGAACGGGAAGAGCAACCTGACCCAGATCGGCGCCTATCTTCAGGACCAGCTGCGCTACGAGAACTGGATCCTGACCCTCAGCGGCCGGCAGGACTGGGTGGTGGACAAGGAGATCGACAACCTGTCCAGCAGCTTCCAGACCGCGCGCGACAAGCATTTCACCGGCCGTGCCGGCATCGGCTATGTCTTCGACAACGGGATCGCGCCCTATGCCAGCTACGCGACCTCGTTCCAGCCGACCACCGGCACCTATGCGCCGGAACGTGGCGGCGGCACCTTCAAGCCGACCACCGGCACACAGTACGAGGTGGGCGTGAAGTACCAGCCGAACGGCTGGAACAGCTTCATCTCCGCGTCGTTCTACCACATCACCCAGCAGAACGTGACGACCAACGACCCGGTCTTCAGCGGCTATGCCGTGCAGGAAGGCGAGATCCGCAGCCGCGGCATCGAGCTGGAAGGCAAGATGGAGCTGACGGAGGAGGTCAGCCTGATCGCCTCCTACGCCTTCGTCGATGCCGAAATCACCAAGGACAATCCGGCAGTCGGCTCCACCGCCAGCTCGGTCGGGCTGCGTCCGAAGGGGATTCCGCGCCACATGGCGTCGGCCTGGGGCGACTATACCTTCAAGTCAGGTCCGCTCACCGGCCTCGGCCTCGGGGTTGGCGCACGCTATGTCGGCACGTCCAAGAACGCCGGCAACACCGAGACCATCCCCGACTACACGCTGGTCGACGCCGCCGTCCGCTACGACCTGGGCGCCCTGCGGTCCGAACTGGAGGGGGCCAGCGTGGCTCTCAACGTCAGTAACCTGACCGACAAGAAGTATTATTCGGCGGGTTTCTACGACAACACCGTGCTGTACGGCAACCGCCGCCAGATCCTGGCGACGCTGAAGTACAGCTGGTAAGGCGCGACCGTTGCTGCCGATGTCCGGGACGACCGGCGCCCTCGACCGGCGCCGGTTCCTCCGTACCGCCGCGGCGCTGCCGTTCGGCCTCCTGGCCGGCGGTGCGCGGTCGGCGGAGCATGACGCGGCCGGCGGGGTTTGCGCGCTCGACTGGACGAGCGCGCAGGCCCTGCTGTCGCTGGGCATCGTTCCGCGCGGCCTGCCCGAGATCGACCGGTATCGTCGCTCGGTGATCGAGCCGGCGGTGCCGGACGGCGTTCCGGACATCGGTGCCAGGGCGGAGCCGAACCTGGAACTGCTCGACCGGCTGCAACCGGCGCGTTTCGTCACCGACGGCATGCTGTCCGCCGTGCGCGGCCGGCTGGAACGGATCGCCCCGCTGACCCTTTACCAGTCCTTCGATACGGGAACCGTCGAGGGAGAGCGGCGCAGCGGTCAGCTCGCCTTCGCCATCGCCTCCCTGCGCGGGCTGGCGGACGGCCTCGGCATGGCGGAGGCGGCGGACCGCGCGGTCGCCCGGCTCGACAGCGCACTGGAGGAGGCGCGCGCGCGCCTGATCGGGCGGGAGCGGCGTCCGCTCTATGTTCTCAGCGTCCTCGACGGGCGCCGCGTCCTCATCCACGGGCGCAACAGCCTTTACCAGGATGTCCTCGACCGGCTGGGGTTCGAGAATGCCTGGACCGGTCCAAGCGGCCCCTACGGCCACGCCACCGTGACCATGGACCGGCTGACCGGACGTCCCGATGCCGAACTGGTCAACATCGGCAGCGAGGGCAAGCGGGCGCTCGAGGCGCTGGCCGGCCTGCCGCTGTTCGCCGGGTTGCCCTTCCTGCGCGACGGCCGGGTCACCATCCTGCCGCCCATCCTGTTCTATGGCGGCGTCCCGACGGCGGAACGCTTCGTCCGCCTGCTCGGCGAAAGGCTTCCGCAGCGCCATGGCTGACACCGCGATCCCCATCCCGTCCCGCCGGTTCGGTCCCGCCTGGCCGGTGACCGGCCTGTTCCTGCTGGCCGGGCTGGCTTCCCTGCTGGTCCTCGACCGGCAACTGCCGCCGGAGCTGTGGTGGAGGGCGCTCGTCGATCCCGACCCGGCACGGCTCGACCAGCTTGCCGCGCACTACGTCCTGTTCCCGCGCTTCGCGGTCGCCTTGCTGGTGGGGGCGGCGCTTGGGCTTGCCGGCACCATCCTGCAACAGGTTCTGCGCAACCCGCTGGCCGAGCCCGCCACCCTCGGCATTTCCGCCGGCGCGCACCTGTCGCTGGCCGTCGCCACGCTGTGGCTGCCGGACGTTCTGGCGCTGGGGCGGGAATGGGTCGCCCTGGCCGGGGCCGGGCTGTCGGCGGCGGCGCTGCTGGCGCTGTCCTGGCGCAAGGGGTTGTCGCCGGTCACCGTCGTGCTGGCCGGCCTCGTCCTCAGCCTCTATGCCGGGTCGGTCAGCGGCGTGATGGTGCTGTTCAACCACGATTTGCTGATCGGCCTGTTCCTGTGGGGCGCCGGTTTCCTCGACCAGCAGGATTGGGGCATGGCCGCCTTCCTGGCGCCCCGGCTGGCGGTGCTGGCGGTCGCCGCCCTGCTGGTGCTGCGCCCCCTGGTCCTGCTCGGCCTGGGAGAGGGCGGGGCGCGCAGCCTGGGGCTGTCGGTGGTGGGTGCCCGCCTGGCAGGGCTGGTGATCGCGGTGATGCTGGCCGCCCTGACCGTCGCCGCCGTCGGCGTGGTCAGCTTCGTCGGGCTGGCGGCGCCGACCATCGTCGGCATGGCCGGCGCCCGCCGACTGGGGCAGCGGATGCTGTGGGCGCCCCTGTGCGGCGCCGCCCTGCTGTGGGCGACCGACGCCCTGGTGCTGATGGCGCCGATCACCTACCGGGAACTGCCGACCGGTGCCGTTACGGCGGTGCTCGGCGTGCCGATGCTGCTGTGGCTGCTGCCGCGGCTGCGCAGCGCGGCACCCCCGGTCCTGTCCACCGCGCCACCGCCGCCGCGGGCATCCCGGCCGGCCCTGGTGCTCGCCGGCGCCGGCCTGTTGTTGCTGCCGGCCTTGTGGATGGCCGTCGCCTTCGGTCCCGGGCCGGGCGGCTGGGACTGGAGTTCCGGCGGCGACCTCGCCGCGCTGGCATCCTGGCGCCTGCCGCGGGCGCTGGCGGCCCTGTTCGGCGGGGCCATGCTTGCGGTCGCGGGCGCGATGCTGCAGCGGATGACCGGCAACCCGCTGGCGGCGCCCGAAATCCTCGGCGTCTCATCCGGTGCCATCCTCGGCGTGATCGTGCTGATGTTCTCGGCGGACGCCCCGGACCGCGGTTCGCAGATCGCGGCCGGCGGGGCCGGGGCGGTCGCGGTGCTGGCGGCGATGCTGGCGCTCGGCCGCAAGGACGGCTTCTCTCCCGACAGGCTGCTGCTGGCCGGCATCGCCACCAGTTCGATTTCCGGCGTCGTCGTCGCCGTCCTGATGGCCGGGCAGGATCCGCGCCTGCAAACGCTCGTCACCTGGCTGTCCGGTTCGACCTACATGGCGGGGTGGACCGACGGGCTGGCGGCGCTTCTGCTGGCGCTGCTCGCCATCGGCGCCATTCCCTTCGTCGCCCGCTGGCTCGACCTGCTGCCGCTCGGCGGCGGGGTGGCCGCCGCGCTGGGGGTCAGCCCGTCGCTCAGCCGTCTCGCGCTGTTCAGCCTGTCGGCACTGCTGACCGCGGCGGCGACGCTGATCGTCGGACCGCTGAGCTTCGTCGGGCTGATGGGGCCGCATCTGGCCCGCATGCTCGGCCTGCAGCGGGCGGCCGCCCATCTCGCCGGCTCCGCCATGCTCGGCGGCCTGATCATGCTGATGGCCGACTGGCTCGGCCGCAGCGTGATCTTTCCCTACCAGGTGCCGGCCGGGCTGCTCGCCTCGGTGATCGGCGGGCCCTTTCTTCTCTGGCTGCTGGGACGGCGCTGATGCCCCGATTCTCCTGCGATACCGCGATCCCTCACGACCGGCCCTCCGATGCCGCCGGCCGGCTGGTCGCCGCCGCCGAGCCCTACGGCCTGTCCTTCGTCCGGGAGGGCGGCACGCTGGCGGCGAGCGGCGCGTTCGGGCGGCTGGCGCTGACCGTCGGGGCCGATGGCCTGCATCTTCGGGCGGAGGCGGACGACCGCGGGCTCCTGGAGCGGCTGCGCGCTTCCGTCAGCGAGCAGCTGGCCGGCCTGCTGGGGGAGGATGCCGCCATCGTCTGGACCGGCGACGTGGAGACCGGACCGCTTTTCGCCGACTTCCGCGAGATCCGGGTCGCCGCCGTCCGTGACCTGACGCCGCGCCTGCGCCGCGTCACCTTCCAGGGCCGCGATCTCGGCCGCTTCGCCACGCCGGACAACCTGCATGTCCGCCTCTATCTGCCGCCGGATGGGGCGACGGTTCCGTCCTGGCCGCGCCCCGGGCCCGACGGGCGGCCGCTCTGGCCCGAGCCGGACCGGCGGCCGGCCGTCCGCTACTACACCCTTCGGCGCATCGACGCCGAGGCGGGCGAACTGGACATCGACTTCGTCCTTCATGCCGATGACGGGCATTCCGCTGGCGCTCCCGATGGCGCCCCCGGTGCCGGCTTCGCCCGGCGGGCGCGGCCCGGCGACCTCTGCGGCATGTCCGGTCCCTGCGGGCTCGGCATCCGCCCGGCATCCTGGCACCTGCTGGCCGGCGACGAGACCGCGCTGCCCGCCATCGCCCGCATCCTGGAGGAGCTGCCCGCCGACGCCCGCGGCATCGCCCTGATCGAGGTAGAGGACGCGGCGGACGAAGTGCCGCTTCGGGCGCCCGCCGGCATCGCCGTCCGCTGGCTGCACCGCCGGGATGCCGGGGCCGACGAGGGGGCGCTGGTGGAGGCGGTGCGCAACTTGGCATTGCCGTCCGACCTCTTCGCCTGGGTCGCCTGCGAGTTCGACGACCTTGGCCGCCTGCGCGACCATCTGCGCGGACGCGGCATCGACCGCGACCGCATGCTGACCGTCGCCTACTGGCGGCGCACCCCGCCGGCCGCCCCATCAGACCGCAGGACTTCCGCATGACGTCTCCAGCTGCGCCCCTGGCCACGCCTCCGGCCGCGTCCCAGGTCGCGCCGATGTTCCGGATCGAGGGGGTGAGCTTCTCCTTGCCCGGCCGCCTGCTGCTCGACCTGCCGTCCTGCGACCTGTTTCCCCGCCGGGTGACCGCGCTGATCGGCCATAACGGTTCCGGCAAATCGACCCTGCTGAAGATCCTCGCCCGTCAACAGTTGCCCAGCGGCGGGCGGGTGCTGTTCGACGGCCAGCCGCTGGACCGCTGGAAGCAGCGGGCGCTCGCCCGCCGGATCGGCTACCTGCCGCAACACATGCCGCCGGCTTCCGGGCTGCTGGTGCGGGAACTGGTGGCGCTCGGCCGCTATCCCTGGCACGGGGCGCTCGGAGCCTTCCGGGCGGAGGATGCCCGCAAGGTGGAGGAGGCGCTGGCGCTGACCGACACCGCGCGGTTCGCCGACCGCCTGGTGGACAGCCTGTCGGGCGGCGAGCGGCAGCGGGTGTGGCTGGCCATGCTGATCGCGCAGGACGCCGGCTGCCTGCTGCTCGACGAGCCGATCTCGGCGCTCGACGTCGCCCATCAGGTGGAGGTGCTGGCCCTGGTCCGCCGCCTGTCGCGCGAGCGTGGCATCGGGGTGATCGCGGTGCTGCACGACGTGAACATGGCGGCCCGCTTCTGCGACGACATCGTCGCCCTGCATGGCGGACGGCTGATCGACCGCGGCACGCCGGCCGAGATCATGACCTCCGCCCGGCTGGGCGCCATCTACGGCCTGCCGATGGCGGTGATCCCCCATCCGGAAACCGGAGAGCCGGTCGGGCTGGTCCGCTGACCGTCATGGTGACCGCCGCACCCGTTGTTGCGAGGGAATCGCAAAATCCTCCTAACGATTCGCCGCGCTGCTTCGTCCAATAGGGCAGGAAGGCGCCGGGTGCGGACCGCATGAGCGGCCGGACCGGGATGCCGCCCCACTCCCGACAGTGAACGAGGACAGCGATGGCGTTCGACCGCGAGGACATCACCTTCAAGGTGCTGGTCAACCACGAGGAACAATATTCCATCTGGCCGGACTACAAGGCGGTTCCGGCCGGCTGGCGCGAGGCGGGCAAGAGCGGCCCCAAGGCCGACTGCCTCGCCTTCGTCGAGCAGGTGTGGACCGACATGCGGCCGCTCAGCCTGCGCCGCCAGATGGACGAAGCCGCAGCGCGATGACGTCCGCGACCACGCCCGTTTCCGGCCGCGCGGCAGCTCCGGCGATGCGGCTGCTCTGCCTCCCCTATTCCGGCGCCAGCGCGATGATCTATGCGCGCTGGAAACGCCTCGTCCCGTCCTGGCTGGAGGTGGTGCCGGTGGAGTTGCCGGGCCGCGGCCGGCGGATGGACGAGCGTCCCAGGACCGGGCTGACGGCGCTGGCGGACGAACTGGCGGACGAGCTGGCTCCGGAAACCCGCGGCCCTTACGCCCTGTTCGGGCACAGCCTGGGCGGTCTCCTCGCCTTCGAGCTGGCGCATGCCCTGCGCGGCCGTGGCCTGGGGGAGCCGCGGGTCCTCTTCGCGTCGGCCGCCGCCGCTCCCAGCCGGCGCGAGGACGGGCGCTGGGCCGAGCCGCTGGACGATGACGGGCTGATCGCCGAGATGCGCCGTCTCAGCGGCACGGCGGAGGAGGTGTTCGGCAACCGCGACCTGCTGGAGATGGCCCTGCCGGTCCTGCGCGCCGACTTCCTGCTGTGCGGCCGCTACGCCTACCGCCGCCATCCGCCGCTGGGCTGCCCGATCCGGGTGTTCGGCGGCACGCAGGACGACATCGCCGCCGACCGGCTGCGGGCCTGGGAGGTGGAGACGCGGGGCGAGTTCACCCTGGAGATGTTCGACGGCGACCATTTCTTCCTGCGCGCCCACGAGCGTCCGCTTCTCGACCGGCTGGCGGAATGGCTGGGCCGGCCGGCGGGCCGCTCCGGCGGCATCGCCGCGACCGCCTGATTTCATGAGGGTCCCATGGCCGAGCGTAGTTTCACGATCGAAGACTTTCCCCATGCGCGCGGCGGCCTGCCGCTGCTGGTGCGGGCGCGCGATCCGCAGGTGGACCTGCTCGACGCCTTCGCGGCCGTGGAGCCGCTGGTGCGCGACTGGCTGCCGCGCTGCGCCGGCATCCTCTTCCGCGGCTTCGCGCTTGGCCCGGCAGGAGACTCCGCAGCGAATTCCGCAGCGAATTCCGTCGAGCGGTTCCGCGCCTTCGCCGCAGCCTTCGGCCATCCGCTGCTGAGCTACGAGTTCGGATCGACCCCGCGGACCAACGTGGCGTCGGGCGTCTACACCTCCACCGAATATCCGGCCGACCAGCACATCCCGCTGCACAACGAGCAGGCCTATACCCGCGACTGGCCGATGCGCATCTGGTTCTACTGCGTCCAGGCGGCTCCGGTCGGCGGCGAGACCCCGATCGCCGACAGCCGGGCGATCCACCGCCGGATTCCCGCCGACATCCGCGAACGGTTCGAGCGGCGCGGCCTGATGTATGTCCGCAATTACGGCAACGGCCTGGACGTGCCCTGGCAGCGGGTGTTCAACACCGACGACCGCGCGGCGGTGGAGGCCTATTGCCGCGACCATCGCATCCTCTGCGACTGGAAGGAGGATGGCGAACTGCGCACGCGCCAGATCTGCCAGGCGACGGCCCGTCATCCGGTGACCGGGGAGGCGGTGTGGTTCAACCAGGCCCACCTCTTCCACGTCTCCAACCTGCCGGAGGAGGCGCGGTCGGCGCTGCTCGACATCCTCGACGAGGAGGATCTGCCGCGCAACGTCTACCATGCCGACGGCGGCCCCATCGATCCTGCCGACCTCGCCGCCATCCGGGCGGTCCTGGCCGAGGAGACGGTGCTGTTCCCGTGGCGGACCGGCGACGTGATGATGCTCGACAACATGCTGGCCGCCCACGCCCGCACGCCCTTCAGCGGGCCGCGCAAGGTGGTGGTCGCCATGGCCGAACCCCACTCCGCCGACTGACGGCTCCGCGGCCGGCGCACCGGCCGGCCTTTTTTACCCGTGACCGTTCCGCCCCATGGCCCGCCGGGGGCGCGCCCTTCTGCCTGCACAGGTGACTCCCATGGACAACCGTTCAGACGCCGCCTCCCTTTCGTCGGCCCGGCCTGCGCACACCCCTGCCGAGACGCTGGTCGGCACGCTGCTCGGGCGGGCCGCGGAGACGCCCGACGGCATCGCCCTGCGCTTCATAGCCGAGGGGACGGACGACCCGCTCAGCTATGCGGAGCTCGACCGGCGGGCACGCGCCATCGCCGTCCGCCTGCGTGGGCGGGCCGGGCTGGGCGACCGCGCCGTCCTGCTGCTGCCGAGCGGTCCCGACTATGTCGCCGCCTTCTTCGGTTGCCTCTATGCCGGCATCATCGCCGTGCCGGCCTATCCGCCGGAATCGGTCCGACCGCAGCATCTGGCCCGGCTCCAGGGCATCCTTGCCGATGCGCAGCCGCGCTTCATCCTGACGGATTCGGTCCTGCACGACATGCTGCTGGAGGCATGCCGGGCCATGGCGGGCGACCGGACGCCGGAACTGCTGGCGGTGGACGGGGTGGACGGCGGGCTTGCCGGCGACTGGTCGATGCCGCCGCTGTCGGGCGACGACATCGCCTTCCTGCAATACACCTCCGGCTCCACCTCGGCGCCCAAGGGGGTGCGGGTCAGCCACGGCAACCTGATCGCCAACGAGCGGCTGATCCGTCACGGCTTCGGCATCGGCCCCGACGACTGCATCGTCAGCTGGCTGCCGCTGTTCCACGACATGGGCCTGATCGGCGGCCTGCTGCAGCCGATCCACACCGGCATTCCCTGCGTGCTGATGTCGCCGCGCTATTTCCTGGAGCGGCCGCGGCGCTGGCTGGAGGCGATCGGCCGCTACGGCGGCACCATCAGCGGCGGGCCGGACTTCGCCTTCCGCCTGTGCTGCGAGCGCATCGCCGACGGCGCGCTGGAAGGGCTGGATCTGCGGTCCTGGCGCCTTGCCTTCTCCGGATCCGAGCCGATCCGTCCCGACACGCTGGCCCGCTTCGCCGAGCGCTTCGCCCCGGCGGGCTTCGACCGCCGGTCCTATTTCGCCTGCTACGGGCTGGCCGAGGCGACGCTGTTCGTCACCGGCGGCCGGCGCGGGCAGGGCATCACCCTGGCGCCGTTCGACGGGCCGGCGCTGGCGGCGAACCGGGCGGTGCCGGCGGCGGCCGGCGCGGCGGCGGCGACGGTGCTGGCCGGCTGCGGCCATGTGCAGCCCGATCATCCCGTGCGGCTGGTCGATCCGGCAAGCGGTGCCGAGGTCGGCGAGGGGGCGGTCGGCGAGATCTGGGCCGGCGGACCCAGCATCGCCGACGGCTATTGGGGCAATGCGGAGGCGACGGCCCGCAGCTTCGTCGAGCGCGACGGCATCGTCTGGCTGCGCACCGGCGACCTGGGATTCCTGAAGGGCGGCGAGCTGTTCGTCACCGGCCGGCTCAAGGACATGCTGATCGTGCGAGGCCAGAACATCTATCCGCAGGATCTGGAGCGCAGCGTCGAGGAGGAGGTCGAGGTCGTCCGCAAGGGGCGGGTCGCCGCCTTCGCCGTCGAGCAGGATGGCCGCGAGGGGATCGGCATCGCCGCCGAGATCGGCCGGACGGTGCTGAAGCTGGTGACGCCGGAGGCGCTGTGCGGCGCCATCGCCGCCGCGGTGGCCGACGCCTGCCAGGAGGCGCCGGTGCTGGTCGCCCTGCTGGAGCCGGGCGCCCTGCCCAAGACCTCCAGCGGCAAGCTGCAGCGCTCCGCCTGCCGGTCCCTGCTCGACGCGGGCGAATTGCCGGCCTTCCACGTCCAGCGCCGGGGAGCCGCGGTTCCGGCCGCCGCCGCCGCTCCCCGTGCCCTGACGGAGCGCGAATGCGAGGTCGCCGCGGTCTGGGCGGAGGTGCTGGGAACCGCCGTCACCGATGGCGGCGCCCATTTCTTCGCGCTGGGCGGCAATTCGGTGTCGGTGGTGCAGGTGGTCGCCCGGCTGCGCGAGCGCTGCGGGCTGGCGGCCGACGTCGCCGACCTGTTCCGCCATCCGACGCTGGCGGAGTTTGCCGGCCGGCTGTCCAACGCCGTCCCCGCCATGCTCCGGGCGGCGTCGCCGCAGACAGGCGGAACGGAGCGCATCGCCGAACCGTCGGCGGCCCAGGCCCGCATGTGGTTCAACTGGAAGCTCGACCCGCAGGACTGCGGCTACACCATTTCCGGGCGTGTCCAACTGCGCGGGGCCTTGCGACGCGACGCCGTCCAGGCGGCGGTCGACCTGCTGGTCGGGCGCCACGAGAGCCTGCGCACCGTCTTCCGCGAGGAGGCCGGCCGGCCGGTTCAGCTGGTTCGGCCCGCCGGAACGCTGCCGGTCGCCGTCCGCCTCGCCGATCTGTCCGGCGACGGGGACCGGGAAGCCGCGCTGCGCCGCCTGCTGGAGGAGGAGGTTCGCGCGCCCTTCGACCTGGTGGAAGGCCCGCTGATGCGGGTACGGCTGATCGCCTGCGCCGCCGACGACCATCATCTGCAGGTCAGCCTGCATCACGCCATCGCCGACGGCTGGTCGATGAACGTCCTGCTCGACGAGTTCGGCGAGGCCTATGCAGCCAGTTGCGAGGGCAGGGCGCCCGAGCTGCCGGCACTGGCCGTCCAGTATGCCGACGTCGCCCGCTGGCAGCGCGACCTGCTGGAGGCGGGGGAGGGAGCACGCCAGCTCGCCTATTGGGCCGGCCGGCTGGGCGACCGACACCCGGTGCTCGACCTGCCGGCCGACCGTCCGCGCTCCGCCGGCGGCAGCCAGCGCGGGGCGGCTGTCCATTGCGCCATCGACGACGGGCTCGCCACCGGCCTGCGCGCCCTGGCGCGGCGCATGGGGGTGACGCTGCCGACCCTGCTGCTTGCCAGCTACGCGGCCTTGCTGCACCGCTATTCCGGCCAGGACGACATCCGCGTCGGCTGCACGCTGGCCAATCGGCGAAGCGTGGACAGCGAAAGGCTGATCGGCTTCTTCGTCAACATGGCGGTGCTGCGCGCCGACCTGTCGGACGATCCCGCCTTCGACGCGCTGCTGCGCCGGATCGGCGAGGCGGCGCTCGACGCCCAGGCCAACCAGGACCTGCCCTTCGACCGGCTGGTGGAGGAGTTGCAGCCCCAGCGCGACCTTGCCCACCATCCGCTGTTCCAGGCCGCCTACGACCACCAGTGGCAGCGGCTGGACGGTCTCGACCGGCTGCCGGGCCTGCGGGTGGAGGCCGTCGAGCATCTGCAGTTCGCCACCCAGTTCGACCTGATCCTGCACACCACCGAGCGGGTGGAACCGGACGGGACCGGCCGGCTCGGCGCCTTCTTCACCTACAGCCTCGACCTGTTCGAGCCGGAGAGCGTGGAGCGGATGGCGCGGCACTGGCTGACCCTGCTGCGCGGCATCGTGGCCGACCCGGCGCTGCCGGTCACCCGCCTGCCGCTGATGGATGCGGCGGAGAGGGCGGCGCTGGTCGCCGGCTGGAACGATCCCGTCCGCAACATCGCCCGCCCTCCGGCACCGCTTCCGGCCGACGCCCCCGGCCTCCATGCCCGCATCGCGGCCCAAGCGCGCCTGCATCCCGATGCCCCGGCCGTGACCTGCGATGGCCTGACCCTGAGCTATGGCGAGCTCGACCGCCGCAGCGACCGGCTGGCGCGGCAGCTGCGCGGGCTCGGCGTCGGGCCGGACCGGCTGGTCGGGCTGGCGGCGGAGCGCTCCTTCGACCTGATCGTCGGCATGCTCGGCATCCTGAAGGCGGGCGGCGCCTATCTGCCGCTCGACCCCTCCTATCCCGCCGACCGGCTGCTCTACATGCAGGCCGACAGCGGCATCGGGCTGGTCGTCACCCAGGCCCATCTGAGCGGCAGGCTGCCGCTGGCCGATGGCGTGCGGGCGCTCTGCGTCGGCGAGGAGCCCGACGCGCCTGACGGGCCGCCGCCGGATGGACCGCCACCGGACCTGGGCCGGGCCGGATCGCTCGCCTACTGCATCTACACGTCGGGGTCTACCGGCCAGCCGAAGGGCGTGGCGGTCACCCATGCCAATGTGCTGCGGCTGTTCGATGCCTGCCCGCCCGACATGCGCTTCGACCGGCATGACGTCTGGGCTCTGTTCCATTCCTATGCCTTCGACTTCTCGGTCTGGGAAATCTTCGGCGCCCTGCTGCATGGCGGGCGGCTGCTGGTGGTACCCTACTACACCAGCCGGTCGCCGGCCGACTGCTTCGCCCTGCTGCGGGACGAGGGAGTAACGGTGCTGAACCAGACGCCCTCCGCCTTCCGGCAGCTGGTGCCGGTGGCTCTGGGCTCGCCGCGCGACGCCCTGTCGCTCCGGCTGGTGGTGTTCGGCGGCGAAGCGCTGGAGATGGAGAGCCTGCGCGGCTGGTTCGAGCATTTCGGCGACAGCCGTCCGCGGCTGGTCAACATGTACGGCATCACCGAGACCACCGTCCATGTCACCCATCGCCTGCTGGCCATGGCCGACCTGCCGAAGCCCGGCGAGGCAACAGACCGGCCGGAGGCCGGCGCCCCGGTCGGCATGCCGCTCGGCGACCTGCGCTGGTACTTCCTCGACCGGCATCTCCAGCCGGTGCCGCCCGGCGTGGCGGGTGAGATCCATGTCGGCGGAGCCGGGCTGGCGCGGGCCTACCTGAACCGTCCCGGCCTGACCGCAGGGCGTTTCGTCGCCGATCCCTTCGGCGGTTCCTTCGGCGATCCGGGTGGGCGCCTCTACCGCAGCGGCGATCTCGCGCGCTTTCGGCCCGATGGCCGGGTCGAGTATCTCGGCCGGGCCGACCAGCAGATCAAGCTGCGCGGTTTCCGCATCGAGCCGGGCGAGATCGAGGCGGCGATCCGCCGCCAGCCCGCCGTCGCCGACGCCGCCGTGCTGCTGCGCGGCGATGCGGCCGACCGCCGTCTCGTCGCCTATGCCGTCGCCGACGAGGCGGCCCTGCGCGACCGGCCGGAGGAGCAGCGCAGCGATCTGGTCGGGCAGTGGAGCACGGTGTTCGACGGCACCTATTCGCGCGCGGACGCCGCGGCTGGGCCGGGCTTCACCGGCTGGAACGACAGCTACGACGACCGGCCGATCCCCGAGGCGCAGATGCGGGAATGGCTGGACGCCACGGTCGCGCGCATCCTGGCCCTGGCTCCCGAACGGCTGTTGGAGATCGGCTGCGGCGTCGGTCTGCTGACCCAGGCGGTGGCGCCGCACTGCGCCGTCTATCACGGAACCGACTTCTCGGCACAGGCCATCGCCGATCTCGGCGCCTGGGCGGCCGGGAGGCCGGACCTGGCGCATGTCCGGCTCAGCCGGCGCGAGGCCACCGATTTCGCCGGGGTGGAGGAAGGCGGCTACGACACCGTCGTCATCAACTCCGTCGCCCAGTATTTCCCCGACGGCGACTATCTGCTGCGCGTGCTGGAGGGAGCGGCACGGGCCTTGCGGCCGGGCGGGCGCATCTTCCTGGGCGATCTGCGGCCGCTGCATCTCCAGCCGCTGTTCCATGCGTCGGTGGCGCTCTGGCGGGCGGAGGCGCAGGCGAGCCCCGCCCAACTGCGCGCCCGCGTGGTCCGTGCCATCTCCGAGGACGGCGAACTGCTGCTCGCCCCCGGCTTCTTTGCCGCCCTGCGCGGCCGGGTTCCGGGGATCGGCCGCATCGACATCGATCTGCGCCGAGGCCGGGCCGACAACGAGCTGACCCGCTACCGCTTCGACGCCGTCCTGCACATCGGCGCGGAGGAGGTGGCACCGGCCGGCGGCTGGCGCGAGGCCGGAGAGGATCTGGCCCGCCTCGACCGCCTGCTGGCGGAGGAGCGGCCCGCCGGCCTGCGGATCGCCGGGATCGCCAACCGCCGGCTCGCCCGCGACCTTGCCGCCTGGACGGCGATGTCCGCCGCATCCTCGCCCGCGGCGGGTGCATTGCGGGAGCGGATCGACCGGCTGGAAGCCGCCGGCGCCGATCCCGACGCCTACCGGGCGCTTGCCGAGGCGCATGGCTACCGCGCCCGCATCGGCTGGAGCGCCGGTCCGGACGGTGCCGGCGATGCGGACGGCCGCTTCGACGTGGAGATCTTCGACCCGGCGCGGCTGGAGCGTTCCCCGGCGGTGTCCGAACCGGCGACTGCCGGCGGTTGGCGCGCACAGTGCAGCGACCCTCTGCTCGCCCGGCAGCGGCGGTCCTTCGCGCCGCGCCTGCTGTCCGCCCTGCGCGGCAGCCTGCCGGCGCATATGGTGCCCTCCCAGCTGCTGCGCGTCGACCGGCTGCCGCTGACCGTCAACGGCAAGCTGGACCGCGACCGGCTGGCCGACCATGAACAGCCCATGCAGGTGACCGCCGCCGCCCATGTCCCGCCGGAAAGCCCGGTGGAGCAGGCGCTGGCCGCCATCTGGGCGGAGGTGCTTGGCCTCACCCGCGTCGGCCTGGACGACGACTTCTTCGAACTGGGGGGCCATTCGCTGCTGGCGACCCAGGTGGCCTCGCGCATCGCGGCCGATCTGGGAGTGACGCTGGACATCCGCGCCCTGTTCGAGGCGCCCGTCCTGCGCAGCCTCGCCCGCCGGGTGGAGGAGCGGCGAGCCGCCGCCGAGCCGGCCGCCGCATCCGCCATCGAAGACGAGCTGGCCGCCGCGCTGAAGGCCATCGAAGGCCTGTCGGAGGTCGAACTGAACGCGCTCGCGGATGCCGCCCTGACCGGCGGCGCCACTACAGACAGTGCCATTACGGGGACCGCCCGATGACCAGCAGCCCGTCCACTCCGTCCCTGCCGACCGTCCCGGCCATCTCCCTCGACGGTCTGTCGCACAGCCAGCGCCGGGCGCTCGCCGCCGTTCTGGCTGCCAAGGGCATCGACATCCATGCCCGGTTTCCGATTCCCCGCGCCGACCGGTCGGCGCCGCTGCCGCTCTCCTATGCGCAGCAGCGGCTGTGGTTCCTGTGGCGGATGGATCCCGGCGGGGCGGCCTACAACATTCCCGGCGCCATCCGGGTGACGGGGCCGCTCGACCCCGTCCTGCTGGAGGCGGTGTTCGCCCATCTGTCGGACCGGCACGAGGCGCTGCGCACCACCTTCGCCGAGCGCGACGGCCAGCCCGTCCAGGTCATCCATCCCCGGCTGGCGCCGGTGCTCGCCACCATCGACCTGCCGGTGCTTGCCCCCGCCGAACGCGAGGCGCGCGCGCGGGTTCTGGCGCGCGAGGAGGCGCTGGCTCCCTTCGACCTCGGCACCGGCCCGCTGCTGCGGCTGACGCTGGTCCGGCTGGCGGCGGCGGAGCATCTGCTGCTGGTCACCCTGCACCACATCGTTGCCGACGGCTGGTCGGTGGAACGCTTCCTGACGGAATTCGCCAGCAGTTACGACGCCCTGCGGGCCGGCCGGCAGCCGGACCTGCCGGCGCTGCCGGTCCAATATGCCGATTATGCCCAGTGGCAGCGCGACTGGCTGGAGGCCGGCGAGCGCGACCGGCAGCTCGCCTACTGGCGCGACCGGCTCGGCACCGAGCACCCGGTCCTGTCGCTGCCGTTCGACCGGCCGCGTCCGGCGGTGCTGGGCGCCCATGGCGGCACGGTGGCCTTCCGGCTGGGCGGGCGGCGCAGCCGCGACCTGAAGGCGCTGGCCCAGGCCCGCGGCGTGACGCCCTTCGTCCTGCTGCTGGCCGCCTTCAAGCTGCTGTTGATGCATCACAGCGGCGAGACCGACCTGCGGGTCGGCGTGCCCTTCGCCAACCGCAACCGCAAAGAGACGGAAGGGGTGGTCGGCTTCTTCGTCAACACCCTGGTCCTGCGCAGCCGGCTGGACAGCCGCGAGGGCTTCGGCACCCTGCTGGCCCGGCTGCGCGACACCGCGCTGGAGGCCCAGGCGCATCAGGATCTGCCCTTCGAACAGCTGGTCGAGGCGCTCCAGCCCGAACGCAGCCTCAGCCACAACCCGCTGTTCCAGGTGAAGTTCAACTACGGCTTCGACACCTCCACCCTGCCGGCACCGGAGGGGCTGGCGCTGGCGCCCGAGCCGACCGAGTTCCTGGGCGCCCATTTCGACCTGGCGCTGGATATCGCCGACGCCCCGGAGGAACTGCTCGGCTCGATGACCTATGCGTGCGACCTGTTCGACGTCGCGAACGTGGAGGGTCTGGTCGCCGACTATTGCGGTCTGCTGGACTCCGTCCTGCGCCAGCCCGACGCCCCGCTCTGGCGCCTGCGTCCGCAAGGCTCCGCTCCGGCCGGCGAGGCCGTCAGCCGGCGCGATCCGGCGCCGGGCGTGCTGGAGCTGTGGAACGCCCGTGTCGCTGCCGATCCGGAGGCCGTCGCGGTGCGCGACAGCGGGCGGACGCTCACCGTGCGTGAGGTGGACCGCCTTGCCAACCGGCTGGCGAACGAGCTGCGCGAAGCCGGCGTCCGGCCGGGCGACCGGGTGCTGTTGTGCTTCGAGCGCTCCTGCGGCCTGGTCGCCGCGCTGCTCGGCGTCATGAAGGCCGGTGCCGCCTATGTGCCGCTCGATCCGCTCCAGCCGGCGGAGCGGCTGCGCCGCCTCGCCCTGTCCAGCGGTGCCCGCCATGCCGTCGCGGCGGGGGCGACATTGGCCGCCGCGCAGGCGACCGGGCTGCCTTGCCTCGCCCTCGACGGTCCGCACATCGCGGCAAGGCCGGACCGCTTCGACGGCCCGGTCCCGGCCGGAGCGCTTCCGGCCTACGTCATCTACACCTCCGGCTCGACCGGCGAACCCAAGGGGGTCGTCGTCAGCCACGGCGCGCTCGGCAGCTATCTGCGCGGCGTCCTGGAGCGTCTGGCCATGCCGAAGGGCACCTCCATGGCGATGGTCTCGACGGTCGCCGCCGACCTGGGGCACACGGTGCTGTTCGGCGCGCTCTGCCATGGCGGCGCCCTGCATCTGGCCGACGACGCCACCGCGCGCGATGCCGACCGCTTCGCCGGCTGGATGGCCGCGTGCGGCGCCGGGGTCCTGAAGATCGTGCCGAGCCATCTGCGCGGCCTGCTCCATGCCGAGCGTGCCGCCGACGTGCTGCCGCGGGATCTGCTGGTCCTGGGCGGAGAGGCCTGCGACGGCGGGCTGGTGGAACGGGTGCGGCGGTTGCGGCCGGGCCTGCGCGTCCTCAACCACTATGGCCCGACCGAGACGACGGTCGGCGTCCTCACCCACGAGGTTCCGGCCGCCGGTTCCCCCGCAATACCGCCTGTCGTTCCGCTGGGCCTGCCGCTGGCGGATGTCCGCGCCTGCGTGCTCGACGCCGACCTGGAGCCGGCGCTTCCCGGGGCCGTCGGCGAGCTGTACCTCGGCGGCGACAGCCTTGCCGACGGCTATCTCGGCCAGCCGGCCCTGACTGCGGCCCGCTTCGTTCCCGATCCGCAGCCGCGCCGGCCGGGCGACCGGCTCTACCGCACCGGCGACCGTGTCCGCCTGCGCCGGGACGGGGTTCTGGAGTTCGTCGGCCGCCTCGACGATCAGGTGAAGATCCGCGGCCACCGCGTCGAGCCCGGGGAGGTCGCCCTGGTCCTGAAATCCCTGCCCGGACTGGCGGACGTGCTGGTGGTCGCCGGCACCGCCGACCATGGCCCGGCCGCCGGGCAGCTGATCGCCTATTGCGTGCCTTCCGCCGCAAAGCCCGACATCGCGGCCCTGCGCGAGACGGCTGCGGGCCTGCTGCCGGATCACATGGTCCCGGCCCATTGGGTGACGCTGGACCGCCTGCCGCTGACCGCCAACGGCAAGCCGGACCGCAAGGCCCTGCCGGTCCCGGCCGCCGCCGAACCGGCGCCTCAAACCGCGATGACCGAGACGGAGCAACGCCTCGCCAGCATCTGGGCCGAGGTCTTGAAGCGTGAGACGGTGGATGCCGGAGCCAGCTTCTTCGCCCTCGGCGGCGATTCGATCCTCAGCCTGCAGCTGATCGCCCGTGCCCGCAAGCAAGGGCTGAAATTCACCCCGAAACAGCTGTTCGAGGCGCAGAGCATCCGTGCGCTCGCCGTCCTGCTGGATGCCCGGGCGCAAGGCAGCGCTCCGGTTCCGGCCCAGGCCCAGGCCCAGGCCCCGGAGCCGCTGGCCGTGCCGGAAGAGGCGGCGATACCCGTCGTGCCGCGTGGCGACAGCCTGTCCCTGTCCTCCACCCAGCGCCGCCTGTGGTTCCTGTGGCGCCTCGACCCGGCCAGCACGGCCTACACCATCTCGACGGCGCTCCGCCTGCGCGGCCGGCTCGATAGCGAAAGCCTGCGGCGGGCCTTCGCGCAGGTGTCCATGCGGCACGAGACACTGCGCACCCGCTTCATCGATCGGGGCGGCGAGCCCCGGCAGCTCATCGACGCGGATCCCACCTTCGACTGGACGGTCGAGGCGCTGGAGGACGTCGCGCTGCTGGAAAGCCGGCTGCGCGGCGAGGCAGCCCGTCCCTTCGACCTGGAACGGGGGCCGCTGCTGCGGTTGCGGCTGTTCCGCCTGCCGGGCGGGGACGAGCATGCGCTGTCCCTGGCGATGCACCACATCATCTCCGACGGCTGGTCGATGAACGTCCTGGTGGATGAGATCGCCCAAACCTATGCGCTGCTGGCTGCCGGTCAGCCGGCGGCACTGCTGCCGCCGCCGCTCCAGTATGCCGACTATGCCGCATGGCAGGAGCGGTGGATGGAGGGCGCCGAAGCGCGCCGGCAGCTCGACCATTGGCGGGGCCGGCTGGGCGGCGAACAGCCGGCGCTCGATTTGCCGGCCGACCGTCCGCGCCCGCCGATGCAAAGCCATCGCGGTGCGGCGGTGGAGTTCCAGCTGGACTCCTCCCTGGTTGCCGGTCTGGTCGCCGTCGGGCGGGAACAGGGGGCGAGCCTCTTCATGGTCCTGCTCGCCGCCTTCGCCGCCCTGTTGCACCGTCACGGCGGCCAATCCGACCTGCGCATCGGCGTGCCGACCGCCAACCGCGGCCGGGTCGAACTGGAAGGGCTGGTCGGCTTTTTCGCCAACACCCAGGTCCTGCGCATCGAACCCGACAGGAGGCTGCCCTTCGACCGTTTCCTGGCCCATGTGCGCGACGAGGTGCTGGCCGCCCAGGCGAACCAGGACCTGCCCTTCGATGCCCTGGTGGAGGCCCTGCAGCCCGACCGCAGCCTCGACCGCAACCCGCTGTTCCAGGTGATGGCCAGCCACAGCCGGCCGCGTTCCGACGCGCTGCGCCGCCTGCCGGGCCTGGACATTGCCGAGTATCCGCGGCTTCACCACGCCGCCCAGTTCGACCTGTCGCTGCACAGCGAGGAGCAGGCCGATGGCTCCCTGCGGGTGGCACTGATCTATGCCACCGACCTGTTCGACGAGGATACGGTCCGGCGCTTCCGCAGCCATCTGGAGCGTATCCTCCACGGCGTGGTGCAGGCGCCCACGGTGACGTTGGGCTATCTGCCGATCCTCGACGCCGCCGACTGGCCGGAGGTGCTGCCCACCCCCCGCCATCCGGCCGGCCCGCTTGTTCCCGATCTGATCTCCGGTCAGGCTGGTGTGCATGGCGGTCTTCCGGCTGTGAGCTTCGGCGGGCGGACGTTGAGCTATGCCGAGCTGGAGGCGCAGGCGAACCGCCTGGCCCACCGGCTGCAGGCGCTGGGCGTCGGGCCGGAGGTGACGGTCGGCGTCGCCGCGGAGCGCTCGCTGGAGCTGGTCGTCGGCCTGCTGGCGGTGATGAAGGCCGGCGGCGCCTATCTGCCGCTCGACCCGGAGCTGCCGCCCGCCCGTCTCAAGGCCATGGCAGCGGACGGCGGCATCGCCCTGCTGCTCACCCAAAGCCACCTTGCCGGCCGGCTGGGCGGCGGGGTGGTGCCCCAGGCCGTGCGCCTGCTGCTGCTCGACGCCGAGGACACCGCCGGGCTGCCGGACACGCCGCCGGTCTCCGGGCTGCGGCCGGACAACCTCGCCTACCTGATCTACACCTCGGGCTCCACCGGGACGCCCAAGGGGGCGGGCAACAGCCATGGCGCCCTGCTGAACCGGCTGGCCTGGATGCAGAAGGCCTACGGGCTGGCGCCGGGCGAGCGGGTGCTGCAGAAGACGCCGTTCGGCTTCGACGTCTCGGTCTGGGAGTTCTTCTGGCCGCTGATGGTGGGGGCGCATCTGGTGGTGGCGGCTCCTGGCGAGCACCGCGACGCGGCCCGGCTGGTGGCACTGATCCGGGAGCAGTCGATCGACACGCTGCATTTCGTGCCCTCGATGCTGCAGGCCTTCCTGGAGGAGCCGGGGGTGGAGGACTGCACCGGCCTGCGCCGGGTGGTGTGCAGCGGCGAGGCGCTGCCTGCGGCGTTGCAGGAGCGGCTATTCGCCCGGCTGCCCGGTGTGGGGCTGTACAACCTGTACGGCCCGACGGAGGCGGCGATCGACGTCAGCCACTGGACCTGCCGATCGGGCGGGGCCGGGGAGGCCGGGGCGGGCGGCGGTGTGCCGATCGGCGTGGCGATCGACAATCTGCGGCTTCATGTGCTGGACGAGTGCCTGAACCCGCTGCCGGCCGGAGCGGTCGGCGAGCTTTACATCGCTGGCGCCGGTCTGGCGCGCGGCTACCATCGGCGGGCCGGGCTGACGGCGGAGCGTTTCGTGGCCGATCCGTTCGCCGGGGACGGCGGACGGATGTACCGGACGGGCGATCTTGCGCGCCGTCGCGGCGACGGGGTGATCGAGTATGTCGGGCGCATCGACCATCAGGTGAAGATCCGCGGCCTGCGGATCGAGCTTGGCGAGATCGAGGCTGCGCTGCGCGGGCATCCTGCGGTGCGGGACGCGGTGGTGGTGGCGCGGGAGGGCGGCTCCGGCAAGCGGCTGGTCGGCTATGTCGCCGCCGCTGCCGATGCCGCTGCCGAAGCGGAGCTGCCGCGGCGGTTGAGGGAGCATCTCGGCCGTGATCTGCCGGACTACATGGTTCCGGCCCACATCCTGGTGCTGGAGCGGCTGCCGCTGACGCCCAACGGCAAGCTCGACCGCAAGGCCCTGCCGGAGCCGGCACCGGATTCCGGCGTCGTGCATGTTCCGCTGTCCACGGCGACCGAACATGCGCTGGCGGAGGTGTGGCGCGCGATCCTGGGGGTGGAGCGTGTCGGCGCCGCCGACAACTTCTTCGCGCTTGGCGGCCACTCGCTGCTGGCGGCGCGGGTGGCGGCACAGGTTCGCGACCGGCTCGCCGTGGATCTGCCCCTGCGCACCCTGTTCGAAGCGCCGATCCTGGCCGCGCTTGCGGCACGGATCGACCGGGAGAAGGTGGACGGCGCCGACGAGGAGGAGATCGGCCGCATGGATGCCCTGCTGTCCGACCTCGAAGCCGATCTCGAAGCCATGCCGCCGGAGGCCGCGCAATGACCATGCCCGTCCTGCACGAACCGGCACGGCAGCCCGCCGACGCGCTGATCCGGATCGCCCGGCGTCTCGACGCATTGCCCGCCGACCGGCAGGAGGAGTTCCTCCGGCGCCTTGCCGAGACGGGGATATCCTTCGCCCGGCTGCCGATCCTGCCGGGCCGCCGGCCGGAGCGGCTGCCGCTGTCCCATGCCCAGCGGCGGCTGTGGGTGCTCTGGCAGCTCGACCGCGGCAGCCGGGCGTACCATATCCCGACCGGGCTTAGCCTGACCGGCCGCCTCGACCGGGAGGCGCTTGCCGGTGCCTTCGCCGACATCCTGGCCCGGCATGAGGTGCTGCGCACCAGCTACCCGGCCCGCGACGGCGAGGCGGAGCAGCGCATCCATCCCGCCGCTCCGCCGGACATCGGCTGGACCGACCTGTCGGCCCTGGCGCCGGCGGAACGGGAAACCAGATTGCAAGCCCTGGCCGAAGCGGAGGCCGCGGCACCCTTCGACCTGGAAGCGGCACCGCCGGTCCGCCTGCGGCTGGTGCGGCTGGCCGGGGAGGAGCATGCGCTTTTCCTGACGCTCCATCACATCGCCGCCGATGGCTGGTCGGTGAACCGGCTGGTGGAGGAATTCACTGCCCTCTATGCCGCCCGGCGGGAGGGGCGGGACGCCGGGCTTCACGCTCTGCCGATCCAGTATGCCGACCATGCATTGTGGCAGGACCGGCTGCTGCGCAGCGGCGAAGGCGCCCGCCAACTGGATCACTGGCGTGGCTTGCTCGGCGATGAGCAGCCGGAACTGATGCTTCCGCGCGACGAGGAGGGTGCCGGGGACGGCCGGCAGGGGCATGGCCAGGGACATGACCGGCGCGAGGCCGGCGTCCCGATCCTCCTCGACGATGCCCTGGGCGCCCGGCTGCGCAGCGTGGCGGGCAGGGAGGGGGCGACCGTCGCCAATCTTCTGCTGGCAGCCTTCCTGCTTCTGCTTCACCGCCACACCGGGCAGGGCGATTTGCGGGTGGGAGTGCCGGTCGCCGGGCGTCACCGTCCCGAGACCGAGCGCCTGATCGGCCTGTTCGTGAACAGTCTGGTCATCCGCGCGGACCTGCATGGCGGGCTCGGGCTGCATGAGGTGCTGGCCCAGGTCCGCAGCCGGTCGGTCGACGCCCAGGCCAACCAGGATCTGCCCTTCGAGCATCTGGTGGACGCCCTGAAGCCGGACCGCCGGCTCGACCGCAATCCGCTGTTCCAGGTGATGTTCAACCATCAGCATCGCCGGCTGTCGGCGCTGGACCGGGTCGCCGGGTTGACGATCAGGCCGCTGGCCGGCGGTGCCCGCGTCGCCCTGTTCGACCTGTCGCTCGAGGTCGAGGAGGATGACGGCGGGCGCATCCGCTGCGATCTTCGCTATGCTGCCGGCCGTTTCGCGGCGGAGCGGATCGCCGCGATGGCGGAGGATTACCGGCGCATCCTCGCCGCCTTCGCCGCGGAGGAAGGCGGTCCCCTCGCCGCCATCCGTCTGACGGCCGACGACCGCGCGGACGCCACGCCTGTCATGCCCGCGGGAACGGTCCCGGGGGCCGGCCTGTCGCCTGCGACGCTGTTCGATGTCCGCGCGACGGAAACCCCCGAAGCCGTCGCCCTGGTGGCCGATGGACGGCCGGTGAGCTTCGGTGCCTTGAAGGACCGGTCGGACCGGTTGGCCCGGCGGCTCCGCGCGCTGGGGGTCGGACCGGATGTCCGGGTCGGGCTGGCGGTCGAGCCGTCGCCCGCCATGGTTGTCGGCCTGCTGGCGGTACTCAAGGCGGGCGGGGGCTATGTGCCGCTCGATCCCCGGCTTCCCCGCGACCGCCTGGCGGGCATGATCGCCGACAGCGGCATGACTCTGATGCTGGCACAGGACGCCGTGCTTGGGTCGGTGCCGGCCGGGTTGACCTGCCTGACGCTGGACGCCGACGGGGCATGTGTGGACGGGCCGGAGGCCGGGGGCACTCCTCCGGCGCCGGTGGACACGGCATTGGCCTATCTGATCTACACCTCCGGTTCGACCGGGATGCCCAAGGGCGTCATGGTCTCCCACGGGGCGCTCGCCCGCCATTGTCTGGCTGCGGCCGAGGCTTATGGGATGACTGCCGGGGACCGGCTGCTGCATTTCGCCTCCTTCGGCTTCGATGCAGCGAGCGAACAGATCCTGATGCCCCTGCTGGCCGGGGCCGGCGTCGTCCTCGGCGCCATGGCCGATTCCACGCCGGAACGGCTGGCGGCGCTGATCCGGCGCGACGGCGTCACCGTCGCCGACCTGCCGCCGGCCTATCTCGCCCACCATGCCGAGGCTCTTGCGGCAGCCATGCCCGGCCACCGCCTGCGCGCCTGTATCCTCGGCGGCGAGGCCTGGGACCTGTCGCTCGCCGGCCGTCTTGCCGGCTGGGTCGACGCTGTCTTCAACGCCTATGGGCCGACCGAGGCGGTGATCACCCCGCTGGTCTGGCAGGCCGGCGGAAAGGGGCAGGCCGGAACCGCCCCCATCGGCAGCCCCATCGGCGAACGCCGGGCGCTGGTGCTCGACGGCTCGCTGAACCCGCTGCCGGCCGGTGCGGTCGGTGAGCTGTATCTCGGCGGGTCCGGCCTGGCGCGCGGCTACCTGAACCGCCCGGGCCTGACGGCGGAGCGCTTCGTCGCCGATCCGTTCTCGGCGGAGGGGGGGAGGCTGTACCGCACCGGCGACCTCGTGCGCCAGCGGGTGGACGGGGTGATCGAGTATGTCGGGCGGATCGACCATCAGGTGAAGATCCGTGGCTTCCGCATCGAGCTGGGCGAGGTTGAGGCTCGGCTGCGGGCGCAGGAGGGCGTGCGCGAGGCGGCGGTGGTCGCGCGGGAGGGCGGCTCCGGCAAGCGGCTGGTCGGCTATGTCGTGCCGGCCAGTGAGGAGGCCGGCGGCGGCGGTTTGGCCGAGCGACTTTTGGTCGAGCGGCTGCGCGCCGGGCTGAAGGCGGCGCTGCCGGACTACATGGTTCCGGCCCACATCCTGGTGCTGGAGCGGCTGCCGCTGACGCCCAACGGCAAGCTCGACCGCAAGGCCCTGCCGGAGCCGGAGGCGGCATCGTCCTCGGCCCAGGTGGCTCCGCGCAGCGAGGCCGAGCGTGCCCTGGCGGCGCTGTGGTGCGAGCTGCTGCGGCTGGAAAGCGTCGGCGTCACCGACAACTTCTTCGAGCTGGGCGGCGACTCCATCCTCTCCATCCAGCTGGTCAGCCGCGCCCGCCGCCACGGCCTGTCCTTCACCCCGCGCGACGTCTTCGAGCATCAGACCCTGGAGGCGCTCGCCCGCGCCGCCCGCAGCGACAGCACGGCCGCTCCGACAGCCGAGCAGGGCCTCGTCACCGGCGCGCTGGCGCTGACGCCGATCCAGCGCTGGTTCTTCGAGGAGCCGATCCCCAACCGCAGCCACTGGAACCAGTCCGTCCTGCTGCGCCTGCGCCGGCCCGTCGATCCGGCGCTGCTGGAGCGTGCGCTGGCGGCCCTGGCCGCCCATCACGACGCCCTGCGGCTGGTCTTCGCTTCCGACGGCAGCGCGCGGCATCTGGCGCCCGCTGCGCTGCCGCCGCTGCTGTGGCAGCGCTCCGCCGCCGATGCTGCGGCACAGGAGCGGCTGTGCGAGGAGGCCCAGCGCAGCCTGGAGCTGGAGCATGGCCCGCTGCTGCGCGCCCTGCTGGTCGAGCGCGGGGATGACGGTTGCCAGCGCCTGCTGCTGGCGATCCATCACCTGGTGG
The DNA here is from genome assembly GCF_041507355.1 of Azospirillum sp. HJ39. Lineage (NCBI taxonomy): Bacteria > Pseudomonadati > Pseudomonadota > Alphaproteobacteria > Rhodospirillales > Azospirillaceae > Azospirillum > Azospirillum sp. HJ39. The sequence continues at coordinate 43,395 of NZ_CP167912.1, read as the reverse complement.
TGGACGGCGTGTCCTGGCGCGTGCTGCTGGAGGATTTGCAACTGGCCTGCACCCAGCTGGAGGAAGGCGGGCCGGTGGCGCTTGCGCCCAAGACGGCCTCCTTCCAATCCTGGGGCGAGGCCCTGCGCAGCCACGCGGCGAGCGAGGCGCTGAAGGCGGAGCTCGGCTGGTGGCGCGACAGCCTGGCGGGGGCTCCGGCCGGGCTGCCGGGCGTGGTGGAGCCGGTCTCGCCTGGGGCGCTGACGGTTGCGAAGTCGGCGGTTGCGCGGACGCGGCTTGATGCGGGCTGGACGAAGCGGCTGCTGTCGTCGGCGCCTGCGGCCTACCGGACGCGGGTGAACGACCTGCTGCTGACGGCGCTGGCGCGGGTTCTGTGCCGGTGGAGCGGCGCGGGCTCGGCGTTGGTGCAGCTGGAGGGGCATGGCCGCGAGGAGCTTGTGGCGGGGATGGACCTCAGCCGCAGCGTCGGCTGGTTCACCACCGCCTATCCGGTGCATCTGCGCCCCTGCGGGGAGCCCGGCGCGGCGATCAGGGCGGTGAAGGAACAGCTTCGGGCGGTGCCGGCCAATGGACTGGGCTATGGCGTGCTGCGCCATCTCGGCGACGCGGACAGCCGGGCGGTGCTGCGGGCGCTGCCCGAGGCGCGGGTGACCTTCAACTATCTCGGGCAGTTCGACGGCAGCTTCGATGCCGACGCCCGCTTCGTTCCGGCCGACGAGCCGGCGGGAGCCCGTCTCGATCCCGACGCTCCGCTCGGCAACTGGCTGGGCATCGACGGCAGGGTCTATGACGGCGAGCTTGTGTTCGACTGGAGCTACAGCCGGTCCGTCCTGGCGGCCTCGGTGGTGGAGGGGCTGGCTGCGGCCTATGCGGAGGAGCTGCGGGCGCTGGTGGCGCATTGCGAGGCGTCGGCGGGTGGGTTGACGCCGTCGGACGTTCCGCTTGCCGGTCTGACCCAGGAGCAACTGGACGCCCTGGCGTTGCCGGCGCGCGAACTGGAGGACCTGTATCCGCTGAGCCCGATGCAGCAGGGCATGCTGTTCCATGCGCTGGAAGGCGCCGCGGAGGGCGAGAATCCCTATGTTACGCAGCTTGCCGTCGAGGTCGAGGGCCTGGAGGAGGAGCGGTTCGCCGCCGCCTGGGCCTGGGTGACGGCGCGCCATGCGGTGTTGCGGACCGGTTTCCTGTGGGGCGGCGCGCTGTCGACCCCGCTCCAGGCGGTGTGGGAGCGGGTGCCCGACGCGGTGTCGGTGCTGGACTGGCGGGAGATCGGGCTTGCCGGCGACGCGCTGGAGGAGGCCTTGCGGAGGCTGGCGCGGGAGGACCGGGCCCGCGGCTTCGAGCTCGGGCGTCCGCCGCTGCAGCGGGTGGTGCTGGTGCGGCTCGGGCAGGGGCGGCACCGTCTGATCTGGACCAGCCATCACCTGCTGCTGGACGGCTGGAGCAGCGCGCGCCTGGTTGCGGAGGCGCTGGGCCGGTATCGGGGAGCGGCCGTCACGGCGGCGCCGGGCCGCTACCGCGACTACATCGCGTGGCTGTGCCGGCAGGATGCAGCGTCGTCGGAGCGCTTCTGGCGCGGGCGCCTGTCGGGTCTCGAGGCGCCGACGCTGCTGGCGTCCTGCCTGCCCTGCCGCAATCCGCAGGCGGGGCATGGCGTGGTGCGGATGCGGCTGGATGGCGGTGCGACGCAGCGGCTGCAGGGCTTTGCGCAGGCGCAGCGTGTGACGCTGAACACGCTGGTGCAGGGGGCCTGGGCGCTTCTTCTGCAACGCTACGGCGGTCAGGAGACGGTGGCGTTCGGGGCGACGGTGTCGGGGCGTCCGGCGGATCTTGCCGGGGTCGAGGAGACGCTCGGGCTGTTCATCAACACGCTTCCGGTGGTGGAGCGCCCGCCGTCGGGCGAGCGGGTCGGGGAGTGGCTGCGCGGGCTGCAGCGGCGGAACCTCGAGCTGCGCGAGCACGAGCACACGCCGCTGCACGAGGTGCAGCGCTGGGCGGGGGCCAGCCTCGGAACCGGCGGCGGCGCGCGGGCGCTGTTCGACAGCATCGTCGTGTTCGAGAATTATCCGGTCGACGAGGCCATCAGGGCGCAGACCGACGACAGCCTGAGGTTCGGCTCCGCGGAAACCGCCGATGACACCCACTATGCGATGACGCTGACGGTTCGGGCCAGCAGCGCGCTGGATTTTGCATTCGGCTACCGGCGCGACCGCTTCGACGCCGGTCATGCAGAGGAGCTGTCACAGCTGTTCGGCAGCCTGCTGGAGCGCATGGCGTCGAATGCCGAAGCCCGCGTCGGAATGCTGGAACTGCTGGAGGGCGACCGCCGCCGCCAGATTCTGGAGGAGTGGAGCGGCCTGACCGATCCAAACCTCCCGTCCCTTCCGATCCCGCGCCTGCATCAGCTGATCGAAGCCCAGGTCCGCCGCAGGCCGGAGGCGACGGCACTGGTCCATCCGGGCGGCACCCTGAGCTATGGAGACTTGAACGCCCGCGCCAACCGGCTGGCCCGTCTGCTGCGCGCGGAGGGGATCGGGCCGGACGACCGGGTCGCCATCGCGCTCGACCGCTCTCCCGAGCTGGTGGTCGCGATTCTCGCGGTCCTGAAGGCCGGCGCCGCCTATCTGCCGCTCGATCCCGGTTATCCGCCCCAGCGTCTGGCCTACATGCTGGAGGATGGCGGAGCGGCGCTGCTGCTGACCTCGGAGACGCTGCAAGGCGGCATGTCCTGGCCTGCCGGTCTGCCGACGGTCCGGCTCGACGCCGACCGGGACCGGCTGGCGGCCTTCGCCGACGACGACCTGCCGCCGGCCGGCACGCCCGACAACCTGATCTACCTGATCTACACCTCCGGCTCCACCGGCCGGCCCAAGGGAGCCGGGGTGACGCAGGCCGGGTTCGTGAACCTGATGCGCTGGTACTGCGACCATGTCGGCTTCGATGCCGGAAGCCGCCTGCTGCTGATGAGTTCGCATGCCTTCGACCTGACGCAGAAGAACCTGTTCGCGCCGCTCCTGGCCGGCGGTCAGCTGCACATGGCGGGCGACGGCTACGACCCGCAACAGCTTCTGGAGTGGATCGCCCGGCACCGCATTACCGCGCTGAACGCCACCCCCAGCACCTTCCAGCCGCTGGTGGCGCTGGAGCGGGACGGGGAGCTGGAGTCCCTGCGCGACGTGGTCCTCGGCGGCGAGCCGATCCGAACCGACGCGCTGCGTCCCTGGCTGGACAGGCGGGGCGGGTCGCCGCCGCGCATCCACAACAGCTACGGCCCGACCGAATGCGCGGACGTCGTCGCCTTCCATCGCTGGGACGGCATCGCAGCCGACATCCCGACCGGTCGGCCGGTGCCCGGCCTGCGCCTTTACATACTGGACAGTTGCGGCAGTCCGGTGCCGCCGGGGGTGGCGGGCGAACTGCACATCGGCGGCATCGGGGTCGGGCGCGGCTATCACCGCCAGCCGGGCCTGACCGCCGACCGTTTCGTCCCCGATCCCTTCGGCGGGCCGGGCGGGCGCCTCTACCGCAGCGGCGACCTCGCCCGCCATCGCGAGGACGGCGTGATCGAGTATCTCGGCCGCATCGACCAGCAGGTGAAGATCCGCGGCCTGCGCATCGAACTGGGGGAGATCGAGGCGGCGCTGCGGGCGGAGACGGCAGTCCGGGATGCGGCGGTCGCCGCGGTCGAAGGCCCCGGTGGCGGGCAGCTCTGCGCCTACGTCGTTCCCGCCGCGGAGGACGACCGGAAAGGCGATGACCACTGGCCGTTGCTGCGCCGGCGGCTGGGGGAGCAGCTGCCCGACCATATGGTCCCGACCCTCTGGGTCCGGCTGGACCGGCTGCCGCTGACGCCCAGCGGCAAGCTCGACCGCCGGGCGCTGCCCCGGCCCGAGTTGAGGCAGCGGGGCCATGTGCCGCCCTCCACGGATCTGGAGCGTCGGCTGGCCGCCCTGTGGGAGGAGTTGCTGCGGGTCGAGCGGGTCGGCCTGGACGACGACTTCTTCGAGCTGGGCGGCCATTCGCTGCTGGCGGTGCAGCTGATCGCCCGTCTGCGCCGCGACTTCGGGATCGCCCTGTCGCCCGGCCAGATCTTCGGCAACGCCAGCTTGCGGGCTTTGGCGGCCCATGTCGCCGAACGTCCGGCCGCGCCCGATCCCGGCAAGCTGTCGCGGATGAGCGCGCTGATGGACATGCTGGAATCCGGCTGACCGGCCGGATCAGGCAAGGGAAAAGGGGCGCATCCGGCCGGTTGCGCCCCTTTTCCGTTCCGCTTTCCTTGCAGGCTCCGTCACAGCGCCGGCTGGCGATCCTCCACGACCTTGCCGGCGGTCAGCCGGAGCAGATGGTCGGCCACGTCGAAATAGCGGTCGTCGTGGGAGATCACGATGATGGTCTTGCCCATCGCCTTCAGGCTCGGCAGCAGTTCGGTGTAGAAGATCCGCCGGAAGGTCGGGTCCTGGTCGGCGGCCCATTCGTCGAACACCAGCACCGGCCGCTTTTCCGTCCAGGCCTGGAGCAGGGCCAGCCGCTTGCGCTGACCGGTGGACAGGTCGGTGGTGCTGAACACCCCGTCCACCACGCTCACTTTATGGGCGATCTCCAGCCGTTCCAGATAGGCCTGGGCGTCCTCCGGCACGCTGTCGTTCGCCTGGATCAGGTCGTCGAACAGGAAATAATCGGCGAAGATGGTGGTGAAAAGCTGCCGGTAGTCGTCGCGCGTCTCCGGCGTCACCGGCCGGCCGTCCAGCAGGATCTGCCCTTCGTGGGGGGGGTAGAGGCCGAGCAGCATCTTGATCAGCGTGGTCTTGCCGCAGCCGTTCTCGCCGACGATGAACAGGATCTCGCCGCGTCCGACCCGCAGCGAGACGGGACCGAGCACGAAGGGCTCCACATCCGGACCGGCCGGCGGATAGACGTAGCGGGCATCCCGCAGCTCCAGCCGGTCGATCGTCGCGGGCGGGCGGGCATCGTCCTTCATCAGCAGATGCGGTTCCGGCGAGGCGAACTCTGCCGACAATTCCGCGATCCGGCGGAAGGCGACCTGGGCGCGGCTGACGATGGGCAGGGTGCCGATCAGATGCTCCAGCGGTCCCTTCATGTAGAGCAGCACCAGGATGAACCCGCTCAGCGTCCCGCGGTCGGTGCTGGGCCACAGCACCTCGACGCCGAGCGCCACCCCGATGACGATGAAGAACAGGGTCGACCCGAATCCCTTGGCGATGACGAAGAGGTTGATCGAGCGGATCTGGATGTCGCAGATGCGGTCGATTGTGCCGCGCAGCGCCTCGCCCTGCAGCCGCAGCCGCCGCGGCCGGTTGATGCGCAGCTCCTTCGCCCCTTCCGCCAGGGAGCGGTAGTGCTTCTGCAACTCGTCCTCGTGGGAGCGCGCCTCGTTGAAGCCCTCGATGCCGCGGACGCGCGCCACATACTGCACGGCGCTGCCGATCAGGATGGCGGCGGCGGTCGCCAGGAACATCGGCCAGGACAGCATCGCCAGATAGCCCAGGCTGCCCAGCGTGACGCTGAGCGACACCGCCAGCGGTGCGAAGGCGAAGGCGAAGTCGCTGATGGTGTCGACGTCGTGGGTCAGCACAGGGATCAGCCGGTGGCTGCGGTAGCGCTCCAGCTGGTCGATCGGCGCGGTCAGGATGCGGTCGCCCAAATCCTTGCGCAGTCGCGCGATGACCTTCTGCCCGATCCGGTTGGTGCCGATGTCGGACAGGACAGAGCCTGCGAGCGCCAGGGCGCACAGGCCGGCGAAGGCGAGCAGGACCCCGGCGCCAGGGCTTTCCTCGGCATGCAGGATGCGGTTGATGGTGGCCAGCAGGCCGGTCACGCTGAGCCCGCCCAGCACCCCCAGCAGGGTGGCGGCGGTCAGCAGCGGCCAGAAGGGGCGGAGCAGCTGGAGCAGGGCGGCGGGGCTGGTGCGGGGTGGCGTCGGCATCGGGGTTCCTGCGGGACGGGAGCGAAGGCGGCCGGCACGAAGCCCCCGCCGTGGAGGCGGATGCGCGCGGCCGTCCTGACTAGGACGAACGAGCGGGCCGAAACTGAAACCGATCTCTTCCGGGACCGGCCTCCCGATCCGTGCCTGCTCCTTCCTTCCCCTGTTGCAGAAGGTCGCAACCCTCGCCGCAGACGCGGGGGTTTCCCTGGCCGGGCGGCTCGCGTAGAGTTCCGCATGTCCGGCTCGCCTTGCGATCCCGCTTCCGCTTGCCCTATAGCTGCCGAACGCCTTCCGGAGTCGAGCGCGCCCGTATGCCTCCGTCACATCCCTCCGACGACGACCGCGTGACCGAAGAGGCTGCGGACTGGTGCCTGCGCCTGCAATCGTCCGATGTCGGCGATGCCGACCGCGCGGCATTCGAATGCTGGTGCCTGGCGGATCCGCGCCATCTGGCGGAATTCGACGCGATGCGGGAGATCTGGGGACTGTCCGCCGGCCTGCGCCCGCGGGTGACCATGGTTCCCGTGACGGCGGCGGGCGGGCGGGTGGCGCCGGCTGCCGTCGTCCGGGTCTCGCCCCGGCGGCGGCGCTGGGCGGTGGCGGCCTGCGTGGCGGCGGCCTTGGCCGCCTGCTGGCCGGTGGGGTGGTCGTTCGGCGTACTGCCCGGGCGCGTCGATGTCTTCCTCGGTGGCGGCCGGCACCGCCTGGTCGAGCTGCCCGACGGTACCACGGTCGACCTGAACGTCCACACCACCCTGTTCTTTGCCCAGTTCCGCGACAGGCGCAGCGTCCTGATGGACCATGGGGAGGCCTATTTCGCGGTCGCGCACGATGTGGCGCTTCCCTTCACCGTCTTCACCGCCGGCCATCAGGTCCGGGTGACGGGGACGAAGTTCAATGTCTGGGCCAATGACGGTGATCTTGCCGTGACGCTGAGCGAAGGCTCGGTCACGGTTGCGTCGGCGGCGGCGGCGGGGGGGGAGCCCTTGCGGCTGACGCCCGGCATGCAGGGCCGTTTCGCCCGGGACAGCCGGTTCGGCAGCGTCGCGCGCGTCGATCCGCAGCATGTCCTGTCCTGGCGCGAGGGCAAGCTGGTGTTCGACAACATCACGCTGGCCGAAGCGGTTCCACTGCTGAACCCCTATCTGTCGCAACCGCTGCGGCTGGCGGACCGCAAGGTCGGGGCGATGCGGATCGGCGGGGTGTACGACGTCACCGACCTCGACCGCGTGGCGGCATCGCTTCCGCGGGTGCTGCCGGTGACGCTGGCCCCCAAGGACGGCGAACTCCTCGTTTCGGCCCGCTGAACCCGGCCCCCGTCGACCATCGTCCTTTCACCGTCGGTCATTCCACGCCGGCGGGGTAAATCCGGCTGTCCCTTCTTCGTCACTACTGGAGACCGCGGCGCACCTGATGGTGCGACCGCGCACAGTCTGGCCGCCCCGGTCGACCGTACCGGAACCCCGGCGGCCGGATCAGCGTCAAGCCAGCCGGCGATGGGAAAATCCAGATGGTTGCTCAAGACTCCGTGGACCTGGTCCGCCGCTTCATCGGTCTGCCGGTGGAAAAGCGCAAGCTGTTCTGGCGCGCCATGCGCGACGAGGCGGTGGATCTTTCGCTGCTGCCGATTCCGGTAGACCTCGCCCCGGCCACGGAGGCGCCGTTGTCCCATGCGCAACGGCGGATGTGGGCACTGTGGAAGCTCGATCCGGCCAGCGGCGCCAACAACATCTTCAGTGCGACGCGCCTTGCCGGAGACCTCGATCGCGCTGCCCTGTCCCGCGCCTTCGGACTTCTGCTGCGCCGCCACGCCGCCCTGCGGACGGTGTTCCGCCAGGGCGACGGCGAACCGGTGCAGACCATCCTCGACGAGGCGGACTTCCGGCTGGCCGTCGACGACCTCGGCCATCTTCCGGCGGATGAGCGCGAGCAGGCCGCCCATCGCCTGATGGAGGAGGAGGCGCAGGCCCCCTTCGATCTGGAGAGCGGGCCGCTCCTGCGTGCGCGCCTCCTCCGGCTGGCGGAGCAGGATCACCGGCTTCTGGTGACGATGCACCACATCGCGTCGGACGGCTGGTCGATGGCGGTGCTGATCCGGGAGTTCGCGGAGCTCTACCGCGCCATCCGGCTGGGCGGACGGGTCGACCTGCCGCCGCCGCCGATTCGCTACGCCGATTATGCCCTGTGGCAGAAGAACATGCTGGAGGCGGGCGAGGCGGAGCGGCAGCTTGCCTTCTGGCTCGACCGGCTGGGGGGAAACCGGGCGCCGCTGGAACTGCCTTCCGACCGGCCGCGGCCGGCGAGGCAGAGCCACCGCGGCGCCCTCCTGCGTTTCACGCTCGACGGGGCGCTGGCCGGAAGGCTGCGCGCCTTCGCCCGCGAGCGGGATGTCACGCTGTTCATGCTGCTGCTTTCGGCGTTCTCGCTGCTTCTCCATCGCCACAGCGGGCAGGGCGACATCGCCGTCGGCGTGCCGGTGGCCAACCGCGACCGTGCGGAGTGCGAGGCGGTGGTCGGCTTCTTCGTCAACACCCAGGTCCTGCGCCTGCGGATCGATGGGCGCGACCGCGTCGCCGACCTGCTCGCTCAGGTCAGGCAAACGGCGCTGGAGGCGCAGGCGAACCAGGATCTCCCCTTCGAACAGTTGCTGGAGGCGCTGAAGCTGGAGCGCAGCCTCAGCTACAATCCGCTGTTCCAGGTGATGTTCAACCACCAGCGCCGCGATGGCCGGGCCATCTCGGCGATGGATGGGCTGCGGGTGGAGCCGATGGCGCTCGACAGCGCCGTGGCCAGCTATGACCTGACCCTCGACACCGTTGAGGAGGAGGGCGGCGGGATCGAGGCCTCCTTCACCTACGCGACCGACCTCTACGACCATGACCGGATCGACCGGTTGCGCCGCCATTTCGAGACGCTTCTGTCGGGCCTTGCCGCCGATGCCGGCCGTCGGTTGGGAGAGGTGCCGCTGCTGACGGCGGACGAGCAGGCGCGGTTCGCCTCGTGGAACGCGCCGGTTGCCGCCGAAGCGTTCGAGCCGGTCCATCAGCGCATCGCCGCCGTCGCCGCCGCCTTTGCCGGCCGGCCGGCGGCGATCGACGGCGGTCCCGATGGGTCCACCCTCAGCTTCGCCGCGCTCGACCGCCGGGCCAATGCCCTGGCATGCCGGCTGGCCGCGGCCGGCGTCGGGCCGGAGGTCCGCGTCGGCGTCGCCCTGCCGCGCGGCCCCGGCATGATCGTCGCCCTGCTGGCGGTGCTCAAGGCCGGCGGTGCCTATGTCCCGCTCGACGCCGCCTATCCGCGCGAGCGCCTCGCCTACCTGATCGAGGATTCCGGGATCGCCCTGCTGCTGACCGACAGCAGCCTCGCCGACCGGCTGCCGGTGCCGGACGGGCTGCCCAGCCTGCGGCTCGATAGCCTGCCGGCGGAGGAGGCCGCCGCCCCGCCGCCGGTGGCGGTGCTTCCCGGGAGCCTCGCCTATGTCATCTATACCTCCGGCTCCACCGGGCTGCCCAAGGGGGTCGCGGTGGCGCATGGCCCGCTCGCCATGCATTGCCGGGCCATCGGTGCGCTCTATGCGATGACCCCGCAGGACTGCGAGCTGCATTTCATGTCCTTCGCCTTCGACGGCGCGCATGAACGCTGGCTGACCGCGCTGACCCATGGCAGCCGCCTGCTGGTCCGTGACGACAGCCTGTGGACGCCGGAGCAGACCTACGCGGCGATGCACCGGCATGGCGTGACGGTGGCGGCCTTTCCGCCGGTGTACCTGCAGCAGCTGGCCGAGCATGCCAGGCGGGAGCAGGCGGAGCACGGGACCGCCCCGCCGCCGGTGCGGGTCTATTGCTTCGGCGGCGACGCGGTGGGGGAGGCGGCCTTCGAGCTTGCCAAGGACGCCCTGCAGCCGCAGCACATCATCAACGGCTACGGCCCGACCGAGACGGTGGTGACGCCGCTGATCTGGAAGGCGGGGCGGGAGGACCGTTGCGGGGCCGCCTATGCGCCGATCGGCCTGCGGGTGGGCGACCGCAGCACCCATGTCCTGGACGGCGACCTGACGCCGGTTCCGCTGGGTGTGGTGGGGGAGCTGTATCTTGGCGGGTCCGGCCTGGCGCGCGGCTACCTGAACCGCCCGGGCTTGACGGCGGAGCGCTTCGTCGCCGATCCCTTCTCGGCGGAGGGAGGCCGGCTCTACCGCACCGGCGACCTCGTGCGCCAGCGCGGGGACGGGGTGATCGAGTATGTCGGCCGCATCGACCATCAGGTGAAGATCCGCGGCTTCCGCATCGAGCTGGGCGAGGTTGAGGCGCGGCTGCGGGCGCAGGAGGGCGTGCGCGAGGCGGCGGTGGTCGCTCGGGACGGCAATTCCGGCAAGCGGCTGGTCGGCTATGTCGTGCCGGCGGCTCGGACGGATGACGGCTTCGTCGAGCGGCTGCGCGCCGGGCTGAAGGCGGCGCTGCCGGACTACATGGTTCCGTCCCACATCCTGGTGCTGGAGCGGCTGCCGCTGACGCCCAACGGCAAGCTCGACCGCAAGGCCCTGCCGGAGCCGGAGGCGGCATCGTCCTCGGCCCAGGTGGCTCCGCGCAGCGAGGCCGAGCGTGCCCTGGCGGCGCTGTGGTGCGAGCTGCTGCGGCTGGAGAGCGTCGGCGTCACCGACAACTTCTTCGAGCTGGGCGGCGATTCCATCCTCTCCATCCAGCTGGTCAGCCGCGCCCGCCGCCACGGCCTGTCCTTCACCCCGCGCGACGTCTTCGAGCACCAGACCCTGGAGGCGCTCGCCCGCGCCGCCCGCAGCGACACCACGGCCGCTCCGACAGCCGAGCAGGGCCTCGTTACCGGCGCGCTGGCGCTGACGCCGATCCAGCGCTGGTTCTTCGAGGAGCCGATCCCCAACCGCAGCCACTGGAACCAGTCCGTCCTGCTGCGCCTGCGCCGGCCCGTCGATCCGGCGCTGCTGGAGCGTGCGCTGGCGGCCCTGGCCGCCCATCACGACGCCCTGCGGCTGGTCTTCGCTTCCAACGGCAGCGCGCGGCATCTGGCGCCCGCTGCGCTGCCGCCGCTGCTGTGGCAGCGCTCCGCCGCCGATGCCGCGGCACAGGAGCGGCTGTGCGAGGAGGCCCAGCGCAGCCTGGAGCTGGGGCATGGCCCGCTGCTGCGCGCCCTGCTGGTCGAGCGCGGGGATGACGGTTGCCAGCGCCTGCTGCTGGCGATCCATCACCTGGTGGTGGACGGCGTGTCCTGGCGCGTGCTGCTGGAGGATCTGCAGCTGGCCTGCACCCAGCTGGAGCAAGGCGGGCCGGTGGCGCTTGCGCCCAAGACGGCCTCCTTCCAATCCTGGGGCGAGGCCCTGCGAGGCCACGCGGCGAGCGAGGCGCTGAAGGCGGAGCTCGGCTGGTGGCGCGACAGCCTGGGGGATGCGCCCGCGGGCCTGCCCGGTGTCACCGAACCGGTATCGCCTGAGGCGCTGACGGTTGCGAAGTCGGCGGTTGCGCGGACGCGGCTTGATGCGGGCTGGACGAAGCGGCTGCTGTCGTCGGCGCCTGCGGCCTACCGGACGCGGGTGAACGACCTGCTGCTGACGGCGCTGGCGCGGGTTCTGTGCCGGTGGAGCGGCGCGGGCTCGGCGCTGGTGCAGCTGGAGGGGCATGGCCGCGAGGAGCTTGTGGCGGGGATGGACCTCAGCCGCAGCGTCGGCTGGTTCACCACCGCCTATCCGGTGCATCTGCACCCCTGCGGAGAGCCCGGCGCGGCGATCAGGGCGGTGAAGGAACAGCTTCGGGCGGTGCCGGCCAATGGACTGGGCTACGGCGTGCTGCGCCATCTCGGCGACGCGGACAGCCGGGCGGTGCTGCGGGCCCTGCCCGAGGCGCGGGTGACCTTCAACTATCTCGGCCAGTTCGACGGCAGCTTCGATGCCGACGCCCGCTTCGTCCCGGCCGACGAGCCGGCGGGCAGCAGCCAGGATGCCGATGCGCCCCTGGGCAACTGGCTGACGCTGAACGGTCAGGTCTATGACGGCGAGCTTGTGTTCGACTGGAGCCACAGCCGGTCCGTCCTGGCGCCGGCGGTGGTGGAGGGGCTTGCTGCGGCCTATGCGGAGGAGCTGCGGGCGCTGGTGGCGCATTGCGAGGCGTCGGCTGGTGGCTTGACGCCGTCGGACGTGCCGCTTGCCGGTCTGACGCAGGAGCAACTGGACGCCCTGGCGTTGCCGGCGCGCGAACTGGAGGACCTGTATCCGCTGACGCCGATGCAGCAGGGCATGCTGTTCCACGCGCTCTACGAGCCGGGGGGAGACGCCTACATCAACCAGATGCGGGTGGATGTGGAGGGGCTGGAGGTGGCGCGCTTCCATGCGGCCTGGCAGGGAGCGGTCGATGCGCATGACAGCCTGCGGGCCGGCTTCCTGTGGGACGGTCTGGAGCAGCCGCTGCAGGCTGTCATGCGCAAGGCGGCGGTGCCGCTGCGTTTGGAGGACTGGGGCGACGATCCGGAGGCGGCGGCCCGCGTGGATGCGCTTGCGGCGGCCGAGCGGCAGGCCGGCTTCGACCTTGCCGCGCCGCCGCTGCTGCGGCTGGCGGTGGTGCGCATGGGTGGCGGGCAGGGTGGGGAGCGCCATCATGTGATCCTGACCAGCCACCATATCCTGCTGGACGGCTGGAGCAGCTCGCAGCTTCTGGGAGAGGTGCTGCAGCGCTATGCCGGCCATGCCCCGGTGGCGGACGGCGGCCGTTTCCGCGACCATGTGGCGTGGCTGCAGGGGCGCGACCGGGTGGCGTCGGAGGCCTTCTGGCGCGCCCGCATCGCCGATCTCGAACAGCCGACAAGGATCGTGTCGCTGCTGCCGTCCGGCTCGCAGGCGGATTCCCTGCAGGACCGGGAGGGGCAGGGTGAGCATCGCTGCGTCTTCACGGTGGAGGAAACCCGCCGCCTCACCGACCTCGCGCGGCACTGCGACGTCACGCTGAACACCCTGATGCAGGCGGCCTGGGCGATCCTGCTGCGCCAGCATGGCGGCCAGGACACAGTCGCTTTCGGCACCACCGTTTCCGGCCGCCCGGCGGATCTGCCGGGGGTGGAGCATCGGCTCGGCCTGTTCATCAACACGCTTCCGGTGATCCTGACACCCCATCCGGCAATCCAGGTGGCAGACTGGCTCCGCACGGTTCAGCGCCGCAATCTCGACCTGCGCGAGCATGAGCACACGCCGCTCGCCGACATTCAGCACTGGTCGGGTCAGACCGCGTCGGGCGATGCCGGCGGCGTCCTGTTCGACAGCCTGCTGGTGTTCGAAAGCTATCCGGTCGCCGAGGCCTTGCGCCAGGGAAGCCCGGATGGCCTGCGCTTTTCCCCGGTGGTCGGCTATGAGCGGACCAGCTATCCGCTGACCATCGCGATCATGCCCGCGATCATGCCCGGTGACCGGCTGGAACTGCACCACCGCTACGACCTCGCCCATTTGACGGAGCCGGCGGTGGTGGGCGTGGCCGGCCATCTGCGCCGCCTGCTGCTGGCGATGGCCGAAGCCCCGAGCCGGCCGCTCGGCGCTCTCTCCGTGCTGGACAGGACCGACCGCGACCGCATTCTCGGCGCCTGGAACCGGCCGGAGCCGATGGATGCCACGCCCTTGCCGCGTCTGTTCGAAGCCCAGGCCGCCCGCACTCCGGATGCCACCGCGGTGATCGCCGGCACGCGGAGCCTGAGCTATGCCGATCTCAACCGCCACGCCAACCGGCTCGCCCACCGGTTGCGCGCATACGGCGTCGCGCCCGGTGTGCCGGTCGCCATCATGCTCGAGCGGACGGAGGTTCTGCCCACCGGCCTTCTGGCGATCCTGAAGGCGGGTGGCGCCTATGTGCCGCTCGACCCCGACTATCCCGCCGACCGCGTCGCCTACATGCTGGCCGACAGCCGGGCGGCGCTGGTCGTGACGCAACGCAACCTGCTGCCCCGGCTTCCCGTTTGCGAGGGCCTGCGCGTGGTGGCGCTCGACGATCCGGCGCTCGATCTGGCGAACTGCCCGGAGAGCGATCCGCGGCCGGTCAACAGGGCGGAGGACGCTGCCTACGTCATCTACACCTCCGGCTCGACCGGCCGGCCGAAGGGCGTGGTGATCGAGCATCGCAACGCCTCCGCCCTTATCGACTGGGCATTGCGGCTCTACCGGCCGGAGCAGTTGCAGGGTGTGCTGGCCTCGACCTCCGTCTGCTTCGATCTTTCGGTCTGGGAGTTCTTCGTCACGCTGAGCGCCGGCGGCCATGTGGTGATGGCCGACAACGCCCTGGCCTTGCCCGACCTGCCGGCCCGCGACCGCGTGCGCCTGATCAACACGGTGCCGTCGGCGATCGCCGGCCTCCTGCGCTCTGGCGGGATTCCCCCCGGTGTTCGCACCGTCAATCTGGCGGGTGAGCCGCTGGCCCAGTCGCTGGTGGACGAGCTCTATGCCGCCGGTATCGCCGACGTCTACGACCTCTATGGCCCGTCGGAGGACACGACCTACTCCACCGTGACCCGCCGCGAGGCGGGAGGACGCGCCAACATCGGTCGCCCCATCGATGGAACCTGCGGTTATGTCCTGGACGGCGACCTGACGCCGGTTCCGCTGGGTGTGGTGGGGGAGCTGTATCTTGGCGGGTCCGGCCTGGCGCGCGGCTACCTGAACCGCCCGGGCCTGACGGCGGAGCGCTTCGTCGCCGATCCGTTCTCGGCGGAGGGGGGGAGGCTCTATCGCACCGGCGACCTCGTGCGCCAGCGCGGGGACGGGGTGATCGAGTATGTCGGCCGGATCGACCATCAGGTGAAGATCCGCGGCTTCCGCATCGAGCTGGGCGAGGTGGAGGCGCGGCTGCGGGCGCAGGAGGGCGTGCGCGAGGCGGCGGTGGTCGCGCGGGACGGCAATTCCGGCAAGCGGCTGGTCGGCTATGTCGTGCCGGCGGCTCGGACGGATGACGGCTTCGTCGAGCGGCTGCGCGCCGGGCTGAAGGCGGCGCTTCCGGACTACATGGTTCCGGCCCACATCCTGGTGCTGGAGCGGCTGCCGCTGACGCCCAACGGCAAGCTCGACCGCAAGGCCCTGCCGGAGCCGGAGGCGGCATCGTCCTCGGCCCAGGTGGCTCCGCGCAGCGAGGCCGAGCGTGCCCTGGCGGCGCTGTGGTGCGAGCTGCTGCGGCTGGAGGGCGTCGGCGTCACCGACAACTTCTTCGAGCTGGGCGGCGATTCCATCCTCTCCATCCAGCTGGTCAGCCGCGCCCGCCGCCACGGCCTGTCCTTCACCCCGCGCGACGTCTTCGAGCACCAGACCCTGGAGGCGCTCGCCCGCGCCGCCCGCAGCGACACCACGGCCGCTCCGACAGCCGAGCAGGGCCTCGTCACCGGCGCGCTGGCGCTGACGCCGATCCAGCGCTGGTTCTTCGAGGAGCCGATCCCCAACCGCAGCCACTGGAACCAGTCCGTCCTGCTGCGCCTGCGCCGGCCCGTCGATCCGGCGCTGCTGGAGCGTGCGCTGGCGGCCCTGGCCGCCCATCACGACGCCCTGCGGCTGGTCTTCGCTTCCGACGGCAGCGCGCGGCATCTGGCGCCCGCTGCGCTGCCGCCGCTGCTGTGGCAGCGCTCCGCCGCCGATGCCACGGCACAGGAGCGGCTGTGCGAGGAGGCCCAGCGCAGCCTGGAGCTGGAGCATGGCCCGCTGCTGCGCGCCCTGCTGGTCGAGCGCGGGGATGACGGTTGCCAGCGCCTGCTGCTGGCGATCCATCACCTGGTGGTGGACGGCGTGTCCTGGCGCGTGCTGCTGGAGGATTTGCAACTGGCCTGCACCCAGCTGGAGCAAGGCGGGCCGGTGGCGCTTGCGCCCAAGACGGCCTCCTTCCAATCCTGGGGCGAGGCCCTGCGCAGCCACGCGGCGAGCGAGGCGCTGAAGGCGGAGCTCGGCTGGTGGCGCGACAGCCTGGGGGATGCGCCCGCGGGCCTGCCCGGTGTCACCGAACCGGTATCGCCTGAGGCGCTGACGGTTGCGAAGTCGGCGGTTGCGCGGACGCGGCTTGATGCGGGCTGGACGAAGCGGCTGCTGTCGTCGGCGCCTGCGGCCTACCGGACGCGGGTGAACGACCTGCTGCTGACGGCGCTGGCGCGGGTTCTGTGCCGGTGGAGCGGCGCGGGCTCGGCGCTGGTGCAGCTGGAGGGACATGGCCGCGAGGAGCTTGTGGCGGGGATGGACCTCAGCCGCAGCGTCGGCTGGTTCACCACCGCCTATCCGGTGCATCTGCGCCCCTGCGGGGAGCCCGGCGCGGCGATCAGGGCGGTGAAGGAACAGCTTCGGGCGGTGCCGGCCAACGGCCTTGGCTACGGCGTGCTGCGCCATCTCGGCGACGCGGAGAGCCAAGCGGTGCTGCGGGCGCTGCCCGAGGCGCGGGTGACCTTCAACTATCTCGGCCAGTTCGACGGCAGCTTCGATGCCGACGCCCGCTTCGTTCCGGCCGACGAGCCGGCGGGCAGCAGCCAGGATGCCGATGCGCCCCTGGGCAACTGGCTGACGCTGAACGGTCAGGTCTATGACGGCGAGCTTGTGTTCGACTGGAGCCACAGCCGGTCCGTCCTGGCGCCGGCGGTGGTGGAGGGGCTTGCTGCGGCCTATGCGGAGGAGCTGCGGGCGCTGGTGGCGCATTGCGAGGCGTCGGCTGGTGGCTTGACGCCGTCGGACGTGCCGCTTGCCGGTCTGACGCAGGAGCAACTGGACGCCCTGGCGTTGCCGGCGCGCGAACTGGAGGACCTGTATCCGCTGACGCCGATGCAGCAGGGCATGCTGTTCCACGCGCTCTACGAGCCGGGGGGAGACGCCTACATCAACCAGATGCGGGTGGATGTGAAGGGGCTGGAGGTGGCGCGCTTCCATGCGGCCTGGCAGGGAGCGGTCGATGCGCATGACAGCCTGCGGGCCGGCTTCCTGTGGGACGGTCTGGAGCAGCCGCTGCAGGCTGTCATGCGCAAGGCGGCGGTGCCGCTGCGTTTGGAGGACTGGCGCGACGATCCGGACGCGGCGGCCCGCGTGGATGCGCTTGCGGCGGTCGAGCGGCAGGCCGGCTTCGACCTTGCCGCGCCGCCGCTGCTGCGGCTGGCGGTGGTGCGCATGGGTGGCGGGCAGGGTGGGGAGCGCCATCATGTGATCCTGACCAGCCACCATATCCTGCTGGACGGCTGGAGCAGTTCGCAGCTTCTGGGAGAGGTGCTGCAGCGCTATGCCGGCCATGCCCCGGTGGCGGACGGCGGCCGTTTCCGCGACCATGTGGCGTGGCTGCAGGGGCGCGACCGGGCGGCGTCGGAGGCCTTCTGGCGCGCCCGCATCGCCGATCTCGAACAGCCGACAAGGATCGTCACCGGGCAATCTCATGCCGGCCAGGGGCATGGAACCCTCGAACTGGTCTTCGACGAACAGGAAACCTTGCGGCTGACCCGCTTCGCCCGTCAGAACCAGGTTACGCTCAACACGCTGGTTCAGGCAGCTTGGCTGCTGCTTCTGCACCGACGGACCGGACAGGGCACGGTGGCAACGGGCGTGACGGTTTCCGGCCGGCCGGCCGAATTGCCGGGCATCGAGCGGCAGGTCGGCCTGTTCATCAACACGCTGCCGCTGGTCGGCACGCCGCACCCGGCCCTGGCGGTGTCGGAGTGGCTGACCGGTCTCCAGGCACGCAACCTCGAAATGCGGGAGCACGAACACACAGCTTTGGCCGACATCCAGCGCTGGTCCGGCCATGGCGGGGAGATGCTGTTCGACAGCCTTCTGGTGTTCGAGAATTATCCGCTGTCCGAGGCGCTCGGCCGCGGAGAAACCGGCGGGCTGCGCTTCGGCGTTCCGCAAAACCATGAGATCACCTCCGTTCCCCTGACCCTGCTGATGGGAGCCGGAGAGCGGCTGACGCTGACCTTCAGCCATTGGCGTGACCGGATCGGCGACGAGGAGGTCCGCCATCTCGCTGCACAGACCCGATGGCTTCTGCTGGCCCTGATCGGGGATGCCGGGCGCCGGTTGGGCGAGATCGGGTTGCTCGACGAAGAAGGATCGCTGAGCTTTGCCGGATGGAATGCGTCCCGGGACGAAGGCCTGACCGCCGGCCCGCTTGTTCCCGATCTGATCTCCGGTCAGGCTGGTGTGCATGGCGGTCTTCCGGCTGTGAGCTTCGGCGGGCGGACGTTGAGCTATGCCGAGCTGGAGGCGCAGGCGAACCGCCTGGCCCACCGGCTGCAGGCGCTGGGCGTCGGGCCGGAGGTGACGGTCGGCGTCGCCGCGGAGCGCTCGCTGGAGCTGGTCGTCGGCCTGCTGGCGGTGATGAAGGCCGGCGGCGCCTATCTGCCGCTCGACCCGGAGCTGCCGCCCGCCCGTCTCAAGGCCATGGCAGCGGACGGCGGCATCGCCCTGCTGCTCACCCAAAGCCACCTTGCCGGCCGGCTGGGCGGCGGGGTGGTGCCCCAGGCCGTGCGCCTGCTGCTGCTCGACGCCGAGGACACCGCCGGGCTGCCGGACACGCCGCCGGTCTCCGGGCTGCGGCCGGACAACCTCGCCTACCTGATCTACACCTCGGGCTCCACCGGGACGCCCAAGGGGGCGGGCAACAGCCATGGCGCCCTGCTGAACCGGCTGGCCTGGATGCAGAAGGCCTACGGGCTGGCGCCGGGCGAGCGGGTGCTGCAGAAGACGCCGTTCGGCTTCGACGTCTCGGTCTGGGAGTTCTTCTGGCCGCTGATGGTGGGGGCGCATCTGGTGGTGGCGGCTCCTGGCGAGCACCGCGACGCGGCCCGGCTGGTGGCACTGATCCGGGAGCAGTCGATCGACACGCTGCATTTCGTGCCCTCGATGCTGCAGGCCTTCCTGGAGGAGCCGGGGGTGGAGGACTGCACCGGCCTGCGCCGGGTGGTGTGCAGCGGCGAGGCGCTGCCTGCGGCGTTGCAGGAGCGGCTATTCGCCCGGCTGCCCGGTGTGGGGCTGTACAACCTGTACGGCCCGACGGAGGCGGCGATCGACGTCAGCCACTGGACCTGCCGATCGGGCGGGGCCGGGGAGGCCGGGGCGGGCGGCGGTGTGCCGATCGGCGTGGCGATCGACAATCTGCGGCTTCATGTGCTGGACGAGTGCCTGAACCCGCTGCCGGCCGGAGCGGTCGGCGAGCTTTACATCGCTGGCGCCGGTCTGGCGCGCGGCTACCATCGGCGGGCCGGGCTGACGGCGGAGCGTTTCGTGGCCGATCCGTTCGCCGGGGACGGCGGACGGATGTACCGGACGGGCGATCTTGCGCGCCGTCGCGGCGACGGGGTGATCGAGTATGTCGGGCGCATCGACCATCAGGTGAAGATCCGCGGCCTGCGGATCGAGCTTGGCGAGATCGAGGCTGCGCTGCGCGGGCATCCTGCGGTGCGGGACGCGGTGGTGGTGGCGCGGGAGGGCGGCTCCGGCAAGCGGCTGGTCGGCTATGTCGCCGCCGCTGCCGATGCCGCTGCCGAAGCGGAGCTGCCGCGGCGGTTGAGGGAGCATCTCGGCCGTGATCTGCCGGACTACATGGTTCCGGCCCACATCCTGGTGCTGGAGCGGCTGCCGCTGACGCCCAACGGCAAGCTCGACCGCAAGGCCCTGCCGGAGCCGGAGGCGGCATCGTCCTCGGCCCAGGTGGCTCCGCGCAGCGAGGCCGAGCGCGCCCTGGCCGCCTTGTGGTGCGAGCTGCTGCGGCTGGAAAGCATCGGAGTCACCGACAACTTCTTCGAGCTGGGCGGCGATTCCATCCTCTCCATCCAGCTGGTCAGCCGGGCCCGCCGCCATGGCCTGTCCTTCACCCCGCGCGACGTCTTCGAGCACCAGACCCTGGAGGCGCTCGCCCGCGCCGCCCGCAGCGACACCACGGCCGCTCCGACAGCCGAGCAGGGCCTCGTCACCGGCGCGCTGGCGCTGACGCCGATCCAGCGCTGGTTCTTCGAGGAGCCGATCCCCAACCGCAGCCACTGGAACCAGTCCGTCCTGCTGCGCCTGCGCCGGCCCGTCGATCCGGCGCTGCTGGAGCGTGCGCTGGCGGCCCTGGCCGCCCATCACGACGCCCTGCGGCTGGTCTTCGCTTCCGACGGCAGCGCGCGGCATCTGGCGCCCGCTGCGCTGCCGCCGCTGCTGTGGCAGCGCTCCGCCGCCGATGCCGCGGCACAGGAGCGGCTGTGCGAGGAGGCCCAGCGCAGCCTGGAGCTGGAGCATGGCCCGCTGCTGCGCGCCCTGCTGGTCGAGCGTGGGGATGACGGTTGCCAGCGCCTGCTGCTGGCGATCCATCACCTGGTGGTGGACGGCGTGTCCTGGCGCGTGCTGCTGGAGGATTTGCAACTGGCCTGCACCCAGCTGGAGCAAGGCGGGCCGGTGGCGCTTGCGCCCAAGACGGCCTCCTTCCAATCCTGGGGCGAGGCCCTGCGCAGCCACGCGGCGAGCGAGGCGCTGAAGGCGGAGCTCGGCTGGTGGCGCGACAGCCTGGGGGATGCGCCCGCGGGCCTGCCCGGTGTCACCGAACCGGTCTCGCCTGAGGCGCTGACGGTTGCGAAGTCGGCGGTTGCGCGGACGCGGCTGGATGCGGGCTGGACGAGGCGGCTGCTGTCGTCTGCGCCTGCGGCCTACCGGACGCGGGTGAACGACCTGCTGCTGACGGCGCTGGCGCGGGTTCTGTGCCGGTGGAGCGGCGCGGGCTCGGCG
This sequence comes from Azospirillum sp. HJ39, assembly GCF_041507355.1. NCBI lineage: Bacteria > Pseudomonadati > Pseudomonadota > Alphaproteobacteria > Rhodospirillales > Azospirillaceae > Azospirillum > Azospirillum sp. HJ39. The sequence goes on along the minus strand of NZ_CP167912.1, from coordinate 22,747 downwards.
TTGGTGCAGCTGGAGGGGCATGGCCGCGAGGAGCTTGTGGCGGGGATGGACCTCAGCCGCAGCGTCGGCTGGTTCACCACCGCCTATCCGGTGCATCTGCGCCCCTGCGGGGAGCCCGGCGCGGCGATCAGGGCGGTGAAGGAACAGCTTCGGGCGGTGCCGGCCAATGGACTGGGCTACGGCGTGCTGCGCCATCTCGGCGATGCGGACAGCCGGGCGGTGCTGCGGGCGCTGCCCGAGGCGCGGGTGACCTTCAACTATCTCGGGCAGTTCGACGGCAGCTTCGATGCCGATGCCCGCTTCGTTCCGGCCGACGAGCCGGCGGGAGCCCGTCTCGATCCCGACGCTCCGCTCGGCAACTGGCTGGGCATCGACGGCCGGGTCTATGACGGCGAGCTTGTGTTCGACTGGAGCCACAGCCGGTCCGTCCTGGCGGCCCCGGTGGTGGAGGGGCTTGCTGCGGCCTATGCGGAGGAACTGCGGGCGCTGGTGGCGCATTGCGAGGCGTCGGCGGGTGGGTTGACCCCGTCGGACGTTCCGCTTGCCGGTCTGACGCAGGAGCAGCTGGACGCCCTGGCGTTGCCGGCGCGCGAACTGGAGGACCTGTATCCGCTGAGCCCGATGCAGCAGGGCATGCTGTTCCACGCGCTGGAAGGCGCCGCGGAGGGCGAGACCCCCTATGTTACGCAGCTTGCCGTCGAGGTCGAGGGCCTGGAGGAGGAGCGGTTCGCCGCCGCCTGGGCCTGGGTGACGGCGCGCCATGCGGTGCTGCGGACCGGTTTCCTGTGGGGCGGCGCGCTGTCGACCCCGCTCCAGGCGGTGTGGGAGCGGGTGCCCGACGCGGTGTCGGTGCTGGACTGGCGGGAGATCGGGCTTGCCGGCGACGCGCTGGAGGAGGCCTTGCGGAGGCTGGCGCGGGAGGACCGGGCCCGCGGCTTCGAGCTCGGGCGTCCGCCGCTGCAGCGGGTGGTGCTGGTGCGGCTCGGGCAGGGGCGGCACCGTCTGATCTGGACCAGCCATCACCTGCTGCTGGACGGCTGGAGCAGCGCGCGCCTGGTTGCGGAGGCGCTGGGCCGGTATCGGGGAGCGGCCGTCACGGCGGCGCCGGGCCGCTACCGCGACTACATCGCGTGGCTGTGCCGGCAGGATGCAGCGTCGTCGGAGCGCTTCTGGCGCGGGCGCCTGTCGGGTCTGGAGGCGCCGACGCTGCTGGCGTCCTGCCTGCCCTGCCGCGATCCGCAGGCGGGGCATGGCGTGGTGCGGATGCGGCTGGATGGCGCTGCGACGCAGCGGCTGCAGGGCTTTGCGCAGGCGCAGCGTGTGACGCTGAACACGCTGGTGCAGGGGGCCTGGGCGCTTCTTCTGCAACGCTACGGCGGTCAGGAGACGGTGGCGTTCGGGGCGACGGTGTCGGGGCGTCCGGCGGATCTTGCCGGGGTCGAGGAGACGCTCGGGCTGTTCATCAACACGCTTCCGGTGGTGGAGCGCCCGCCGTCGGGCGAGCGGGTCGGGGAGTGGCTGCGCGGGCTGCAGCGGCGGAACCTCGAGCTGCGCGAGCACGAGCACACGCCGCTGCACGAGGTGCAGCGCTGGGCGGGGGCCAGCCTCGGAACCGGCGGCGGCGCGCGGGCGCTGTTCGACAGCATCGTCGTGTTCGAGAATTATCCGGTCGACGAGGCCATCAGGGCGCAGACCGACGACAGCCTGAGGTTCGGGGCGACGGATCGGGTCGATGTGACCGGTTTTGCCATGGATCTGGAAGTGTCGGCCGGTGACGAGCTGGAGGTCAAGTTCATCCACCGCCGGGACCTGATCGATGGCGACCTGTGTGACCGTATCCGAGGCCATTTCGAGACGCTTCTGTTGGGGCTTGCCGCCGATGCCGGCCGCCGGGTTGGAGAGGTGCCGCTGCTGACGGCGGACGAGCAGGCTCGGTTCGCGTCGTGGAACGCGCCGGTTGCCGCCGAAGCGTTCGAGCCGGTCCACCAGCGCATCGCCGCCGTCGCCGCCGCCTTTGCCGGCCGGCCGGCGGCGATCGACGGCGGTCCCGATGGGTCCACCCTCAGCTTCGCCGCGCTCGACCGCCGGGCCAATGCCCTGGCTTGCCGGCTGGCCGCGGCCGGCGTCGGGCCGGAGGTCCGCGTCGGCGTCGCCCTGCCGCGCGGCCCCGGCATGATCGTCGCCCTGCTGGCGGTGCTCAAGGCCGGCGGCGCCTATGTCCCGCTCGACGCCGCCTATCCGCGCGAGCGCCTCGCCTACCTGATCGAGGATTCCGGCATCGCCCTGCTGCTGACCGACAGCAGCCTCGCCGACCGGCTGCCGGTGCCGGACGGGCTGCCCAGCCTGCGGCTCGATAGCCTGCCGGCGGAGGAGGCCGCCGCCCCGCCGCCGGTGGCGGTGCTGCCCGGCAGTCTCGCCTATGTCATCTACACCTCCGGCTCCACCGGGCTGCCCAAGGGGGTCGCGGTGGCGCATGGCCCGCTCGCCATGCATTGCCGGGCCATCGGTGCGCTCTATGCGATGACCCCGCAGGACTGCGAGCTGCATTTCATGTCCTTCGCCTTCGACGGCGCGCATGAACGCTGGCTGACAGCGCTGACCCATGGCAGCCGCCTGCTGGTCCGCGACGACAGCCTGTGGACGCCGGAGCAGACCTACGCGGCGATGCACCGGCATGGCGTGACGGTGGCGGCCTTCCCGCCGGTGTACCTGCAGCAGCTGGCCGAGCATGCCAGGCGGGAGCAGGCGGAGCACGGGACCGCCCCGCCGCCGGTGCGGGTCTATTGCTTCGGCGGCGACGCGGTGGGGGAGGCGGCCTTCGAGCTTGCCAAGGACGCCCTGCAGCCGCAGCACATCATCAACGGCTACGGCCCGACCGAGACGGTGGTGACGCCGCTGATCTGGAAGGCGGGGCGGGAGGACCGTTGCGGGGCCGCCTATGCGCCGATCGGCCTGCGGGTGGGCGACCGCAGCACCCATGTCCTGGACGGCGACCTGACGCCGGTTCCGCTGGGTGTGGTGGGGGAGCTGTATCTTGGCGGGTCCGGCCTGGCGCGCGGCTACCTGAACCGCCCGGGCCTGACGGCGGAGCGCTTCGTCGCCGATCCGTTCTCGGCGGAGGGGGGGAGGCTCTATCGCACCGGCGACCTCGTGCGCCAGCGGGTGGACGGGGTGATCGAGTATGTCGGCCGGATCGACCATCAGGTGAAGATCCGCGGCTTCCGCATCGAGCTGGGCGAGGTGGAGGCTCGGCTGCGGGCGCAGGAGGGCGTGCGCGAGGCGGCGGTGGTCGCGCGGGACGGCAATTCCGGCAAGCGGCTGGTCGGCTATGTCGTGCCGGCGGCTCGGACGGATGACGGCTTCGTCGAGCGGCTGCGCGCCGGGCTGAAGGCGGCGCTGCCGGACTACATGGTTCCGGCCCACATCCTGGTGCTGGAGCGGCTGCCGCTGACGCCCAACGGCAAGCTCGACCGCAAGGCCCTGCCGGAGCCGGAGGCGGCATCGTCCTCGGCCCAGGTGGCTCCGCGCAGCGAGGCCGAGCGTGCCCTGGCGGCGCTGTGGTGCGAGCTGCTGCGGCTGGAGAGCGTCGGCGTCACCGACAACTTCTTCGAGCTGGGCGGCGACTCCATCCTCTCCATCCAGCTGGTGACCCGTGCACGGGCGTTGAAGCCGCTGGGAGTGTCCTTCAAGCTGCGCGACCTGATCCGCAAGCCGACCATCGCCGAACTGGCCGGCACGGCTGCGGGGGCGACGGCGTCGAAGGCCCGGCATTCGCCGATCCTGGCGCTGAACCGGCAGATGGCCGGGCAGCCGCCGCTGGTCTGCGTCCATGCCGGCTTCGGTACGGTTTTCGATTACGAACCGCTGGCCCGTCGCCTGGAGGGGCGGCGGGGCGTGCTGGCGATCCAGTCGCGCATGCTGCTCGATCCGGCATGGCGGGACCGGTCGCTGGAGGAGATGGCGCGCGACTATGTCGACCTGCTGCGCGAGCGGCAGCCGCAGGGCCCCTACGACCTGCTCGGCTGGTCGCTGGGAGGAACGCTTGCCGCACTGATGGCGGCGGAGCTGGAGCGCCGGGGGGAGGTCGTGCGGGAGCTTGCCCTGCTCGATCCTTTCGTGCCATCGCCGGGCATCCGTGAGCGCGGGTTGGATGACTGGCGCGACGATCTGGCCGGCTTTCTGTCGGTGATGCTGCCGGGGGCGGCTTTTGTCCGGCCCGGGGCGGAAACGGAAGATGCCGATGCGATCCGAAGCGCCATCTCGCAGGCGTTCGATCACCCCCGTACCGGCGGCACCGAGGGATTGGGGGCCGTGATGGGAGCGGAGGATCTCACCCAGGCCTTCCTGACCGCCCGCCATCTGAAGCGGCTGTCCGCAGCCCTGCCTGCCTGCCTGCCGGTTGCCGCCGCAGTGCAGGGTTGGTGGATCGCCGGCCGCGACGACGACCGGCTGCGTATGGAGGCGCAGCTTGGCGGACGTCCGCTGCCCTGGCGGATGCTCGGCTGCGGTCATTTCGAGGCGCCGCGCGATGAGGGCTTTCTTGACGGCTTTCCGGACGGGGGCTTCCCGGCGGACATCGCCGGACTGCCGGCGGCACGGCCCGACGCCACGACCACCAACCTAGCGGATGCCGCGGAATGAGCGCGCCCATCCTGACCGGGAGCACCGATCGATGCCTGTGAACCCCGATATCGCCGCCTTCCTCGCGCTCGCTGCGGGTGGACGGGAGGGCGGCAGGGTGAAACCGATGCACGCCCTGTCGCCGGCGGAGGCGCGGCTGGCCTTCGAGCGGACCTCCCGCATGATGGATCCCGGCGGCGATCCGGTCGGGCGGGTGGAGGACCTGTCCATCCCGGCCCGCGACGGCGCCGTCCTGCCGGCCCGCCTCTATGCCGCGGACCCGGCCGCTGCGGTGCCGGCACCGGTGCTGCTCTTCTTCCATGGCGGCGGCTATGTCGTCGGCAGCCTGGAGTCCCATGACGGGCTTTGCCGGGCGATCGCGTCGAAGAGCGGGGTTGCGGTCCTCTCGGTGGGCTACCGGCTGGCCCCGGAGCACCGCTTTCCCACGGCCTTCGACGATGCGCTGGACGCGCTGGACTGGCTTGGCAGGACCGGCGCCGGGCTGGGGCTCGACAGCGGCCGGCTGGCGGTCGGGGGCGACAGCGTCGGCGGCAGCCTGGCGGCGGCGATCAGCCTGTGGGCCGCCGCAGAGCCCGGCCTGCCGCGCCCGCGGCTCCAGGTGCTGATCTATCCGGTGACCGATGCCACCGCCGATACGGCTTCGCTGCAGCGGTATGGCGAAGGGCATCTGCTGGAACGGGCGACGCTGGACTGGTTCTATCGCCAGTATTCCCGCGAGGAGGCCGACCGGCGGGACGGGCGCTTCTCGCCATTGCTGGCGGAGATTCCTCCCGGTGTCGCGTCATCCCTGGCACCGGCACTGCTCGTGCTGGCCGAATGCGATCCGCTGGCCGATGAGGGGATCGCCTACGGGCGCAAGCTGGCGGCGGCCGGCGTGGCTGTCGATGTGCAGGTCCATGCCGGCATGACCCACGACTTCCTGCGGATGGGCGCCCTGGTGGACGAGGCGGAGGAGGCGCAGGATCTGATCGCCGATGCCTTGGTCCGGTATCTGGGAGCGTCCGGCTGACCGTCGTCACCAGTTGTAGGACAGGGTCGCCAGCACCATCCGGCGGTTTCCGTAGAAGACGGAGTTGTCATAGAAACCCGGCGAGAAATAGCGGCGGTCGAACAGGTTGGTCGCCGTCAAGGTGAGGGCGGCGCCGTCGAGCGCCGGGCCGAGCCGCCCCAGATCGTAGCCCAGGCTGACATCGGCCAGCATGTAGGAGGGGACGCGCACGCTGTTCGCGGCATTGAAGGTTGCACCGACATAGCGCACCCCGATGCCGGCGGTCAGGCCGCCGGCCGCTCCCTCGTCGATGTGCCGCCGCAGCCAGACCGCGGCGGCGTGGCGGGGAACCGAGGCCACGCGCTTTCCTGTCTTGTCGGTCCCGCCGGGGTAGGGGCTGTCGCGGGTGACCTGCGCGTCGGTGTAGCTGTAGGCCGCCGTCAGATCGGTGCCGGTTCCGAGCGCCGCCTTCGCCTCCAGCTCGACGCCGCGCGACCGCACCTCGCCGGTTTGGACGGAATAGCCGGGATTGTCCGGGTCGGCGGTGGTGAGGTTGCGTTGGACGGCACGGAACAGCGACAGGGTGAAGAGTCCGTCGAAGCCCTTGGGCCGGTAGCGCAGCCCGGCTTCCAACTGTGTCCCCCGGCTCGGCGAGAAGGGGCGACCCTGCACGTCGCTGTCGCTGTTCGGCTGGAAGGAGGTGGAATAGCCGGCATAGGGCGTCAGGCCGCCTTCGGACCGGTAGGCCAGCCCGATGCGTTTGGTGAAGGCCCGGTCGAACTGGGTCGTCTCCACCAGTGGACCGCCCGACAGGCGGCCGACCGCCCCGGTGCTGCTCCAGTCCAGCCGTCCGCCGAGCGTCAGCCGCCAGTTGCCGGCGGCGATCTGGTCCTGGGCATAGAGGCCGGTCTGGCGGATGCTGTCGGTCAGGTCGCGGGCAAGCGTCGTGTCCCAGCCATAGGCGCCGCCATAGACGGGATCGAAGACGTCGAGCGCGTCGGCCACCGTGCCGTTCCGCCGCGTCTCGTGCGCCCGGTAGCGGCCATGGTCGATCCCGGCCAGCAGGCCGTGACGAAGCGGGCCGGTATTGGCGTTGCCTTGAAGGTTGGTATCCACCAGCAGGGTCGAACTGGTCTTGGGCCGGTCCTGCAACCCGAAACGGTAGTAGCGGTCCGCTTCCAGCAAGCCCGACGACGCCCAGCTCGACAGATAGCCGACGCGGCTGCGGCTGTAGCGCAAGGTTTGATTCAGCGTCCAGTCCCCGGCCAGGGCATGCCGGATGTCGTAGCCGGCCGACAGGGTGCGCGAGCGGTAGGAGCTCAATCCCGGGTAGCCGAGAAACAGGTTTGAGCCCAGGCGGCCATAGGGATTGTCCAGCACGGTTCCCGATGCCGGGAAACTCTGCTCCGCACCCATCTTGCGGAAATCGAGATAGCTGGCGAGCAGCGTGATGTCGGTTCCATCGCCGGCCGACCAGGACAGGGCGGGCGCGACATAGAGCCGGTCGTCCGGCGTCCGTTCGACCTGTGTGCCGCTTCGCCGTGACAGCATCGTCAGGCGGTAGCGAAGCGTTCCCCCGGCGTCGATCCGGTCGCTGAGGTCGGCCGTGACCTGCCGCCGGTCATGGCTGCCGCCCTGCAACTGGAGCCGATGGAGCGGGCTGTCGGTCGGGCGCTTGCTGACCAAGGCGATGGCTCCGCCGGGCGGCATTGCCCCGTAGAGCGTGGAGGCCGGGCCCTTCAGCACCTCCACCCGCTCCACGCCGAAAGGCTCGTACTCCAGCCCATATGGGTTGTAGCCGCTTCGCAGCCCGTCGATCATGACGGATTCGGAGCTTTGGCGGAAGCCGCGCACGAAGACGTCGATGGCGCCCTGGCCGCCTGGATAGTCGATGGGGCGGACCCCGGCGCTGTAGGCGAGGGCGCTGTTGATGTCCTGGGCGTCGCGCTGGTCCAGGTCTTCCCGTGTGACGATGGAAAGCCCTTGCGGCAGATCCTCGACAGGGGTTGCGGTTTTGCCGGCGCCGCGGCTCTGGCCGGGGATCCGCGCCGCGCCTGCCGACGGTGTGCGGCCTTCCACCGTCAGGCCCGGAAGAAAGCCGGGATTCTCCTGCAACCGGCCGATCGTCACCATCCGGCCCCGCATCTCGAAGGCGAGATCGGTTCCGCTCAGCAGAATGGAAAGGGCGACCGCCGGGTCCATTCGTCCCGACAGGGCCCGCGACCGGTGGTCGGACAAGACATCGGGGCTGTAGAGAATCTGCAGGCCGGTCTGGCGGCCGAAGCTGGTCAGCGACTCCCGAAGGGGGAGGGCAGGGATCTCCAGCAGCATCTCCTGAATTGCCGGCCGATCGATATCGGACGGAGCGGGAGCCGGATCGGTGGAGGTCGAAAGGGCATGGGCCGGCAAGCCCGGCAACACCGTCCAGCCGCCCGCGACCCAGCAGACCGTCAGCCAGCCGAGCGCAGGCGCCCTGCGACCGGCACCGTGGCGCCGTATGGTCGGGCGGAGCCCAGCGAGACGATCGGTCATCCAAAGCCCCTACAACGCACGCTGGAAACCGCGCAGGGAAATTCTGCTATTTCCCTGTTTGCAAATGATTGTCAGTTGCATTAACTTGCGGCAGCTTGTCAAGCCATTGGGATTGCAGCCCGCTACAGCTTCCCTCTGCAAGGAGATCTCCATGCGACAGGTAGGATCCGTCGAAAGCCAGACCCTGTGCGACGTCTTCACCACGCACCGGCGCTCGTTGGTCGGAATAGCCGAGCGGATCACCGGCTGTCGCCACCATGCCGAAGATGTCGTCCAGGATGCCTTTCTGAAGCTGCTCGGGGCGGAGTCGACCAGTTCCATCCGGGCCAAGGCGGGCTACCTGATGATGGTCGTTCGCAACCTGGCCATCGATCATTACCGCCGGAAGGGCATGGAGTCACGCCTGCTCGCAGCGGAAGAGGAAGGGCAGGCGGTAAGCACGCCGGACGCGGCGTCGCCGGAAAGCGTGAGCGTAAACCGCCAATTCCTGCAAACGCTCGAATTCGCCTTGGCCGATCTGCCGGAGCGGACCCGCTATGCCTTCGAGATGCATCGGATCCATGGCCACAGCCAGAAGGACATCGCGGCCAGTCTCGGCGTATCGCCGACGCTGGTCAACTTCATGATTCGCGACGCGCTGATCCATTGCCGCAAGACGATGAAGCGACTCGACCCATCGTCTTGAAGAGCGGGTTCCTTCCGAAGACATCTCAAGTTTGATAGTGCCCACCCAGGGTCTCCGACAGCCGGTGACCGGCCGCCAGCAGCAGGCGCGTCATCGCCGTCACACGTTCCTCGGTGAAACGGGTCAGCGGGCCCGATAGGGTCAGGGCGCCGATCAGCCCTTCCCGCTGGGAAAAGACCGGCACGGCGGCGGCCCCGGTCTCGGACTCGCGTTCGCCGAAAGAGAGCAGGGGCAGGGCGGCAAAGTCGGCCGCCGATACCGTCCCGGCGAAGCGCGTGAGCACATGGCCGGCGGCCCCCCGGTCCAGGGGCAGGCGGTCGCCTTCGTGGACATGGTCGCGGATCGCCTGCGTGGAATCCTCGCGGAACGCGCAGATGCGCCAAGCCCCTTCGCGCCGGAAGAAGGACGCGCTTTCCCCGCTCTCGCGCATCAGCTGGCGCAGCACCGGCCGGACATGGTCCTCCAGCCGCAGCGAACGCTGGTAGAGCCCTCCCAACCGCATCAACTCCGGGCCGAGCCGATAGGACTTGTCCTGATGGCGGACGAGATAGCCGGCCTTCTCCAGCGACACGGTCAGCCGCAGGATGGTGCTCTTATAAAGGCCGGTCCGCGTTGCGATTTCCGTCAAACTCAGCGCGTGATCGCCCGCCTGGAAGCAGCCGACGATGCTCAGCGCCCGGTCGACGGACTCCACCCCGCCGGCGGATGCGGTGGTCGTGTTCGGCTTCGCGTCGGTCATCTCGCATCCTTCATTGGCAGCCTGGGCCATTGGCAGCCTGGGCGCGCATTTTTCCCCGACACCACCATCGGACGTCAAGGATGGCCGGCGCAAGGCACAGGCCGGAAAAGTGGGGAGGCAAACGGTTCGGACTTGACGCATTTAGCATGCGTATGTTCTCTTAGATGAAACATGGTTCTATCTAACAGAACTTTTGCGAGGCGAAGGGTGGAACGCTACAAGCTGTTCATCGATGGGGACTGGTGCGATCCGGTTTCCAACGAGTGGTTCGAAACGACGGAGCCCTTTTCGGGGCTGGCCTGGGCGGAGATCCCGCGCGGCACTCAAGGCGATGCCGACCTTGCGGTCGAAGCGGCGCACCGCGCCTTCCTGTCGCCGGAGTGGGCCGGGCTGACCGCGACCCAGCGCGGCGCCCTGCTGCGCCGGCTGGCCGAACTGATCGAGAGCAACGTCGACCGGCTGGGCGCCATCGAGCAGCGCGACAACGGCAAGCTGATGGCCGAGGTCAGCGGACAGGTGCGGAACGTCGCCCAGTGGTTCCATTACTATGCCGGCCTCGCCGACAAGGTTCAGGGCGCCGTCGTGCCTATCAACAAGGCTGACGTCTTCAACTATGTGAAGTACGAGCCGCTCGGCGTCGTCGTCGCCATCACGCCGTGGAACTCGCCGCTGGCGCTGACCACCTGGAAGATGGCCCCGGCGCTGGCGGCCGGGAACACCATCGTCATCAAGCCGTCGGAATACACCTCCGCCTCCATCCTGGAGCTGGCGAAGCTGGCGCATGAGGCGGGATTCCCGCGCGGCGTCGTCAATGTCGTCACCGGTTTCGGCGGCGAGGTGGGCGAGCCGCTGGTCCGCCACCGCCTGACCGCCAAGGTCGCCTTCACCGGCGGTGACATCGGCGGCCAGCGCGTCAACGAGGCCGCGGCGCCGGGCCTGAAGAAGGTGACGCTGGAACTGGGCGGCAAGTCGCCGAACATCGTCTTCGACGACGCCGACCTCGACCAGGCGGTGAAGGGGGCCATCTCCGGCGTGTTCGGCGCCTCGGGCCAGACCTGCATGGCCGGTTCGCGCCTGCTGGTGCAGAAGACCATCCACGACGCCTTCGTCGGGAAGCTGGTCGCGGCGGCCGGCGCGGCCCGCATCGGCGACCCGTCGTCGATGGAGACGCAGATCGGCCCCATCGCCACCCGTCCGCAATGGGAGAAAATCCTGCGGATGATCGACATGGCGAAGGCGGAAGGGGCGGTCTGTGCGCTCGGCGGCCATGCCCTGTCGGGGCCGGAATACGGCCAGGGGCAGTTCGTCGCGCCGACCATCTTCACCGGCGTTCGCAACGACATGCGCATCGCCCAGGAGGAGGTGTTCGGCCCGGTCCTCTGCGTCATTCCCTTCGAGGACGAGGAGGACGCGCTGCGTATCGCCAACGACGTCGAGTTCGGTCTGGCGGCCGGCGTGTGGACGCGCGACCTGCACCGCGCGATGCATTGCGTCGACCGGCTGCGCGCCGGGACGGTGTGGGTGAACAACTACCGCTCGACCAGCTTCACCACGCCCTTCGGCGGCTACAAGCGCTCCGGTCTCGGCCGCGAGGGGGGAGTGGAGGCGATCAAGGAATATCTCCAGACCAAGAGCGTCTGGATCACCACCAAGCCCAACCGCGCCAACCCCTTCGTGCTCGGCTGAGGCCAGGCCTGCAGGGGCATTGCCCCGGGAGCATTCCCATGTCCGAAGCGACCATCGATACCGCCGCCGGCTGGTGGCGGACGTCGATCATCGACATCCATCCGGGTTCCATCCGGGTGCGCGGCTACGCCATCGAGGAACTGATCGGCACGATCGGCTTTCCCGACATGGTCTGGCTGATGCTCCGCGGCGAATTGCCGTCAGAGGCGCAGGGCCGGCTGCTGGGTGCCGCGCTGGTGGCGGCGGTGGACCACGGGCCGCAGGCGCCGTCCATCGCCACGGCCCGCATGGCCGCCACCTGCGGCGTCGGGCTGAACAACGCCATGGCCTCCGGCATCAACGCGCTGGGCGACGTCCATGGCGGCGCGGGCCAGCAATGCATGGAGCTGTACGCCGCCGTCGCCGCACGCATGGCCGAAGGCATGCCCGCGGCCGTGGCGGCGGAGAGCGAGATCGCCGCCCGGCTGGAGCGGCGCGAGCACATCCCCGGCTTCGGCCACCGCTTCCATCCCGTCGACCCGCGCGCCGGCCGGCTGCTGGCCCTGGTGGAGACGGCGAAGGGGGAGGGCGCCGTGACGGGAGAGGCCGCCGCCATCGGCCGCGCGGTGGAGGATGCCCTTGCCTCGCGCAAGGGCAGGCGGCTGCCGATGAACATCGACGGAGCCACCGCCGTGGTGTTCGCCGAACTCGGCTTCCCGGCCGGGCTGGGGCGCGGGCTGTTCGTGCTGTCGCGCTCGGTCGGCATCCTGGCGCATGCCTGGGAGCAGTCGCAGCAGGGCGGCCGCATCAAGGGACCGATGCCGCCGTCCATCCCCTACCGCTACGACGGAGCGTCGCCGCGCCCTGTTCCAGGAGACGGCGCATGACCGACCAGTCCCCCGCCCGATCCCCCGACAAGCCGCTTCCCCTGGCCGGCGTCAAAATCCTCGATTTCGGCCACACGGTGATGGGGCCGTCCTGCGCGATGATCCTCGCCGACCTCGGCGCCGACGTGGTGAAGATCGAACCGGTGCCCAACGGCGAGCCGACCCGCCATCTGAAGGGCTTCGGCACCGGCTATTTCGGCTATTTCAACCGCAACAAGCGCTCCTTGGCGGTCGACCTGAAGACGCAGGAAGGCCGCGACATCGCACGCCGTCTCGTCGCAGAGGCCGATGTGCTGGTGGAGAATTTCGCCCCCGGCACCATGGAGCGGCTGGGGTTGGGTGCCGACGCGCTCACCCGCGTCAACCCGCGCCTGATCTATGCCAGCCTGAAGGGATTCCTCGACGGCCCCTATGCCGGCCGCCTCGCGCTCGACGAGGTGGTGCAGATGATGACCGGGCTCGCCTACATGACCGGGCCGAGCGGCCGGCCGCTGCGGGCCGGCACCTCGGTCGTGGACATCACCGGCGGCATGTTCGCGGTCATCGCCATCCTGGTGGCGCTGCGCGAGCGTGAGCGGACCGGCAAGGGCCAGGCCATCGAAACCGCCCTGTTCGAGACGACCGTGTTCCTGATGGGGCAGCATCTCTGCTACGCCGCACAGTCGGACGGGCCGATCCCGCCGATGCCGGAGCGCGTGTCGGCCTGGGCGGTCTACGAGACCTTCCGCACCGCCGACGGGCGGCCGATCTTCGTCGGCATCACCACCGACAGCCATTGGGAGCGCTTCTGCGCCGTCATCGACCGGCCGGACCTGCGCGACGATCCGGAATTCCGCACCAACAACGACCGCATCGCGGCCCGGCCGCGCCTGCTGCCGCTGCTGACCGCCCTGTTCGGCGGCCTGTCGATGGAGGAGGCCGTGTCGGTGTGCGAGCGCGCCCGCATTCCCTTCGCGCCCATCGCCCGGCCGGAGGATCTGTTCGACGACCCGCACCTGCAGGCGACCGGCGGGCTGATGCCGACCACCCTGCCCAACGGGGTGCGGACCGCCCTGCCGCGGCTGCCGATCCATGTGGCGGACGCCGATCTGACCATCCGCCGCGATCCGCCGCGCGTCGGGCAGGACACGCGCGCGGTGCTGGCCGAACTCGGCTACGGTCCGGCGGCGATCGAGCAACTGACGGAGGCCGGAATCGTCGTGGCCGACAGCGAACCCGACAGCGACCGGAAACGCCTCGCGGGATAATGCGGGACAGATCGGGAGATCAATCAAATGACGGAGGAAACACGGATGTCTGACTACGCCATCAGCGATCTGGCCATCAGCGATCTGGTCATCGTCGGCTGCGGCATCGCCGGGCTTTCGGCGGCGGTGACGGCGCTGCAGGCCGGCCTGTCGGTCACCCTGCTGGAGCGGGCGCCCGAGGAGGATTTCGGCGGCAACTCACGCTGGACCGAAGCCTATATGCGGATGAAGAACGATTCCGAGATCGCCGACGATTTCGAGGAGCATTTCGCCGCCAACGCCGGGCTGAACATCGACCCCAACGTGCTGGCCGCCGCCGCCGAACCCTACGAGCATTGGCCGGACTATGTGAAGGCCCACCCCTTTCCCGATCCGGAGGTGATCTCCCGCTTCGCCGAGCGGGTGCCGCCGACCATCGCCTGGCTGAAGGGCTTCGGCCTGCGCTTCGAGCCGCAGCCGATCTATCTGCTGACCCAGAACACCCAGCGCATCGCGGCGCAGGGCGGCGGCCTTGCCATGATCGAGCGCCTGATGGCCGAGGCGAAGGCGCTCGGTGCCCGCGTGCTCTACCGCACCACGGCGCTCGACCTGCTGCGCGACGGGCAGGGCCGTATCGGCGGCGTCCACGCCACCGGGACGGACGGCTTGCGCGTCGCCATCCGCGGCCGGTCGACGATCCTGGCCTCCGGCGGCTATCAAGGCAATCCGGAGATGATGACCCGCTACATGGGCCAGCGGGCCAAGCATGTGCGGCCGGTGGCGCGCGGCGGCTACTACAACCGCGGCGAGGGCATCCGCATGGCGCTCGACGCCGGGGCGGCGCCGGCCGGCGATTTCGGCTCCTACCATGCCGAGCCGGTCGACCCCCGCTCCCGCCAGCCGGAAGCGGTGATCTTCATCTGGCCCTATGGCGTGCTGGTCAACAAGCGCGGCGAGCGCTTCCTCGACGAGGCGCCGGGCACCGCCGACGCGACCTACGACCACATCACCCGCATCGTGGCCGACCAGCCGGACGGGATCGCCTATGTCCTGTTCGACGATCAGGTCGAGGACATCCCGCGCTGGCGCACCAGCATCCGCAGCGACGTGCTGGCCATCGAGGCGCCCACCCTCGACGCCCTGGTCGAGAAGCTGGGCCTGCCGCGGGAGGCCACGATGGCGACGGTCGCCGCCTACAACGCCGCCTGTCCGGCCGACGCCGGCCGCTTCGACCCGACGCGGGTGGACGGGCTGGCGACCACCGGGCTGAGCCCGGCCAAGACCAACTGGGCGCGCCCGCTGGTCAAGGGGCCGTTTCGCGCCTTCCCCATCGTTTCCGCCAATTGCTTCACCTTCGGCGGGTTGAAGGTGGATTCCGACGCCCGCGTGCTGGACGGCAACGGGCGGCCGATGCCGGGACTCTATGCGGCGGGCGAGACGGTGGGCCTCTACCACCAGGTCTATACCGGCTCGACCTCGGTCCTGCGCGGCGCCGTGTTCGGGCGGTTGGCCGCCCAGCATGCCGCCGCGTCCAGGGACGCCGTCTGAGCACTCAATAAAGAACCTTCGGGAGGAAACCATGAACCGTTATGCCGTGACGGCGGCCGTCGCCGCCTGCCTGCTCGCCCAGACCTTGTACCAGCCGGCGCTTGCCCAAGGCGCGGCCTACAGCGACGGCAAGATCAAGATCGGCATCCTGACCGACCTGTCGGGCCAGCTGTCCGACAGCACCGGACAGGGTTCGATCGCCGCTGCGCAGATGGCGGTGGAGGATTTCGGCGGCGCCATCGGCGGCACGCCGGTCGAACTGATCTTCGCCGACCACCAGAACAAGGCCGATGTCGGCGCCTCGACGGCGCGGCGCTGGTACGACGTCGATCAGGTCGACGCCATCATCGACGTGCCGAACTCCGCCGTGGCGCTGGCGGTGCAGCAGATCACCAAGGAGGCGAACCGCATCGCCATCTTCTCCTCGCCGGCCAGTTCCGACCTGACCGGCAAGGCCTGCACGCCGAACGGCATCCACTGGACATACGACACCTATGCGCTGGCCCATGTGACCGGCGAGGCAGTGGTGGCCTCGGGATTGGACAGCTGGTTCTTCCTGACCTCCGATTATGCCTTCGGCCATGCGCTGGAGCGTGACACCGGCGCCGTCGTCGAAGGCCAGAAGGGCAAGGTGATGGGGAGCGTCCGGATGCCGGCCAACAATGCCGACTTCTCCTCCTTCCTGCTCCAGGCCCAGGCATCGCCGGCCAAGGTCGTGGCGCTCGCCACCGCAGGGGCCGATACCCAGAACGCCATCAAGCAGGCGGCGGAATTCGGGCTCGGCCAGTCCGGCAAGAA
Organism: Azospirillum sp. HJ39; assembly: GCF_041507355.1. Lineage (NCBI taxonomy): Bacteria > Pseudomonadati > Pseudomonadota > Alphaproteobacteria > Rhodospirillales > Azospirillaceae > Azospirillum > Azospirillum sp. HJ39. The sequence continues at coordinate 7,038 of NZ_CP167912.1, read as the reverse complement.
CATCGTGGCGCTGCTGCTCGCCATCAGCGAGGTCCACGCGCTGGGCCTGCCGTCGACGCAGGGCATCATGCTGACGACGCCCTTCTATTGGGACATGAACGACGGGACGCGGGCCTTTTCCAAGCGCTTCTTCGAGAAGCGCAAGGCGATGCCGACCTTCTACCAGGCCGGCGTCTACGGCGCGGTCAGCCATTATCTGAAGTCGATCGAGGCGGCCGGGACCGACGCCGCCCCCACCGTCATGACGACGATGAAGGCGACGCCGGTAAACGACTTCATGACGAAGAACGGCACGGTGCGCGAGGATGGCCGGGTGCTGCGCGACATGTCTCTGTTCCAGGTCAAGACCCCGGCCGAATCCAAGGCGCCCTGGGACTATTACAAGCTGGTCCGCAGCATTCCCGCCGACCGCGCCTTCCGGCCGCTGTCGGAAAGCGAGTGCCCTCTGGTCAAGAAGATGTAGGCGGCCCCCGCAGGGCACCGGCCCCTGGCTATGCATAACCGATGGTAATGCACCGCTTACATTAACGAAGTTGAGCCGGAGGGCGGATTGCTTAGGATTTCCATCGAATCCGCCGCAGCCCTTCCGGCGGTGGCGCCCCTCCCCCCTTACCGGACAGCATGACGATGGAGCGGATATCGGCCGCCGATACCAGCCTGAGCGGTGGCGACCCGGCGACGGGCGAGATGGTGATGCGCGGGCATCGCCTGCCCGACCTGATCGACCGCTCCTATGAAGAGGTCGCGGCGATCCTGTGGGACGTGGAGATCCCGGCACGGATGAGCCTGGATGCGTTGGGAGCGGCGAGATGCGACGCCTTTGCGCGGCTGTCTCCCCGTTTCGCGGCGATGCCGTCCGATCTTACGGCGATCGAGCTTCAGCGCTGCCTGCTGGCCTCGCTGCCGGGGGCCGCGATGACGCCGCTGCTGCTGGTGGCAGGGACCGCCGTCGCCGCCGCTTCGGCCATCCGGCTGGTTCGCGGTCAAGCTCCGGTGGCGCCGGACCGCTCCCTGCCGCATGCAGCCGACCTGCTGCGCATGATCCATGGCGCAACCCCAGGCGAGGCGGAAACGCAGGCCCTGGGTCGCTATCTGGTTGCCATGGTCGATCATGGCGTGAACGCCTCGACCTTCACGGCCCGCGTGGTCGCCTCGACCGGGGGCGGCTTGTCGGCCGCCGCGGTGGCGGCACTGGGCGCGCTGGAAGGGCCGCTGCATGGCGGCGCGCCGGGGCTGGTCCTCGACATGCTGGACGCCATCGGCGAGGAGGGTCATGCGGAAGGCTGGGTGGTGGCCGCGCTCGCCCGGGGGGAGCGCCTGATGGGCTTCGGGTCGCGGGCCTACCACATCCGCGATCCACGCGCGGACATCATGAAGGACAGCCTGCTGGCGCTGCAGCGGTCCGGCGCGAGCCGGGCGCCCGATGGTCGGCTCGCCTTCGCCGAAACGGTCGAGCGGACGGTGCTGTCGGTGATGGCGTCGCGTCGACCCGACCGGCCCCTGCACACCAATGTGGAATTCTACGCCGCCCTGCTGCTGGAGGCGCTCGGTGTGCCGCGGGCCGGCTTCACACCGTTTTTCGCGGCCAGCCGTTCAGCCGGATGGGCGGCGCATGTGCGCGAACAGGAACGGACCGGGCGCATGCTGCGACCGACATCACGCTATGTCGGTCCGCCGCCGATCGACCGACCCAAGACCGGGAAAGGACAGGAATGACCACCGGACCCACCGACGACATCATCCTGGAAGCGCGCAACCTGACGAAGGAGTTCAAGGGCTTCGTCGCGGTCAAGGAGGTGAACCTGCAGGTGAAGCGGGGCACCATCCATGCGCTGATCGGCCCGAACGGCGCCGGCAAGAGCACGGTGTTCAACCTGCTCACCAAGTTCCTGACGCCCACCCGCGGCCGGATCCTCTACAAGGGCCGCGACATCACCAGGACCAAGCCGGCCGACATCGCGCTGATGGGCTTGGTGCGGTCCTTCCAGATCTCGGCCGTCTTCCCGCATCTCAGCGTGCTGGAGAATGTCCGCGTCGCCCTCCAGCGCCCGCTCGGCACCAGCTTCCATTTCTGGAAGTCGGAGTCGTCGCTCTACGACCTGCACGATCGCGCGCTGGAGCTGATCGAGGCGGTCAACCTCTCCCCCTGGGCCGGGCACACCGCCGCCGAGCTGCCCTACGGCCGCAAGCGCGCGCTCGAGATCGCCACCACCCTGGCGCTCGACCCGGAGGTGATGCTGCTCGACGAGCCGCTGGCCGGCATGGGCCATGAGGACATCGAGGGCACCGCGGCCCTGATCAAGCGCGTCGCCGCCGACCGCACCGTGCTGATGGTCGAGCACAACCTCTCGGTCGTCGCCCACCTGTCCGACACCATCACCGTGCTCCGCCGCGGCGAGATCCTCGCCGAGGGGCCCTACGAGGTGGTGTCGAAGAACCCGCAGGTGATGGAAGCGTACATGGGCACTGGGGGGACCGGACATGCCTGATGGGATGCAGACGAAAACCGCCCAAGTGGGAACGGCGATGCTTGAGATTTCCGACCTGCACGGCTTCTACGGCGAGAGCCATGTGCTGCACGGCGTCAGCCTGGAGGTGCGCCACGGCGAGGTGGTGACGCTCCTTGGCCGCAACGGCGCCGGCAAGACCTCGACCATGCGCGCCGTGATGGGCATCATGGGCAAGCGCACCGGCTCGATCCGCTTCCAGGGCCAGGAGCTGATCGGCATGGCCCAGCACAGGATCCCGCGGCTCGGCATCGGCTATGTGCCGGAGGAGCGCGGCATCTTCTCGAGCCTCAGCGTCGACGAGAACCTGACGCTGCCGCCGGTGGTGAAGGAGGGCGGCATGACCGTCGCCCAGATTTACGAGCTGTTCCCCAACCTGAAGGGCCGCGGTTCGACCCAGGGCACGCGGCTGTCGGGCGGCGAGCAGCAGATGCTGGCGATCGCCCGCATCCTGCGCACCGGTGCCACCCTGATCCTGCTGGACGAGCCGACCGAAGGGCTGGCGCCCGTCATCATCGAGCAGATCGGCGTGGCGGTGCGGGCGCTCAAGGCGCGCGGCTTCACCATCCTGCTGGTCGAGCAGAATTTCCGCTTCGCCGCCACCATCGCCGACCGCCATTACGTCATGGAGGAGGGGCATGTGGTGGACATGATCCCCAACGACCGGCTCAACGCCAACATGGACAAGCTCCACACCTATCTCGGCGTGTGAAGCGGGAGACGAGAGACCCACCATGTCCCATCTGCTCGGCATTCCGCCGCAGGCCCTGTTCGGCCAGCTGCTGCTCGGCCTGATCAACGGTTCCTTCTATGCGCTGCTCAGCCTCGGGCTGGCGGTGATCTTCGGCATGCTCAACGTCGTCAACATGGCGCACGGCGCCCTGTACATGGTTGGCGCCTTCGTGGCGTGGCTGCTGCTGACCTATGCCGGCATCGGCTATTGGGGAGCGCTGGTGCTGGCGCCCCTGGCGGTCGGCGCCATTGGGCTGGTGCTGGAGCGCACGCTGCTGCGCCGGCTCTACACGGTCGACCATCTCTACGGGCTGCTGCTGACCTTCGGGCTGGCGCTGATCTTCGAGGGCGCCTTCCGCCACCAGTATGGCGTGTCGGGCCAGCCCTATCCGATCCCCGACCTGCTGAAGGGCGGCACCAACCTGGGCTTCATGTATCTGCCGACATATCGTGGCTGGGTGGTGGCGGCGTCGCTGCTGGTGTGCCTGGGCACCTGGTTCGCCATCGAGCGGACGAAGCTGGGGGCGTATCTGCGGGCGGCGACGGAGAACCCGACGCTGGTGCAGGCCTTCGGCATCAACGTGCCGGTGATGGTGTCGCTGACCTACGGCTTCGGGGTGGCGCTGGCCGGGCTGGCCGGGGTGCTGGCGGCGCCGATCTACCAGGTGTCGCCGCTGATGGGCTCCAACATCATCATCGTGGTGTTCGCGGTGGTGGTGATCGGCGGCATGGGGTCGATCCTGGGCGCCATCGTGACGGGTCTGGGTCTGGGGCTGCTGGAGGGGTTGACCAAGCTGGTCTACCCGGAGGCCTCCAACATCGTGGTGTTCGTGATCATGGCCGTGGTGCTGATGGTGAAGCCGGCCGGCCTGTTCGGACGGGAGAGATAGGCGATGAGCATGCAAACCCAGGCGCTGCCGCGGACGGGGATGGAGGCGGGGGCGCGCAAGGCGCTGCTGCTGGGGGGCGGGCTGCTGCTGGCGGTGCTGGCGCCGTTCCTGCTGTACCCGGTGTTCCTGATGAAGCTGCTGTGCTTCGCGCTGTTCGCCTGCGCCTTCAACCTGCTGGTCGGCTTCGCCGGCCTGTTGAGCTTCGGCCATGCCGCCTTCTTCGGCGGGGCGGCCTACATTGCCGCCCACACGGTGAAGGAATGGGGCTGGGCGCCGGAGGCGGGGCTGGTCGCCGCCACCGCCGTCGCCGGGCTGATGGGGCTGGTCTTCGGGATGATCGCCATCCGGCGGCAGGGCATCTACTTTGCCATGATCACGCTGGCGCTGAGCCAGATGATCTTCTTCCTGGCGCTGCAGCTTCCCTTCACCCATGGCGAGGACGGCATCCAGGGCGTGCCGCGCGGCATGCTGTTCGGGCTGTTCGACCTCAACCAGCCGCTGACGATGTATTACGTCGTGCTGGCGATCTTCCTCGGCGGCTTCGCGCTGGTGTGGCGCACGGTGCATTCGCCGTTCGGGCAGGTGCTGAAGGCGATCCGCGAGAACGAGCCGCGGGCGGTGTCGCTCGGCTACCGCACCGACCGCTACAAGCTGGTGGCCTTCGTGCTGTCGGCAAGCCTGGCGGGGCTGGCCGGCGGGACCAAGGCGCTGGTGTTCCAGCTGGCCTCGCTGACCGACGTGACGTGGCAGATGTCGGGCGAGGTGGTGCTGATGACGCTGCTCGGCGGCATGGGCACGCTGCTCGGCCCGGTGGTGGGGGCGGCGCTGGTGGTCACGCTGGAAAGCTACCTCGCCGCCACCAGCCTGCCGGTGCCGGTCGTCATCGGCTGCATCTTCGTCGTCTGCGTCCTGCTGTTCCGCCGCGGAATCGTCGGGGAGATCCTGCATCGGCTGCCCGGGAAGGGGAATCGCTGATGTTCCGCCTCGCCGACATCAGAGCCGCATAAGGAGGTAAGCCATGAAAATCCTCGTCCCCGTCAAGCGGGTGGTCGACTACAACGTGAAGATCCGCGTGAAGGCGGATGGCAGCGGCGTCGAGACCGCCAACGTGAAGATGAGCATGAACCCCTTCGACGAGATCGCCGTAGAAGAGGCGGTACGGCTGAAGGAAGCCGGCACGGGGAGCGAGATCGTCGTGGTGTCGGTTGGCCCGGCCGGGTGCCAGGAGACGCTGCGCACCGCGCTCGCCATGGGAGCCGACCGCGCCATCCTGGTGCAGACCGACGGGGCGACCGAGCCGCTGGCGGTCGCCAAGGTCCTGAAGGCGCTGGTCGACAAGGAGGCGCCGGGGCTGGTCATCCTCGGCAAGCAGGCGATCGACGACGATTGCAACCAGACCGGCCAGATGCTGGCCGCCCTGCTCGGCTGGGGCCAGGGCACCTTCGCCTCCAAGGTCGTCGCCGGTGAGGGCACGGTCGCGGTGACCCGCGAGATCGACGGCGGGCTGGAGACGGTGGAGTTGAAGCTGCCGGCGGTGGTGACCGCCGACCTGCGGCTGAACGAGCCGCGCTACGCCTCGCTGCCCAACATCATGAAGGCGAAGAAGAAGCCGCTGGAGATCGTCACGCCCGACGCGCTCGGCGTCGACGTGACACCGCGGCTGACGACGCTGAAGGTGGTCGAGCCACCCAAGCGCAAGGCCGGAGTCAAGGTCGCCGACGTCGCTGCGCTGATCGACAAGCTGAAGACCGAGGCGCGGGTGATCTGAAGGGAGTGGTCGCTCCATTGCCCCCTCCCCATCCCTCCCCCGCTCACGCGGGAGAGGGGGTAGGACGCTTGCCGGCGTGAATTGTTCGCGCAGCGGCGGCAGTCCCCTCTCCCGTGAAACGGGGGAGGGTTAGGGAGGGGGCATCCGCAGCCGACACTCCTCCACACCATCCGCCAAGCCCCGCCACCAAAGGACCCGCCCCATGCCCATCCTGATCCTCGCCGACCACGACAACGCGACCCTCAAGCCCGCCACCGCCCATGCGGTGACCGCCGCCGCCGAGATCGCCAAGGGGCTCGGTTCCGACATCCATGTCCTGGTCGCCGGCCGCAACGCCGCGTCCGCCGCGGACGCCGCCTTCAGGCTGGACGGCGTCGCCAAGGTGCTGCTGGCCGACGATGCCGCCTACGGGCATGCCCTGGCCGAACCGCTGGCGGCGCTGCTGGTGTCGCTCGCCCCCGGCTACGGCCATATCCTCGCCGCCGCGACCTCGACCGGCAAGAACGTGCTGCCGCGGGTCGCGGCGCTACTCGACGTGGCGATGATCTCCGACATCACCGCGGTTGTGTCGGCCGACAGCTTCGAGCGGCCGATCTATGCCGGCAACGCCATCGCCACCGTGCGATCCGCCGATCCGGTGAAGATCCTCACCGTCCGCACCACCGCCTTCGAGGCCGCCGGTTCCACCGGCACCGCCGCCCCGGTCGAGCCGGTCGCCGCGGTGGCCGACCCCGGCCTGTCGGGCTTCGTCTCGGCCGAGCTGTCGAAGTCGGAGCGGCCGGAACTGACCAGCGCGCGCATCGTCGTGTCGGGCGGGCGCGGCATGCAGTCGGGCGAGAATTTCCCGCTGCTGGAGGCGCTGGCCGACAAGCTGGGCGCCGCGGTCGGTGCGAGCCGTGCCGCCGTCGATGCCGGCTTCGTGCCGAACGACTATCAGGTCGGGCAGACCGGCAAGATCGTGGCGCCGGACCTCTACATCGCCGTCGGCATCTCGGGCGCGATCCAGCATCTGGCCGGCATGAAGGACAGCAAGGTCATCGTCGCCATCAACAAGGACGAGGAGGCACCGATCTTCCAGGTCGCCGATTACGGCCTCGTCGCCGACCTGTTCAAGGCCGTGCCGGAACTGCGGCAGGCGCTG